>JAJEQR010000021.1 GCA_020687485.1 Hominifimenecus microfluidus | reverse complement strand
CGATTAATAGGCGAGCGGCCCGGAGCCGGAAACGCAGCACCCGTGGCCGTGTGAAGACGGGTTCGGCTTGTCCCGGAGTTTGCGCGGAGCCCACACGTAGAGTTCGCAGTAAACTCCCCCAAAAACCGGTTTCCTTGGTTTGCGCGGAGCCCCACGTAAAGTTTGAGGAAGTTGAGAACTCCACTCGCAGTGCCTCATTCGCAGAACTTGCAATGAACTTATACCAAGATAAGATACGAATCAGATAGAAAAATACGTTATAGCAAATAGTTAATGAAAACTGTGAAATACAATACAGATAATAATGAATATTAAAGAATTTCTGAATCTGCGAAAAGAGAAGAACCTCTTTGAATTGCATTAGAAAGTAGTTATAGGTTAACACATTCCTGCAAGAATTGCAAGAAGATTTTTCTTGATACAGCAGATATGATACTAAAAAGAGACGAACCCCTTCCTGTTATCAGGTACAAAAGGATTCGTCTCTTTCTATATGCGCTTCTTTTTTAGTTTTTACCAATCATGACGTAAAGCCCCTGCCTTCAGGCATGGGGAGTGTCAATGTATTTAGTCGCTCTGTCTTCGATCATTTTTCGCAGATACATGCGAAATCAGTGCTTCGCAGCATCCTTTCAGCGTATACGCTCCGCTTCCGGCGGTGATAAAGTAACTGTCGCCCTTGCGGAAAGAATACGCTTCCGCTCCGCAGGTGATCGTTCCTTCACCGTCCATAATAAGTATACTGTGGAAAGATCCCTCGTCTGCGCAGCCGCAGTATGTGTCATCTGCTTCTGCTAAAGTGACTTTATCGACCGTAAAGTATTCACAGTCTGCCAGATGGGGGGCACAGTGAAGATCCCGGACTGCAGGTTCTCTTCTTGTTACATCCAGTGCCTTCTGCACATGAAGCGCACGCGGCTTTCCGTCTGCGCCCAGTCGTCCGTAATCGTAGACGCGATAGGTCACGTTCGAATTCTGCTGGATCTCCGCGATCACAATATTCTCGCAGATTGCATGAATCGTACCAGATGGAATGAAGAGCACATCACCTTTCTCCACCGGTTCCTTATGGAGAACCTCCAGCAGTGTATTCTCCCGGATTCGCTGTTCCATCTCCTCCCTGCTGATCGTATGATCGAAACCATAGTAGAGGAAAGCGCCCGGAGCCGCATCCATAATATACCACATCTCGGTCTTGCCGAACTGATTCTCATGCTCTCTGGCATAGGCGTTGTCCGGATGCACCTGAATGGACAGATTGCCTCTCGCGTCAATGAACTTGATCAGGATCGGAAAATCCGCAAAGCGCTTGCAGTTCGTGCCAAGTACATCTCTGCCATGCGCCTGAATATATTCCGTCAGTGTCAGTCCCTTCTCCGGTCCCTCCGCAAGATAGGAGGGACCGTCCGGATGACAAGACAGCTCCCAGCTCTCCGCCAGGATATCTCCGTCGTATTTCTTATGATATTCTTCGACCAGTCGATGGCCGCCCCAGATATAATCCTTATAGCTGGGGGAAAGTTTTAATAATGACATTCCTCGTGAATATCTCCTTTCTATGCCGAAAGCCGCACCGTCGGCAAAACTTTCCACAGCCTTATCCGGCCAGGATGATACCGTCAAAGCATACCGTGGAAGGAATCGCCGCCCCGGAGATCTCCAGATCAGAATATGTATCCGGAGCCAGCTTCAGCCAGCCTGTCTTTCCGCTTGCGATATCCTCAATTTCAATCCATTCCTTATTATCCGTTCCGAGGATTTTCACACTGCTGCCTTCGCTGATCACAACGGCACCCTCTTCCCCGTTCTTTTCATCGTAAGCCGGAATTTCCATCAGTGCCGTAACGGTATTGTTCATCTTATAAAAGCCAAGATCCACCGAAATCAGTGTGTGCTTCTCGTACTTGTACTGCGTTGATACTCCCACCGTCTGGAAAATATTGCTGAGCTCCCGGCAATTAATCTTCCCATCTGCGACGCTGATATCATGAATTCCAGTTGCCAGCGTTCCTGCCAGTTTCATACCACCGTTATCGTATCCATATACGTAAATCAGAGGGTCATCACTCGGTCCATCCTCCGGAATCAGCAGCTCTACGGTGCTTCCGTCCATGCTCAGAGCGTAGATTTCACCAGTCAGACTCCATCCGGTCCCCTGCGTAACCACATCGTTCACTGTCAGTTCGTAATCATCCGCTGTTGCCGTAAACTGAATCTTCTCCTTATTGCCGTCCTGATCAAGATCCAACTCCGCACTTCCGCCTTCCAACAGAACCGGTGCTTCCATCTTTACCTTCTCACTGAGAGCGATCGCTGCTTCTGTAGTGGCCTGTGAAGCTTCCACTGTCGTTTCCTCTGCAGTGCTGCTCTCCGATTCCGAACTCTCTGCCGCATTGCTTACCGATTCCGTCTCCGCGCTGCTTGCCACAGCTGCCGTTGTTTCCTCCGCTTTCGAGGATTCCATCACCGCGCCCTCACCACAGGCTGCCAGCACAACCGCAGCGGTAACGCCCAGCATAAACATCTTTATCTTCATAATCGTCTTACCTCCCAGGATTTCCCTTATCTGGAACATGGTCAAGTATAACATATCCGGGAGGGTTCTGTCACTGACGTTTTTTTTAAGATTCCATGACTTTTTCTGTAGAATTCTTAAACGTTTTCTCCACCTTGCGCGGAAGTGTAAGCTCCACAATTGTCCCGCACTGTTCTGCGCTGCTGAAGGACAGTCCATATTCTTCGCCAAAATACAGCTTCAGTCTTTCACTAATATTAACCAGCGCAATCCCGTGACGAGTTCCGGAAGTTATAAGCCCATCCATTCCCGCGTTCAGTTTTTCCCTCAGCGCTTCCGCCTGTGTCCGAGACATTCCTGCACCGTCATCAGAAATACGTATAATCAGACGCTGTTCTGTCAGAAACGCGCTGATCCGAACCATCCCTTTCCCGGAACGGCGTTCCAGTCCGTGATGCACTGCATTCTCTACAATCGGTTGAATGGTCAGCCTGGGAATCTGACATTCAAGGATTTCACTATCTTCAGAATCAATATCAATCTGCAGTTCAAAGCGATTCTGGAAGCGGTATTGCTGAATCAAGAAATAATTCTTTACGTTCTCCAACTCCTGCTCAAAGGTTGCAAGAGATTGCGGCTGACCAATGTTATAGCGAAACATATTCGCCAGAGTCTCCGCCATATCCGCAATCTCCGGGACATCGCGATCCAATGCCTGGCTACGAATCATTTCCAGCGTATTATAGAGAAAATGCGGATTAATCTGACTATGCAGTGCATTGATCTGCGCCTGTGTTTTCAGCAAGCGGGAAGAATATCCCGCATCAGATACCCATGCTGCCTGTTCCAGGATTCGATTTACCCAGCTTTTTTCATCTGTATTATCTCCAGAATCCGAAAAATCTACCCCTAGTTTCTCCAGGACACGTATAAATTTTCGAGTATTCCTCCAGTGCTTCCATCGTTTTCCATTCATTATAATCGCTCCTGATGCACCACATGGAACATTGCTATCCCATATATCATTCTCTTTATCATGTTCGCCAGCAATGAAGACGCCGGTACTCCTTCGGCGTAATACCAAAAGCTTTAGAAAATACTTTACTGAAATATCGTGAATCCGCATATCCGGAACGCTCCGCTACATCTTTTATTTTTACTGTATCTTCGCGAAGCAATCTTTTCGCTTCTTCCATTCTAATCTCGAACAAATAATCCGAAAAGGTTTTTCCTGTCTCCTTTTTGAACAATCCACTAAGATAAACCGGCGTCAAATGAACCGATGCCGCTACTTCTTCCAGGCTGATATTTTCTCTGAAATTATTTTTCAGGTACTGCTCAATCATTCGAACAGGGAGTGAGATTTGCAACTTTCTGGATTTTTCAATCAGCAAGATAAGATTCCTGCATTCACTCCAGAGAAGACTCTCCAGTTCTTCCAGCGTTGTGCACTCTTCTGTATTCTCTTTTCGGTCAGCCTCTTCTTCTGCTTCCAGCTGACTGAATTTTTTCTTCTCTTCCCTGATCCATGTAATACCAAGCTCAACGTTTTCCACTCTTCGGCAGTTTCTTTCGATATTTTGATCTCTTTCAGTTTTTTCTTTTTCTTTAATCCCTGTATTTTTTTCAGGTTCTCCCTTTGCATCCAGTATTTCTTTTACAGTCTGAATCAAAGATTCCTCACTGCAACTGTTTAACGCCTGTGTCAGTCTTAACTTCTCTGCTTCAGAGAATACAGACTGCGGTGCAAGTTCTATTTTTGAATAATATACCCTGCCGATTCCTTCCGCCAGAGATCTCCTCATTTCCATTTCTGCCTGGATTCTTGCATCCTTAATATTCAACGCTCCATTCTTAATTGGACTTGCGGCTATTGTAAGTACATAGTCTTTGTATTCCTGCCCCCATTTTTTCCTGTATTTTTCTGCAGCCTCTATCAGTTCTTTTTCTTTTCCTCCATTGGTTAATATATATCCTCTCTGTTTCATCAACATCTGTTCACTGTCCGGGCACACTTCAAGAAAAATCCCGCAAAGCATTTCCAGCGTATTCTGAAGCAATTCCTTCTTTACCAGGCGGTCTTCACGTTCCTTATATTTCGGATCAATCCGAATCATCCACACCTGAAAGAACTCACTTTGAAAACAAAAACAGTATTGCTGATTCCACATTGACAGACCCTGGTTTTCATTTATCTGATACAGCAAAAGCTCCATTCCTCTCTGCCGTATACTTTTCTCCAGTTTCTTCACATTCTGTATCTGCTGAACTTCTTCTGTTTTCTTTTTTCGAATTTGATTTCCTATCCGGTACAGAATCTGATTCACTTCCTGCTCTTTCAATGGTTTCAGAAGATAATCTTCTACACCCAGTGAAATTGCCTGCTTCGCAAATTTAAATTCACGATACCCGCTGATAATAATATAGCTGATATCATATCCCCTGCACTGTGATTCCTGAATCAGCTCCAGACCGCTCTTTCCTGGCATACATATATCTGTAATAACAATATCCGGCTTCTTTTCTTCCAGAAGTTCCAGTGCTTCCTGGCCATCATAAACAAATCCGGACAATGTCATATCCAACTCTTCCCACCTGATCAGATGACGAAGCAGTCTGCATACTGCCGGTTCATCATCCACAATTAAAACAGAAATCATATTCTTTTCCTCCTGCCTGCATAATTGATCCGTGTGTCAAGCCAAATCGCAGTGAAAATAATAATTCCCTGCAGAAACTGTCCCCAGTACGAAGAAATATTTAACAGATTAATCGCATTATCTATTATCGTGAGAAAAAGAACCCCCAAATAACACCCCAAAAAGCTTCCTTTTCCTCCGGATAATGAGCATCCTCCCAGAACAACTCCTGCCAGAACTCTCATCTCCTGCCCGTCTGCCAGTGAAGAACTGATTACTCCTACTCTTCCTGCCAACAGAATGGCCGAAACTCCATAAAAGAAACCAGCAAAAACATATAGCTTCCATACGACCTTTTTTACAGGGACTCCGGCTGTTTCCGCAATTTCTGCATTCACTCCAATCCCTCTGGCATGATATCCCAGAACCGTTTTCTGCAAAGTGACCTGCATGATGACAGTCAGCAGCAATACAAGAATCGCCGCAACAGGAATACCGCCTGACGTTACAACGGTTCCGATCCATCGAAACGGACGACTCATTTCTGAGATTTTATCCCCCTCTAAAAGTTTAAAAGCCAATCCCCGAAAAATCTGTATCAGAACCAACGATGTTAGCAGAGACGGCATCTTACAGTAGACAACAAAAGTGCCGCTGAGCGCTCCCAACAGAATTCCCACCGCAAGTACCCCAAAAATTTCCGTTCCTGCCGGAAATATATGTAATGGCGGAAGCATACGAAAGCAGCCAACCAGTGAAAGAACAACAACCGCGCCTCCGGTGAGATCAAAATACCCTGAGAGCAGAACCAGCGCCATTCCCAGCGCCATCACCTGTGACGATGCTGCTTTCGCAAAAAGATTCAGCAGATTCTGTCTGCTCAGAAAGGTATCTGTACTGACAGCCAGTATAAGAATGGCACACACCGTTAATCCGGCCACAGGAAGAATACTTCGGATTTCTTTATCCGTCAGCAGTTGTTTTTTCTCTTTTATTCTTTCCATGATTTTTCCCCGCCTCCTGTCGTTCGCTCCCGGTACCAGTCTGCCCATAAACCGAAACTTTGTACCGCCTCACTGTCTATATTTTCAGAAGTTATCAACATAGACGGAATATAATAAAATGAATTCACCTGTTTTTTCTCCGTTAAATACTGCTCCACAATCTCCGCCGATTTTTCTCCGATCTTTACCGCATTTTGTGAAACAACTCCTGCCAGACGATGATCCCGTATCAGAGCAATACTATCCGGCGTTCCATCTGTACTGATTACAATAATTCCGTTCTCTTCCCGCCAGTTGGTGGAATATCCCTGACTTTCGATCCCTTCTACCGCAATTACGGTATTAAAATCGGTTACGGAATAAATTCCCGACAGTTCACTTCCATAAATCGTCATCCAATCCTGCGTAGTATCAAGAATTTTTTCTTCGGATAATACCGAACTTTCCGCAACAATATCAATTTCCGGATATACGTTCTGTATATATTCCCGGAAGCCACGAACACGTTCCGTATGAGAACTGTTGGCCTGATTTCCTGACAGGATTGCGATCTTCCCTTCCGCTTCTCCGCGTTTTTCCAGCAAATACTGTCCCATACTTTCCGCTGCAATCTGTCCGATCGCATAGTTATCTGTCGTAATCACACTAACGACATTTTCTTCCTGAATATAGCAGTCATATAAAAAGACCGGAATCTGATTCTGTTCTGCAATTTCGATCAGTGTTTCTGCAATTTCTGAATCCGCCGGTCGGATTACCAGCGCATCTACGCCCTGAACAATCAGATCCTCCTCCTGACTGATCTGAAGAGCCGGATCTACATTGCAGAGAAGCATCTTTGCCTCCAACCCAAAAAATTCCATCCGGTCAAGAAATCCCTGCTGTATGGATATCATAAATTCATTGGAGAATTCCGCTGCCATAAAACCTACGGTTATCTCCTCACTGGAAATACTGCTCGTCGTATATGAACAGCCTACCAGCATGCAAAACAACATTGCTGCAAAAAAACCTGATAACATTTTCATTCGTTTTCTTTCCATACCCGATCCCCAAAAAACAAGTATTGGCTCAATAACCCTTCCTGTATATCCTCTTTCGAAAAAATCCCTGCTTTTTTTCCCGGAAACCGCGCCCAGACGGAAGTGCAGCACTGACGCGCCAGCAAATATCCCGGATTTAAAAGAAGAACACAAATTCCACGCCCGCTCAAAAGATATATCTCCTGGATCAGGTCATTCAGATTTTCCATGTCCAAACCATAACTGACATGATCCATCAAAATAATATCCGGATCTTCTCTGCTGCATCCAGCGATTGCCAGCTGCATTTTTTCTTTTGTCCCAAGTTCGGACGATTTTCTCCATGGATCATGATCGGAAAAATATTCTCCATACGAGAATCTTAGTATTCTGTTCGATATCATTCCAAATTTGCCCCGGATTCTTCCCAGAATCCGAAAGTTCAGATTTTCCGCGCGGCTTAACTCCGGATAAATCCCAAAAGAAGCCTCTGCTCCCGGCAAAACAGAAATCCTTGCCTTATTTTCTTGCTCTCTGCCTTTTAAGATTTCACATTTTCCCTGAAATTCTTTCCAGCTGATATGCGGCAATATAATCCCTAGTACCTCTCCTGCTTTAAAAATAAATTCTGTATCATTTTCCCAGAAGAAGCAATACTCCTGATTCAGAATTTCACTTTCTCTTTCTTCCATGGAATTCTTTCCATATTCCAAATCATCGCTTCCCAGCTGGATCTGCAGCAATTTTTCAGAACATTCATCTGCATAATAATCTCCGATCAGATTTCCCTGATCCATAACCATAATTCGTTCTGCACACTGTAGCATCAAATCCGGCTGCTTTTCTACGATCAGTACTGTTATCCCTCTGCTTTTCATGGTGCTCAGAATCCTCAGCATGGCATCTGTATTATCCCCGATCACATCTTCACAGACATGATCCAGAATCAGCATTTTTGCATGACACATTTCCGCCTTTATAATAAGCAGAAGAAGTGTCTCCAGACGAGTCAGGCTCTCCGCTCTTTTTTTACTGTCAATCGAAATTCCCCATGCCTCCAGGTACTCATTCGTCAGAAAATGCAGGGATTTTTTTCGCAAAAAAAGCTTTCCCGTCCTCGGCACCTGCATGGAAGGACGCATCAGACAAAGATTTTCTGCAACATCCATATGCTGAATCAGGCTGCTTTCCGGGTGAATCCGATAGATTCCCTGCTTTCTGGCCTCTGTTTCCTCCCATCCGGAAACTTCTCTGCCCTCCAGATAAAGTTTCCCGGATACCTGCTTCTCACTCCCGCAGAGAATGGACAGAAGCGCATCCATCCCGGAATCATCCTTTTCCAGGAATCCTACAGTCTCCCCTTCATACAGACAAAAGGTTAAAGACTTCAGAATATGATTATCCTGCGTCTCTGCCTCCAGATGATGAATACGAAGAAATTCCTTTTTTCGCCTGCTCAGGTCCATGTCATTCTTTTCCTTCCCAAATACCAGGAAAAGAGCTCCGCCGAAGCGCAACTCTTTCCCGATAGATTCATTTACTTCTGAACTTCACACTGAACCATATGCCAGTAAGAAGCGTACTCTCCATTGCCAAGATCTCTGGTCAGACGGAAAGCAACTACCAACTCTTCTCCTTCAAACTCTTCTGCAACATCAATTCTGCAGTAAACCTGTCTTCCATCGATTGCATTCCATGTATACAGAGAGTTGTTCTGGTTCGGTCCTGCTCCGTTCGCCAGTGCAACCGTTGACGGACGTACCACTGCGGTAGGGCTTGCTTCGGAGGTCAGCTCAATATTCGTCACACTGCCCTTTAATACTGCCCAATCTACACTCCACTCTTTCTGGAAGGCTTCCCAGTCATCTCCATAAGCTCCGGTGTAACCCTGAATCGTAACTGCCAGGATATCACCCGGTTTCACTACGATCGTTTTCTCAGCATCTGCTTCCGTAGAAAGCAATCCTGCAACTTTTCCCTTATCATCATATGTCGTCTGCAGTTCATCGCCGATTCTTATTCTGGCCAGATTCCACTTGCCGGTACCGCCCTTTCCATCTGCGAAACCAACAGCAACGTCGCTCTTCAGCTGTTCCCACGTTGCATTTTCCTTCGGCTCTACCCAGTTGGCATAATCAATAGCTGTCTGCCAGCCGTCAATATTTTCCAGAGCCCATACACCGGCCCAGCGATAATCCTTATATTCGCCGTCTTCTTCCAGTACCGGCGTATCCACGCAGGGAACGCTCTTCTTCTGGCTCAGCATCCAGTCCATAAAATCAGTAATCTCGGTATTCGACCACAACGGAATATTCACAATACCATGCTTGTCATCCGTAATCCGCATCAGCATATTTTTCTTTCCCATCTTCTGCAGCGTATTATAGGTTCGATACGCTTCATTTATAGGGATATACTGATCATTATATCCGTGGAGAATATAGATGTTAACGTCACTGTCGGCAATCGCCTGCATGTCGCACTGATCGCCCCATGTAGTATGTACCGTTGTTCCGGCATCAATCAGAATTGCTGCCAGAAGATCCGGCTGCACCGCGGCCAGCTCATAACTCCAGCCAGCGCCCTGAGAGAGTCCGGTAGAATAAATGCGATCCATATCTACGTTTCCGTATTCTGCCGCTACCGCTTTGGCAATTTCACCGAACTGATATACATATGCCAGCTCTGCGTCATAATTCGTGCAGGCTTCAAAAGGAACATGGAAGGTAAGTACGTAGCTTGGATATTTTTCCTGAATTGTATCACAGGCATAATAAGCGCCGTATCTTGCATAGGAATTATTCACAAAGCTGTTGCTGTTTCCAAGACCGCCCAGTCCCATAACAATCGGGTAGGTTTCCCCTTCTTTTGTCTCCGGAACATATAAGCGGAAATAAATGGTTCCTACGCCATCGCCGAAGGTTCCTACTGCATCAAGCTCCGGATCAATATCGAAATTCCATACATACCAATCGAACTTTTCATACACTTCTACCGGCGATGCACGATCGCTGTCCGGTGCAATCTCCAGCTCCTGTGGTGCATAAATCGCCTTGTTTTCTTCATCCACCGTAAAGCTGACGGCTTTCTTGTCACTTTCTGCCGCTTTCTGAGTCTCCGCTTCTGTCTCTGCAGCTTTTGTCTCCTGCTGCGTACTCTCCTCTGCCGTACTCTCCACTACCGTGCTCTCTGCAGTCGCAGCAGCTTCCGTCGTATCCGCTGCAGCAGTTGTATTCGCATCTCCGGATGCTGCCTGTCCGCAGGCTGCCATTGAAAATGCCAGAGCAAGAGCGATTGCAAACCTTCCACACTTTCTTATTTTCATTTAACATCCTCCTCATGCTTTTCTCGACCGGTTCGATGGTTTTATTTTATCATTTTTACTTATTTGCCGCAACGGGATAATTTTAAGATAATGTGGAAGGTTTTACTTTATATACAGAAATATCTCAATCTATTCTTCTGTTCTATGACGGATTCTCGGTCGCAGCAGCCGGTTCTTCAGCTCCTTCCAGCGGAACGGGATCAGCGGGTAGAGGTAGCTCATGCCGCCGATCGTGCGGTTCGAGGCGGCTGCCCACACCGGGATGATAAGTCCTGCGGCAAAGCCCCAGGCATTAAAGAGCGCCGTGAGCAGCAGAAGCAGTATCCGGAAGAATTTGATCGCGTAGCTGAGTTCGTAGCTGGTCTGTGTGTAGTTGGCGACCGTCACGAAGGCCGTATACAACATAACTTCCGAATTGAACCAGCCGGATTCTACGGAGAAATCGCTGAGTACCAGCGCAGCGATGATACTGAGCGGCGTAGAGAGCATGTTCGGCGTATTGACGGATGCCAGGCGCAGGCCATCCACTGCCAGCTCCAGGATCAGCACCTGAATCACGATAGGAACATTGATCTCCTCTGCCGGTTTAATGAACTGCATACATTCCGGAATCCACTGAGGGTTCTGCATCAGGAGCACATAAAGCGGGAGGAGCAGCAACGCGATCAGGCTGATCAGGATGCGGGAAAAACGCAGGTACGTTCCGGTCAGAGGCGGGAAGTAGTAATCGTCCGCTGCTTCTGCCATATCGAAGATCGATGCCGGAAGGATCATGGCAGACGGAGAATTATCCACAAGGACCGCCAGTCCGCCCTCCAGAATATGCGCAGCTGCCGTATCCGGCCGCTCACTGAACTTGAATTTCGGGAACGGATTGAACCATTTCTGCCGGTAGAGGCACTCGGCCAGGCTTTCCTGACTCATAGTAAGCGCGTCCACTTTCATCTGCTTTAGACGATGTTTAATCTTCATCAGAAGTTCCTTACGAACGATGCCTTCCATATAGACAACAGCAACATCTGTATGGGAAATATCTCCCACCTGGAACATCTCGGTGCGAAGTCTCGGATCCCGGATGCGGCGGCGGATCAATGCGGTATTCGTAACGACGTTCTCGCAGAATCCGTCGCGTGCTCCGCGCAGAACCTTGTCCTTCTCCGGCTCCTGCACGCCGCGCCCCGGATAATTGCGGATATCAAAGACAAGTCCACTGTCATAACCGTCCACAACGAGTATACCCAGCCCGGAGAGAACCGCCGTAATCAGCGAGGAAATGTCCTGTTTCAAAACAACGTCCCCGTAGGCAGCATAACTTTCGGCGAAAGCTTCGGCTTCCTTCGGCATCTCGCTTCCCTTGACGCCCAGGAAGAACTGTACAATTTTCTGAATATTTTCATCTGATACGAAGCCATTTACACAGTAAAAGAAGGCCGCTCTTCCACCAATGAAGAGCGGCCTTTCTATAATATCGTAGTTCATGTCCGGGCGCAGCTTCTCATGAAGCATACTGTAATCCTGAACCATCTGTCCTGTCAGCATCTTATCCATGTTAAAAGTGTCCTTTCTTCTCTTATACGAAAGTTTCTCTTATTGGATAGGATGCCCTTAGTTTTTGTTTTTATACCATTCAGAAGGCTCCCAGGTGCGGACACCTCTCCGTACAGGCACGATCGCTGTTCCTCACCTTTGATCCTGGCATCAGAGGTTTTTCACCTTGAACTCTCTCTCCGTCTCGCGGCGCAGATCCTTCTTCGCCATGTCTTCTCGCTTGTCGTAGAGCTTCTTGCCTCGCGCAAGACCGATTTCGACCTTTACCAGGCTGCCTTTGAAATAGACTTTCAGCGGTACCAGCGTATAGCCCTTGATGGTCACTTTTCCCATGATCTTGTTGATCTCATAGCGGTGCATCAGCAGCTTGCGCACGCGGAGCGGGTCTTTATTGAAGATATTCCCTTTCTCATACGGGCTGATGTGCATACCGTAGATGAAGAGCTCGCCCTTTTCGTCCTTGATAAAGGACTCCTTCAAGCTGCACTTACCCATTCGCATGGATTTTACTTCCGTACCGGCCAGAGAAATTCCGGCTTCATACGTGTCTTCAATAAAATAGTCATGGTACGCTTTCTTATTGTTGGCGATTAATTTAATGCTTTCCTTTCCCATGTTTCTTCTTCCTTTCCGAAGTGCCTTCGCTGAAAATATCGTCCTCGTCTTCCGGCTCCACCAGAATAAAATCAATCGTGTTCGCATGAAGATCAACACCGACCAGACGTACGCGAACCGGCTCGCCCATGCGGAACCGCCTGCCTGTCATCTCACCGACCAGCTCATGGCGCTTTTCATCGAGAGAATAATAATCGTCAATCAGGTTATTCACATGCACCAGTCCCTCAATCGTATCCGGCAACTCCACATACATCCCCCAGCGGGTCACGCCGGAGATCATGCCATCGAAGCACTCTCCGATCTTCGGCTGCATGAACTGTGCCATCTTCATCTTGTTGACCATACGCTCCGCCTCCGTGGCTCTGCGTTCGGTCTTCGATGAGCTGTCTGCAACCCCATGCAATATCTTACTATAATGACTGACTCTCTTTTCGTCAAGTGTTCCCCGCAGGTTTTCCTTGATAATCCGGTGAATCTGCAGATCCGGATATCGGCGAATCGGCGATGTAAAGTGACAGTAATACTTTGCCGCCAGTCCGAAATGCCCCGTGCATTCGATGCTGTACCGTGCCTGCTTCATAGAACGCAGCGCCAGACGACTGATAAAAGCCTCCTCCGGCCGGTCGGCGATGTCGGCAAGAAGCTTCTGCAGCTCCTTCGGGTGCAGTTCTCCGTTGCTGGTATGCAACTTCGCTCCCAGCGGGCGGAGAAGTGCCGCCAGCTCACTGACTTTCTCCGGGTCCGGTTTATCATGAGTACGATATACAAAGGGGAGCTCCTGCCAGAAATAATCCTCTGCAACCGTCTCGTTTGCCGCCAACATAAAATCTTCAATGATATCCGTCGCCGCATTTCTCTCATAAGGGTGAATATCCACCGGGCGGCCTTTCTCATCCAGGATGATCTTGCATTCCGGCAGATCGAAATCAATGGATCCGCGCTTTCTGCGCTTCCTGCGAAGCTTGTCTGCCAGCTCTTTCATGAGAAAGAACATCTCTTTCTCTTCCGCGTACTCTGCCTGCGCTGCTTCATCCCCGTCCAGAACCGCCGCCACTGCTGTGTAACTCATGCGCCGGTTCACGCGGATCAGTGTCTCCGCAATCCGGTGTCCCTGGATCGTACCATCTGCACCAATCTCCATGATGCAGCTCAGCGCCAGACGATCTTCACCTGCGTTCAGCGAACAGATTCCATTCGACAGGCGGTGCGGCAGCATCGGGATCACGCGATCTGTCAGATATACGCTAGTTCCTCTTGTCCTGGCTTCTTTATCCAGAGGGGAATCCTCCGGCACATACTGACTGACATCCGCGATATGCACACCAAGCACATAGCCATCGCCATTTCTGGTAACAGAGACAGCGTCATCCAGATCTTTCGCGTCCTCTCCATCAATGGTCACCATCTGCCAGTCCCGCAGATCCAGACGGTCTTTAAAGAGAGACGTATCCACACTCTCTCCGACCTGTGCCGTCTGCTCCATCACTTCCGGAGGAAACTCATCCGGGATTCCGTAGGCGCGCACAACTGCTGTGATATCCACACCGGGATCATTCACATGTCCCAGAATCTCTGTAATCTCGCCCTCGGGGCTGTGCCTCTGATCACCGTAATTCTTAATATGCGCAACGACCTTGTGGCCGTTCACCGCACCCATATCCTTTCCTTCCGGAATAAAGATATCTACACCGATCCGCTGATTCTCCGGAACCACGAACCCATAATGCTTACTCTTGTGAAAAGTTCCCACAACATCTGCAAAAGCACGTTCCAGCACACGCAGAATTTTTCCTTCGGTGCGGTGGCCGCCGCGTCCGCTCTCGATTACTGCCACCTGTACCGTATCGCCGTGCATGGCCGTGTCCACATTAGACTCATGGATATAGATATCCTCATCCATGCCCTCTACAGTAACGAAGCCAAATCCTTTTGCGGTTCCGGTGAAGATTCCCACAAGAGCCGTATCCTCCGGCCTGCCATATTTTCCGCGCTTCGAAATGCCGATCTTTCCTTCCGCCAGCAGAGCATCCAGTACCTCCTTCAGTTCCTCTCTCTGCTCTCTCGGAACCTGAAGAAGAATCGCCAGTTCTTTGATCTTCATCGGTGTATAATTCGGATCACACATCAGCGCCTGTATCATTTCTTTTCTTTTTTTAAACGTTTCTCTGTCCATTACTGCTTCTCTTCTCCGTCTTTTCTGTCTTCTGAATATTTGCGCTCTGTCTGCACATATACAAAACAGCCCATGGTTATTCTTCCGCAAAACCATGGGCTGTATGTAAGATCGCAGATTGTATGGCGCACCTGTATTCATATAAATAAATCCATACAGAATACTGCCGTTCTATTCCGATACGATGAACTCCTCCGAATTACAGAATATTCAGAATCAGAGAAATTACCATGAAAGCAATTACAAGGATCGTGGTGTAGCGTACCATCTTGCCTTCGGCTGTACGACCCTTGTTGCGGCTGACATAACTGTCTCCGCTTCCGCCGGCAATGCCGCCGCTCAGGCCGTTGCCCTTGCCTTCCTGCATCAGAATAATAACCGTCATACCAATGCTGATCAGCACTAAAACTACAGTTAAAATTACTTTTAAAACGTCCATTTTAGCTCCTCCTAATGGTCATACGTTGATAGTGTAGCATATCCGGCCAGAAAATACAAGCGATTTCTGATTTTTTGTAGATTATCCCCAGCCATGCGCCTGCTCATAGGCACGGAGCGTATCGAAATTCATCTTCTCCACCGACGTAAATCTTGCGATAATACCATCCTGATCACTGGTCTTCGTCATATTCAGATACCAGCTGTACTGATTGAAGAATGCTTTCGTATCCGCATTGCTGAAATCATAGCCGTAACGGGCAAAAAGCTCGCTGACCGCCCGCTGGCAGAGATCCTTCGTATAGGCATACGCATCAATCTGCTCTGTCGTGATTAGTTTCTCATCACTGTCCGGGAAAATAAAGCCGTAGCAGGGATGATCCGTCGGTACATCCGCAGGGTTATCCGAAGTGGCTGCTGTGGTTGTCTCCGGAACCGTGATCTCCGGTACAGTCGCTATCGTCTCCGGCTGCGTCGGCGATACGTAATTTACCGCATTCGCTGCGGCGTATGTTCCGTCAAAATCATAATTCCCGTAGGCTGCCGCATTCTCCTCGAAGGCCGGAAGCGTCTCCGCTGCAGCCTCCTCACCAGTGCGGGAAGGGGACTGCAGCAGACTGAAGATCAGAAAAGCGGCGCAAAGTACATCCACAACGCCAAAGACGAGAATCGCCGGAAGCAGGGAAGAACCTTTACCTTCTTTTTCTTTCTTCTGCATGGATTTATGCTCTCAGTTCCGCTCCCAGGTCACTCAGAGCTTTCATAATCTTATCCATAATGGCAGATACATCCTTATCTTCCAGCGTGCGATCTTTCGCGCGGAAGGTTACAGAATAGGCAACCGACTTATAGCCGGGCTTGATCTGTGCGCCTTCGTAGATATCGAACAGTCGGAAGCTTTCCAGAAGCTTTCCGCCCTTCTTCTCGATGATCTCCTCGATCTGGCCGACATTGATCTCCTTGCGAACCGTCATACTGATATCGCGGGTAACTGCCGGGAACTTCGCAATACCGGTGTACTTGCGGTCGAAGCTTGCCATCTCAGTAACTACCGGCATATCGATAACTGCTACATAGGTTCTCTCTCCGATGCTGTAGTTATCAGCAACCTGCGGATGAATCTCGCCCAGGTAACCGGCCACCTTGCCATCATAGCTGAAGACTGCCTGACGGCCGGGATGCAGGAAGGTCTTGCCGCCATTCGGATCATAGGAAAGCTTCTTGTGAAGACCAACATGGTCGAAGAACTCTTCCACAACACCCTTCATGGTAAAGAAATCACCACAGCCATAGCTGCCCAGAATCAGCTGTACGCGCTCCTCCGGAAGCTCGGTCAGAGGCAGAGCCTTCGGCAGGTAGGTGTTCGCCAGCTCGTATAGAGCAACACTCTTGTTTCTGCGGTTATAGTTGATGGAAAGGGATGTCAGCATACCGTTCAGCGGAAGGGTACGCATAATACTGAAATCCTCACCCAGAGGATTCAGGATCGTAACCGTCTGACGCAGAGGGCTGTCCTCCGGAATCAGAAGCTTGTCGAATACCTTCGGGCTCTCGAAGGAGTAGGTCATCGCCTGGCTGAAACCGCAGAACTCAGCAACTTCGCGGGCTACAGACTCTACACGCAGCTTGAAGGACAGCTTTCCATTCGTGGCTTCGCCGCGGGGCAGAGTAACTGGAATATTGTCATATCCGTAGAAACGTGCCACTTCCTCCGCCAGATCGGCCTCGCACTCCAGATCCTGACGGAACGAAGGTACGATAACCTCCTCGGATACCTCATCATAATCCAGATCAATCTTCTTAAAGTAAGAAATCATCGCCTCCTTCGAAATATCCGTTCCAAGGAAAGCATTGCACCAGTCAGGGCGGAATGCGATGCGCTTCGGGCTGGAAGCCGTCGTATATACATCTACCATACCGCCGACAATTTCACCGGCCCCCAGCTCCTCAATCAGCTGGCAGGCACGGTTCATGGCTTCCTCTGCATTGTTCGGATCCAAGCCCTTCTCGAAGATACCGGAAGCATCGGTACGAAGACCCAGGCGCTTGGAGGAGAGACGGATATTCGTGCCGTCGAAGCAGGCAGCCTCGAACAGCATCGTGGTTACATCGTCCGTAATCTTGGAGTTCTCACCGCCCATGATGCCGGCAAGTCCGATGGGCTTGTCCGCATCGCAGATCATCAGCATATCCTTGTCCAGCTTGCGGAACTGACCGTCCAGCGTCTGGAATTCCTCACCATCCTCGGCGCGGCGCACGATAATCTTGTGACCGGCAACATGATCCAAATCATAGGCGTGCATTGGCTGGCCGTACTCCATCATTACATAGTTCGTGATATCTACCAGGTTGTTGATCGGGCGGATACCGCAGCCAGCCAGACGGCGCTGCATCCATTCAGGCGAAGGCTCGATCTTGATATTCTTAACAACTCTTGCGCAATAACGGGGGCAGAGATTGCCGTCCTTTACTTCTACAGAAATATAATCCGCTGCGTTCTCGTCATTGCCCTTTACGACCGGTACAGGAGGTACGAAAGGCTTCTTAAAGGTAGCTGCCGCTTCTCTTGCGATACCAAGGATGCTGTAGCAGTCTACACGGTTGTTCGTGATTTCATATTCGAAGACAACGTCATGCAGGCCAAGCGCCTCTACAGCGTCGCTTCCGACTTCGGTATCCTCCGGGAAGATGTAGATGCCATTCTCCGGAGCCAGCGGGTACATATCACGGCTGCTGCCAAGCTCCTCGATGGAGCACATCATGCCGTTGCTCTCTATGCCGCGAAGCTTGCCCTTCTTAATCTTGATGCCATCCTCCGGCAGAGGGGAGCCGTCATGTCCGCCAGCAACGCGGCCGCCATCCAGAACAACGGGAACCTTGTCGCCCGCCTTGATGTTGTTCGCACCGGTTACGATCTGGATCATGCTTCCGCTTCCGATCCATACCTGGCAGATCACCAGCTTCTCAGCGTCGGGATGCTTCTCGATGGAAACAATCTGGCCGACCACGATCTTCTCCAGGTTCTTGTCCAGGCATTCATAGCCTTCTACTTTGGTGCCGCTTAATGTCATGGCATCCGTATATTCCTGAGCAGTGCATTCCAGCTCAGGTACATATGCTTTAATCCAGGATAAAGGTGTATTCATCTCTAAAATTCCTCTCTTCTCTTAGAACTGTTTCAGGAAACGGTCATCGTTCTCATACATCAGTCTCATATCGTCAATCTCGTACTTCAGGAGAGCGATACGCTCCAGACCTACGCCAAATGCGAACCCGGAGTACTCTTCCGGATCGATGCCGCTCATACGCAGTACCTTGGGGTGTACCATACCACAGCCAAGGATTTCGATCCAACCGGAGCCTTTGCACATACGACAGCCCTTACCGCCGCACTTAAAGCAGGTAACATCTACCTCTGCACTCGGCTCGGTAAACGGAAAATGATGGGGACGGAACTTTACTTTCGTCTCCGGTCCGAACAGTTCCTTCGCAAACTCTGCCAGAGTTCCCTTCAGATCCGAAAAAGTGATACCCTTGTCGATAACCAGACCTTCGATCTGATGGAAGCAGGGAGAATGGGTGGCATCCACCTCATCCGCACGGAATACGCGGCCGGGAGCAATCACGCGGATCGGAGGCTTCTGCTTCTCCATGGTACGTACCTGTACCGGAGAGGTCTGGGTACGAAGTACGATATCCTTATTAATATAGAACGTATCCTGCTCATCCTTGGCCGGATGATTCGCCGGAATGTTCAGCGCTTCAAAGTTATAGTAGTCATACTCTACTTCGGGACCTTCCACTACTTCATAGCCCATACCAATGAAAATACGCTCTACTTCATCCAGTGCAACCGAATTGGGATGAGAATGACCCACCTTGGTCTTCTTCGCCGGCAGCGTAACATCGATCACCTCTGCCTTCAGCTGCTCTTCACGCATCTTAGCTGCAAAAGCATTCTTCGTCTCTTCCAGCTTCGCCTCGATAGCTGCGCGGGTGTCGTTCACCATCTGTCCTACCTTGGGGCGATCTTCGGGGGAGACATTTCTCATGCCCTTTAATACCTCGGTCAATTCACCCTTCTTGCCTAAATAAGCGACACGGATCTCGTTAAGCTTATCCATATCGAGGGATTCTTCAATCTTCGCAAGTGCTTCACTGCGAATCTTTTCCAGTTTCTCTTTCATGACTTCCTCCTTAAAAAATAACCCCGTCCCGAAAGGGACGAGGCTATCGTGGTACCACCCTAATTCCTGCTTATCGCAGGCACTCAGACCGCGTAACGTGCGGAATCCCGGCGCTTCTTACTGTTCCTGCCAGACAAACGAACGCCTGACAATACCTGAAGTTCGGAAGCACAGCTCCGGTGTGAAATTCAAACACATGACTGAACCTGAGAAGACTTTCAGCCGATGATCCTCTCTCTCTGACGGAAGTTCATGCTTTTACTTTGCACCTTCGTTGCTTTTCTCTTATCTATCGAAATAGTGATTCGGTATTGATTATAGCCCTCTTTGCCAAAAATTGCAAGGGGGAGATTAAAGTTTCTTTGCGCAGATATCCTCCAGGCAGCAGCGCTCACAGTGCGGCTTCGTCCTGGCGGTACAGACCTCACGACCGTGATACACCAGGCGGTGACAGAAATCACTGCCCTCCTCCGGCGGAATTATCTTCCAGAGCGCCATCTCCACTTTCTTCGGTTCTTTGATCTGATTGACCAGGCCGATCCGGTTCACCAGGCGGATACAGTGCGTATCCGTTACAATCGCCGGCTTGCCGAAGACATCTCCCATAATCAGGTTCGCACTCTTGCGTCCCACGCCGGGAAGCGCCAGCAGCTCCTCAAACGTCGTCGGCACTTTACCTCCATACTGATCCCGGAGCACGCGCATACACGCGCTGATGTCTCTGGCTTTACTGCGGCCGAGACCGCACGGCTTTACGATGGCTTCGATCTCCTCCGGCTCTGCGGCGGCGAGAGCCTCCACATCCGGATATTTCCGGTAAAGATCCTCCACGACCACGTTCACGCGCGCATCGGTACACTGAGCAGCCAGGCGGACACTGACCAAGAGCTTCCACGCCTGATCATAATCCAATGTACAATCCGCGTCCGGATATTCTTCTTTCAGGCGCCGGATGACCTCCAGCGCCAGTTCTTCCTTTGATAAATTCTCTGCTTTGCTTGCCATAATCCACTGTTAGTTCTTAAAGCTGTGGATCGGCGCCGGGATACGTCCGCCGCGGTTTACGAAAGCTTCACAGGAGAAGGGATTGACCGGCATAATCGGAGCATATCCCAGCAGGCCGCCGAACTCTACAGTCTCGCCGACGCCCTTGCCAATCACGGGGATCAGACGTACTGCCGTCGTCTTCTGGTTAATCATACCGATTGCCGCTTCATCCGCGATAATACCGGAGATCGTGGATGCCGGTGTATCACCGGGAATCGCGATCATATCCAGGCCAACGGAGCATACACAGGTCATAGCTTCCAGCTTCTCAATCGTCAGTGCATTGCGCACCACCGCATCGATCATGCCCTGATCCTCACTAACCGGGATGAATGCGCCGCTCAGACCGCCCACATAGGAGGAAGCCATTACGCCACCTTTCTTCACCTGATCATTCAGCAAAGCCAGGGCTGCCGTCGTACCAGGAGCTCCGACGGATTCCAGACCCATTTCCTCCAGAATCTCCGCCACACTGTCGCCGACTGCGGGAGTCGGAGCCAGGGACAGATCCACAATGCCAAAAGGAACACCCAGCCGCGCGGATGCTTCCTGCGCAACCAGCTGACCCACACGGGTTACCTTGAATGCGGTCCTCTTCACGGTCTCACAGAGAACCTCGAAGTTCTCCCCGCGCACCTGCTCCAGCGCGGTTTTTACTACGCCGGGGCCGCTGACTCCGACATTGATGATCACATCTGCTTCCGTCACGCCGTGGAACGCGCCGGCCATGAAGGGATTATCGTCCGGAGCGTTGCAAAATACCACCAGCTTGGCGCATCCGAGAGAATCCTGTTCCTTCGTCTCCTCCGCGGTCTGCTTCACGATCTCTCCCATCAGTTTGATCGCATCCATATCCAGACCGGTCTTCGTGGAGCCGACATTCACGGAGCTGCACACGCGCTCCGTAGTAGCCAGAGCCTTCGGAATCGACAGGATCAGGTTGCGGTCCGCCTGCGTCATGCCCTTGGATACCAGTGCGGAATATCCGCCGAGGAAATTCACACCAACTGTCTTCGCCGCGCGATCCAGTGTCTGTGCGATCGTCACAAAATCCTCCGGCGAATGGCAGGCGCTGCCGCCGACTAGAGCGATCGGAGTTACAGAGATACGCTTATTCACGATCGGGATTCCAAATTCCTTCGAGATCGCCTCGCCGGTCGATACCAGGTTCTTCGCAAGACGCGTAATCTTCTCGTAGATTTTTTCGTTCAGCTTCTCCAGGTTCTCGTCACAGCAATCCAGCAGACTGATGCCCATTGTAATCGTGCGGACATCCAGATTCTCCTGCTCTACCATTTTATTGGTTTCGTTTACTTCATAAATGTTAATCATAAGAAACCTCCTGCCTTAGATTCTGTGCATCTTCTCGAAGATTTCTTCTCTCTGGCAGCGGATCTTTACGCCGATCTCCTGGCCCAGAGCGTCAAGGTCATCCGCCAACTCACCAGTTGCCTTCGCGGAATTATTGGCATCTACGATCATCATCATGTTAAAATATTCCTGTACGATCGTCTGGGAGATATCCAGAATGTTTACCTGGTTCTCCGCAAGGTACGTGCATACTTTTGCGATAATACCGACAGTATCCTTGCCCACAACAGTGATAATGGTCTTTTGCATCTTATGTTCCTCCTGTTTTGCCCTCTGCAGGCTTTGATTTATTTTATATAAATAGAATATCGTTAACTTCTCCGGATTCCGGATCAGACAGTCGCCACGGCGGACAGACCCGTGCGCGGCGCCACGGAAAGATCAAGATCTTCCCCGCGCCAGTCGCCTTCTCCCAGTGTGACCTCCATGCGAACCGTCTCATAAGCAAGTTCCGAGTAATTATTCTCCTTGCTGAGATGCCCCAGCAGAACCTTCTTCATACCCGGATGCAGCAGTCGCAGCAGAAACTGCCCGGCAGCTTCATTCGACAGATGCCCCAGCCGGCTCATGATTCGCTGCTTCAGAGGATAGGGATAGGGGCCGACCTGAAGCATACGCACATCATGGTTAGCTTCAAGAAAAAGCGCGTCAAGCCCCTGCAGACCGGTCACAATCTCCTCCGTGTACTCGCCGAGATCCGTGACGACAGCGACCGAACTGCCGTTACTGTTCACCCGGTAGGCCACCGGCTCCGCCGCATCATGCGCAACGGCAAATGGATGCAGCTTCAGATCGCCGATCGTCACATCCTCCCCAGCATGGATTGGATGATATAGTCCTTCCGGCATCGTTCCAAGGGAGGATGTCCGACGAATCTGTTCGATCGTGCCTTCGGTTGCGTAGATCGGCAGTCCGTATTTACGGGACAACACACCAAGACCGCCGATATGATCCGTATGTTCATGTGTAATAAAAATCCCGGAAATATCCGTCGGTGTCAATTCCAGCGCCTTCAGACCTTCCTCCACTCTCTTCTTCGAGATTCCGGTATCGATCAAAATATGATGGTTCTCTGAACCGATATAGATGCAGTTTCCACTGCTTCCGCTGGATAAGCTTGCCATTCGCATAATTATGTATTCTTCCTATTCCATTCTACTGCCTCACTGCCAGCAGGAAAGCAGTTCATTCCTCTTTTATCTCATATTATACTACCAGAAACACGAACGGTTTAAAAGCGGTTTTGCTTTAAAAAAATATTGTAACTATCCCGAATCTGCTGATGTGTCTCTTCTCTTGCTCCACCATTTTCAATCACAACATCTGAAAGGCTTCGGAATTCCTCTTCCGACAGCTGACTTGCCATGACCTGCAGGCATTTTTCCCGGCTGTAGCCGCGATCCTGCATCAGGCGGGCGATCCGGATCTCATCCGATACATGCACATACCAGACGGTATCACAGAAGCAGCGCAGTCCCGCTTCCCGGGGAAGTGCTGTCTCCACCACGGAGAGCCCGTCATATGCCGCAATCCTGCGGCGTACTTCCCGCTCAACCAGCGGATGTGTCAGCGAATTCAGCTGCTTCCGCTTTGCCTCATCAGAAAATACAAGCGCCGCCAGCTCCTTCCGATTAATCTGTCCGTCCTCCGCCAGGATCTCCGGGCCGAAAGCTTCCGTGACCGCCTGATAGCAGGCTCCCCCCGGCTCCATCAGCTCCCGTGCCACCTGATCTTCCTCAATAATCTGCGCTCGGTACCCGTCTCTCAGAAAATTCAATACGGTACTCTTCCCGGAGCCAACGCCTCCTGTCACACCGATTACCATTTCTTCTCCTCCTGTAGGTTCCGCCTTAGTGCGCAGTATACCAGTTATCTCCGCAGTTCACATCCACTTCCAGCGGGACGGCAAAATCCGCCGCATGCGTCATTTCCCGTTCCAGAAGCTCCATCACCTGATCCTTCTCCTCTCCCGGTACCTCCAGCAGAAGTTCATCGTGAACCTGCAGAATAATCCGGGAGCGAAGCCCTTCCGTCCGCAGTGCGCGATCCACACGAATCATTGCGATTTTCATCACATCCGCGGCGGTTCCCTGGATCGGGGAATTCATAGCTACACGCTCGCCGAAGGACCGCTGCATAAAGTTGTTGGACTTCAGCTCCGGAATCGGGCGGCGTCTGCCGTACACCGTAGTAACATAGCCCTGCTCTTTTCCTTCTGCCACCAGGCGATCCAGAAAAGTCTTAACGCCAGGATATGTTTCAAAATACTTCTGGATATATTCCCCGGCTTCCTTGCGAGTAATGCTCAAATCTTCGCTCAGCCCGAACGCACTGATCCCGTATACAATCCCGAAATTTACCGCCTTGGCGTTGCGGCGCAGCTGAGGCGTCACCTCGTCGAGCGGAACATGGAAGACCTGGGAAGCTGTGATCCGGTGGATATCCTGCTCCTCCCGGTATGCCTCAATCAGCTGTTTATCTCCGGACATATGCGCCAGGATTCGAAGCTCGATCTGCGAGTAATCTGCGTCCACAAAGACGCATCCCTCCTCCGGCACGAAGACTCTGCGAATCGCGCGTCCCAGCTCCATGCGCACAGGAATATTCTGCAGATTCGGCTCTGTACTGCTGATTCGCCCAGTCGCCGTAATCGTCTGGTTAAAGGTTCCATGTATCCGGCCGTCTTCGCTGATGTAACCGGCCAGTCCGTCCGCATACGTGCTCTTCAGCTTCGCATATGTCCGGTATTCCAACACCTTTTCTACAATCGGGTGTACCGGCTTCAGCTTCTCCAGAACATCCGCAGAGGTCGAGTATCCGGTCTTCGTCTTCTTCGCACCGGGAAGATGCAGCTCATCGAAGAGAATCTCACCCAACTGCTTCGGCGAATTGATATTGAATTCCCGGCCCGCCAGCGCGTAAATCTCCTGCTCCATCGCCGTCACCTTCACGGCCAGCTCACGGCCGTATTCCGCCAGCGCTTCCTTTTCGACACGGATTCCCGCCTGTTCCATCCGGTGCAGGCTGAAGATCAGAGGCATCTCAATTTTCGTAAAGAGATTCCACATGCCGGTTGCTTTCAGCTGCTCTTCCAGCTTTCCACGGACAGTGAATGGCACATGCGCAAGATTCATCACATAGCGCTGCCAGTTTTCCGGCTCCTTCTCCCGGACATCCTCCACGCGGCTCTTCCCCAGAAGTTCTGCCCGCGCCGGAACAGACTCACCTATAAAATCCCTGGCAAGATCATCGTACGTATACGAATTTTTCAGCGGATTTAGCAGATAGGCAGCCACGCCGGCATCAAAATAGTGTTCTGATTCCTTCACATCCAGCAGCTTCAAAATCTCCTTCACATCCAGTGCGGCGATCTGCGTCTTCTCCGCCAGCTCTTCCAGCTTCTCCTTCAGGTAGGCTTCCGTAAGAAAGCCCGCGCAGGCAAGATAGCTTACCGTATCCTCATCCACTGCCATGGCAAGTCCCAGCAACTGTCCGCCGTCCGCCACCGTCTGTACAGCGATCAGAGGCTGCTCCCCGGCAGAACGGAAAAATCCCTCTGCTTCCGAGAGTCCGTCGATCACAGTCAGCGTGATTTCTTTCTTCTCTTCCGCCTGCTGCTCCATCGCCGAGAGATCAAATCGCTTCAGGAAGGATTTCAGCTCCAGACGGTTCATCACTTCATAGGCTTCCTTTGTATAAAGGTTGCCCAGTCTGGCTGCCTCAAAATCCATCTCTACCGGAGCTTCCGTGCAGATCGCCGCCAGCTTCTTACTCATCTGCGCCAGATCATAATGCTCCCGCAGCGCCTTCTGCGCCCGCGGCGGCTTTACTTCATCAATATGCGCATACGCATTCTCAATACTTTTATAGGAAGAGATCAGCGCCGTCGCCGTCTTCTCGCCGATACTGGGGACTCCCGGAATGTTGTCCGAAGTATCCCCCATCAGCGCCTTAACATCGATAAATTCCGTCGGCGTTACACCGTAAGCTTCAATGACATCTTCCTTCCGGTAGTTCTCCGTTACGGTCACGCCGCCTCTTGTCTTTGGAATACGGATACAGATATGATCCGTCGCAATCTGCAGCAGATCACGGTCGCCGGATACCAGAGTAACCTCCATACCGGCAGCTTCCCCGCGTCTTGCCAGGGTTCCCAGGATATCATCAGCCTCATACCCCGGCTTCTCCAGGATGGGGACGCCGCAGGCAGTCAAAACATCCTTAATCAGCGGGACCTGCTCATGAAGCTCCTGCGGCATCGGTTTCCGCGTTCCCTTATAAGCGTCGTACATCTTATGCCGGAAGGTCGGTGCCTTGACATCGAAGGCAACGGCAAGGTACTGCGGCTGCTCCTCTTCCAGAATCTTAAACAGAATATTCAGAAATCCGTACACAGCATTCGTATGAAGCCCGCTGGAATTCGTCAGTTCCGGAACTCCATAAAATGCACGGTTCAGTATGCTGTGTCCGTCAATCAGTACAAGTTTTTCACTCATGGATTCTCGCATCCCTCCTAAACTGAGATATTCCTCCCGGAATATCGTCTCACTGCTCTTAGTATACCATCTGCAGCGCTTAAACTAAAGCCATATTTTCGTATTTTCCTCCGTGAATTTATCCCGCTTTAAAAAAAGCAGTTGACAGTCCTTTTCGACAGTGTTAAAATAAAAAAGCACGAACGGTGCACCTGCGGGTGTGGCGGAATGGCAGACGCATCAGACTCAAAATCTGACGAGGGCGACTTCGTGCGGGTTCAAGTCCCGCCACCCGCATAAAGCGAGTATCCATGTAAGAGAATTACAGGGTACTCGCTTTTTATTTTTCACCGATACCATTCCACATGTCAACTTTCATTCGGTGGTGACTGAGTCAGTGCTAACTGAATAAATTTTTTTAGTTTCCTGCAGAAGCGACATGCACCGCAAGTCATATGAAAAAGCTGCAGCGAACCGTTTCTTTTGTCGCTGCAGCTTCTCCTGCTTTCTGTTCTAATATTATAATGCTGATTCCTTGACACTCCCCATGCCTAAAGGCAGGGGCTTTACGCCATGATTGGTAATGGTTCCGAACTCCGGGATTACTCTCCGTGATCAGAACTTCTTGTATGACTTGGTCTTGATCTGCTGATCCAGCTTCTCTGCGAACTCGTCCAGAGGAAGAACGGTCGTCTCGGCCTCGCCGTGCAGACGGTAGGATACAGTTCTGTCGTTTTTCTCATTCTTGCCAAGTACCAGCAGGTAGGGAACCTTCTGGATCTGTCCCTCTCTCATGCGGTAGCCCAGCTTCTCGGAACGGTTGTCAAGCTCAACTCTGACACTCTTCTCCTCCAGCAGGCTGCATACTTCCTGCGCGTAAGCAAGAAGCTCCTCATCGTCATTCTTAACCGGCATTACACGTACCTGTACCGGGGCCAGCCATGTCGGCAGATTGCCCTTGGTCTCCTCTAGGATATATGCCATGAAGCGATCCAGAGAACCGAGGATTGCACGGTGTAGAACTACAGGAGTCTTTTTCTCGCCATCGCTGTCAATATAGTACAGTTGGAACTTCGCCGGCAGGCAGAAGTCAAGCTGGCAGGTGGACAGCGTGTATTCGTTGCCGATAGCAGGCTTTACATTTACGTCAAGCTTCGGGCCGTAGAAAGCAGCCTCGCCGATTTCCTCGGTATATTCAATGCCAAGGCTGTTCATAACCTCACGCAGCGCATTCTCCGCCTTCTCCCACATCTCGTCATCATCGTGATACTTCACTTTGTTCTCCGGATCTCTCAGGGAAAGAACGCAACGGTAATCCGTAATATTGAAATCCTTATAGGTGCTGAAGATCATATCTACCACGCGGCTGAACTCTTCCTTGATCTGTTCGGGAGTTACGAACAGGTGAGCGTCGTTCTGGCAGAAATGTCTGCCTCTCTCGATACCCTTCAGCGTACCGCTGGCCTCAAAACGGAAATCATGTGCGATCTCACCGATACGCATGGGCAGATCCTTGTAGGAATGTCTGCGGTTCGCATAAATCATCATGTGGTGCGGGCAGTTCATGGGACGCAGAACAAAGGACTCGCCTTCCATTTCCATGGGCGGGAACATGTTCTCCTTGTAATGATCCCAGTGACCGGAGGTCTTGTAAAGATTTACTGTACCTACGCATGGAGTCATAACATGCAGGTAGCCTGCCTTTCTTTCCTTCTCCTTGATATAGTTCTCCAACTCCTGCCAGATCGTATATCCCTTCGGAAGGAACATGGGAAGACCGCGGCCTACCAGGTCATCCACCATGAACAGCTGCATATCCTTGCCGATCTTTCTGTGATCGCGCTCCTTGGCCTCCTCCAGAAGCTTCAGGTGCTCTTCCAGCTCTTCGGGAGTCGGGAAACATACGCCATAGATTCTCTGAAGAACGCGGTTATTGCTGTCACCCTTCCAGTATACGCCGGAATGCTTGATCAGCTTAAAGTTACGGCAGAGCTTTACATTATCTACGTGCGGTCCGCGGCAGAGATCGGTGAAGTCGCCCTGCTCATAGCAAGTAATATTGCCGTCTTCCAGATGAGAAATCAGATCCAGCTTGTATTCGTCGTCCTTGAACATCTCCATGGCCTCTTCCTTGGAAATCTCCTTGCGGATGATCTTCTTGCCGGATTTGGCCACCTTCTTCATCTCTTTCTCGATCGCGGGAATGTCCTCGTCACGGATGACGTCGTCGCCCAGATCAATATCATAATAGAAGCCCTCCGCTACAACCGGTCCTACCCAGAACTTCGCCTGCGGATACAGGTGGCGGATCGCCTGAGCCATCAGATGGGCACAGGAATGATTCAGCACGCTTAACTGCTCATCTTCTTTAAAATTTACCATTGTTTATATTCTCCTTCTTAATTTTTATATTAAAAAACACCCTGGAACACCTTCCGGTATCCAAGGGTGCGGGTATGCACGGTTCCACCTTTTCTTTTACTCATTGCTGCCTGTAACGCGGCAAGACGGCATCGTTTCAGAGCGCTTCATCTCCTCGGAAACCTCCGGTTCGATTCTACATTCTCCTTCTGCGTGCAACTCGGGAATGGTCTTCACCCGGTTTCCCATAGATCGCTTCCAGCATATGCGATCCTCTCTGTAAGGTACGGCCCGGCTACTCTTTCCGTCGCAGTTTTTAAATATAAAAGCGGGCAGAACGGCAGAAACCTGTCTTCCTGCCGTCTGCTTCGCTTATTATATCACTCCATCCCGTATTATACAAGGCTGTTTTTTATGATTTTCCTATAACTGCTCTGGTTTTCCTTCTTCTTTATACACCATTTCCGGAAGTGCTATTGCTGTCTGCTGGTTTCTGGTCCACATTTCCTCCGGTTGGAGGCTCCGAAGGTCTGCCGTTGCTGTTATTTCCTCCCAGGGCTCCCATGCCGCCCATACCGCTGCTCTCACCGACAACGGTATCACTCTGCTCTACGGCAACACTCTGACTGCCGGCGGTCACGGTGTATGTCTCTCCGACCTGCAGTTCCGGACAGCTGAATATGATGTTCTGATAGGAACGAACCGGTGTGTAGCTCGCCAGCACATTGCCGGAGGCATCGGTGATGGTTACCGTATCACCGCCAGAAGCCGTCTCGTCCAGGTTCTGCATAAAGGTACACTGTGTAGAAGAGCTGCTCATATTCTCTGCCATACCGGAGGCTCCTACTGCGAGCAGCATGCCTCCGGAAATCTCACCCGTGCAGCCTTCTCCGTAATCCAGTGCGCCATTGCCGCTGTCCGAAGGGCCGCTAATATAGGTAACACCGCCGGTAATATAGAGATTGCCGTTGGAATCCAGGCCGTCACCGGAAGCATCGATGGTAATCTCACCGCCGTTGATTGCAATATAGATATCTGTCTCGAAACTTCCGAAAGAGTCTGTCTCGAAGCCGCGTCCAAAGCCGCCGAAGCCGGAGGAATCCGCGCCGCCGTTGGCATTGATGCCGTCATCCGCTGATACCAGAGAGATTGTGCCGTCATTGATCACAACAGACTTACCTTCCAGACCCTCATAGCTTTGCAGAATCTGAATACTGCCACCGTCAATCTGCAGATTTTCATCCGCATGTACCGCATCATCATCGCTGGAAAACGTCAGATTGCCTGCTGTGATCGTAATGCTTCCATTGGAGTGAACGCTGTCATCCTCGCTGTTAATGACGATCGTTCCTCCCGTGATCTCCAGGAGACTTCCGCTCTTTAAGCCTTTGATGCTCTCACTGGAAGAGCTATCTGTGACATTTGTACTGCCGTTACTCGTGCTATCTGTATCTGAACTTCCGTTAACGGCAGCGCCGCTTCCGGTTCCGGTTGTAATATTAATCGTTCCATCTGCAACCTTTAAGAGAGTTTCTGCCTGGATACCGTCGTGACCTGCCGTGATATCATAAGTTCCTCCGGCGATATAGACGAATCCGCGATCTGCGTCCTCCTCATTGTCCGACTGAATACCGTCCATTTCTACGTTCAGATTAAAGGTTCCGTCTAGAATTTTTACGCAGTCCTTACCGTAGAGTCCGCCTCCAACTGCCGTAATGTTATAAACACCACCGGTAATCACCAGATCATCCTTCGATACAATGCCATGCTTATACCCTGCGTTGATCGTAAGAGAGCCGCTGCCATTCAGTGTCAGATCCGACCGGCTGAAAATCACGCCGTCCACGTTTTCATCCTCTCCGGAAGGGGCTTCGGAGCCGCTCTCCAGTGTATTCTCACTTCCTTCCGCCAGTGTTACGAACACCTTATCCGCTCCACGGATCAGCAGTGCCGCCGAATTCTCACAGCGAACGCTCACTCCGTTCAGCACCAGATGAATCTTCGCGCTGTCATCCGCCTCGATCACAATCTGACCACTGCTTAAAGAGCCGGAGATGACGTAGGTTCCTTCTTCTTTGATCGTAAGCGTGGTTCCGTCCGCTTCCGCGCCATCGCCGGATACCTGAATCCCACTATCGCTTAACGTCACTTGTACAGCAGTGCTTTCCTCATAGCCAACATCAAGATCTCTTGCCGTAAATTCCAGATCCATCGCGGATTCATCCAAAGAATTCTCCGTGTCTGCACTGCCAGTCTCTGTCGTGGAAAGCGTTTTGTCGGAAAAGTTTTCTGTACTCTCATTCTGTGCCTCAGATGAAGCAGCGGATGTTGCTGCTGTCTCATTGCTGCCGCATCCGGCAAGCATCATAGCGGCCACTACCAGGCCGGATAAAATCGCATTTGTATTCTTCTTCATGTTATAGTTCCTCCTTTCCAAAGGATGAAGTCATGCAGCTGATCTCCAGGTTGCCGTTGCAGCAGCGCAGTTCGTCGATCATCTTCTTTTCTTCCGATGTGTCTTTCATCTCAATCTGATACGTAAGCTTGTACAGGCTCCCCATGTTCGTGGTCTTCACCTGAACCAGCTCCCAGTTCTTTGCGTAACTCTTCAGAATATCATCGAATACGTCCGTGTAATTCAGACTCTCAGGAATCGTAATCCGAAGATCTTTGCGGTTTCTCTGATCTCCGAAAGATGTTATCGTCAAAATCATGCTTACTGCTCCCAGAACAACTACCAACAATACCGCGATTCCCAGATATCCCATACCTGCGGCAAGTCCGACCGCCATTGCCAGGAAGATACTCGTAATCTCCCGCGCGGTTCCCGGTACAGAACGGAAGCGAACCAGGCTGAAGGTACCGGCCACAGCAACTCCAACTCCCAGATTTCCGTTCACCAGGAGGATCACTACCTGTACAACTGCCGGCAGCATCACCAGTGTCATCACAAAGCTCTTACTATAGTGAGAGCGAAACATATATAAACCGGCAATTACAAATCCGAGTGCCAGGGATATGGCAAAGCTTAACAAAAAATTCGATGCCGTAAGTGTCATTGTGCTTCCTTCTAAAAATATACTGTCTAACATGTTATCTTCTCTTTCTCTTTCTTTTTGTCTCTGCGCATATTTGCTTTTTCTTATTTTTTATCTCGTATCTTTTGTCTTTACGCATATTTGCTGGATTTTCTTACTATGTAGGGTCTACAGGATGCCTGGTAAGCGCTTCCGTATTTGGAGAAGGAAATCTGATAGATTGCTTCTTCATCCAGCATCTGCGCCAGCCACATCGGCATACTTCCCGCAATCTTGATCTCCATCAGCCGCTGGCCGTCTTCCAGTAGCGGCTGTCCCCAGACACCGGCCTGCAGGGAAAGATCAGATTTTCTCCACAGGATCTGGCTGTCGAAGGTGATTCTCAGATCCGGATCGTCTTTATCCAAAAGAGCGATCCGATCATAGGAGAGAACCATGGCCGGAGCCAGCCCCTGGTAGAAGTCGAATGCGCGGTCGATCTCTTTGCCGATCTGACTCGCTTGGCGGCATTCTCTTCTTTCCAGCCATTTCTCCGCTTCCGCGAGCGGCATATTCACTCTCCTCTTATATACAACGCCTTTGTATTTCTTCTTCAGTTCTACAAACACGATGTCTTCTTTCTTCGGAACGCCGTAACTGCGCAGCCGAAGCTTTTCTTTGTAGATCGGCTTCTCCATGGATTCCCGGATCAGCCGGTGATCCGGCGTATCGTAATAGATATTACAGATCGTGCTCTTGCCATATTGATCTTCTCTCATATGTGATTCCAGCTTCCGGCTCAGGTTCTGATACTGTGTCCGGTTCAAAAGGTATTTTTTCTCATATCTCTGAAAGATTCCCTGATACTGACTCATCTCTTTTCCTCCTCCCGATGGCATAAGTATAAGGGTCGAACCTAAAAGAAAGCTTAAAAAAAACCGGAATTTCCGGGGGAATTGTGAGGAATCTGTGAAAAAACATGTCATTATAAAAAACCCCTGAAGTCAACCTGACTCCAGGGGCATGTTCGTGTTATTTAAGAGGGAGGCGCACCTGAAATGCAATCCGATGTTCCGATTCTTTCTCTGCTGTAATCTTTCCCTTGTGGGCTTCTGCTGCCGCGCGGGCAACCGCAAGCCCAATCCCGTAGCCGCCGCTTTCTCTCGTACGAGATTCGTCGGCACGGTAAAAGCGGTCAAAGAGACGTTCCGGTTTCTCCGGCATCTCTTCCACTGCATTCGAGACCGCCAGGATCGCATAATTCCCCTGGCGGGAAAGGGAAACGAAGATTCGGCGGTCTGCATTTTTCTCTTTCTGTTCTGTTTCGTTGTCCTTCACCGCATATTTTACGGCATTATCCAACAGGATCGAGATCATCTGCCGGATACTCTTCTCATCCCCGCAGAATATAATCTGCCCTGCAATCTCCGTCTGAAGCTGCAGCCCTTTGCTTTCCGCGAGTGTACCGAACGGCTCCGCGGTCTCGGACACGGCATCACTGAGTGAGAAATCCGTGAACACCGTATGGATATTCTCTTCTTCCATGCGGGACAGTGTTACCAGGTTCTGCACAAGCTCACTCATACGTCCGATCTGATTCCGGATGCTTTCTGTCCACTCCGATTTTCCTTCTATCATCTCCAGGACTTCGGCATTGGCTGAAATAATCGCCAGCGGTGTCTTTAATTCATGACTGGCATCCGTGACAAACTGTTTCTGCTTCTCCATATTCTCCTCCATCGGTCGCACAATACGCCGGGATAAGAGAGAGACAAGAAGAAACATTGCCACAAGTACAGCCACAGCCACAGCCAGCGAAGCAGCCAGCTGGTTACCGGCTGTATGCAACTCTGAATAACGGTACAGAAAAATAATCTGCTTACCGTTATCCGTATCCGATACACGGTAACGGTAGGAATCGCAATAACCGCTGGTTTTTCCCGCCTGAAGAACTTCTTCTCCGTAGGATTTCGCGTCACCTGCACTGATAGAAGCGATATGCCCAGTATCCAGCCGACTGATTTCTCCGGAAGTGTTTACATTCACGACAAAATAACGGCTCTCAAACGGAGTATCCTCTGTGATAAAATCATGATTTCCGGCATAGGGAGGCTTCCCGGCATCATCCTGCGGAGGCTGTGGTAGCTTATCCGGAAACTTTCCCTGATTCTCCTGCAGAATATCCAGCACGCGATCCGCCTGCGCAGTGATCTGCCGGTAACTCACTATATTAATGGCTCCCACAACGATAATCAAAATGACCGTAAGGGACAGCATCACTACGCCAATCAGTTTTCTACGCAAACGCCTGATCATACGTTCCTCCCGTTCTGATGATTTTAGGAACTGTCCGCGACCTTATGCGTTTTTCTTCGTCGCTTCCAGGCGGTAACCGGCTCCACGGATGGCACGGATCTGTACCGGAGCTTCCAGCGCCGTGATCTTCTTTCTCAGATAGGAAAGATACGTCCACACGATATTGATCTCCGCTTCGGAATCGTATCCCCAGATCCGCTCCATGAACTGATCCGCTGATATAACGCTGCCAGGATGGCTCATCAGCATCTCCATCATCTGAAATTCCTTATTGCCCAGGCGGAAGCTGCCGCCTGGCCCCTGAAGTTCGAAGGTCGATAGATTCAATGTCATACCTTCAAAAGACAAAAGCTCCGGCGTATAAGCCTCCCGGCGTCTGGTCAGGGCCCGCACTCGGGCCAGAAGCTCGCCCATGGCAAACGGCTTGGTCAGATAATCGTCCGCCCCGGCGTCCAGCCCCTCGATGCGCTGATCAATCTCCGCCCGCGCCGTAAGAAGCAGCACCGGCGTCGGGATGCCGCGCTCCCGTAGCTCCCGCACAACCTCCAATCCGTTCTTTTTGGGCATCATAATATCCAGAATCAATCCATCGTAGTTCTCGGAGAGAGCGTAATCCATTGCGTCCGCGCCGTTACTCACTACATCCACAGAATAATTGTTGTGTTTTAAAACGGCCTCCAGTGCCCGGGACAGTTCTCTCTCATCATCTGCCAGAAGCAGGCGCATGATTATTTCCTCCCGTCAGCTTAATTTCCATATTTTAAGCATATCCTATGGTTTTCAACGAAAGCGCGTCATCATACCGGAACGTCCTGCCGGGGATGCAGCTGTAAGATCCGCTGATTCCGGCTGCCGCGGAACTGCAACGTCAGATCCCGCTCTGCCTCTACGAATTCTCCGTCCACCAGGACATCAATATACGAAAGCATCTCATCCGTATCTTCCGTGTGTACCGCTCCGCCTTCCGCAAGATCCGTCTCATACGTATAACCACTGTAGCACCAGATGTCCTTCTCCGGATAAGTGTTCTTTATCTTTGCAAGCAATCCTTTCAGCACTACCTGATTCTCCGGTTCAAAGGGCTCCCCACCAAGCACTGTAAAACCAGCGATATATCCTGGCTTCAATGCTTCCAGAATCTCTTTCTCCGTTTTTTCGGTATATGGTTCGCCGTGAGCAAAGTCCCAGGTCTCCGGATTAAAGCAGCCCTTGCAATGGTGCCGGCAGCCGGATACAAAAAGGCTGACACGCACGCCGGGACCGTCCGCAATATCATATTTTTTTATATTCCCGTAGTTCACAATATCCCCTCTTACAGATGAAGAACTCTGTCCTTGATCTCCTGGGTACGTCCCTGATTCCAGAACTGCGTGCCGATATAACCGCAGGTTCTTCTGGCTACGAACAGCTTCGACTGGTCATGGTTGCCGCAGTTCGGGCACTCCCAGATCAGCTTGCCGGTCTCGTCTTCCTTGATCTGGATCTCACCATCATAGCCGCAGACTTCGCAGAAATCGCTCTTCGTATTCAGCTCGGCATACATGATATGGTCATAAATGAACTTCATCACAGAAAGAACCGCCGGGATATTGTTCTGCATATTCGGAACTTCCACATAGCTGATCGCTCCGCCGGGGGATACCTTCTGGAACTCCGCCTCGAAAGCCAACTTGTCAAAGGCATTGATCTCCTCGGATACGTGTACGTGATAGCTGTTCGTGATATAATTCTTATCCGTCACGCCCGGAATGATACCGAATCTCTTCTGCAGACATTTGGCAAACTTATAGGTGGTGGACTCCATCGGCGTTCCGTATACGGAATAACTGATATGCTCCGCTTCCCTCCATTCTTTACACTTATCATTCAAACGCTGCATAACAGCCATCGCAAAGGGCCTTGCCTCCGGATCAGTGTGGGTCTTGCCCAGCATGCGGACACACATCTCATACAGACCGGCATAACCAAGGGAAATTGTGGAATAACCGTTATAAAGCAGGCGGTCGATGACCTCCCCCTTCTTCAGGCGCGCCAGTGCGCCATACTGCCACAGAATCGGCGCCACATCCGACACTGTGCCAAGAAGACGCTCATGACGGCATTGAAGCGCACGGTGGCACAGCTCCAAGCGCTCCTCCAGGATCTCCCAGAACTTATCCATATCACCTTCCGAGCTGCAGGCAACATCTACCAGATTGATCGTAACAACTCCCTGATTGAATCTGCCGTAGAACTTGTGACTGCCATCGGCATTGCGCTGGCTGTCCTCCACGGTAAGGAAGGAACGACATCCCATGCAGGGATATACTTCGCCCTGTTTCAATTCTTTCATAATCTTCGCAGAAATATAATCCGGAACCATGCGCTTCGCTGTACAGCGGGCGGAAAGCTCCGTCAGATACCAGTAAGGAGAATCCTCTGTGATGTTATCCTCGTCCAGCACATAGATCAGCTTCGGGAACGCCGGCGTAATCCATACGCCCTTCTCATTCTTCACGCCCTGCATGCGCTGCTTAAGCACTTCCTCGATGATGAGCGCAAGATCCGCTCTCGTCTGCCCCTCCGGAACCTCATCCAGATACATGAAAACCGTCACAAATGGAGCCTGACCATTACATGTCATCAGAGTAATCAGCTGATACTGAATCGTCTGAATACCGCTGCGGATCTCATCCAGGAGGCGGCGCTCCGTAATCTTGTGGATAATCTCATCGTCCATGCTCTCACCGCAAAGCTCTCGCTCTTCAATCACAAGCTTGCGGATCTTCTTTCGACTGATATCGACAAAGGGAGCCAGATGCGCCAGCGTAAAGGACTGGCCGCCGTACTGATTGCTGGCCACCTGTGCAACAATCTGTGTAGTTACATTACATGCAGTAAAAAAGCTGTGCGGCTTCTCTATCAGGGTATCACTGATGACGGTTCCGTTCTGCAGCATATCCTCCAGATTGATCAGATCACAGTTGTGCTCCTTCTGGGCAAAATAATCAGAGTCATGGAAATGGATAATGCCCTGCTCATGCGCCCGCACAATATCTTCCGGAAGCAGAACACGGCGGGTCAGATCCTTGCTGACTTCTCCTGCCATGTAGTCTCTCTGCGTCGAGTTAATTATCGGGTTTTTGTTGGAATTCTCCTGCTTTACTTCCTCATTCAGGTGTTCAATCAGCGCAAGGATACCGTTATCCGTGGTATTAGACTTGCGCGCCAGCTCTCTCTTGTATCGATAACGTACATACTTCTGCGCTACTTCATATCCACGCATGCTCATGATGCCGGTCTCTACCATGTCCTGAATATCTTCCACATTCACAGCATGCGTTGATGACTGCACCTGCTGCGCGATATCATTCGCGATCGCCTGGATCTGATACTCATTCATGCGGAAGATGTTGTCCACTTCCGCATTCGCAGCCTTGATTGCATTCACGATCTTGCTCAGATCAAAGCTTACTTCCTCACCGTTACGTTTAATTACACGACTCATTACCTGTCCTTCACGTTCGCTCAATTCTATTCTCCTACCTTCTTAATAATCTGCTGATCTTCCAGGTCTCCGTACAGAAACCGCAAATCCCCCCTCTCCGCGGCCTCCGTATCTTTTTAACGATCTATGAATATTATCTGCTGGAAATGTACGGTTTTCTCCGTATATTCCTCTATTATCTACGAATCCCCCTGAAAAGAAATCTTCAGGGGGGAACTAGATATTGTGTGCAGTAAGTATATTACCACAAGATACTCCTCTTGGGAAATACCTTTTTCTTATAAATCTTCGCCTGTCCGTTTTCCAGGAAAACTGCGCAAACATAGAGAAAAAGAGAGTTTCCGGGATTTTCCGGCACTCTCCTTTTCTTTTGCATATGAGACATATACATATTTTGTATGTCCGAAAAACACTATATATAGTACATCAGCGTATATTCAACTACAACATGTGCTATTAGTCAAGAAATGTAATAAATCCTTCTTTCGTGCGTGCCTTTGTATTGTTGATGTGCTGCTGCAGAAAACGAAGTGTAGCTTCTTTATCCCGTGATTCCACATAGGGAATCCACTGTTCATGTTCCTCTATCGCCTCCACATTTCCCTTTTTCACAGTTTTTACCGGACACAGCATATATGTTTACATCCCGGCGAGTGCAAGCATCCGCCTCATGAAACACTTATTAAAGAGCGCGATCACACGGCCCACGCCAAGGACAGCTACAACGGTTCCTATGCCGATTCCGATCAGATGATGCGCGAAAATCATGCTGATCGTGATGGTGATGCAGATATTCAGCAGATCGAAGCAATTCTTCGTAAAGCCGACCGGGCGGTGAATACAGTCCGCGATCGCCTGCACGATTCCGTCTCCGGGATTCGGGATAATTCGCATATTCAGCGACATGGCAGCGCCGATTCCCGTGAAGATGATACCGCCAGCCAACGTAAGGAGCTGCAACGGCAGCGTGTCCCCCGCCGGAATCCATGCAGAAAACAGATTCATAAAACGGGTAAAGATCAGGCTGAGCGGCAGCTGCAGGATATCCAATCCCAGTACCACCGGCAGAGAGCGCGCTCCGCCATTTCCCGTATCTGTATTCGGCTTCCGGTAACTCACGGTATGGAGCAGCAGCTCTACCAGGACAAACACAATATACAGACCGAAGGTCGTATTGCCGAAGTTCATTCCGCCAATGGTCGAAATACTGAAGGCCACGGATATAATCGGCGACACGCCAAGTCCCGACTTCGTATTCAGAATAATGCCGAGCGCCAGAGTAAGAAGACCCACGATATAGAAGACCGCCCGGTACATTGTCTGATTCTGATGTTTTTTCTGTGTGTTCTGATTCATACCTTTCCTCTGATTGTTCTTACTTATCTTTGTCCACGCCGTCTGCAGATCGGTTCCAGTCTCCTGCGCGATTCGCTCATTCTGTTCTATCATATCACAGGAAAGCGATACACTTCAAGAACTTTTCTATGACACGATACGGGAAATCAGATACTTGATCTCGGCCAGATATTCCCTCAATATATTATTCAGCTGATAGAACGGCTTTGCGCCCGCCGCAATCCCGACGGCATCTTCAAGTCCCTGCTCCCTGGCGATCTGCAGTGCGCGGAATACATGAAAATTGTTGGTAACGATCCCGACGGACGAACCTTCCGGCATCAGCTTCCGGCTGTACGCAAGATTCTCCGCTGTAGTGCGTGCTTCCCGCTCCTGCAGAATCCGCTCCGCCGGGATGCCCTTTGTCAGAAGATAATCCGCCATTCCCTCAGCTTCCGTGCAGGGTTCATTCCGCCCCTGCGCACCGGATACGATGCACACCGTATCCGGATTCTGCTCCAGATAATCCGCCGCGCGATCCAGGCGGTACTGAAGCACTGCACTGGGTCCGTTTTCTGAAATCTGCGCGCCCAGGACAATAATATAATCCAGATTTTCCGCACCTGCTGCCCACCATCCGGTTGACAGAAAAGCGAGAAATACAAGAAAGAACAGCACTCCCGCTCCCAGAATTGCATAACACAGTATTCTGATTCCTCCCGGAAGAGCTGCCCAGATTCCTCTATGAATCAGCAGCCCCAGCCCGGCGCTTCCCGCCGCCAGCGCAAACCAGACAAGGAAGAACAGAGTTCCCGATCCAATTGCCCGAATCATAATTCCGTAAAAGATACAGAAACCTGAAATTGTCATACATATCGCTGTTCCCATCGTTTTCCAAAGCCTCCTTCTGCCGTAATATCCGTGAAAAAACTCTATGATGCAAGCATACCATATCCCGATCGTATATGTTTTACTTTTTCCTAACAATTCCATTTTCTCTATACAATCTCCTGCATTTCTGCTATGATGAATCTGTTCCGCTCACATATACAAGACCGCCTGTAACAACAATGATTTCAGAGCGGACACTACAGAAAGGCGAATAATACTATGAAAAACGAAGAACTGACGCAAATGTACCGAAGCCTTGATCAGGATCTGACTCATCTCTATGATCAGCTGAACAGCCGCCGTGATTTTGAAGAGATTCTGTTTCTTCCCACGGATGAAAATGTCGCGCAGGCCAGAGCAGACTGGCAGACGCTGAAGGATCGTGCAGAAGCGCTGGACGCTCCCGATCCGGTATATGCTTTGTTGAAGAATCACTTTCAGGATTTCCTGGATTCTCTTCAGTTCACGATTGACGGTGCGGAAGCTTCACCTGCCGGAGCGATGCTGGACTATGTTTCGTGGCTTCAGGAGATCATTCGCTGTGACCGCCGTCCGGATTCCGTTCGAAGAGATCTTCTGCAGCATCGCCTAGAGGCATTCGGCGAATACCAGGACATCTATTCTGAACTAATCCAAACCAGAAACGCGGACAGCCTGAATGCGCTCTCCCGGTCGCTGCTTCACACCAAAGCGGATGTGGAAAGAGAAATCAGCTATCTGAAGTCTTATTTCCCGGATATGGCAGACGCTGAACTCGCGCCACTGAACCAGGCGATGAGCGACTTCTGCACGCAGTTAACCGCCATGGCTGGTGACATTGGCAACGCCTCGGAGGAGGCGCAGGCAGACGCGCTGAAGGATGATCTCTCGATCCGGGTTGCCCTGCCGAAGGAAGCTTACCGGAATCTTCTGAAGAAGCGCCTGGGCGTTTCTCTCGACGAACTGCTGTCCTGGTATCAGGAAGAGGTGGTGAAGACCCGCGCAGAAGTTTTCCGCATTGCCGCCGATCTGGATATCGAAGAAACCGCTCCGACGACCATGAAGGAAGTCAGCGATATTCTCTTCCGCTATGCCGGTCCCTGCAGCAGCGCAGAGGAAATGTTCGATCGCGCGAATTACTATCTGAAACGTACCCGCGCCGTTGCGCATGAGTACGTACGTCTGCCGGAGGACGAAGCCTGCGTCTGCGTTCCTCTGCCAGAATTCTTCAAGGATGGCTACCCCTGGGGCGGCTATGAGGGCGGAGACTTTTCCATCCGTCCGTTCCGCGGCCAGATGTTCCTGAATCAGTACAACTATAATAACATTACGGATGGTTGGATCAAACTGAACGCCATGCACGAATCCTACCCCGGCCATCATGTGCAGTACGTCCGCAGCGCCATCGATGCCACGCCGGACACGGTAAAGCTTGGCGCGAAGAATGTGCCGATTCTGGAAGGAACCTGCCTGCGCACCGAGCGCGCGTTCCAGTTCATCTTCGCAGAAGATCCCTTCTTCCCGCTGTTCGTCGCTTTCCGCCGTCACCATACATCGGTGCGTATTCTGGTGGATCTGCAGCTGTTCTACTTCGGTGCTACGCTAGAAGAAGCAATTCAGATCTATGAGAAGGAGCTTGGCTTCGACCGCGTTACCGCCCGCACCCAGGTTCGAGCGCACCAGAGCTCGCCGGGCTACTTCACCTGCTACTATTACGGCATGAAAAAGCTATGCGACTGGGAGAAGGAATACGGCTATACCAAGTGGGATTACACGGAGCTTCTCTTCTCTGCCGGACAGATCAGCATGGAGAGCCTTGGCATGCTGGTTCGCATGACGAAGGAAGAACAGGAACGCTACTTCCACGAATTCGGAAGCTCGCGGCTGATTAATCCCCGCTTTTGATTTCAAATAAGGATATCTTGTTATAATGCGTACAAAAATAAAACAAAAATTGCGTCAGGAGACGGTTCTGATCATCGCCGTTCTCCTGGCGATTTTCTCTGCCTTTATCATTCCTCCGGATGCCCAGTATCCGGGATATATTGATTTTCGCACGCTTGCGATCCTGTTCTCTCTGATGACGGTTATGGCAGGACTTCAGCGCCAGAATGTATTCTACCATATCGGACAGGTTCTGCTGAAACGGACAAAAAACACACCCGGATTGCTTTTTGTCCTGGTCGGGCTCTGTTTTTTCTGCAGTATGCTGATCACGAATGACGTGTCTCTGATCACATTCGTTCCCTTTGCCTTTATTGTGCTTCACAGCCTTGGTGATAAAGCTTTCCGGCAGCTGGCAATCCCTGTCGTCTGTATGCAGACGATCGCTGCTAATCTCGGCAGTATGCTGACTCCGATCGGCAACCCGCAGAATCTGTATCTCTATGGAAAAAGCGGCATGAGTATGGGCGCATTTCTTCGGCTGATGCTGCCGTATACGCTGATATCTCTGCTGCTTCTTGCCGCATGGATTCTTTTTCTCTGCCGAAAAATGAATTTTGGCGATAGTCAGAGCACCTTTCTGCCGGAGGATTCCGCTGTGCATCCGATGAATCGTTCCCGGATTCTGATGTATGCCGCACTCTTCGCCGTCTGCCTGATGACTGTTGTTCGAATCCTGTCATATCCGGTCATGCTGCTTACGGTACTTCTTGCGGTTCTTATCACGGATCGTCATACGCTCCGCCAGGTGGATTACTCTCTGCTGCTGACCTTCGCGGCATTCTTTGTCTTTATTGGAAATCTCGGCCGTATTCCCGCTTTCTCCGAATGGATTCAGAGCATCATCGCCGGACACGAAGTTCCTGTTGCGATTCTTGCCTCCCAGATCACGAGCAATGTTCCGGCAGCCCTTCTGCTCTCCGGCTTTACTTCGGATGTGCAGGCGCTGATCATCGGCACAAATCTCGGCGGTCTCGGAACTCTGATCGCCTCTATGGCCAGCCTGATCTCCTACCGACAGATTGCAACTCGTATGCCCGACCGAAAAGGCGCTTATTTTGCCGCATTTACAATCTCCAATGTGCTGTTTCTGGCGGTTCTTACAGGGATCTGGATTCTGATTCGATGAAATTCACACCGGCAGCACTTATACACAAAACCCGGATGCTCCATTCGCATCCGGGTAAAAACTATCCATATAACTTCTATCTTTTATTTCCACTGGAACGTAACGATACCATAGATATAAATAAACGCAATCACGGCCGGAACCACGTATTTGAAGAGCGGCTTCATCCATTTCTTCACCTTCAGTCCCTTGCCTGTGTTCGCTTCCTCCATGAACTTATCCCAGCTCCAGCCAAAGCGATTGCAGCAGAACAGGGCCAGTACCAGTGAGCCCAGCGGAAGCACATTCGTGGATACGATGAAATCCCAGAAGTCCAGCCATGCCGTGCCTTCGGCGAAGGGCTGGAAATGAAGCACGCTATAGCCAAGAGCGGTTGTCAGCGCCAGCAGGAAGATGACGATGCCGCACACCAGACATCCCTTCGGCCGGGACCAGCCGGTCAACTCGCGGATCATCGCCAGAATGTTTTCACACACGCCAAGCACAGTAGAAACAGCTGCAAATACCATGAAGAGGAAGAACAGGCTTCCCCACCAGCGACCGCCGTCCATATTGTTGAACACACTTGCCATCGTATCAAACAGCAGACTCGGACCGGCATTCACTTCCAGACCATAGGTAAAGCAGGCCGGGAACATAATCACGCCCGCAATTACCGCCACCAGAGTATCCAGCGCAATAATCCGTGCAGACTCTCCCATCAGAGAGTGGTTCTTCTCGATATAGCTTCCGAAGATCGCCATACCGCCCATGCCAACGGAAAGCGTGAAAAATGCCTGGTTCATCGCGCTCACAATCACCGTTCCCGTGATCTTCGAGAAATCCGGAATCAGATAGAACGCCATACCCTCTTCTGCGCCCTTCAGCGTCAGGCTGTGAACAGCCAGCACCAGCATCAGCACAATCAGTGCGCACATCATATACTTCGTGATTCGTTCCAGACCGCCCTGAAGATGAAAACTCAGGATAACGAAAGCGATCAAAACCGTAATCAGAAGATATGTCACGTTCACTGTCGGATTCGTAATCATATTCACAAATCCAAAATCCTGATTCTGACCTGTAATAAACTTTACGAAGTAGTAAATAATCCATCCGGTTACAACCGTGTAGAATGCCATCAAGGCGATATTGCCGATCAGACAGATAATTCCGAAGACGCCCCATTTCTTCTTGCCGGACAGCTTCTGATACATATAGATCGGACTGCTCTGTGACGCGCGTCCCACTGCGAACTCCATTATCATCGCCGGAAGTCCCAGCAGGATCAGACAGATTACATAGATCAGCATAAAGCTGCCGCCGCCATTCTGCCCGCACAGCCACGGGAACTTCCATACATTGCCGCACCCGATCGCACAGCCGGCTGAAAGCATAATAAAGCCCAGCCGGCTTCCCAGTCGTTCTCTGTTGTTTTCCATACTCTCCTTTGGCCGGATACGCTATCCTTCCCGGATTATGTATCCTCTGCCTCTCCTTGTCTCTCATTTTCGGATTCAGAAACCGATTTGTACAGATATTATATAATTTAAAGAAGCGTTTGTAAAGTACTTTATCACTTTAAAGTCAATTATTCTTTAAAGTCAATATCACTTTACAGCAATCCTCTCATTAGATGTTACGGCAGACCATCCTCCACACACAGTGCACCGTATCCGACGCGGGGATCAGGATAATTATGAATTCCTGGAAGTGCGCGAGCTCCGCGAATGAGATAAGCCTTCAGCTTCTCTCCGTACAGATAATCGTCATTGCCCTGCTCAATCCCCCATTCCATCAGCAGAGCCGCCGCTCCTGTCACAAATGGCGTTGCGAAGGATGTCCCGCTCTGCCTGGCATAGCCGCCCCCTACAGCTGTTGTCATGATATCCACGCCCGGCGCAACCAGATCAGGCCGCACCCGGTTCGTATACGTGGTATAACCGCGCCCGGAAAACGGCGCATAGGAATCATTTTCCCCGTCATATGCTCCGACTGCGATTACACGTGAAGCAGCAGACGGAATCGTCAGCGTCGTATCCGGCGTCGGATAAATAAAACGTGTATCCCGGTTTCTGACCTGACTGTTCGGCAACCACAGATCATACCGCCCGGTTACAATCCGCCTCGGAACAAACCGGAAATTCCAGATACCACTATCGACACCAGTATCCGCATGATTCGAAATAAACTCAAAATAAATCTCCTGTGCGCTACTGTACGGACTGGGAAGCCCATAATAGACCAGCACTCTCGTATTCTCGAATTCAAATTCCTGCGGCTGCTCCTGCCTGCGGAAAGGCCCGATCACCTTCCCCCAGGGTGTAATCAGCAACACATCAAACTCGTCCGCGTAGGATTTCCACAGCTGAACATTCATCGCAGGCTCATTTTCACCGATAGCAAGCGGAATCATGCGCACATCGCCCTTCTCCAGGCGTCCGGACGTATGCCCTCCGGTATCCGCTTCATTCCCGGTCCCAACAGCAATCGAAACTTTCCACTGATCCGCCAGTGTATCGATAAAGGTTTCCACCAGCGAATTTCCTTCATGTGATCCATAAGTATTCCCGAAACTGAGATTGATCGCCAGCGGCTTCCCCATCATACGCGCGGTTCGCACTGCATAATCCAGCGCCGTCATCAGCTCCGGTGTACGCGGGAAACCACTCTCACCGGGCTGCCTCAGCTTCACCACAAGGATCTGACTGTCCGGAGCCATCCCCCGGTACCGGCCGCCGCTGGCCCGTCCATTGCCTGCAGCAATCCCCAGAACTGCCGTTCCATGTCCGCTGCGATCGCGGCTGGGAACATCCGCGCCACCCTGCAGCGCCTGGTTAATCTCCTCCTCCGTGTACTCGGTTCCATACAGAAAACCTTCCGGCGGCCGACCGGGAACCGACTGATCCCAGATCCGGAGAATCCTCGTCGTACCGTCCCCGTTCAGAAAATCCGGGTGTCGGTAATCCACACCGGAGTCAATCACGGCTATCAGTGTCCCCATTCCCGTCAGGCCGCCATCGTTGATCGGCGTCACGCAGGAAAGCGAGATGCTGCGATCCAGAGAGGAGTACAACTGGCGAGGCTTCTCCATATATTCTACTTCCGGAAGCTGAGCAAAACTTCGGATCAGGCTCTCTGGGAGCTGCACGATCGCATAGCCACCGGTCAGTTCATTCACTCTTACCAGTTCCGATGTATATGGCAGCAGACTATCGGAATAGCGCACAATCACCGTCCAGGAGCGATCTTCCTTCTCGTATCCCACATTCAGATCCATCGTTCTTCTCCGCTCTTCTTCCGGCATTTCCAGTGCAAGGTTCAATATATTCTCAATTTTCTCATTCTGCATCTGCATCTCCTCCCTCCGTTTACTCCCGGAATATGCTTCTCGCTTCCACTCTTTCTGTTGGCAGCGCTCCACAATACATTTTATTCCTGCTTCCGTCCTCCTACGCCTTACACAGACTCTCTTTTTTCGACAAATAACTGCACGTCGTAAAAAAGCACAAAAAAGAAGGTCACAGAATCTTGTCTTCTGTAACCTTCCCAATCTTTCCTTTTTCTTTTTTCTAATCCAACGTCTCTTATTCCAAAACCTGAAACAATTCAGGCCGTATCCTGCTTCGACTTCTTCAGAATTGCAATCCCTGTCAGCAAAAGAACAGGGAAAACAACTCCCACCAGGATTCCTTTCTTCAGATTATCTGAAGCCAGTCCGAATACCCGGAAAAATATCGTGGAAATCAGGACTACCCCTACATGCCCCCAGCAATAGAAGGAATGCAGCAGACTCATCGCTTTTTCCTTCTGATCGCCGGGACAGCTCTCCACAATGGGGCTGATCAGTACCTCGATCAGACCTCCGCCGATGGCATAGATCACAACGGAGATCAGCAGACCGATAAAGGCGCTCGAACACAAATTCGGCAGAATCACCAGGCCGATCAGACCTGCTGCTGAAAATATATGCGCCAGAACAATGGATACCCGGTATCCGATCCTGTCAACGAATCTGGCTGCCAACAGGTCGATCAGCAGCTGAATGCCGAAGTTAAAGGTAATCAGCATGGTAATCTGGCTCAGCGGAACCTGATAGGTTTTCTCGAATGTGAGAAAAAGCAGCGGTACAAAATTATTCACAATCGCCTGCACAATGTAACCGGCAAAGCAGGCATACATCGTGCACTGGTACTTATCTTTCATCGTTCACTTATTGTCTTCTACTGCGGCTTGATCAGGTCAGCAAGCTCCTCCATGATCTTCGGCACTTCGATATTCTGCGGGCAATGTCCGGTGCAGGCGCCGCATCCGATACAGTCAGATGGCTTTCCCTGGGACTCAATCTTGGACGCATCTTTCAGTGCCCACGGGCCATCCACCTTATAAGCGTTATAAAGCTTCATGTACTCCGGAATATTGATCTCCATCGGACATTCACTGCAGCAGTAGCGACAGGCTGTACAGGGTACCTGAATCTGACTCTTGAACATCTCGCAGGCCTTCTCCAGAATCTCTCTGTCCACCCCGCTCAGACCTTCTCCATCTGCAAACGTAGCCAGATTATCCTCCAGCTGCTCCATCGTGCTCATACCAGAGAGGATCACCTGTACCTGCGGCAAACTCTTCACGAACTTCAGAGCCCAGGAGGCAATACTCCAGTCCGGATGCGCCGCCTTCAGAACCGCATTGGCTTCCGGCGTCAGATCCGCCAATCTTCCGCCGCGGACAGGCTCCATAACTATAATGGGGATATTCCGCTCCTCCAGAATCTGATACTCTTCCTTCGCGGAGGAATAATTCCAGTCATAATAATTGATCTGAAGCTGCGCAAAATCCCACTCACGGTGCGATGCAAAACGTCGAAGGGTCTCAACGCCCGCATGACTGGAAAATCCCAGATAGCGGATGCGTCCTTCCTCTTTCTGCTTCAGGAAGTATTCGATTGCTCCACTGTTCAAATACTTGTCCACATTCGCATCCGTCAGGCAATGCAGCAGATAAAAATCAATGTAATCCGTCTGAAGTCTCCGAAGCTGCTCTTCAAAAACTGCCTCATAATCCGGAGTAGAATCAATACTGAACTTAGTTGCTATAAAAAAACTGTCGCGCGGGAAAATCTTCATAGCTTCGCCCAGACATTTCTCCGACTCTCCGTTATTATAGATATAAGCCGTATCGAAATAATTGATTCCTGCCTCGTAAGCACGGCGGATAATCTTAAATGCTTCCGAGTAATCAATCGGTGCGCTCGGATTCTTGGGATCCGTAGAAGGCAGACGCATATTTCCCATGCCAAGTCCCGATAATTTTATGTTCTGAAATGCTTTATAATTCATGCTTCATCCTCCCACCAGGTTAAATTGTCGTTACTGCTTCGGTTCTTCTTTTACCGGGACGAATTTCGCCCGGTTCATAACTGGATGCTGCAGGTCGATGGCACCCGGACGCGGACATACCATGACGCAAGCGCCGCAATAATAACATTCGCCGGGGAAAGCGACGATCGGATGCTTACCCTTCTCCGGATTCGGAATCATGATATCGCACTGGCAGATATTTGCACAGGTATTGCAGCCGACACACAGGCTCTCGTCAAAGATCAGTGGAGTTGCGCTACATGGGATCACGGAAACCTTCCAGTCCTGCTCTCTTTCTTTACTCATTGCTTTTTCCTCCCGCATGAATATAGTTCTGGTTGCGTTTCTCATACTCGGTCTCCAGATCGCCGAAGTAGTCGAGCGGTACTTCGCCTTCCACTACAGTATCGCCCTCCCTGCGAAGCGTGATGAATCGGCGGTCTCTCGCAGGGTCAACTTCCGGATAATCGCTGCGCTCAAAGTTCAGTTGCTTCGAACCGGATTTTCTCAGCAGACAGGCCTGAAGGATCATCTCCGCTACATCCAGGATGTCCAGAACCTCATGTGTACGCATCAGTTCATGCGGGTTCTCGCAGTACAGCTGTGGTACAATCTCTTCGCGGTAGCTCTTCAACAGATCCAGCCCCTCCTCCAGCAGCGGATCGCACTTTACGCCGCCGCAGTAGTTCTGCATGGCCTTCGAAATCGCCATGTTCAGCTCCTTCCAGCTGATGCCTTCCGTGCGTTCCAGCGGAGCATACAGTCTCTTTCGCTCTGCATTCACTGCTTCCATGTCTGCTTCCGGAAGGGATACGGTATCTGCATAGGCGGCTGCCTTTCTTCCGGCATAATAGCCGGTCGCACATGCGAAGCCGCAGCAGTCCGAAGCAAAGAGCTGATCTCCGGCTGCATAGATACCGTCAATGTTCGTCTTCAGATCCCAGTCGTGCATGATGCCGCCGGGTGCGCCGAAGAGCTGACGTTCCTGATCCAGGAAGGAAGCGGACTGCCAGCCGGTTCCGTAGCACTGCAGCGCATGCTTCTTCGGGTCAAAGCCACGTTTCGTATAGTTCTGGAGAATCGGGATCTTGGTCTTGCCTTCTTCTCCGACCATCATGCCCCAGATCACTCGGCGCTCTGCATCCGGCATCCGGCTCAGATCCGCATAGAACGGAAGTTTGTAGCCGCGCTTCATCAGCTCGTCGAACGGCATCGTCTCCGGCCCGCGGTATTCATACTTCGGCTCGTCGATCACACCGCCCTTTAAGAAGAACTTCTGATCTTTCACCGGATAGTAGCGCTCGGAAACGGTCTTTAACACGTTGCCGTCGCGGTCAAGATACGGAATCTCCACGCCTCTCGCATCTACAAGTGTCGCTGCATACCAGGTGTTGTGATTATTGCCTGCGCCGTAAGGCGGGAAGCTTCTTCCGGCTGCGGAGAACTCGGCCCGGACAGATTTTTCCATCATGGTAAATTCTACACCGGCTCTCCAGCCCATCGCATGTCCGCTGCCGATCGACTGCATCGGACGAAATTCGCACAGACCGGTCAAATCCGGGTCAAACAACCAGATTCGTGCAGGACGCGACATCGTAAGCATGGTTGCTTTCGCACGGAACACAAGAAGCTTGCCGGTATGTACGTTCATGCCGACCGCACCGGCTCCTCTCTTCTTTCCGTTCTCCTCCACAGTGAGCAGTGCAGTCGCCTCCGTGCGGTCGTAAATCTTTACGCCCAGACGTTTCAGCTCATTGTACAGAGCGGGCTTAAATGTGGAACCCCAGACTCTCAGCGTAAAGCGATTCCTGTAATCATACGCAAACATCAGTTTCGTCTTTTCATCCCGGAATTCCGCACCGGCGAATTCATCCTCTGTGTCGCGAATCTTGCCGCCCATGCGCTCCAGATCCAGCAGACGGTCATAACCCTCCCGACATTCGATATAATGCGCGATGCCGTTGCTGTAGTGATCCTGCTCATCCACGTAAGCCTCCGCGATCTCCTTTGGCGTCACTCTGGAGCAGGGATTCGTACAGGCCGACTCCCAGTGATCGAAGCCGGTACCTGCCGAGCCGCTGCGCTTCGTCGCGCCTTTCTCCACAAGGACGACCTTCTGTCCGCGTTCCGCCGCCGCAATCGCGGCAAAACATCCGGCCAGTCCGCCTCCGAGAACTACAACATCGGATTCTACGATCTCGGTTTGTCCAAATTCATTCGCATAAGGCCATTGATATTCGTTCATCTTTCGTCTCACCCTTCCTGTAAAATATGTTTTCCGGCCAATTATATCACATCTACAATAAATATGAATAGACAAAAGGAGTCTTTTTACTGTTTTTTCTTTCTATTTTCTGTTATAATGGAGATACCCTTTGTGGAAGGGAAGACGGAGGATTTTATGCATATTTTAGCTCATTTTAAGACGATTACTCATCACAAGCTCCTGGTTATGAAGCACTGCTTCCGCGCCGGTCTCTACTGGCAGGGTCTGGTGCATGACCTTTCCAAATATATGCCTTCTGAATTCTGGGTGGGCGCCCGCTACTATCAGGGCGATCACAGCCCGAACGACGCGGAGCGAAAGGCGATTGGCTACTCCAGCGCCTGGATGCACCACAAGGGCCGCAACAAGCATCACTACGAATACTGGACGGATTACAAGATCGGCGCTCCCAAGGGAACCATCGCTCCGATGCCGATGCCAGCTCGTTATGTAGCCGAAATGTTCTGCGATCGCCTTGCCGCCAGTCAGAATTATAATAAAGAGAACTTCACTCCGCAGATGGCGCTCGATTACTACCTGCAGGGAAAAGATAACATGGTGATCCACCCAAAAAGCAAGCGTCAGCTGGAAGGACTGCTGCGGATGTATGTCGATAAGGGAGAAGATTACACTCTGCGCTATATCCGTAAGGTGTTTTTGAAGAAATTTCAAGTCGAGCAGCCGCGAGACTTGGCGCGTGATTCTGGTCAGCGGAAGCAAACCGGGCTCTGAATAATTATGGTTTTCTGAATCGTTATCAGTAACAGAAGAAAAGAGCAGGAAGATCTCCCCAGGGGAAAATCTTCCTGCTCTTACTTTTTCTTATAGCAGTGTTTCCGGGCTTCTGACAGCGCTTGCCTCTTCCTGCCCGATTCCGCTTACGCTTTCTTTCTTGCAGTAATGGATACCCACTCGCCCTGGTGCGTAATCTCAACCAACTCGAATTCCGGATTGGCAGCAAAAGCTTCCTTCACAGCCTCTTCTTTCATATCAATGATACCGGAAGTGATAAATACCGTACCAGGCTTCATGTGGCGGGCTACCTCACCCTGCAGCATGATGATAACCGGTGCCAGGATATTTGCCACAACGAGATCATAGCACTCGTAGCCGACAGCATCCTGAATTGCCTTATCGTCGATAATATTGCCCTGGAGAACCGTGAACTTCTCCGCCGGAATGCCGTTCACTTCTGCATTCTCTGCTGCAGCTGTTACCGCGCACTCATCCAGATCCGTTCCCACAACTTCGCTTGCGCCAAGCTTCAGAGCTGTGATGCCAAGGATACCGCTTCCGGTTCCTACGTCCAAAACCTTCATGCCGGGCTTCAGGTACTTGCGGATCTGACGGATACACAGCTGTGTCGTCTCATGGGTTCCAGTCCCGAAGGCCGTGCCCGGATCGATAGAGATGAGAAGCTTATCCTTATGTTCCTCCGGAATCTCCTCCCAGGTCGGCTTGATCAGGATATCATCAACCGTAAAGGGATGGAAGAACTCCTTCCAGTTGTTGACCCAGTCGACATCCTCGGTCTCATCCTCGGTAATTGTGAGCGGCCCTGCCTCCACGAAGAGAGCGACTTCCTCCAGGCCTTCTCTTACCTGCTCCAGCGTGGCTGCCTTTTCCTCTTCCGGCATCTCATAATCCAGATAGAAGCTGACTTTCGCGCTGCCGTCATCTGGCGGAAGCTCCGGCAGGATATCAATGAACATGCCCTTCGTCTCCGACTCGGTCAGAGGAACATTGTCCACGATCTCAATGCCCTCCACACCTTTCTCATCCAGCATCTCACTGATAAAATCAATAGCTGCTGTTGTGGTGTCGATGGTATATTTTTTCCATTTCATAAGGAATCTCCTTTATTTACAGGCTTATCACAAGCTCCTTTACTCGTCCTTCTTTTCCTTCTTCTTTTTACGGAACAGTCCACTGATCGTCTCATCGATCTTCTCCTCGAAGCTCTCCGCCTTCTTCTCTTTCTCGCGGGCAGGCTTTCCCTTCATGGCATCGTCAAATGCGCGCAAAGCCTCTTTCTGGCTCTCATTCAGCTTCTCCGGAACCTGAACCACCAGTGTTACATAATGATCGCCTCTGGTGTTGCGGTTTCTCAGGAAAGGAACTCCCTTGCCTTTCAGACGGATACGGGTATCGGTTTGCGTGCCTGCCTTCAGCTGATACTCTACCTCTCCGTCTACCGTCTTAATTCGCAGCGTATCGCCCAGAGCCGCCTGAACGAAGCTGATCGGAACGGTGGAGTAAATGTTCGTATCCTGACGCTTGAAAATCGGATGCTGGGATACAATTACTTCTACCAGCAAATCGCCGCGCTCGCCGCCGTTCGTGCCAGGCTCGCCCTTTCCACGGATACGAACACTCTGGCCATTGTCGATACCGGCAGGAATCGACACCTTGATCTTCTTGCGGGACTGTGTATAACCGGTTCCGTAGCAGTGCGGACACTTATCCCTGATAATGGTTCCCTTGCCGCCGCAGTCCGGACAGGGCTGTACATTTCTTACCATGCCGAACATGGACTGCTGCGTATATACCACCTGACCGCTTCCGTTACACTTCGGACAGGTAACCGGAGTCGTGCCTTCCTTCGCACCGGTTCCATGGCAGTGCGTACACTCATCCTTCAGCGTCATCTCCAGCTCCTTCTCTGTGCCGAAGATCGCCTCCTCAAAACTGATGCGAACGCTTGCGCGAAGATTCGCCCCCTTCATGGGCGCATTCGCGCGGCGACCGCTGCGACCGCCGAATCCGCCTCCGAAAAGATCGCCGAAAATATCACCGAAGATATCACCCATATCGCCGCCGTTGAAATCCCAGCCTCCGGTTCCGGCTCCGCCGTTCTCAAATGCCGCATGACCGAACTGGTCATACTGACGGCGCTTCTCCGCGTCGCTTAATACGGCGTATGCTTCCGATGCCTCTTTGAACTTTGCCTCTGCTTCCTTATCTCCCGGATTCGCATCGGGATGGTATTTCTTCGCCAGTACACGATATGCTTTCTTGATCGCAGCGTCATCGGCATCCTTCGAAACGCCAAGCACCTCGTAGTAGTCTCTCTTGCTCTCTGCCATGCTTTTCTTGCCTCTCTTTTCAGAAAACGCCTATAAGGCGGGCTATATCAGCCCGCCCTATGGGATTTATGGATTTATCTTAGTTTTTAGACTTCCTTATAGTCGGCGTCTACGACATCATCGTCGGGAGCGCTTCCTGCACCCGGATTCGGGCCGGCGCCTGCGCCCATGTCAGGACCTGCAGCGCCCTGCGCCTGAGCCTGCTGCTCATACATCTTGGTGAACAGAGCCTGTGCGCTCTTCATCAGCTTCTCCTTGCCATCCTTCAGCTCCTGAATCTGGCTGTCGGTCAGCTCATCCACACCTGCGGTAGCAGCAACAGTGGACTTCAGAGCGTTCAGGTCAGCCTCAACTTCGCTCTTCAGAGAAGCATCCAGTTTATCACCAACCTCTTCCATTGCTTTCTCGGTCTGGAATACGATTGCGTCAGCGTCATTGCGGGCATCGATGCCTTCCTTACGCTTCTTATCCTGAGCTTCGAACTCAGCAGCTTCCTTAACTGCCTTATCGATATCTGCCTCGGACATATTGGAACCTGCAGTAATCGTGATATGTTGCTCCTTGCCAGTACCCAGATCCTTCGCAGATACATTTACGATACCGTTGGCATCGATATCGAAGGTAACCTCGATCTGCGGAACACCTCTTCTTGCAGGCGGGATACCATCCAGACGGAACTGTCCAAGGCTCTTATTGTCCTTCGCGAACTGTCTCTCACCCTGCAGTACGTTGATATCAACGGCTGTCTGATTATCAGCTGCGGTGGAGAATACCTGACTGTGCTTGGTCGGGATCGTGGTGTTTCTCTCAATCAGTCTGGTAGCTACGCCGCCCATGGTCTCGATGGACAGGGACAGAGGAGTTACATCCAGCAGCAGGATATCACCGGCACCGGCATCGCCTGCCAGCTTACCGCCCTGAATAGAAGCACCGATTGCTACACACTCATCGGGGTTCAGATTCTTGCTGGGCTCCTTACCAGTCAGCAGCTTTACCTTCTCCTGTACCGCAGGGATACGAGTGGAACCGCCGACCAGCAGTACCTTGTTCAGCTCTGCGCTGGTGATTCCGGCATCCTTCAATGCGTTGCTTACCGGAACAGCCGTGCGCTCTACCAGATCGTGGGTCAGTTCATCGAACTTCGCACGGGTCAGGTTCATATCGAAATGCTTCGGTCCCTCACTGGTAGCAGTGATGAACGGAAGATTGATGTTCGTAGTGGTTGCAGAAGACAGCTCCTTCTTCGCCTTCTCAGCTGCCTCACGCAGTCTCTGCATCGCCATCTTATCACCGGAGAGGTCGATGCCCTCGGTGCGCTTGAACTCAGACAGCATGTACTGGGTCAGGGTTGCGTCGAAATCATCGCCGCCAAGATGGGTATCGCCGTTGGTTGCCAGAACTTCGATAACACCGTCACCGATCTCGATGATGGATACATCGAAAGTACCGCCGCCAAGGTCGTATACCATGATCTTCTGCTCATGCTCGTTGTCCAGACCGTATGCCAGTGCAGCTGCGGTCGGCTCGTTGATGATACGCTTTACATCCAGGCCTGCGATCTTACCGGCATCCTTGGTTGCCTGTCTCTGCGCATCGTTGAAATATGCAGGAACAGTGATAACAGCCTCGGATACGGTCTCGCCCAGATAGCTCTCGGCGTCTGCCTTCAGCTTCTGCAGGATCATCGCAGAAATCTCCTGAGGAGTGTACTGCTTATCATCGATGGTTACTTTATAATTCTCACCCATATGTCTCTTAATCGAGGAAATGGTGTGATCCGCGTTGGTTACTGCCTGACGCTTTGCCGGCTCGCCGACCAGACGCTCGCCTGTCTTCGTGAACGCTACAACGGAAGGGGTTGTGCGAACACCCTCTGTATTAGCAATTACTACCGGCTTGCCGCCTTCCATAACTGCTACACAACTATTGGTCGTACCTAAATCAATACCAATAATCTTACTCATGACTTTGTCCTCCTGATTCTTTATACAAATTTACGGTTTAAAACCGCGGCCTAATTGTTATATCTATCGTTATCCCCGAAGGGTTAACTGCTTACTTAATACTTCATCGGTCTGCTTCATCAGCTCCCGATCAGTTTTCTTAAACGCTTTCTTAGTTGGCTACTTTTACCATACTGTAGCGTACCACGCCGCCCTTGTAGGTGTAGCCTCTCTGGAACTCCTCAACGATCACATTCTCGCCGGCTTCCTCATCCTCCACGTGCATCACGGCGTTGTGGAAATCCGGATTAAATTTCTGACCGACCGCTTCGATCGGCTCCACACCAAGCTCATCCAGCATAGCTGACATCTGCTTGTAAATCTTATCCATACCCTCCGCGAAGGGATCCTTGTTCGCCGCATCCACAGTTGCCAGACCTCTCTCGAAGTTATCCAGAATCGGAAGCACCTTCTCGATTACACTGCGGACACCCATATCATAACGAGCTGCCTTCTCTTTCTCGGTGCGCTTTCTGTAATTATCAAACTCTGCCATACTGCGCTGCAGGCGATCCGTCAAATCCGCAACCTTCTGCGCCAGCTCGTCAGCCGCATCCGCAGCTTCCTCTACCAGCTCTTCCACCGGTTCTTCCATCTCCGCCTTCTGCTCGGTATCCTTTTCCTTTTCCTTTTCTTCCTTTACATCCTTTGCTTCCGCTTCGGGTGCATTCTTTTTATTCTTGGACACTATGTCGTCCTCCTTTTGTCTTATTCCTCATTCTTAAAGATATCATCCAGCCGGGACATGGTATCCTGCAGCGTCGATACGACTTTCTGGTAATCCATTCGCTTCGGACCAATGATTCCAATCTTGCCCTGGACACCATTCTCCAGTTCATAGTTCGCAGTTACCACGCTGCAATCCTTCATGGACTCCACCGGAACTTCATCGCCGATGTATACCTGAATCTCATGCTTGTTGTCGCCGTCACCCGACATAATCGTACCGAGACTCTTCTTCTCCTCCAGCGTGCTGATCAGCTCGCTGGCCTTGTCGCCGCCGGACAGCTCCGGGTACTTGAATATATTCGGAGCACCGCTGGTATAGATGGAAACCTCCTCCTGTGAAAGAGATTCCGCAACGGAGTCCAGAACCTTGCTGACCACTTCGCTGTAGGCTCCTGCCTCTTCCTTCATGCGGGAAATAATCCCAAGATTGATTTCCTCCATGCAAAGCCCTGTCAGGTTCTTATTCAACAGAAGATTCAGCTGAAGAACGTCCTCCGGGGAGATATCTTCTCCGATATCCAGGATATTATTCCTGACAATGTTTCCTCCAAGAACTACGACTGCCAGAAGCTTCCCTTTCTCCATCGGAGAAAGCTGAATGAATCGAAGCTTGTTCTTCTCATATCTGGGACCGGTAACCATGGTGGCGTAATTCGTATTCGCCGCCAGGATCTTCGCCATCTGCATCAGCAGCTCTTCCACACGGTCAACCCGCTGGATAAGAACTTCATCATTCCTCGGATTCGCCGGAAGGTGAGATTCTTTCTGCATCAGCTGATCCACATACAGGCGGTAACCCTTATCTGTAGGGATACGTCCGGCGGAGGTGTGCGGCTGAATGATAAGCCCCAGTTCCTCCAGATCTGCCATCTCGTTGCGGATCGTGGCTGCCGATATCTTCAGGTCCAGATATTTCGCAATGGTACGGGAGCCTACCGGCTCGCCCGTCTCCTGATAGTTTTGGATGATTGCATTGAGAATCTTTTGCTTTCGAATATCGAGTTCCATTACAATCACTCCTTTGTTTGAGTTATTAGCACTCTATCTCTTTGAGTGCTAACACCTTACGCTAATAAGATATCTCCTGTTGATTCGTTTGTCAATACTTTTATATTTTTTTTATAATTTTATCATCTTTCAGCAAGAAGACTCCGACCTCTAAGGTGGGAGACGAATTGCGTCTATTACATGCTTGATCATACACCCGAATCATAGTATAATGTCTTCAGTTGAATCATAAAAATCATCTGGGGCCTGTGATCAGATACTGCATAAGGTTTTCGAAGAAAAGGAAGTGACAGAATGGCAAACAGAGCATATAAATTCAGAATATATCCCAATGATGAGCAGAGGATTTTGTTTGCTAAAACTTTCGGTTGTGTCAGAATGGTATATAACTATTGGCTTGACAGAAAAATCAGGCAGTACGAGGAGAACAAGACTAATGTAACCTACACGTTTTGCGCAAAAGAAATGGCTGCGATGAAGAAAACGGACGAGTACGCATTTTTGAAGGAAGTAGACAGTGTTTCCTTACAGCAATCGCTTCGACATCTTGATGCGGCATTTCAGAATTTTTTCAGGCAGCCGAAGACAGGCTTTCCAAGATTTAAATCGAAAAAGCGTAATAAAAACAGTTATTCCACGGTTTGTATTAATAGTAACATAACCATAGGGAATGGATATTTAAAATTGCCTAAAGTCGGACAGGTTCGATTAAAGCAGCATAGAGCTGTCCCGAAGGAATACAAACTGAAATCGGTGACAGTAAGCCAGACACCTGGCGGAAACTATTATGCAAGCATTCTTTTTGAGTATGAAAATCAGGTACAGGAAAAGGAACTGCAGAGTTTTTTAGGTCTGGATTTTTCCATGAATGAATTATATCGTGACAGTAATGGCAATGAGCCCGCATATCCGGGATATTACAGAAAAGCAGAGCAAAAATTAGCAAAGGAGCAGCGTAAACTGTCACGGATGCAGAAAGGCTCAAAAAACAGAGACAAACAGCGGATCCGGGTTGCGAAGCTGCACGAAAAAGTGTCTAACCAACGCAAAGACTTCTTACATAAGCAATCAAGACAGATAACCAATGCCTGTGATTGTGTTTGTATCGAGGATTTGGATATGAAAGCAATGTCGCAGTCGCTGAATTTCGGAAAATCTGTTATGGATAACGGATGGGGAATG
>JAJEQR010000020.1 GCA_020687485.1 Hominifimenecus microfluidus | reverse complement strand
GCTGCGATCTGCTCATGACGAACGCTGATGTAGCGCAGCTTGGTGGAACGGCTGAAAGCATCCAGCATAGCGATTACGGTGTGGCCGCAAAGACCGAACACGTACTCAACGCCGCGACGCTCTAAATAGTTAACGATCTGATCGGAAACGAGTTTCTTCATTTGAGTCGTAAATTCCTTTCAATATTTTATTAATTACGTGTAAGAGCGGCCTTGTCGCTATGCGGCAAGGCCTGCTCATCTATGTTCTTATAAAGAACTCCACACTCTTATTTCAGAGCGTCGTTGGAGTTGTAAGCGGAGTACTGAACCTTCTCCAGTTCCGGGTCATAGAACTCGCCAAACAGCTCGTCATCGGTCTGCCAGTCGGGAGTCTCATACTCTTCGGAAACCCAAGTGAAGTTCATGTAGTGATGCAGATGAACGTTCTCGGAAGTAGCGTTGCCACCCCAGGTACCGCAACCGATGGAAGAAGTCATAGGCATACCATTGTTCATGGAACCGGAGTTTGCCTTGGACTGAGGCTGACGGATCATGATACGGCCAACACGAGCTACCATAGCCAGTCTGTGGATATGATCCTGATCGAAGGAGAAGATACCAACGGAATGACCCTTGCCGCCTACTTCATGGATCGCCATGATAGCATCGATAGCGTTCTGGAACTCGCCTTCGTACTTATGAATAGCCAGTACGGTGGAAAGTTTCTCACGACACCAGATGCCCTCGATACCCTTGGTGTAGATACCGGTACCATGGGAAGCGATCAGGAATCTCTTGTCAGCGGGGATCTCGAAGCCTGCATGCTTAGCCATATCCTGAGCGGACAGAGCTACGGTATCAGACAGTCTATGGATTTCTTCATCCCACATAACAGCCTGCATCTTAGCCTGCTCCTCTTCGCTCATCATGTAGCCGCCTACTGCTTCCAGTTCCTTGATAGCAGCATCCCAGATGCTCTCATGAATGATTACGTTACCATCAGCGGAGCAGCCGGAACCGAAGTCGGAAGTCTTGGAACGCATGGTGTTGTCTGCAGCATGATGCAGATCACTTGCAGCGGTCTCATCCCAGATCATGGTAGCATTACCAGCACCTACGCCATAAGCGGGAGTACCGGAAGTGTAGGAACGACGTACAACGCCCTGTCCACCGGTAGCGATAACCAGATCGCACTTGGACATCAGAGCCTCGGACATCTGACGGTTGATCTTAACAACGGGCTTGCCGTCCTCGCCAAGACCGCCGCCAAGGCACTGTACCAGATCCTCGGGAGCGCCAACACGAGCCAGACCTTCACGCATCAGAGCGCAGGTCTTGTAGCTGGTGCCTGCAGTACGGGGATGGGGGGAGAAGATGATAGCATTTCTAGCCTTGATTGCGTAGATTGCATTACCAGCCGGAGTCAGGTCGGGGTTGGTAGCGGGGATTACGCAAGCGATAACGCCAACGGGCTTTGCATAGATCTTGATCTTTCTCTCAGGCATCTCCTGAACACAGCCAACGGACTTCTCACGCAGGCAGTCACGCAGGATACCACGAATCTTGAATCTCTTATTCTCACGGCTAATCGGATCACCAAAGCGGCTCTCCTTAATACCCATCTCAACCAGCTCATGGAAAGTCTTGGAGTTAGCAACCTTCTGGGCAACGGAACGAATCGTTCTGTCGATGTCCTCCTGGCTCCACTTCTCAAACTCCAGCTGAGCCTTGTCAGCTCTTGCAAAGCACTCTTCGATGTTGTCGATCTGTGCCTGGGTCAGACCTTTGGCTTCGTATACAGCCTTCATGTCTACCATTCTGCTCATTTTAAGTTCCTCCTTAAAATTTAAACCAAATGTTTATATTTCACTGTACGGAATCTTTCTTTCCGTATATTGAAATTGTATCACTTGAATAATCGTAAGTCAATATGCAACATTATACATTTTTTAAATCAGTATATTCCATCAGGCTATGCTGATGGAATATACTGACGGTATATGTATGGAACTGAATTATTCCTCCAGACCGTGTGCTCTGAAGTAAGCTCTTGCCTTGTCGATGCATGCCTGAGCATGTCCCTTGCGTCCACGAGCCTCAATCTCCTTCAGGTTCGGCAGTTCGATAGACAACGGGATGTTCGGCATAGCAGCGATCATGGAAGCGATATCGATATCGCCATCGCCAACATAGTAACGAGCTTCACGAGCGGTGTACAGCATCAGATCATCCTTGATGTTGTCGAGAACAACGTCACCGTCGGGGCCTGCAGGGCCATCACACAGATGCATGAAGCGGAAATACTTAGAATCCGTACGGCCAAGCTCCTGACCGGTTACGCCTGCACGACCTGCATGCAGAGTGTCTACCATGATATATACGTTCTCTTTTGCCAGGTTGTCGATCAGGGAAATTCCCTCCTGCAGATTACGAACGCCAGCCCAAGGCAGGAACTCAATGTTGTAGTTCAGGCCGAACTCCTTTGCATCCTCTGCAATCTTTGCAGCGGTCTCAAGGTAATAGCTCTTGTCACGAGTCCAGATGGAACCCAGAACATCAGTAGCACCCAGCTTTGCAGCTGCTTCGAAAGCAGGCTTGTACTCATCAATGTTCAGGTCGGGGCGAACACGAGCCAGCTCGATGTCCATCAGAGGCATATCGTACTCAGCCAAAGCAGCCTTGGTAGCCTCGAACAGAGCGGGATCCTTGTCCAGCAGGAACTCCGGCTCGCCAGGCAGATGCATCGGGATGGTACGAAGGGATACGTAATCGTAGCCACACTCTTTTGCGATCTTGATCTGCTCTACCGGATCAACACCCGGGATGGTCAGGTATGCAAGGGAATACTTTCTTTTCATTTTGTAAATTCCTCCTTGAATTTAATTTGCTCTTATCAATGAGTCTACTGAGATTTCACTTGATGAAATTTCCATCTCAGTTCTCTTCGATTATACTATAGTTAAATTGATTTTCCAAGCGAAATTTGCAAAAAATCTATTCTTTTTTTTCATAAAATCTATCTCTTTTTTTCAAGTTACAATTTTTAACACATTTTATTTCCGCATTTTTCCTTACTTTTTAAAAAAAGATCAATACTGTTAAAAAAACGTCCATTGCTTCCACACAATGGAAGCAATGGACGCTTTCTCCTTATTCCGTCTTCTTATTTTGTATTCTTTTTCCTTTGTATCTTTGTCTGTTCTTTTTTCTGTTCTTCCGCCTTCTTCTGCTCCTTCTCCCGCGCTACCGTCTCCAGGGAGACCGGTTCGCCAGTTACCGGATCGAGATAGGCGATCTTCAGGAAATCTGAAGTCTTCACAGGAACATCTTTCTTTTTCAGTGAGTGCTCCACCGCCCGCTTAACACTGCGGTAGATAACCGCGAACACCGGTACACCGAACAGCATGCCGGCGAATCCGAAGAGACCGCCGCCCACAAGGATTGCGCAGATCACCCAGAAGCTGCTTAAGCCAGTATTCTGTCCCAGGATCTTCGGGCCGATGATATTGCCGTCGATCTGCTGCAGGATCAGAATATAGATCACGAAGATCAGACATTTGAACGGGTCAACCAGAAGGATCAGAAACGCGCTGGGAACCGCTCCGATGAACGGGCCGAAAAACGGGATGACGTTCGTCACTCCAACAATCACACTCACCAACTCTTTATAGGGCATCTGAATAATGTTCAGACTGATATAGCAGATCACGCCGATAATCAGAGAATCGAGGATCTTGCCGCTGACGAAACCGATGAAGATCTCATTAACTTCGTGCGCTTCCTCGATGATATCCGTCGCATGCTGCACATCAAAAATGCTGTAGAGAACCTTCTTCGTCTGCGCAGCAAAGCGTTCCTTGCTGGTAAGGATATAGACCGCGACAATAAAGCCGATCGCAATATATACAATCTCCATGACAACCGCATAGACGCTGCTTGTGATGGAGACAAGAACCGTCTTCAGTTCATTTACCAGGTCCCCGCTCAAGAAAGAACTCAATGTCTGTGAAAGGTTATCGAACAACCCCAACACATAGTCCTCAACATCCTGATTCGCCTTGAAGATCTCTTCCACCGTACTCCTCATGCGGTCAAAATAGAGCGGCAGGTTCGTCACCAGCGTCTGTATACTCTCATACAGACGAGGAAGTACCAACCAGAGAAGACCTATCACGATTAGAAGCACCAGCACCAGCGCCAGCAGAATCGCAATACAGCGAGCGAAGCTTCTCGACTTGCGGCTGTCTTTCCCGTAAATCTTCTCCCCCCACTGCACGAGGATCGGCCGCTCAAAGGTCTTGACCAGCGGATTCATCAGGTAGGCAAAGAGAAGACCGTACAGAACCGGCTTGATGACTTTCAGTATGATCCCAAAAAATCCCTTGATTGCGGAAATCTTCGACAGAATCAGGAAGAAAACAATGCTGGCCGCAATCACACAGAATGCAGTCACACCCCAGTACAGATATTTTTTGTCCCAACGAAATCTCATAATTCATTCTCCTAATTCTACTCTGCGCCTGACTGTTGACTCTGCAATTCTGCGGAAACGGACTCTGAATCCGCATTTTCGTTGGAGACAGATTCGGCTTTGGAAGCGCCGGTATTCTCTGCATCGGTTCCGGAAACATCTTCACTTCCGCTTTCAGCCGTCGATCCGTTATCTGCTTCGGAAGCTACCGTACCGTTTGTCTCACTGACAGATGCCGCCGCATCACCTGACGCCACATTCTCCGCATTCAGACGGTTGATCTCTGTCTGGACATCCGCCTTTAGCTGCGTCCAGGCGTCCTCGTGCTCCACGTAATACAGCGGGCAAGCCTTGCCGGTTACATCATAGTGGCGGATCACATTCTCACTGGTAAGTCCGTAGTGATGGCACAGCCATGCCGTCAGCTTAATTAATGACTGGTACGTCGCGTCCGTGAACTGACCGGTCTCATCCGGATGACAATTCTCAATGGAAAGGCTGGTCTCATTCAGCTGGTTCGACGCATAGGCGACCTCATCGATCGGAACTGCGGCGATGATCTCTCCGTCTATGCCAATCACAAAGTTACTGCTGGCATAGGTCGGATTCTCCACACCATCCTGATTCGCCAGATTGTTAAAGTAATTCCTGTTGGCTTCCGCATCCGTTCCAGGATTCGCCGTATAGTGGATGACAATGGAATCCACTGACAACAGTGGTACCTTCGGCCGCGAATATTTATTTACATCCAGATATTCCTCCGTCACGTAATCCGGAAGTCCGTAAGCGGATACCTTCTCACTCTTGCTGAACAGCTTTCGAACTCCCAGAACAATCAATATAATCAGAAGAATCAGTATCAGTATTACCACAATCCGGCGAATCCAAACCTGGATCACTCTCTTTCTGTGAAGCCGCTGGCGCTCTTTCTTTGTCATGCGCCTGGGCGAATTCTTCCGCTGTCCCGCAGATGTACCTGCTCTCTGCCCCGCAGATGCTGCCGGACGCTGCGCACCTGTTCGGCTTCGCCGTACATTCCTTTCGTCTTTTGTGTCTGTTGGCATAAAAAACCCTCTTTTCTCGTAACTACTATCAAAACATGGTAATATCTTACCATGTTTTCTTTTTATTTTCCGTAAGAATGCTCTTAAAAATTTCTTACGTTTTCACGAATTTACGGCAACAGTCCCGGAGACACCAGCGCTACGATAATAACCAGAATACCGAGAATAATCCGGTAGTATCCAAAGATCTGGAAACTGTAACGCTTGATGAAATCCATCAGGAAGCGGATAACAATCAACGATACCACGAACGCAACCACCATGCCGGTTAACAGGCACAGAATCTCCGGCGCGGTAAACGAAAGCCCGTACTTTACCAACTTCAGGAAACTGGCGCCGAACATGACTGGAATCGCCATAAAGAATGAATACTCCGCAGCAATTGTGCGGGATGTTCCCAGGAGCATCGCACCAAGGATCGTCGCGCCGGAACGAGATGTACCGGGAATCAGAGAAAGTACCTGGAACAAGCCAATAGCGAATGCGGTTCCATAGGACATCTGGCGGAACGAGCGGATCTTCGGACGCACAGAACGATTCCGAATCTCCAGAAGGATAAAGGCAATGCCGTAAAGAATCAGTGTAGCCGCTACAACCTGCCATTTATAGAAGTGTGCATCCAGAAAATCATCCAGCAGGATACCAAGCACGCCTGCCGGAATACAGCCGATGATAACTTTTACCCAAATCTGCCAGATCTCCTGCTTCTGCGAACCGGAATGTTTCTTCGAAAAGGGATTCAGGCGGTCAAAATACAGCACGCACACCGCCAGGATCGCTCCCAGCTGAATCACCACGCGGAACATCCGCAGGAAATCGTCCGATACCTGCATCGGCCAGAAGCTCTCGAACAGAATCAGGTGTCCCGTACTGCTGACAGGAAGCCATTCTGTAATTCCCTCTACAATGCCGTAAAAAACGACACGAATCCATTCTATAAAACTCATCTCAGTGATTTCCCCCTATATTTTCTATCTGCCAGTCGATCGGCGTCTCGCCGTGTTCCTCCAGAAAGCGGTTGGCCTGGCTGAAATGGCGGCATCCGAAGAATCCGCGGTACGCGGATAGTGGGCTCGGATGCGGCGCCTTCAGAATCAGATGCTTCGGATTATCCAGAAGTTCGGCCTTCATCTGTGCCGGACGTCCCCACAGCATAAACACAATGGGACGATCCTGCCGGTTCACTGCGCTGATCGCGGCATCGGTAAATTCCTCCCATCCGATATTCCGGTGGGAATTAGCCTGATGCGCACGCACGGTAAGAACTGTGTTCAGCAGCAGTACACCCTGCTTCGCCCATTTTACCAGATAACCGTTGTCCGGAATATAGCAGCCGAGATCATCCTGAAGCTCCTTATAAATATTCACAAGCGACGGCGGAATATCATTCTCCGGCTTTACTGAGAAGCAAAGGCCGTGCGCCTGACCAAAATCATGATAGGGGTCCTGCCCGAGAATCACCACTTTCACCTGTGAAAGCGGTGTCAGCTCAAAGGCGGAGAAGATCTCATCCGCCGGAGGGAAGGTGATATGTGTATTATATTCGTTCTTTACTGTCTGATATAACCTGGCATAATAGGGTTTCTTAAACTCCGGAGCCAAAGGCTCCAGCCAATCATTTGCAATCGCACCCATCCTATACTCCTTTGCTTGTACACATCTGATATCTACAGACGCACAGGAAGACCACGACTTCCGAGATACGCCTTCAGATCGCGAATCTCCAGTTCCTTGTAGTGGAACAGGGATGCAGCTAACGCAGCATCTGCCCCGCCTGCCGTCAGCGCATCGTAGAAATGCTCCTTTGTTCCGGCTCCGCCCGATGCAATCACCGGGATTCCCACAGATTCCGCAATCGCGGAAGTAAGCGCGATATCATAACCAGCTTTCGTTCCATCACAGTCCATGCTGGTTAACAGGATTTCTCCGGCGCCAAGGCGCTCGGCAGTTCTTGCCCACTCCACGGCGTCCAGGCCGACATCCACACGGCCTCCGTTCTTATAGATATTCCATCCGCTTCCGTCTGCCCGGCGCTTCGCGTCGATAGCGACAACCACGCACTGACTGCCGAACTTCTCCGCTGCTTCCGAGATCAGCTCCGGACGATTGATCGCCGAAGAGTTGATGGAGATCTTATCCGCGCCCTCGCGCAGCAACGCCTTGAAATCATCGACCGTGCGAATACCGCCGCCGACTGTAAACGGAATGAAAACCTTCTCCGCAACGCGGCGTACCATATCCACAACTGTTTTTCTTGCATCGGAGGAAGCGGTGATATCCAGAAATACCAGCTCATCCGCACCGGCCGCATCGTAGGCCGCCGCAATCTCCACAGGATCTCCGGCATCGCGCAGATCCACAAAATTCACGCCCTTTACGACGCGTCCGTTATGTACATCCAGACAGGGAATAATTCTCTTCGTAAGCATGATCAAACCTCCATCGAAGCAAAGTTTTTCAGGATCTGCAGCCCTACCGAGCTGCTCTTCTCCGGATGGAACTGGCAGCCGCACACGTTCTTCGACTCAACTGCCGCATGGATATGTGTGCCATATTCTGTCGATGCCGCCACAATATCTTCCGTTCCTGCTTTCAGATAATAGGAATGCACGAAATATACGTAAGCGCCTTCGGGAAGACCAGCGAAGAGCCGGCTGCCGGGCGTAATGTGTATACTGTTCCACCCCATATGCGGAATCTTCAGTCCGGGCGCTGCCGGAATCCGCAGAATCTTCCCGGGAAGAATCTTCAGTCCTTCCACGCCGGGCGTCTCTTCGCTGCTCTCGAACAGCAGCTGCATGCCAAGACAGATTCCCATCAGTGGTGTTCCCTGGGCAGCCACCTGCCGCAGTGTCTCATCCAGGCCGAACTTTCTCAGATTGGCCATCGCCTCACCGAATGCACCAACACCAGGAAGGATCACACGGTCCGCGGAAAGCAGTACCGAAGACTCTCTCGTAACAGTTACTTCCTCGCCCAGCAGCTTCAGTGCCTTCTCCACACTCTTCAAATTACCTGCATCATAATCCACAATCGCTATCATTAATTCTCATTCGTCCTTTCCCTGATATGCCCAGCCTCTGGAGCAGTTCACAGCTTTCTTCCAGCCGTTCAGAAGCTCTTCTCTGCGTTTCTCTTCCATCAAAGAGTCAAAGACCCGATCCACCTGAATATTCCGTCGGATCTCATCCCGGCTCTCCCAGTAACCGCAGGCAAGACCAGCCAGATAAGCAGCTCCCAGCGCCGTCGTCTCGATGCAGGTCGGCCGTACCACTCTTGTATTCAGGATATCTGCCTGAAACTGCATCAGGAAGTTGTTCGCACTGGCTCCGCCGTCCACCTTCAGAGACTTCAGACCGATTCCGGAATCCTTCTCCATTGCGGAGAGGATATCCGCCGTCTGATAAGCAATGGATTCCAGCGTGGCCCGCACCAGATGCTCTCGGGAGAATCCGCGGGTGATCCCAACAATGGTTCCTCTCGCATAAGGGTCCCAGTGCGGTGCGCCCAGTCCGGTAAAAGCCGGCACCACGTAGGCTCCCGCCGTATCCGGCACTGCCTTCGCATAATCTTCTGACTGCTCCGCGCTGCGGAACAACCGCAGCTCATCCCGCAGCCACTGTACCGAAGCTCCTCCCACGAAAACACTGCCTTCCAGAGCATATTGCACCTCTCCGTCCAGGCCCACAGCAATTGTCGTAATCAGGCCATTGCGTGAAGCTACCGGCCGGGCACCGGTATTCATCAGCATAAAGCAGCCGGTTCCGTAAGTATTCTTCACTTCCCCAGATTCAAAACAGCACTGCCCGAACAGTGCTGCCTGCTGATCGCCGGCCACTCCCATAATTGGGATTTCTCCGCCCATCAGCGTCGGGTCCGTAATGCCGAAGCTTCCGCTGGACATGCACACCTGCGGCATCATGCTCCTCGGAATGCCGAACCATGCAAGCAGCTCCTCATCCCACTGCAGCTTATGAATATCGAACAGCATCGTGCGGGACGCGTTCGTCACATCCGTGACATGAGAACGCCCACCGGTTAGCTTCCAGATCAGCCAGGTATCCACTGTACCGAACAGAAGCTGCCCGGCATGTGCCCGCTCCAATGCTCCGTCCACATGCTCCAGAATCCACTGGATCTTGGAAGCCGAGAAATACGCATCCGGAATCAGTCCGGTACGCGCTGTGCTGTTCTTCCCTGTCTCGGTCTTCGCGAACGCATCGATGCGTTCCGCCGTGCGGCGGCACTGCCATACAATCGCCGGATAGACCGGTTCCCCAGTCTCTTTATCCCAGACAATCGTAGTTTCTCTTTGATTCGTAATGCCGATCGCTGCAATTTCAGACGGTCCGATGCCGATCTGATTCATCGCGCGCGAGGCCACTCCCAGCTGCGAAGCGAAAATCTCCATCGGATCATGCTCGACCCAGCCAGGCTTCGGATAATGCTGGGAAAACTCCTGGGAAGCAGTGCTCACCCGATTTCCCTGATGATCAAAAAGGATACAGCGGGAACTGGTAGTTCCCTGATCCAGCGCCATAATATACTGTTCATTCTTCATCTACTGCTGCTCCGAAAAATATTGTTGATAGATCGTATAGAAATTCGCCGATGCTGCTCCCTGATACCCGGAGATGCTCAGCTTCTCCCAGGCCTGATCATTGAACAGCGCCTGGTGCTCTTTCAGATAGGAATCCAGATATTCGTTGAATACCTGATCGCGGTGTTCCGCCAGAAGCTTTGTCTTATTGGCATTGGAGGCCGCCTCATCATAAGAATCCGTACACTTATAAATCACATAGCCCTCATCCGTATCCAGAACCGGGCTTACCTCGCCGGTCGCAAGCGCAAATACCGCTGTCTCCACATCCGGATCCATCTGGCCGCGCATAACCTCCAACTCCGTAATAACACCGTCACCGGATACTGCCGCGAAATCTTTTCCTTCCGCAATGCCGGCGGCTGCCTGCTCGGCCGCCGCTTTCTTCTCCTGTACCTCTGTCTCTGAAAGATCCTGTGTCACATACAGAAGCTTCTGCAGGTGGATGACACGGGCCTCGTCCGAGCTGATTTCTACATTGGCATCTGCCAGCACATGGTCGTACAGCTTTCTGGCAAGAACATACTGCTCATAAGCATCCCGGACAATTTCCTCGTTCAGATGAGTTGCTGCGATCTCATCCTCGCTCATAGCCGCCATATAGGCTGCCGCCGCCTGATTCACTTTCGTTGTCTCTTCATCTGTAAGAGTATATCCTTCGTTTCCGGCCATCTGTGCCGCCGAGAAAAGCTTGCCGAGATACGTTTTCAGACCGTTCATGATATATGTCTCGAAGGTTCCTTCGCTCAGCTTCACGCTCCAGATATCACCGCCATAAGAATCCTGATAGATATTCTTCTGCGCCGCCACGAAAATCATTGCCTCTGCCAGCGTACAGCTATTATCACCGATCCGAATCAGCTCATCTTCAAGCATCGCGTCTGTCGATTCTTCCTTTTGTGCTGCACATCCTGTCATCAAACAGGTAAACAACAGAAAAAATGTAAGAATCCATCGTTTCATTTCTGTTACTCTCCCTGATATTCTCCTTGATTATCTGCCAGTTTCTTCCAGATCTGAAGGACACCGTCCTCTTCCCGCGGCGCTGTGACATGCGCAGCTGCTGCCTTTACCTCCGGACGCGCGCCGCCGACCGCAAAGCTGTGAACGGCCCGCTGCAACATCGAAATATCATTCATCTGATCTCCAAATACCATCGTCTCCTCCGGACCGATCTGCAGACTCTCCTGCAGACAGGCAAGCGCTCTGCCTTTGCTCACGCCGGGTGCCATGAAATCCACCCATTCCCGTCCGGAGACCATGCCGGAGAGGCGCCCTTCCATCTTCCGAATCAGTGGAACCGCCGGATGGGGCTCTGTATCCGAAGGATCATGGTAAACCGCGATCTTCACAATCCCGGACAGATCAATCTCTTTCATATTCTCCGGCAGCGGCAAAGCTTCGAAGTGATAGTCCTCCCGAAGATAACGGATAAACCAATCCTCCGTCTCGGGAGAATAGAAGCAGGTGTCCACACCGGAAAGAATCATCTGGCAGTCAGGCAGCTTCGCGACGTCCGCCATCAACTCATGAATCAGCTCCGGCGGCATACCCTGTACATAGAGCTCACGATTCCAGCATCCCAGCCCGGCTCCATTGTTGCTGATATAGAAGATCTTCTCCTTCACCGGCGCGAACAGATCCAGCAGGCTGTCTTTCTGACGGCCGCTGGCCGCTGCCACCTGGATTCCCAGCGCGCGAAGCTTGCGGATCACGGTATAATATTCAGGATTAATCTCGCAGGAACCGTCCGCCGCGATCGTTCCATCCACATCCGTGGCGATCAGTCGAATCATGACAACTTCTCCAGAAATGCTTTTACATTTTCAGCAGCATCCCCGCGAAAGACAGCGGAACCTGCCACCATAACATTGGCTCCGGCCTCCAATACGGAAGACACATTTGCCAGGGATACACCGCCGTCCACTTCGATATCCGTCTCAAGTCCGCGTCCGTCCACCATGGCACGGAGCGCACGGATCTTATCCGTAACATAAGGAATATATTTCTGACCTCCGAATCCTGGATTTACCGACATCAGAAGAACCATATCTACTTCCGGAAGCACCCATTCGATCACGGAGAGCGGAGTCGCCGGGTTCAGAGCCACGCCAGCCTTCTTTCCCAACTGATGAATCTTCTGGATGGTGCGGTCCAGATGGGTACAGGCCTCCGCATGCACCGTAAGGATGTCCGCGCCAATGGCGGCGAACTCATCCAGATAGCGATCCGGATCTTCAATCATCAGATGTACGTCAAATGTCATATTGCTGTTCTTACGCAGCGACTGGATTACCGGCATACCAAAAGAAATGCTGGGGACAAACGCGCCGTCCATCACATCCAGATGCAGGTACTGCGCCCCCGCCTCCTCCACGTTTCGGATATCCTCTGCCAGACGGGAGAAGTCCGCCGCCAACAGAGAGGGAGATAACAGATTTTTTCTCATGTTTTCTACATACTCCTTCAATATTTCTTCTTGAACATTTCGTCTTAATTTTTCGTATTTTTCTTATACCATCAATATATTATTAATATTTTTTCTTATCTTTCAGTTCCTGATAGATTTGCAGGTAGTTCTCATAACGCCCCCGACAAATCTTTCCTTCTTCCAGAGCTTTCTTTACACCGCAGTCGCGCTCGCCCACGTGGACACAGTCCAAGAAACGGCAGTTTGCTTCATACGGAAGAAATTCCGGAAAATATCCATGCAGATCACCAGCCTCGATTCCGGTAATGTTCAGAGAAGTAAATCCCGGTGTATCCATCAGGAAGGTATCTTCTTCCAGATAGAAAAGCTCCGAATGTCTTGTTGTATGGCGTCCCCGTTGGATCTTCTCACTGATCGCGCCGGTCTCCATGGCCGCCTCCGGCTGAAGGTGATTCATCAGGGAAGACTTCCCCACACCGGACGGTCCGGCCAGCACCGACGTCCGACCGCGAAGCAATTCACGGATAGACTCCATGCCTTCCTCCTGCTGTACACTTGCGAAAACAACGGTATTCCCGCTGCCCCGGTAACGCTCCCGGCACTCCTGCTCCTTTGCTCCGCTGTCCAGATCCTGCTTATTGAAGCAGATCACAGTCGGCAGATTCTGCTGTTCCATCGAGATCAGAAAACGATCCAGCAGATTAAAATTCGGCTCCGGAGAAGTCAGCGCAAATACAACAAGCGCCTGATCCACATTTGAGACCGCCGGACGGATCAGTTGATTCTTTCTCGGATGGATTGCTGTAATACTGCCTTCACTCTCCGCCTCGGAGAGCACAGTGAATTCTACATTATCTCCAGGAAGCGGCTTGATCTTCTGATTGCGGAAGATCCCCTTCGCTTTACATTCATAGATTCTACTATGCCCATCATGGACATAGTAGAATCCTGCAATTCCCTTACATATCTTACCCTTCATGGATTACTGTCCGGCTCCCTGATCTCCGGTATCTTCGCTCTGCGTCGTCTCCTCCGGAGCCTGCGTAGTTGCCGGTTCCGTCTCATAGGAGCCCATACCGATAATAATCGTAACCGTCGTGCCTTTCTTTACTTCGCTGCCGTTCGACGGAGACTGGCTGACTACCAGATCTTTCTCACTGCTGCTGGACTCTTCGTACTCCACTTCGACCTCCAGTCCGGCATCGCGGAGCTTGGCTGTCGCGCTGGAAAGACTGCTCCATCTGACATCCGGAACCTTCACGCTGCTGCTTCCGGTACTGATCACGATATCGACCTTGCTTCCCTCACTCACCTTATTACTGGAGCCGGGAGACTGACTGATAATCTTTCCGCTGGATACTTCATCACTGCTCTCATAGGAAATATCACCAATCGTCAGCTTCTTCTCCGACAGCAGAGATCTTGCGTCCTCCTCCTTCATACCATAGAGGGACGGAACCTCCACCTCGACAACTGCCGGTCCCTTGCTGACTACAAGATGAATCTCCATGGTCTTATCCGCCTTTGTTCCGGAATCCGGATTTGAGCGGATGACAAGCCCTGCTGCTACACTGTCACTGTTCTCTTCCTCATAACTGGAAGACACATTCGTAAAGCCTGCTGTTGCCAGCGCCTGAGCCGCTTCCTGCGGTGTCATGCCGGTCAGCCCGGAAGGGATCGTCAGCTGGCCGCTTCCGGTGCTGACTTTTACATTCACAGTCGTGGAGCGATCGACTTCCTCGCCTTCCTTCAGATCCTGCTCAAAGATCTGACCCTCCGGATAATCTTCCGAAATCTCATACGTCGCTTTGATAGAGAGTCCGGCATCGCGAAGAGCACTGCTCGCCTGATCATAAGTCATACCCAGTACATTGATTACTTTTGTCTTTGTTGTGTCGGAGGAAGATTCCGCCGCCGAAGAGGATTCCTTCGTCGTCTGGCTGAAGAGTCCACAGGCACGGAGTCCAATTGCGCCAATGATCAGCACAATGACCACTGCCACACCGATTCCGATATAGGTGACAATCTTCTCGAAACGGGAATCTGTATCTTCCATATCGTCGTCATCGTCATCTTCGTCGTCATCATCCCCATAGCGATCCCGGCGGTTCCGGTATTCACTGTCTTCCATATCCATCTGATAGGCATGTTCTGCCCGGCGGTCGTACTCAGTACGGGCACGGGTTTCATTCTTGATCCGGTCAACATCCCGGCCGTTGAAAATCATGGTCGGGGAATCACTGGAAAGCTGCTTGATCTTAACGAAATCCTCATTCGGCATCGTCAATGATTTCTTCAGGTCCTCAATCAGCTCTGTGGCCGAATTATAACGCAGCTCCGGCTTCTTCTGCGTACACTTCATAATGATACGTTCCAGACTGATCGGAATCAGCTGTTCATACTGGCGCGGCGGAACCATCTCTCCCTGAATATGCTGCAAAGCAACAGCAACTGTGGAGTCACCTTCGAACGGAACGCGACCGGTCAGCATCTCGTACAGCGTAATTCCCAGCGAGTAGATATCACTTCTCTCATCGCAATAGCCGCCTCTGGCCTGCTCTGGGGAAATATAGTGCACACTTCCCATGGTATTCGAACTGATCGTCTGGGAAGAAGCCGCCCGCGCGATACCGAAATCCGTAACCTTCACCTTGCCGTCCTTGGAAATCATGATATTCTGCGGCTTGATATCCCTGTGGATAATATGCTCGGCATGCGCCGCCTCCAGACCACGTGCCACCTGCATGGCTACCTCGATGGATTCACGGATCTCCAGCTTCTTTCTTCTCTCGATATACTTCTTCAGTGTGATGCCTTCGATCAGCTCCATGACAATATAATAGATCCCGTTCTCTTCTCCGACATCATAAATATTCACAATATTCGGATGCGACAGACAAGCGGCAGACTGCGCCTCCATACGGAACTTCGACACAAAGCTCTGATCCTGACTGAATTCCGGCTTCAGAACCTTGATCGCCACAAAGCGATTCAGCTTGTGGCACTTCGCCTTATATACATCTGCCATACCGCCGGAGCCGATCTTACTGATGATCTCATATCGGTTACCTAAAAACATTCCTATTTTCAGCATTTTTTCACCTCATCAAGTTCCGGATCCACCAGAACCACCGAAAGATTATCCTTCCCGCCGTTCGCCTTGCCTGCGGCAATCAGCTCTCTGCCTGCCGCCGTAAGGTTCCTGCGGTTCTCTGTCTTCAACAGAATCTGTTCGATCTGTCTGTCTTCCACCATGTTGGACAATCCGTCCGAACACAGCAGGATCCGGTCGCCCGGATTTAGTTCCACTTCAAAAAAATCTGCCGTCACGCGCTCATAAGCTCCGATCGCCCGGGTGATAATATTCTTCTTCTCCCAGTAAATTGCGCTGTCACGCGTCATCCTGCCTTCCCGAATCATCTCCTCCACCCAGGAATGATCCCGTGTCACCTGCTTAAGATGATCCGATATTCGGTAGAGCCTGCTATCTCCGACATTCGCCACATAGAGCGTACTGCCGGAGATTGTCGCCGCCACCAGTGTGGTGCCCATCCCCTGCAGTTCCTCGACCATACGTCCCTGCTCATACAGCTCTGCGTTAATCTGCAGAATTGCATCATTGATCGCCGCAATCGGACTCTTTGTCTCCATACTGGCAAGCTTCGATATCATATGCTCAACGGTATAGCGGGACGCATAGTCGCCCCCCTGATGACCGCCCATGCCATCTGCCACAAGGAACAGATTCTCCAGTGGCCCCACCGGCTTCTCAGAAGCGAATACAAAATCTTCGTTCAGCCTGCGCACGTTCCCGATATTGCTTTCTGAAAAACTAACCATTGGATTCCGCCTCCTTTCTGTTCTCTTCCTGACGGACTCTGCGGCGAAGCTGACCACATGCACTGTCAATATCCGTGCCAAGTTTCCTTCTTATCGTAGCATTTATCCCGTTTTTTTCAAGTTGTTTTTGAAATTTCTCTACCTGCTGGCCAAGAGTCTCCTTATAATCCCGCTCTTTGATCGGATTCACCGGGATCAGGTTCACATGACAGTTCCTTCCCTTCAGAAGAGCAATCAGCTGGCGCGCTTCTGCCTCGCCATCGTTCACACCACGTACCAGACTGTATTCAAAGCTGATGCGTCGGCCTGTCGCCGCGAAATACTCATCGCATGCATCCATAATCTCATGGATGCTGTAACTCTTCGCAATCGGCATCATCGTGCGCCGCAGTTCATCGTTCGGCGCATGCAGGGAAATTGCCAGCGTAATCTGAAGCTTTTTCGCTGCTAGCTCCCGGATCTTCGGCACCAGGCCGCAGGTCGATACGGTGATATTTCTCTGGCTGATATTGCTGCCCTTCTCGCTGGTAATCAGCTCCAGGAATCGGAGCAGGTTTGAAAGATTGTCAAGCGGCTCACCGGTTCCCATCACAACGATATTGGATACTCGCTGCCCGGTGTCGCGTTCCATCTCATAGATCTGCTCCAGCATCTCCGATGGACGAAGGTTCCGCTCCAGTCCATCCAGTGTAGAGGCGCAAAAGCGGCAGCCCATCCGGCAGCCCACTTGCGAGGAGATACACACGCTATTGCCATGCTTATATTCCATCCACACACTCTCAATGATATTACCGTCCGGCAGTGCGAATGCGTACTTTCTCGTTCCGTCCAGCCGCGACTTCTGTATCTCCACGGCATTCAGCCGGATCAGCTCACACTCTTCCTTCAGTTTCTCTCGCAGCGCGCGGGAGAGATTTGTCATATCGTCAAAGGTCTCTGCCTTTTTTTCATGGATCCATGAAAAGATCTGAGCGGCGCGAAAAGATTTTTCGCCCATTGACAGGAGAAGCTCTTTCAGTTCCTCCTCGCTCATGGATTTGATATCTGTTCTGCTCATATATTTATGTACTTCTTTCTCTTCTCTCTCATCTATCTCTCCATTTTCCGGAAACGGGAAATGAAGAATCCGTCGCAGCCCTTATGGATACCGGGAAGAAGCTGAAGGTATCCTTTCGCGGTTGTCTCCGAATGAAGGGCTTCCGGAAGAAATGCATCCAGAGATTCCGGAATCAGAGGTGTATTCTCCGCAATCCAGTAGAAATTCTCCTGGTTCTCCTCCGGTGTGATGGTGCAGGTGCTGTAAACCAGCACGCCGCCCGGCTTCACATAGCGCCAGGCCTGCGCCAGAATCTCCCGCTGAAGCGCCGCCAGCTCACGGATCGCCTCCGGAGTAATCCGGTAGCGAATCTCCGGCTTATGCCCCATCGTTCCAAGTCCGGAGCAGGGAAGATCCGCCATCACAACATCCATACAGTCAATCAGATCTTCGTCCAGTACTCTGGCATCCGCCTCCTCTACCTTCATCCAGGTAAATCCAGCGCGTTCTCGGTTCTCCCGGATCATGCGGGTCTTATTCTCCGTCAGATCTCTCGCCAGAACAGATCCTCCCGAGCCAGTCAGATCGGCCAGATGCATGCTCTTGCCTCCGGGCGCCGCACAGAGATCCAGGATGGAAACGCCCTTCTCCGGCGCTGCCACCACAGCTGCCAGCATGGAGCTCACATCCTGCACCTGAATCCATCCCTTTCGGAAAGCTTCCGTGCGGTCAATGCTCTCAAAGCCCTTCAGATACCAGGCGTCCGGCACATAGGGAACCGGCTCCGCTGTCAATCCGTCTCGTTCCCAGGACGCATAAAGTGTATCCGCGTTCACGATAGAAGTATTCCTCCGGACAGCCAGAGGACGACGTTCAAAGAATGCCTGCATCATGATTTCCGTCTGCTCCCTGCCGAAGCTCTCCTCCCAGCGATGTACCAGCCACTCCTGCTGAGAGTAACGCGCCGAGTCATCCACATCCGGGAGTGAGGGATCTCTGCTGATATTCCGAAGGATTCCATTCACGAAGCCCTTCAGCCCGTGAAACTTTCTCTTCTGCGCCAGCTTGACCGCCTCATTGCACACAGCGGAGGCCGGGATCTCCGGAAGGAACAAGAGCTGGTATGTGCTCATGCGCAGCAGCTCGCGAATCCACGGCTTCATCTTCTTCACTGGCGTCTTCGACAGGCCGTTGATCTTTGCGTCCAGAAGTAACAGTCGTTCCAGCGTGCCCTGTACCAGCGCTGTAGCGAAACGCCGGTCTCTTCCCTCCATTCCGAAGGTCTCCGTCGCCTGATCCAGCGCTTCCCGCAGCGCTATATGGCTCATGGCGCCTTCATCCATCACCTGCACCAGTACCGTGCAGGCCAATTCTCTCGCCGTAACCATCAATCTCTTCTCCGGTTGGCAATCATCAGAAGACGCAGCAGCTGCAGCAGGCTGGCCAGCACACCGGCCACATATGTGAGCGCTGCCGCCTTCAGTACCTTGCGTGTCTGAGGAAGCTCCTGGTCATACAGGATGCCGCACTCGCCCAACAGACGGAGCCCGCGGCGGCTCGCATTGAACTCCACGGGGAGCGTGACCACCTGGAACAGGACAACTGCCACGAAGAGCAGGATGCCTGCCTGAATCAGTACATTGCTGGCGGAGCCGCCGATCAGAAGACCGATCAGAACCAGCGGCCAGCTCAGCGAAGAACCGATATTTGCTACCGGTACCAATGCGGAGCGAATGGAAAGCGGAGAGTAATTCTGCGCGTGCTGTACGGCATGTCCGCACTCATGCGCCGCCACACCGACAGCCGCCACGCTTGTGGATGCGTAAGTTGCATCCGACAGGCGCAGTACATGGGCACGCGGATCATAGTGATCTGTCAGCTGACCGGAGACATGCTCGATGCGGACGTCATAAATCCCCTGTGAATTCAGGATTCTCTGCGCCGCTTCCGCACCAGTCAGTCCCGTCATGCTGCGGACACGGCTGTACTTGTTATATGTGCTCTTTACATTTGCCGAAGCGATCATACTGATAATCGCACCGATCAGGACCAGGATATACGTAGGATCCCAGCCCCAGAAATACATTCCAGGCATTTCAAAAACCTCCTTATTCTTCCGCTGTGCGTCCGAGAATAGTTCCCGCTTCCACCGGATAGCCGCGCAGGAAAGCATCCGCCGTCATGCGCTTCTTGCCCTCCAGCTGCAGCTCACGGATGGCAAGGATGCCATCTCCGGTCTGCACCTGAATGGAATCTCTGGAAATGACTATCACACTTCCGCAGGATTTCCGGTCTGCGAGGGCTTCCGGTTCTTCTGCCTCCTGAGAAGAAACAGCCTCCGTGTGAAGGACCTCCGCTTTCCAGATCTTCAGTGTCTTTCCGTTCAGGAAAGTGTACGCGCTCGGCCAAGGATTCAGACCGCGTACCTGGCGCTCAAGCTCCTCCGCCGGGCGACTCCAGTCCATCTCGCCCATGGATTTCTTCAAAGTTCCCACGTAGCAAGTCTCTCCTGTCTGTGGGATTCTCCGAAGCGTGCCCGCTTCCATCTGCTCCAGCGTCCGGATCAGAAGTTCCGCGCCGGCAGCACTTAACTTGTCGTGCAGAGTTCCTCCGGTTTCATCTGCCGTGATCGGAACCACGGTCTTTAGCAGCATGTCTCCGGTATCCAGCCCTTCATCCATAAACATGGTAGTCACACCGGTCTCCTTCTCGCCGTTCAGAATCACATACTGAATCGGCGCAGCACCGCGGTACATTGGAAGCAGAGAAGCATGTACATTGATACATCCGTACTTCGGCACCTCCAAAACCTCCTTCGTCAGGATCTGTCCGAAAGCCACCACCACCATAACATCCGGCTTCAGCTCCCGCAGTTGCTCCACAAACTCCGGATCTCTGACCCGCTTTGGTTGCAGAACCGGAATGCCCAGCTCTAGCGCCTTCGCCTTCACCGGCGTCATCTGCATCTCCTTGCCACGCCCCTTCGGCTTATCGGGCTGTGTCACGGCGGCAAGCATATCGTGTCCGGCTTCCTTCATCGCGGTAAGCACCGGCACACTGAAATCGGGAGTTCCCATAAATATCGCTCTCATATCGTTTCTCATTCCTTTCTATGTCTCTGTTCCCAGAAAGAGTAGAACAATCCATAATTAGTATAGCGCAAAACTGCTGTATATTCCAGTACGGATAGAAAGATTCATTATTTTTTTATATTTTTGTAACTTTCTGTAATGTTTCTGAGTATATATGAAATCATAACTGACATGATTTGACATTTTTCACGGTCAGTGATACTCTGGAACAAGAAATCTGGAGGTATTCGCATTATTATGAAGAAAATAAATTTGAAACAGCCGTTTCTTCTTGTTCTCACTGCTTTTATCTGGGGCATTGCTTTTGTCGCACAGAGCGTCAGTATGGATTACATTGGTCCGTTCACGTTCAACTGCGTGCGAAATCTGATCGGCGGTCTGGTGCTGCTCCCCTGCATCGCCCTGCTGAACCGTATTACACCGGACGCTACCTCCCGGCAGCTGACTGCAACGCCGGAAGGGAAGCGCACACTGCTTCGCGGCGGCCTGGCCTGCGGCATGATTCTCTTTGCCGCCTCAAACCTGCAGCAGATCGGAATCCAGTACACGACCGTCGGTAAAGCCGGTTTTATCACGGCACTTTATATCATTCTCGTTCCGATCTTCAGTCTCTTTCTAAAGAAGAAATGCGGAGTCAACGTCTGGATCGGCGTCTTTCTCGCCCTGATCGGATTCTATCTGCTCACCATGAAGGGCAGCTTTTCTCTGTCCTCCGGAGATCTTCTGGTTCTTCTCGGTTCGGTGGTATTCACCCTGCATATTCTGGTGATTGATTATTTCTCGCCCCGGACGGACGGCGTAAAAATGTCTTGCATCCAGTTCTTCGTATGCGGCATCCTCTCCGGTGTGATGATGCTTCTCACGGAGGAGCCTCACATTCCGGATATTCTGGCCGCCTGGCAGCCGGTCCTGTACGCCGGTGTACTCTCCTGCGGAGTCGCCTATACGCTGCAGATCATCGGTCAGAGGAACTTCAATCCGACGATTGCCTCCCTGCTCCTCAGCCTGGAATCCGTATTCTCAGTTCTGGCGGGATGGCTGCTCCTGGGTGAAGTGCTCTCCGCCCGCGAGATCATGGGCTGCGTGCTGATCTTCGCCGCGATCCTGCTGGCACAGATTCCAATGAGTGTATTCGCGAAACACACAAAATAGTTCCTGATGTCTCAAAAATGCCAAAAGCAACACAAGGATGAAAAAAAGAGGCCGCAGACAACTTCGCAAGGAAGGGTTCTGCGGTCTCTTTGTATCAGCACAGGTAAAATCTGCCACTGTGCCGGCTCTTCAGCTTTTATCTCAGTCGAGAAGACTCCCACCTCTTTCAGGTGGCGAGTGACAACAAATTTGTCTCAGCGGGAGTCCAATCTCCGACTGAGATAAACGCTCCGCGAGGATGCGCAGTGATTCTGTAAAGAATATGTCAGCTTACGCTGACCAGAATCACGCGCCAAGTCTCGCGGTTGCTCGACTTGAATCTTATATTCCTACAAGGTCTTTCCGGTCAGGAGTTCATACGCCTGATAGTACTTGGCGATGGTCTTATCCACGATGTCATCCGGAAGCGTCCAGTTATTGTCCGGATTTGCCTTCAGCCAGTCTCTCGCGAACTGCTTGTCAAACGAAGGCTGGCCGTGACCGGGCTCATAGCTGTCTGCCGGCCAGAAACGGGAACTGTCGGGTGTCAGCATCTCGTCGCCGATCACCATATTGCCTTCCTCATCCAGACCAAACTCGAACTTCGTATCCGCAATGATGATGCCGCGCTCTCTGGCGTATGCCGCGCACTTCTTGTAGAGAGCGATCGTGTAGTCACGAAGCTTCTCCGCATATTCGCGTCCCTTGCCGGGATAGCGCTTCTCCAGGTAATCAACACTCTGCTCAAAGGAAATGTTCTCGTCGTGATCTCCGATCTCCGCCTTCGTGGAAGGAGTATAGATCGGCTCCGGCAACTGATCGGATTCCTTCAGGCCTTCCGGCAGACGAATGCCGCAGACTTCCCCGGTCTTCTGATAGCTGGCCCAACCGCTTCCGGTGATATAGCCGCGCACGATGCACTCTACCGGCAGCATATGCAGCTTTCGGCACTTCATGCTGTTGCCATCGAAGCGTTCCTGACGGAAGAACTCCGGCATGTCGTTCACATCAACAGAAAGCATATGGTTCGGAATGATGTCGCTGGTAAAATCAAACCAGAACTTCGACATCTGTGTCAGAACCGTACCTTTCTTGTGTACGATGTTCTTCAGGATCACATCGAAGCAGCTGATTCGGTCGGTAGCTACCATAATCAGGCTGTCACCATTATCATAGATCTCGCGCACTTTTCCCTCTTTGATGGGTTTCATCTCCTGCATTCTCACTTACCTCATTTCTCTTTGATAGCAATTCAGAATTTCCTTCCGCATGTGCTGTGTCTCTCTGAATTCTGAATACTGAATAGTTTCATCATAACCTCAGCGGTTTCTGTTGTCAATTTACTTCTCTATTTTCATTTATACCTGTAACGTTTCCAGGGCTCTAACGCAGTCCGGCCTTTACTTCCCGTTCCTTCATCTCACCATACATGCGCTCCATCACAGGAACCGGAACTCCCAGGCGATGCCCCTCCTGCACGATATAGCCGCAGAAGGTGTCCAGTTCGCTGACTCTGCCCGCACCCATATCGCGCTGCAGGGAACTGCTGGCATTCTCCGCATGATCATAGTAGAATCTCCAGATAATATGATCAATATCCTTCTGCTCTACGTGAATCTTCTTCGCCAGAGCGACCGCATACGCCTCATAAACCAGCTTTTCATACTCTTCTGCTCTCGCCTTGTCTGCGCGGATTGGTCCGATCGGTGAGTTATAATAAGCAGTCGATACATTATACGCGCAATTCAGGATATATTTCCTCCAGATCGCGGCCTCGATATCATCCGCGACGAAGCAGTCCACTCCAGCAGCCGCCATCAGTTCTGCCGCCTTTGCAATCTTCTCCTGCTCCACTTCCGAAGGATTCTTCTTGCCAATGAAAACCTTCGCGAAATTGCCCTGCTGCACAATCTCCTCCGGCGTCCGGAATGCCACAATGTAGATCAGTGAATCCAGCACCAGTCCCTTTCCCAGATACTGCCTTACACGGTCACCTGGGTCCGCACCGTTCATAATCGGAATCACAATCGTGTGATCGTCCACACAACCGGACAATGTGCGGCAGACCTCCTCCAGGGAATAATTCTTTACACAGACAATAACATAATCCTGCACGGGAAGTCCCTCGGCGGATTCCACCACCTGCGCCGGATGAACCAAGTGTGTACCGCGATAATCGCTTTTTAACAGCAGCCCCTGCTCTCTGGTACGTGCCGCGCGCTCTCCGCGCATCACAAAGGTCACTTCCTCGTTCTTATACTGATCTGCCAGGAGCGCTCCGACATAACCGCCGACACCGCCCAGACCGAGAACTGTAATTCTCATTTTTTCTCTGCCCCTTTCATCAATCTTAAATCTCTAACTATTCCTTTTTCGGACATTTTCAGCAAAAAATGCCCGCCCTCCCGAAAGGAACGGAAGAACGAGCATTTTAAATTCAGAATGATAAAAAAGTATTACACCTTATACCAGAGCAACGGTCTCGCGTGCGATTGCCAGCTCTTCGTTGGTAGGAACTACCATAGCGATAACCTTGGAATCGTCGGTGGAGATGATGCGCTCCTCACCGCGAACATTGTTCTTCTCGGCATCAAGCTTGCAGCCCAGGTAGCCCAGGTACTCCATGATGCGGGCTCTGGTGGTGATATCGTTCTCACCGATACCAGCAGTGAAGCTGATAACATCAACGCCGTTCATAGCTGCTGCATAGGAACCTACATACTTCGCTACGCGGTAAGCAAACATATCCAGAGCAACTGCTGCTCTCTCGTTGCCTTCTGCTGCAGCATCGCCCAGGTCACGGAAGTCGCTGGATACACCAGAAACGCCCTCAACGCCGGACTTCTTGTTCAGGATGGTAGTCATCTCGGACAGAGTGATACCCTCCTTGTTGCATACGTACTCCAGGATTGCGGGATCCAGGTCACCGCTGCGGGTACCCATAACCAGACCTTCCAGAGGAGTGAAGCCCATGCTGGTATCTACAGACTTGCCGCCCTCAACTGCGCTGATGGAAGAACCATTGCCCAGGTGGCATACGATGATCTTCAGATCTTCCGGCTTCTTGCCGAGGATCTCAGCGGTTCTCTTGGATACGAAGCTGTGGGAAGTTCCGTGGAAGCCGTAGCGACGAACTGCATGCTTCTCATAGTACTCATAAGGAAGACCATACAGGAAAGCCTTCTTCGGCATGGTCTGATGGAATGCGGTATCGAATACGCCAACCATGGGTACGCCGGGCATCAGCTCCTTGCATGCATTGATACCGATCAGGTTTGCCGGGTTGTGCAGAGGTGCCAGGTCGTTGCACTTCTCGATCTCAGCAACTACTTCATCGGTCAGAACAGTGGAGCTTGCGAACTTCTCACCGCCATGTACGATACGATGGCCAACAGCGCCGATCTCCTTCAGATCTGCAATCACGCCGTTCACCGGATCGGTCAGCTGACCCAGTACAGCGCTTACAGCTGCGGTATGGTTAGGCAGCGGATCCTCAAGAACTACCTTATCCTTGCCGGTCGGGCGATGGGTCAGACGACCATCGATGCCGATACGCTCGCACAGACCCTTGGCCAGTACCTGCTCGGTCTCGGAATCGATCAGCTGGTACTTCAAAGAAGAGCTGCCGCAGTTGATAACTAAAACTTTCATGTCATGTCCTCCTGAAATTTAAGCATAATCAGACAGGAACGCGATCCTTTGCATTCGCTGTCAAAATATGTCATAACACATATGATTCTATTTTAGTACGAACTACATCTTCTGTAAAGGGGTTTTTTCCTGGTTTTTTTGTTTTCTCTCCCGTTCCTGCTTCGAATATACACATCCGCAGTAGTCCTGCCGATACATTTCGTACTCGCGGGAAAGTTCCACGGAACGAAGATAGCCGTTCTTCTTCTTGAAATCAGACGGCAACCACGTAATGTGCGCCAGCTCTCCGATCGCTTCCCCCAGCTCGTTCAGTACTTTCGCGTTCTTTAATGGGCTGACGGTCAGCGTGGTGGTATAATAATCGAACCCTCGCTCCGCCGCCATATGCGCCGTCACCGTAAGCCGCTGCGTAAAGCACTTCCGGCAGCGTTCTCCGCCTTCTGGAACCAGCTCCAGCCCTTTCGCGAGCTCGTAGAACTTCTCCGGCTCGTAGGGTCCCTCTAAGAAAGAGATCGGATAGCGGGTGGGAAAGCTCTCCGTAAAGCGCTTCTGCTCCTGTACCCGATGCCGGTACTCCTCCTCCGGAAATATGTTTGGATTGTAGTAGAGTACCGTCACCAGGAAATGTTCCGCCAACTGCTCCAGCACAGAGGTCGAACACGGCCCGCAGCAGCTGTGCAGGAGGAGTGTCGGAACGCTCCCTCCCTGCGTCTGCTCTCCCTCAATGCGCTCAATCTCCTCCTCCATGGCACGCTGGTAATTTTTCTTTACTTCTGCTGCCATTTCGCGCACAGAGCCTCCAGTTCCTTCGTAAACTTCTCAATATCCTTATTGGACATTCCTTCGGTCGCCGCAGCCACACTCTGAACACGGCGGGCTGCCTCAAGCAACGATGCGTAAGCACGTCCCGCTGCAGTGGAAACCGAAGAAGCCGCCGTCTTCTTCGGAATCGGGATACCCTCGGTGACCTTCTCAAACTCGCCAGTCAGAAGATTGAAGATCGTCCCGCTGTACGGAGCGAAGGCTTTCAGTCCCTCTTCCTTCTCCAGGCACTCCGCAAAATTCATGCACGAAGAGTCCTCGCCGTGATTTACGAATACCATCTGCGGCTTTTTCTCGAAACTGCGGATCCATTTCAGCAGGCCACTCTTATCCGCATGTCCGCTGATGCCTGCCAGATAGCAGATCTCTGCGTTGACCTCGATTTCTTCTCCGAAGAGCTTCACTTTCTTCGTACCCTCGTAGATGCTGCGTCCCAGCGTACCGACTGCCTGATATCCGGCGAAGAGAATCGTGCTCTCTTTTCTCCACAGGTTGTGCTTCAGATGATGACGGATCCGGCCGGCCTCACACATGCCGCTGGCAGAAAGAATCACCTTCGGCTGCGGATCGAAGTTGATAGCCTTGGAGTCATCGCTCGTAATCGATACCTCCAGGCCTGGGAAGATCAGCGGGTTCCGGCCGGAATCCAGGATGGCCTGCATCTCTTCATCGAAATAGTCATAGTCTGACTGCATGAACACACTGGTCGCTTCATTTGCCAGCGGGCTGTCCACATAGACTTTGAAGCCGTCGTGTCCCTCCACCATATGGTTCTCCTTGATGCTGCGGATACAGTAGAGAAGCTCCTGCGTGCGGCCCACTGCAAAAGAGGGAATCACCACATTGCCGCCGCGATCCAGCGTACGCTGGATGACATTTGCCAGCTGCACGGCGTCCTGCTTCGTGTCGTGCGGCTCATGGTAGCGGTCGCCGTAAGTGGATTCAATCATCACATAGTCTGCTTCCGCCGTCGGCTGCGGGTCCCGCAGGATCGGACGATCATGATTGCCGATATCACCGGAGAATACCATCTTCTTCTCGACGCCGTCCTCTGTCATCCATACTTCAATGCTGCCGGAACCAAGCAGATGACCAATATCGGTATAGCAAATATCCACGCCGTCCAGTACGGGTACTCTCTTGTGATAAGACACCGGCACCAGCTTGCGGATCACGCCCTCCGCATCCTCCATGGTGTACAACGGCTCGTACTCCGGCTGGCCAGAACGCTGCGCCTTACGGTTGCGCCATTCTGCCTCAAATTCCTGGATATGCGCACTGTCGCGAAGCATGATGCGCAGCAGATTGCAGCAGGCTTCTGTCGCGTAGACGCTTCCGCGGAAACCGTTCTTATAGAGCCACGGCAGCTTGCCGGAATGATCGATATGTGCATGCGTCACAAGCACCGTCTCGATCTCCGATGGCGGAACCGGAATTGGTTCATTCTCAAATACGTCCACACCCTGTTCCATTCCACAGTCTACCAGGAAATGGTGTCCATTTACTTCCAGAAATGTACAGCTTCCTGTTACTTCATGGGTCGCGCCCAAAAATGTTATCTTCATCTGATCTCCATCCTTTCCGCCGCACTGCTGTTGCGTCCGGCCTTTCCGAATGTTCGTGTTTGTTTTCAGTATATCATTTTGTTTTTCTTTTTTCCATTGCTTTTTCGCCTATTTGCAGATACATTTTCAGAAAATTGTAATGGTGCTTGCAGAAAAGGAGAATCTGTAGTAAGGTTAAAGAAATCAAAATCACAAAAACATTTCTTGTATTGTAATTATATTTCACAGAAAGAGAGAATCCAAACCATGACCAGTCTTACCATCGCAGACATCAAGGATTTTACCGGCAAGCTGTTCCTTGCTGAAGTTTTCGACAACTTTCTGACAACGGAAGCCGAGTTCTCCACCACGTTCCAGGTCACTCTGGACGGTCATCTGCTGGAGCGGGAGAAGGACTGCCCGGATGAATACGTGCGTTGGAAGAAAATTCGTCCTCTCGCCTTCCAGATCATCAAGGGGAAGCAGCTGCCGAAGAGCTTCCATATCGTATTCAAGCTGGCTGGTGAGAACGTGCCCCGCACTCTGCAGTCCATGGGGGTTCCCTTTACAGAGGAGGATGTTGCCGGACTCTACCTGAACATCCGCTATGAGAACCACCAGATCTACTGTGTCACCGGCTGCTCGCTGCGCACCTTCTCTCTGGATAAATCTCTGGAAAAAGAATGGGACGAAGTCATCAAACGATTCCTCCGTCACCATCAGATCCCCTTTGAGGAAGCCTAGTCCGAAGCCGTTTTCACTTCGGATGCTTCCTCCGCTTTCGGTTTTAAACGGCACCAGAACTCCACGCCGTCTTCACAGTTTCTTACGCCGCAGCTGCCTCCGTGGCTGTTCATGATTGCCTTCACGATTGAAAGGCCGATGCCGCTACCGCCGTAACTTCTGGTTCTCGCCTTGTCTACTTTATAGAACTTATCCCACACCTGATCCAGGTCCGCTTCCGGAATCTGATTGCCGGTATTACGGACAGAGATCTCCACTTCACCGTCATCCCGGCGAAACGCGCGAATCCAGATGTGTCCCGGATCGGACACATAGTGGTACGCATTACTCAGATAATTCTGAATGACCTCCTCCAGCATAAACTCATCCGCCCATACCATCAGCTCCTCCGGGCTGTCCAGAGTGACCTCACAGGTATGATCCCCGGCCAGCACCGCGGAAGCCTGCATCACACCACGCAGAAGTTCCGTCACATCGAACTCCTCCCAGGACAGTGTCATATTACCAGATTCCAGCTCGTCCAGATTCAGCAGGCGCTTCACGATATGATTCATCTTCTTCGCTTCATCGATAATGACGTCGCAGTAGAAATCCCGGCTGTCCGGATCGTCATCCGCGATCCCGTCCTTCAGCCCCTCGGAATACCCCTGAATCAGCGCAATCGGCGTTTTCAGTTCATGGGAGACATTTGATAGGAATTCCCGGCGCATCTCGTCAATCTTCTCCTTGCGCTCAATATCTTTCGCCAGTTGCACATTTGCTTCCTTCAGCTCACTGATCGTCGTCTCCAGGCGCTCTGACATCCGGTTCATACTCTCTCCCAGCGCTCCGATCTCATCCTGGCGTTTTCCTTCATAATGTACCTGAAAGTTCAGCTCTGACATCTGTTCCGCCAGCGATGACATCTGAAGGATCGGTCTTGTCAGGCGGCGGCTGATAAAGTAAATCAGAAAGCTCCCCAGTACAGCGCCAGCAATACCGCCGTAAATCAGGAAACGGTTCGTCAGCGCCACACTTTCCTTTATGCCCTCCATAGAGGTCGAGATAATATAACGGGCGCTGCCTGCCTTCCCCACGCACTCAATCTGCGTGCTGTTCATGCGGCTGTCATAGACCCGGTAGAGAACATGACTGTCCGTCTTCTCGTAGATCTCATCCGCCTGGATGCCGTTTCCCCACAGATAGGACTCGAAGCGCTTGCTCAGGCTCTCCCAGTTATAATTCATGGAATACTTCACCTGCGGCAGCATACTGTCCCCGATGTAATACACATATACGCCAATATTATTCGTGGCGCACATGCGCATTAAGGTAACCTCCTCGTCGTCTCCCCAGCCGCTCTCCACATAGCTTTCCACCAGAGAAATTGTCTCCTGCACGGCCTTCTTCTTCTGGGATGTTACGTACGATTCCAGGTAAAAACAATTAAACAGAACCACGCACCCGATAATGGCTGTCAAAGCCAGCACCAGTACACTCGTGTAGCGCATTCTTATGGAATGTTTCATTGTTGGTCCACCTCGAACTTATAGCCCATCCCCCAGACCGTCTTGATGTAATTGCCCTTCTCTCCCATCTTGCTGCGGAGCTTCTTGACATGGGTATCAATTGTACGTGCGTCACCAAAATAATTGTAATTCCAAACATTATTAAGAATCGTCTCCCTGGAAAGTGCCAGCCCCTGATTCTCCACGAAGTAGGTCAGCAGCTCAAACTCCTTGAAGCTGAGTTCCAGCTCCTTCCCATCGATAGATACGGTATGCGCAGCCTTGTTGATCGTGATACCGCCGACCTCCAGAACATCCTGCGTGCCGGGACCTCCGCTGCGCCGCAGAATCGCCTCAACTCTCGCCACCAGGATCTTGGGGCTGAAAGGCTTGGTGATATACTCATCCACGCCCAGCTGGAAACCGCGCAGCTCGTCCCGCTCCTCTGCCTTCGCTGTCAGCATAATCACCGGAACCTGGCTGTACTTGCGGATTGTCTCCAGTACCTCCCAACCGTCCATCTTCGGCATCATCACATCCAGGATCACCAGATCAATATTCTTATCGTTGAAGAAAATATCAATCGCCGCCTCGCCGTCTCCGGCCTCCACCACCTGAAAATCATGGCGGGTCAGGAAATCCTTGATCAGCTTCCGCATTCTCTCTTCGTCATCTACCATCAATATCTTTCTTTTTTCCATAGTCTTCTTCCTCCTGCCACCACAACGGCCAAGTATGGTTCGTTTTCATTGTCATCAGTGTAGCAAATTTTACAGTGAAATTCCAGTGGTTCACACACATTTCACGATTGCGCCGCAGGAACCTTTCTTCATCTATTTCTTTCCTTTTTCATTTTCCCGCAAAAAATTCTTGTATTTTTCTGTGTGGTGTGCTATAGTATAGAATGTTGTAGCATTCTGTATAAACGTTCATGCATGGAGACGTATCGAAGTGGCCATAACGAGCTTGACTCGAAATCAAGTTGTCGGGTAACCGGCACGAGGGTTCGAATCCCTCCGTCTCCGCTATAAAAACAGCCGACATTTGTTTGCCGGCTGTTTTTATATTATTCACTTGCAAGCCTACCTGTTAAAGAAAGCATACATTATCTCCATCCCATTGCATTCTTCATGCGCAAATAGAGCGAATAATCCCCTTTCATAAAGGCATGGGTTCTCTTATGCGCATCACTGGAAGCACTGGGAAGAAGCCGATATTTCTCTGCAAGTTTACGAAGATATTCCATCTGGGACGGTGAATACTTCTTGTAATAAACTTCAAGACCCAGCGGCTGATCTGTAACACTGCGAAAGTCTGCCACAAACGCCTCTATCTGCGCCTCCGTATAGCCGTAATGATATGGATGCGCCAGAATCGGCAGTCCATGTGCCTCACTGATTTTCTTCACGCAATCCTTCATTCCAATATATGTAACATATTCTGACGGATTCAGATAATACGGGCTGGAATTGCCGATCCAGTGATCCAGCGCGTCATCGACATCCTTCGCATAACCTTTCTGTACCATCAGCACTGCAATCTGCATTCGCCCCAGATGTCTGCCCAGATGCGGGCTGGCCTGAAGTTCTTCGAATGTCATGGGAAGCCCTACCTCATTCATTTTATGAATAATCGCTTTCGCATAAACATCGCGGTTTCTGTCATCGAAAATGGTATTCAGGCTGTCCTCTACACCGTTATAAAACAATCCAACTACATGGATTTCCTTCTTTTGGCCAAACGCATTGTATGTCGTAGAGAATTCACATCCCGGAATCACTTCAACCCCCTGAGAAATCTTCCGCTCTCTTAGTGCAAAACAGTTGTGATCCGTAATTGCGATCGCCTGCATATGTTCTCTGGCCGCATCCAGAATATATTCTTCCACGGTTCTCTCACCATCTGAATTTGTACTGTGCAAATGAAAGTCGATATAACCTTTCTCCATAATTTCCTCTCTTAATCATTCTCTCTTTTCCGTTTCGATACTCCTGCTTTTATTGTTTATCATTCTATACCTTCGCATTTTTAAAATCAACGGAAATATGCTTCATTTTCACTACTTTTTTCTTCTCAAACAAAATTTTCTTAATATTTTTACTTTCATTTTCTTTTCATTTTTTCTTTTGAATGCTTGACAAAAAAGGAAAAGCAACATATACTGTAAAAAATACTCTTTGCACTGCATATTCGCTACAGTACAAACTGAGCAGGCACCGGTCATTCTGGGAAGCCGGGTCACTGAAGTGACAACAGATGAGAATCCTTGCATCTGTGGGACAGTAGTTTACTCGTATTGTTCCATGGGTGTTTTTTTATACCCAAAAGAGCATGATCGCAGAGTCACAGAGCTATTATCAAGCATATGGAGGCAACATCATGAAAAAGAAACAGGATTCTGTAAAGCCTGATAATTATCAGGCGACTGCGATGCGCGTCTCGCGTATCAGCATTGCTGTAAACGTAGGTCTTTCCATTTTCAAACTGGTCGCGGGTATTTTGGCTCATTCCGGCGCTATGATCTCCGATGCGATTCATTCCGCGTCAGATGTGTTAAGCACTGTGGGGGTTATGGTCGGCGTTCATCTCGCCGGCAAGAAGTCGGATCTGGAGCACCCTTATGGGCATGAACGTATGGAGTCGATCGTATCGATTCTTCTGGCTGTGTTTCTGGCCGCTGTCGGTATCGGCATTGGCTGGAGCGGACTGCAGGATATTCTCTCCGGAGAATACAACTCCCTTCCGGTTCCCGGTATCCTGGCCGCTGCCGCTGCGATTCTGTCAATTGTGGTGAAGGAGTGGATGTACTGGTTCACACGCGCCGCTGCAAAGCGCATCAATTCTCCGGCTCTGATGGCGGATGCCTGGCATCACCGTTCGGACTCGCTTTCTTCCATCGGTGCCTTTCTTGGCATCATGGGCGCACGCCTCGGCTTCCCGATCCTGGACCCGCTGGTATCCGTAATTATCTGCCTGTTCATTCTGAAGGCTGCTTATGATATCTTTATGGCTGCAGTAAATCAGATGGTAGATCATTCCTGTGATCCGAAGCTGGAATCTCAGATAAGAGAATCTGTGATGGCAACGGATGGCGTGCAAGCTGTGGATATGCTTCATACACGTATGTTCGGCCCGCGCATCTATGTGGATGTGGAGATTGCGGTGGACGGCAATCTTCTCTTGAAAGATGCGCACCAGATCGCAGAGAATGTACATGACAAACTGGAGCAGTCTTTCCGGGAGATCAAGCACTGCATGGTGCATGTCAATCCGGCATAAATTATTCATAATCAATTTCGTTTTAATACAAAAAAGTCTCCGGTGTTCTGCTGATCCGGAGGCTTTTCTGTATTGGATTATTTAATTTTCATCGTCCGAAGTATGCATCAATGCCATTCGCAATTCCGACTGCAGCTTCATACTGGAAATCACTGTCGCTCAAAAGCTCATCCTCCGTGGAATTGCTCATGTACCCCATCTCAAGAATTGTATTCGGAATTTCGCACCAGTTGGTTCCTGTCATGGTGTCCGTCTCCCAGATTCCGGTATTCGCAAGACCAGTTGCATTGCAGTAACCATTCAACACGGCATTAGTCAGGCTGTTGCATGCGCTGTAGATATCACCGCAATAAGGATTCGAAGATGTCTGAGTGATGCCGAGCGCGCCCCTTGCAGAGCTGGAATCCACACTGTTGCAATGCAGGCGGATCATGATATCCGCGCCGGAATCGTTGGCGATTGTCGCGCGATCCACATTGCTGAGGCTGACGTCATTGGTTTCTCTCGTCATAATCACACTATATCCACGGGAAAGCAGTTCATCCCGGAGCTTCAATGCCGCCTGCAGATTCACCTTGTACTCCGGTACACCAGTTGATACACCATCCGTTCCGCTTGTAACCTTGTTCTTCATCTCGGAAGAGCCGGGGCCGTTCGGCTCCTTGTCTGTCATCTGGTGATCCTGATGACCGGCATCAATGCAGACAAGGATATCGCCTCCGGCATGATAGATTCCGGTTCCGGCCTGCGCGGCAGGCTTTGTCTCCTCCGGCTTCTCCGCAGAAAGGAACTGCGAGGAGACAAAGCAGATTTCCCCATTGTATTCCACGCGGCTCCAGTCGTCTTTCCTACCGGTGCAATGAAGCGAAGCCCCCTTATTCAGGGTTCCGGCGATCTCACCAGTCGTCGCCGGCGCACGGCGCACATTTACATTGCTGCCTGTGACATAGAGAGTTTCATCCGCATCGGCAAATCCTTCGTCCACCGCTGTACTGCTCTCTTCCACAGAAGCGCTTTCCTCCGAAGAACTCTCCGCCGGAGAACTTTCAACTGCTGAGGATGAGGCTTCCGCTTCATTCGCTGTGGAAGTCTCCGGCACAGTGGATGTCGGCATTTCCGCCGTCGATGCGGCTGCCGTATTCTCTGCTGAAGCATCCGCTGCCGCAGGTTCCGTGGAACTGCCGCACGCGGAAGCCGCCAGCATGGACGCTGTCAGGATCATCGCATATATTTTCTTTCGATTCATAAATCTATCACCTTCACTTAACTCGATCTTTTATTCGATCGTTCCACCGCCGATTACATATTCGCCGTCATAGAATACCACAGCCTGTCCGGGCGTTACCGCACGCACTGGTTCCGGAAATTCACACACAGCACTTCCATCGGGCTGAACTTTCACATGACACAGTGCACCCTGATGATTATAGCGAATCTTGGCGCGTACGGTAATTTCCTCCTTCGGCTCCTCAATCGCCATCCAGTTCAGATTGCGGCAGACCAAACGCTGTGAGAATACTTCATTGCCCCTGCCAAGGACGACTTCGTTCGTATCCGGGCGGATTTCCGTCACAAACATGGGCTCGCCAAAGGCAATCCCAAGCCCCTTGCGCTGACCGATCGTATAATGCGTGATGCCCTTGTGCCTGCCAAGGATTCTGCCGTCTGTGCTTACAAAATTTCCTTCCGGCGGAACCTTTGCCCCGTAACCTTCAATAAAGGAAGCATAGTCATTGTCCGGCACAAAGCAGATCTCCTGACTGTCCGGCTTGTGAGCAACCGGAAGTCCGGCAGCTTCAGCAACCGCGCGGATCTGATCCTTCGTATAATCGCCAACCGGCATCAGCGTGTGAGAGAGCTGATGCTGCGTCAGGTTATACAGCGCATAGGTCTGATCCTTCGCCGCCGTCGCCGACTGCTTCAGCGCATAACGCCCGTTGTCCATGCGACAGACTCTGGCATAGTGACCGGTGGCAATATAATCCGCGCCGATCTCCATACTGCGGCGCAGCAGAGCCTCCCACTTTACATACCGGTTGCAGGCAATGCACGGATTCGGCGTTCTCCCCGCGATATATTCTTTCACGAAATAGTCCATGACATATTTCCGGAAATCGTCCTTAAAATTCATCACATAGTAAGGAATTCCGATCACCGAAGCGACTCTCCGTGCATCCTCCACGGCGGAAAGACCGCAGCAGCCGCCGTTCTCACTGACAACATCCTCGCTCTCATCCTGCCAGATCTGCATGGTGACTCCGATCACCTGGTACCCCTGTTCTTTCAGCAGCCAGGCAGCTGCGGATGAATCCACGCCGCCGGACATGCCAACGACAACCGTTGGTTTCATATTAATTAATATTCCTCTTCTTCCTCGTGCTCACTGATATCGTTCACCGGCTTATCCAGTCCGGGAATCTCAATGTTGTTCTTCGTGGCATAATCCCAGAGAGCCGCATGAATGGCTTCCTCCGCCAGCAGAGAACAGTGTACCTTTACGGGCGGCAATCCATCCAGAGCTTCCATAACCGCCTTGTTCGTAACCTGCAGAGCTTCGTAGATCGTCTTGCCCTTTACCAGCTCCGTCGCCATGCTGCTGGTTGCTACGGCAGCACCGCAGCCAAAGGTCTTGAACTTCACATCGCGGATGATCTGGTTGTCATCCACATCCAGATAGATTCTCATGATATCGCCGCACTTGGCGTTGCCTACGGTGCCTACGCCGCTGGCATTCTCCAGTTCTCCAACGTTTCTGGGATTAGTAAAATGGTCCATTACTTTTTCACTGTACATATATAAACCTCCTGTGTTCTTCGATAAATTATTTTGCCTGAGACTTCTTGATGAAATCTTCGTACAGCGGAGACATATCGCGTAATCTCTGCACGATCGCCTTCAGCTTCTCTACAACAAAGTCCATCTCTTCCTTTGTATTCTCCTCACCCAGAGTCAGACGCAGGGAGCCATGCGCGATCTCATGAGGCAGACCGATCGCCATAAGCACATGAGAGGGATCCAGGGAACCCGCGGTACATGCTGAGCCGCTGGAACCGCAGATACCTTCCATATCCAGCATAATCAGCAGAGACTCGCCCTCCACGAACTGGAAGCTGAAATTCGCATTGCCGGGGAGACGCAGATCCTTGTGACCATTCAGACGAGTGTAGGGAATCTCCTTCATGATGCGGTCTACCAGGTAATCTCTGGTCTCCTTGATATGAGCCAGTGTCTCATCCTGATTCGCCATCGCAAGCTCTACCGCCTTCGCCATACCTACGATACCGGGGATATTCTCCGTACCGGCACGACGCTTTCTCTCCTGCGCTCCGCCGTGGATAAAGGAACGGATCTTTACACCCTTGCGGATATAGAGGAAACCGACGCCCTTCGGGCCGTTGAACTTGTGGCCGCTGGCGCTGAGCATATCGATATTCATTTCATTCACATCGATCTTCAGATGAGCAAATGCCTGAACCGCGTCCGTATGGAACAGGATCCCGTGTTCTTTCGCGATCGCGCCGATCTCGCGGATAGGCTCAATCGTACCGATCTCGTTGTTGGCGAACATTACGCTGATCAGGATGGTATCCGGGCGAATCGCCGCCTGCAGCTCATCCAGAGAAATACGTCCGTCGGCATCCACATCCAGGTAAGTAACCTCGAAACCTCTCTTCTCCAGATACTCACAGGTATGCAGAATCGCGTGATGCTCAATCTTCGTGGTGATGATATGTCGGCCTTTCTTCTCATAAGCCTCCGCGGTAGCCTTCAGCGCCCAGTTGTCCGACTCGGAACCACCGGCAGTAAAATAAATTTCAGTCGCGTCCGCGCCCAGAGCGGCTGCAATCGTCTCTCTGGATTTGTTCAGAACTTCCTTATTTCTGGACCCCAGTTCATATACGGAAGAAGCATTGCCGAAATTCTCAGTAAAATAGGGAAGCATCGCCTCCACAACTTCCGGTCTTGTTGCTGTTGTCGCCGCATGATCCAGATAGATATACTTTTTCATGATTCATGTTCTCCTTCTACGCTCTTATTGTATAGCTTATGGGCTTTCCTCTTATTTGCCCTTAGTGCTTATCCTGTTCTTATTGTTTCTTTCGGTGTATCTGTACACTTTTCTCAGGCTTTGCCCGCCGGCTACCTGCCTTCGTTCGCAAGCTCCAGCTGCTTCAGCTCCTGCAGGGAAATGTTATCCACCGCATCCTTCAGCGCATCATCGATTCTCTTCCATACAACTTTCGTCACACAGGAGGATTCCTTGACGCACTCACTCTCCGCTTCCAGCGCCGGGCACTCGATCGGGGTCAGATTGCCCTCCAGCGCTCGCAGAATATCCCCCACCGAGATCTCCTCCGCCGACCGTGCCAGGCGGTAACCGCCGGCCGCTCCCCGGATACTCTCAACCAGTCCGGCTCTCTTCAGCTTCGCAATCAGCTGCTCCAGGTAGCCGTCCGAAATATCCTGACGCTCCCCGATGCTGTGAATGGACACCGGCTCTGTCTCACTGTTCACCGCCAGATCCACCATGGCCCGCAGCCCGTAGCGCCCCTTTGAAGTAATCTTCATAATTCCGTTCCCCTCCGGTTCCGGGAATCCGGTATAAAACCAACCATTTTAATTCCCATTAAATTGCTGTGAATTTCGTCTGTAGCATATCATGTCTAAAAACGCTTGTCAAGGCATATCATAAATAAACCATCAGCATAAGCAAAGAAACTGCTGAAAACAGCTCTTTGTGCGCGGAAAGAAGCATTTCTTTATGAATTTTCCCTGGCAAAAACACCCGGTTATCCGTGGTGCTCTGATCCTGACTCTTGCCGGACTCATCACCCGTATTCTTGGATTCTTCTACCGAATCTATCTCTCGAACCTGATCGGAGCCGAAAATATGGGGCTCTATCAGCTCACCGGACCGGTGTCCGGCATCTGCTTCGCCCTCTGCTGCGGCCCGATTCAGACGGCTGTCTCCCGCTTCTGCGCCGCAGCATCCGCACAGAGGAAACAGAGGCAGACCGCAAAATATCTCTTTACCGGTCTGCTGCTCTCGGAATGTGCTGCCTTTCTGTGCATGACTGCTCTGTATTCCTCTGCGCCGGTGCTGGCGAAATGCCTTCTCGGCGATTCCCGCTGCACGCTTCTGCTGCGCATTCTTGCGCTTTCTCTTCCGCTAAGTGCCGCCCACGCAGCCATCAGCGGCTATTGCTATGGAAAAAAGCAGGCCGCTCCGCCCGCTGTCTGCCAGCTCTTGGAGCAGCTGGTACGCATTGCCACACTGGTTCTGATTGCCAATCGCATGACAGCCTCTGGCGTACAGCCCGGCGCCTGGGCCGCCGCCCTCAGCCTGCTGGCCGGGGAGACGGCCTCGCTTACCTTCTCTGCGTTCTGCCTGAGTATTCTTCTAAGGAAAGACGCGCTGAATTTCAGCAACACTCTCTTCCTTGGGAATACAAGCGATACATGTTCCGGCGAACAGACCGACTTTTCTTCTTCCGGTTCGTCACTCTTCTCCCGCATCCGTGCGATTCTCCGTATGTCTTTCCCGCTGGCCGCAAACCGTCTTCTTCTGGGACTGCTGCAAAGCCTGGAAGCGGTTCAGATTCCGGCACGGCTGATCCTGTTTGGATCGTCCTCCGAGGAAGCCCTGAGTATCTACGGCGTACTGACCGGCATGGCGCTGCCTTTTCTGTTCTTTCCCTCCGCGCTGACGAATTCCGTGTCCGTCTTGCTGTTGCCTTCTGTAGCGGAAGCGCAGTCGCTAGGGGATGACGCCAGGATTCGCCGCACGATCGAATTAGCTCTCTCATACAGCCTGTATATTGGGATTCTCTGTACCGGAATTTTCGCGGTATATGGAAAAGCGATGGGGCAACTCTTCTTTCCGGATACGGCTGCCGGTTCTTACCTGTCGGTTCTTGGTTGGCTCTGCCCTTTTCTGTACCCTGCTTCCATGGCTGCCAGCATCCTGAATGGAACCGGACGAACCGGCGTTACATTTCGGCAGAATCTGATCGCTCTCGGCTGCCGGATCTGCTTTGTGATTTTTCTGATTCCTCACATGGGAATCCGCGCGTATCTGTACGGGATGCTCGCCAGCGAACTGCTGCTGGTGCTGCTTCATGTGCGCTCTCTGTGCCGGAATTTTCCTTTTGCATTCTCCGCCTGGTACCGTATTATCCGTCCGATGGCGGCGATCGCGGCGGCGGTAATGGGGAGCGGGATGCTGCCGGTTTTTGGAAATAATTTCTGTTCTCTGGTTCTGAGATGCAGTTATACGTGTATTGTATATCTGCTGTTTCTGGTGCTTACACGGGAAATGCAATCATGATCTGCGCTGTTATATCTTTATTCCAACAGAAGAAATAGCGCCCCTGCTCTGACAAGGTAAGGCGCTATTTCGCATTTTTGTGCATCAAAGGATGTAAGGCGTCTCCTGATATACATAATAATTCAGCCAGTTGGTGTACAGTGTATTGGCATGAACGCGCCAGGTGAGTGCCGGCGGGTTCTCGGGGTTGTTATCGAGGTAATAGTTCTCCGGGATCTGCGGATTGAGCCCGGCATCCAGATCTCTGTGGTACTCCTTGTCCAGCGTCATGCGGTCGTATTCCGGATGACCGGTGATGAAAATCTGACTTCCGGAATGGTTCTGAACCAGGTAGGCACCTGCCTCATAGGACTTCGCCAGGACGATAAGTTCCGGGCAGTTCCAGATGGAGTCCAGCGCAACAGTCGTATTGCGGGAGTGCGGCACCTTGAAGAAGTCATCGAAGCCGCGAGTCAGAGGCTTCTCGCGGGTCAGCAGGTGATGCTTGTACACACCGGAGAGCTTCTGCGGAAGCAGCGTCTTGTTCAGGCCGTAATGATAGTAAAGTCCGGCCTGTGCGCCCCAACAAACATGAACCGTCGAAGTCACATGAGTCTTCGTCCACTCCATAATCTCACAGAGCTCGTCCCAGTAATCCACTTTTTCAAACGGGATCATCTCAACTGGAGCGCCGGTGATGATCATACCGTCGAAGCGCTTCTCTTTCACATCCTTAAAGGTTACATAGAATTTATTCAGATGATGAGACGAAGTGTTCTTTGACGTATGGCTCGAGGTATGCATCAGCGTAATATCGATCTGCAGCGGAGTGTTGGACATCGCGCGAAACAGCTGTGTCTCCGTATCCTGCTTGATCGGCATCAGATTCAGGATCAGAATCTGCAGCGGACGGATATCCTGCGCCAGCGCGCGGTTTTCGTCCATGACGAAGATATTTTCCTTCTCCAGCTCGCTTCTTGCGGGGAGGTCATTCTGAACTCGAATCGGCATATCTACTGCTCCTCTCTCAGGGCGACGATCTCCCCTGCGTTCTTATAGATGGATTTCTGCGGTATCAGGCCACGAACCATAGACAGCGGGTAGACCCGGCATTCTCTTCCGATCACACTGCCGGGATTTAGCACGGAATTGCAGCCGATATCCGCCCAGTCGCCGATCATCGCGCCCATCTTGCGAAGTCCGGTCGCATAGTGCTCGTCACCGTCGCGGATCACGATATTCTTCTTATCCGCCTTGATGTTGGATGTAATAGAACCAGCTCCCATATGCGCGTGGAAGCCCAGGATGGAATCACCGACATAATTATAATGCGGAACTTCTACTTTATCGAACAGAATCACATTCTTCAGTTCGGTGGAGTTGCCAACTACCGCGCCCTCGCCAACCAGCGCGCTTCCGCGCACGAATGCGCAATGGCGCACCTGAGCGTCCTTTCCCACGATCACAGCCTCTCCGAGATAGGCGCTGGGAAATACCTTCGCGGAATTCGCTACCCATACATGCTCGGATATTTCCGTGTACTCGTCCTTCGGAAGACTCTCGCCCAGCCGGATAATGAAATCCTTAATTCCAGCCAGCGCTTCCCACGGATACGTAAACTGTGACAGGTATTCCGCCGCCAGTGTATGATCCAGATCAAAAAGTTCGTTTATCGTATACATACGAACACCCTCCCTGTTATGGTTTTTTATAAAACGGAGCTGTCTGCTGATACGTTCCCCGCAGATAATAGCTGTTATTCACGCCGAGCACCGCTTCGGTACAACGGGTAATAAAGCCCTCCAGCTTCTGCATATATTCTTCTTCGGTAATTGATCCTTCCGCCACCAACGTCAGTCCCTTCTCCCAGCTGGCTGTCAGCTCCGGATTCAGGAGCGGCCGGATCGACGCATTTACGGTATCAAAAACCATCTCGCCCAGCAGCGTCGGCGTAATCGTCTGTGTCTTCTTCGCCAGTGACAGGTACTGAATCGTCACCAGCTTCTTCAGGATCTCCGCGCGGGTTGCCGAAGTTCCAATGCCGCTGCCCTTGATCTGCGCGCGCAGCTCCTCATCCTCAATGAGCTGTCCCGCGTTCTCCATCGCCAGAATCATGGAACCGGATGTGTAGCGCTTCGGAGGGGAAGTCTCCCCTTCCTTTACCTGCAGCTGCTGCACCGGAAGCTGCGCTCCCTTTCGAATCCCAGAAAGAGCCTCCAGGAACGCCGGATCATTCTTCATATCCGTCTCGGCTTCACTTTCACCTTCCTGCCCCTTTTTGCTGCTGGTCTGAGGAACGCCTGCAATTGTCAGATATCCCTCCTCTTCCAGGATGCGGAACCCGGCGAAGAAGTGCTCGCCCTGAATCTCTGCCTCCAGCGTATACTTCCGGTAAACCGCCGGTGGATAGAAGATGCTCAGAAAGCGGCGGACAATCTTACTGTAAACCTGCGTATGCATCGGAGACAGATTCTTCAGCGCAGAGAACCCCTGGCCGGTCGGAATAATCGCGTAGTGATCCGTGATCTGCTTATCGTTCGTATAGCGGGTCTTCGCGATATTCTTGTGAAGCCCTTTTGCAAGGATTGTATCCGCGTATTCCCGCACAGCGGATATTGCCTTCAAACCACCGATATTCTTCCCGATCTCCTTCGCGATCGCCGTGGAAAGCACACGGGCGTCCGTTCGCGGATACGTCACAAGCTTCTTCTCGTACAGTTCCTGCGTGATCTTCAGCGTCTCATCCGGGCTCAGCTTCAGCGTCCGGGAACAGACATTCTGAAGCTCCGCCAGGTTAAAAAGCAGCGGCGGATTCTTCTTCTCCGCTTTCTTCTCCAGCTTTCGCACACAGGCCGTGACCGGCTCCGGTTGTGAGAGTTCTTTTACCAGAGCATCCGCATAGCTTCTCTCCTTAAAGCCGTTCTCCTTATAGAGATACGGCTTCTGATAGTGACGGCTTCCCGAAACCGCCCGCCACTCGGCATCTAGCACGGTCCCTGCACACTCCAAGGAAACCAGTACACGATAGAAGGGAGTCTTCACGAAATTGCGGATCTCCCTCTCTCTTCGCACCACCATCCCAAGCACGCAGGTCATCACGCGGCCCACACTTAAGACGGTGCGATCCTTTTTCATCAGGTTCGACAGCGTATTCCCGTATTTTAACGTAAGGAGGCGGGAGAAGTTAATTCCCATCAGGTAATCCTCCTTTGCCCGAAGATACGCGGATGCCGCCAGGTTATCATATGCGGAGAGCGCCTTCGCCTCACGGATACCTTTCAGAATCTCCTCTTCTGTCTGGGAATCGATCCAGACTCTGCGGCGATCCTTCCGGCTGACTTCCGGGCCGGCCATTTGCTCCACCAGACGATAAATATATTCTCCTTCCCGCCCGGAGTCGGTACAGACATAGATGCGTTCTACATCCTTCCGGGTCAGAAGCGACTTCACAATCTTAAACTGCTTCGCCACAGAAGGAATGATTTCATATTTAAATTCGGCAGGCAAAAAAGGCAGGGTCTCAAGACTCCACCTTTTTAATGCCGGGTCGTAGGCTTCCGGATAGCTCATGGTTACCAGATGACCCACGCACCAGGTAACCACAGCCTCTTCACTCTCCAGATAGCCGTCTCCCCTTGTCATATGCAATTGTAATGCCTTCGCAAACTCCTGTGCAACACTTGGTTTCTCGGCGATATACAGTGCTTTTGACATGAATACCTCTTATTTCTTCGTAATGCGTCCCTGTGCAGTCAGCAGCTCCGCGATCAGTACCGCGCCGCCTGCTGCGCCGCGCAGCGTATTGTGAGACAAACCTACGAACTTCCAGTCGTATACGATATCCTCTCTCAGACGACCGGCCGATACTGCCATGCCGCCCTCTACGTCGCGATCCAGCTTCGCCTGGGGACGATCATCCTCTTCAAAGTAGTGGATGAACTGCTTCGGTGCGTGCGGCAGGTTCAGTTCCTGCGGCAGTCCCTTGAAGTTCGCCCAGCGATCCAGAATCTCTTCCTTCGTGGGCTTCTTCTCAAAGGACATGAATACGGAAGCCGTATGGCCGTTGGAAACCGGTACACGCAGGCACTGGGAAGTAATGATCGGGCTCTCCGCCTTCACAATCACACCGTTCTCAATATGACCCCAGATTCTTAAGGGTTCCTGCTCGCTCTTGGCTTCCTCGCCGCCGATGTAAGGAATTACATTGTCCACGATCTCTGGCCAGTCCTTGAATGTCTTGCCTGCGCCAGAAATGGCCTGATAAGTCGATGCAATCACAACAGTAGGCTTGAACTCTCTCAGAGCGTGAAGCATGGGGGTGTAGCTCTGGATGGAGCAGTTCGGCTTAACAACGATGAAGCCGCGGGTAGTGCCCAGACGCTTCTGCTGGAAAGGAATGACATCCAGGTGCTCCGGGTTCAGTTCCGGAACTACCATGGGAACATCTGGCGTCCAGCGGTGCGCACTGTTGTTGGAGACAACCGGAGTCTCGGTCTTCGCATAAGCTTCCTCGATCGCACGGATCTCGTCCTTGCTCATGTCAACCGCGCTGAATACGAAGTCAACTTCGGAAGCAACTGCCTCTACTTCGTTCACGTTCTTCACGATCATCTTCTTCACGCACTCCGGCATCGGAATATCCAGCTTCCAGCGATCGCCGACTGCTTCTTCATATGTCAGCCCTGCGGAACGGGGGCTTGCTGCCAGAGTTGTGATCTCATACCAGGGATGATCCGCCAGAAGCGTGATAAAACGCTGGCCAACCATACCGGTAGCGCCTAAAATACCTACCTTTAACTTTTCCATTTTCCCACCTCTAATAAACTGTTTCTTTTGCGGATTCAGACACAGGCATACATTCAAGATTCGTGCCAACCTGCGCGCTTCCGAAGTGATATGCCGTGTTTCGTTTCATATTACCGCATTTCAAAAGAAATAACAAGTACCTTTTCACTTAATTTTCTTCGTTTTTCTGCGGATTTTCACGTTTCGAAGCATTCCCAGATGAAAGTTTGTCCATGCGGACGCACTCTGCTCCCAGCTTCTCCACATCCTCCGGTTCATGTGTCGTAAGAAGCAACATACGATCGCCGCGATATCTCAGAATATATGAGATAACCTCATCCCGCGTCCGCTCATCCAGACCAGTAAACGGCTCGTCCATCAGGAGAATCGCCGACGGTACCGCCATCGCTCTCGCAACCGCTGCCCGGCGCTTCATACCTCCGGAGAAGGTACTCACCGGCTGAGCCAGGCATTCCTCCGGAAGGATCTCCCGCAGCCAGGGCAGCGGTTCCTTCACGCCCACCAGCTTCAGGTTCGCTGCCGCCGTAAGCTCCGGAATCAGACGATCCTCCTGGAACACCATGGAAATCCTCGCGTCTGAAAGTCCATGGATCGTTCCGCCATCCAACGTCTCCAGACCGGCCAGGCAGCGTAAAAGTGTCGTCTTGCCCTGTCCAGAAGGTCCCATCAGGCAGTAGATACCACTCTCCGAAAACGTCAGGTTCAGGTTCTCCCATATCACACGACCATCGTAGGACTTCTTCCCATTCTCGATCCGAATCATTCTGTCTTTCCTCATTACCTTTCTATGGCTCATCCGGATTCACCGGTTTCTATATTCCCGGCTTCTCCCTCAAAGCATCTTCAGAATCCCTGTAAAAGCCTTCTCGCAAAGCATACTGAGTACAATAATCGTAATCGTCCAGGCAAACAGATCCGCCGTCTCCAGATAGATCTTCGACAGATAGAGCTGCTCGCCGATCGACCCGGCGGAAACACCGATGACTTCCGCCGCCACACCGGATTTCCAGCTCATCCCGATCGACGTCTGCGCAGCACTGACAAGGAACGGTCGCAGTGCCGGGCGGTAGATTCCCGTAAGGCGCTTTCCCGCCGGAATCCGGAAGACCTGCGCCATCTCCAGAAAATCACGATCCGTGCTCTGAAAGCCGCTTAACGTATTGTAATAAACGATCGGAATTACCAGCAAAAATACAATTAAGAGTGCCAGATTCTTCGATCCCATAAAGATCAGCGCCAGGATCACGAACGACGCAACCGGAACTGCTTTCATCAGAGAGATCACCGGCGAAATCAGTTCCCGGAAGAATGGGAAGCGATAGGCCGCTCCCCCCAGAAGCATACCTGCAAGGAATCCCGCAAGGAATCCGCTTACAATATGTCCCAGCGAACACCACACCGTCTTCCAGAACGCAGAAGAAGGAAGGAGGCGGCCAAGCGCCATGAATACCTCCTCCGGTCCCACCAGAACCAGCGAATTCTCCACGATGCGGCCAGCTGCAAACCATACGGCCAGCCAGAAGAGGAGAATCCCCGCTTTTCGGATATATTTCATGGCGTACGCCACCTCCTGTTATTGTTCCGGAACCATCCAGGAATCCGGCGGCTCCATATACCATCCTTCTGAAATTGCCTGCAGTTACTGCTACTGCACTCCATAGTAGAAATCGTCCGCCGGAAGCGTACCGCCGACCGATTCCGGAGCCTGTCCATGCAGAACCTCCAGATAAGCGCTCAGGGATGCCTTCATATCATCACCAGTGATGCAGGTGATGCCGCACATCGGAATGGCCTTCTCCGCAATCGGCTGCTTGGCCACAATGCCAAGCTCCACGATCTTCTCCGCTGCTGCTGCAGGATTATCGTTCACCTCATATGCCGACTTCTCATGCGCTGCCAGGAACTCGTCCACCAGATCCTGATGCTCACTCAGGAATTCATTTCTTACAATGGTCACACCGGTCACGATAGAACCACTCTGTACCTTCTCCCACTCATCTTCCAGGCTGAGAACCACCTTCAGCTGGTCATTCTGCATGCAGGCAGCTGTTACAAAGGGCTGCGGCAGCAGACCGATGGCATCCGGATCTTCCGCCAGCACGGACGCAACTTCCGTTGCTTCAGACTTGTATTCCAGCGTAACATCATCCGCAGACATATCATTTGCTGCCAGCAGATACTGCAGCACGTAATCCGGAGTCGTACCTTTACCAGTCAGGTATACCGTCTTACCTGCCAGATCCTTCATGGAAGCCAGGTTCTCATCGCTGGATACGATATACAGCACACTCGTCGTATTAATGTCAATCACAGAGATTCCGCCCTGCGTCTTGTTGTAAAGAACGCTTGCCAGGTTAGCCGGAACCAGAGCGATGTCCAAATCACCCGATACAATGCCAGCAGTAATAGCGTCCGCCGCGGTCTCCATCGTGTAGGAATACTCCGGATGCTCATCCATCATATTTACCAGTCCCATCGAGGTCGGGCCTTTCAGCGCTCCGACACGAATAACCGCGTCTTCCGCAGATGCCGCTGCCACACTTTCAGATTCGCTTTCTGCGGCTGCCGCTGTGGTCTCCTCCGCACTGCTCTCTGCAGCGCTTACAGCTTCCGTCGCTGCCTCCGAGGTAGGCGCCGCTGTCGTCGCATTGCTGCTTCCGCCGCATCCGGCCAGAAGTCCCGCCGAAACAGCCAGAGCGCTGATGATCGCTGTCATTTTTCTTTTTTTCATGATAATACTCCTTTCGTCTTACCCTGCAGGACGTACCTTCCAGGGTCAGTACTAGCAGTTTCCCGCTTTTTCACGCCCATCATTATAACAAATGTGCCTTCTGTTTGCAATAGCAAGCTCCACAGATAACCTGCACCGGTATAAAACCCGTATAGAACCCAGAAGAAAAGATCCGCATTAACTGCGGATCTCCTGTACGTTCTTTGCAATTGTATGTGGGATGGGAACCCACGTCACTTTCTTGAAAATCGCGACAACCGCAATCGGGATGTACGTGAATATAAAAATCGGGAAGGTAAAGAGATATAGGATCTTCTTCCCGGCGTGGCAGTGAATCCGCTTCCACTCTGTAATCGTCGTAATCAGTCCAAAGAAAAACAGCGACATATAGATTCCGAACAGATTTCCGCCGACTGCCTCCAGCATCATCACTGTCCAGGAAGTATGACCGAGAATCACCCCGGCAAATCCGAAGACCAGATTCACCACGATTGTAAGCAGCGTCAGAAGCGTAGCCGGAGCCAGCGTCATCATCATATCATAGCACTGGAAGCTGTGATGCTTCACAATGCCCTCCGCCAGTCTTTTTCCATAGCTGCCAAGTACCTGATAGAAGCCCTTACTCCAGCGAAGTCTCTGATTCCAGGACTCCCGGAAATGAACCGGCTGCTCATCATACAGGACTGCATCTTCACTGTATCCGATTACACGTCCCTGAATAATACTGTCGGTTGAAAACTCAATATCCTCTGTCAGCAGGTGATGCTTCCAGCCATGATTCTCACGAATGACCTCACTAGCTACCAGAAAACCGGTGCCTGAGATCGCACAGCTGGTGCCGCACTGCATACGGGCACCATTCAGATACTTCGACTCCCGCAGGAACCACAGAGCGTAACCGGCAGAAATCCAGTTCGAACCGTAATTCTTGGAATTCCGGTAGCTGGTTACTACCGGATAGCCCTGGTCAAAGACATCATTCATCGATGTTATGTAATTCTCGTCCAGCACGTTATCCGCGTCAAAGACAAGGAAACCGTCGTAAGTATCCAGGCCAACACGCTCCTCGATACAGCGGAACAGATAATTCAGCGCATATCCCTTGCCGATCTGTACATGATTGAATCGCTCGTACACGACAGCTCCGTGCGCTCTCGCGACAGCCGCCGTATCGTCGGTGCAGTTATCTGCCACAACATAGATATCCACCAGCTCCGACGGGTAATTCTGCCGGTGAATGCTGTCCAGAAGGCCGCCGATCACAGCTCGCTCATTTCTTGCAGAAATAATCACTGCATACCGATGTTGTGTCTTCGCCTGGTACTTCTTCTTTTTTCCAAACCAGCGGATCAGAACAAAAACAGCCTGATAGCTGTAGCATAGCGTAAACAGCAGTAAAATCGCAAAATTTAAATATCGAATGCATGTATCCATACACTTTCCCCTCACTTTTTAATGATGCCGGATAATAGTATACGAAAAACATTGTGTTTATTCCATGGCTTTTATTTTAATTTTTCTTAAGATTTGCGCGTAAATTATTAATTTTTTCTTATTTTCTGTTTATTCAGTGTTTTTACTTATTCTTAACAGATTTATTTATAGCCAAAATGGTTATTCTCTCGTCAGCTCCCAGAAAGCAACAGCGCTGGCGGCGGCCACGTTCAGGGAATCCACGCCGGGGGACATGGGGATTTTCACCGTGTAATCACTGTCCGCGATTGTCTTTTCAGACAAGCCGTCGCCTTCTGTGCCAAGAATAATCGCGAGCTTTTCTTCCCGCTTCAATGCCAGATCGGAAATAGATACGGAATCATCACTGATAGCCATGGAAGCCGTCGCAAAGCCGAGGCTGCGAAGATATTCTACTCCGTTCTCCTTCCAGGACACATATTTTTCATCCAGAAAAGTCCATGGGATGAGGAATACATTTCCCATGCTGACACGGATTGCGCGGCGATACAGCGGATTGCTGCAAAACGGCGTCAGCAGCACCGCGTCCATGTGAAGCGCAGCGGCGGAGCGAAAGATCGCTCCCACGTTCGTCGGGTTCATCACATCCTCTAATATGGCGATACGGCTGGTGCTTCGACAGATTTCTTCCGGTGAGGGAAGCGGCTTCCGGTGCATCGCGCAGAGCATCCCGCGCGTCAGCTTAAAGCCGGTAATCTGCGTCAGAACATCGAATTCTGCGGTATACACCGGGATATCTCCGCACTTTTGCAGGATTTCCCAGGTCTCATCCTCCGCGGTGAGGAGACGATTCTCCACCAGAAGAGAGACCGGTTCGTAACCGGCATCGAGCGCCCTCAGAACAACCTTGGGGCTTTCCGCAATGAAAAGCCCCTTCTCCGGTTCGTGCCGGTTTAACAGCTGTCCTTCCGAGAGTTCCGCATACACGGCAAGTTCTGGCAGATTCAGATTTGAAATCTCAATTATATTTACCATTAAAATCTCCTACAATTCTTCCAGGCGTCTGGTACCTTTTTTCTTCAGCCAGTACAATGCAGCAACTGTCAGCGCTGCCGTTACCGCAAGACAGATGGCAAGATACGGATATGGATCTTCCATTTTCCACAGGAAAAGATACATTCCTGCAAAAACCAGAACATAAGCAAGATTAATCAGGAGCGCCAGCATGGGAGCAGCCCCCTGTTTTACTACTGCAGTTTCTCGCGTCCAGGAAAAATTCGGCCACCGCAGATTCAGCATCAGGTCAACTGCCGCTGTGAGTACAGTAAATACCATCGGAATCGCAAAAAGGCAGATTCCGCCGAACCATGACGGACGGAATACAATTTCCGCAGCCAGAGAGCACAGCAGGGAAGGCACCATTGTCAGTGCAATGTGAAGTCTCAGCTTTGCCTGCAAAATCTGCCAGGAGGTTACCGGAAGAGAAGGGAGAATCCATTTCGCTGTTCCTTCCAGAGATATTGCGGAAGCAGCAATATCATTCATCGCAACAATCGCGCAGATCAGCGCGCACCCAACCGGTACAGCAACTTCCGATGCATCATACTGTGTCAGAATGTCCATTACCATCTGCCCCTTAAAAAGCAATACGCCAGCCATCAGAATCAACATCAGACTTCCCAGCGAACAGTTCAGCATATATGCGGAACTGGACAGATAACGATGCAGCTCTTTGGAGAACAACGCTCCCTGCACGCTGTTCTTTTTTACTTTCTTTTCTTTATACTTTACTTTCGCTGTCTCTGATGTTCCCGTTGCAATCTGCAGGAAACTTTTTAAAAGAACATAGCATGTAACCACAAGAAGAATCAGTACAAACGCAGACAGAATCACAAGGGACGAAACGTCTCCGGTTCCGGCCATTCCCATGACATACAGTGGATAGGCAGCTCCGCGGATCTTCTCTCCGATCACGATTGCATTCATCAGCAGTGATTCCAGCGCATCCGCCGCCTGAAAGTAGAAATAGTAATACAAACCCAAAAATGCCAACGAGCATATGGTACTAATAACTCCACGATTCTTTAGCTTATGGCTGACCTTTGCTACCGCCCATCCAAGAATACAGGAAAGAACAAGTACAAAGATCGAAATCATAAGCATAAGGATCACTGAACCGATCACACCGGCCAGACCAGGCGAAACCATAAAGATATAAACCAGCACAGCAGGAACCATTACGACTGCGCTGTACATCAGCCCCATCACAAAGACTCCGCTCAGGCGCACAATCAGAATATCCCTCACCGGGATCGGAAGCGAAAGTAGAAAATCGTTATCCTTCGCCTGATACAGACTGGCATACGTATTGAACACACTGCCAAACGTTCCGAGAAGAATCGCAAGAATTGACATGATTGTAAAATACAGCCAGCCAACTCCTGCATCGAACAGCGAAACCAGTCCCATGCTCATCAGAGCGAACATTCCTCCCAGAACAATGATCATCAAAATAGCAAAGCCAAGAATCGACAGAATTACTTTTCCATGCGAGCGTGCCTTCCCATCCTTTTTATTCTGAAAGAAACTCCGATTCAGCTCCAGCATCTGCTTGCGAAACAGTACTTTAATCATCCTCTCCCTCCAGTTCCAGGAATACATTCTCCAGAGAAGTATCACCTTTTACTTCCGCCATTGTACCGGAACGAATCAACTGTCCTTCCTTAATAATCGCAACTTTATCGCAGATTTTCTCAGCCACCTCCAGTACATGCGTGGAGAAGAAGATTGCACTTCCCTGATTGCAGGCCTCGCGCATCATTTCTTTAAGCTGATGAGAGGCTTTCGGGTCCAGACCGACAAAGGGCTCATCCATGATAATCAGACGAGGCTGATGAATCCATGCGGAGATGATTGCAAGCTTTTGTTTCATTCCGTGAGAATACGCAGAGATCGGCTGCGCCAGGGAATCTGTCAAAGAGAAAATCCCTGCATAATAACGGATCCGTTCGCTGCGGTCAGCTTCACTCACGCCAAAGATATCCGCCACAAAATTTAAATACCGGATTCCGCTCATAAAATCATATAAGTCCGGATTATCCGGAATATATGCCAGCTGCTTCTTACATGTCAGCGGATCTTCACGGATGGAACTTCCGCCGATCCGAATCTCTCCCTGCTCAAAGGGAAGGATTCCTGTGCAGGCCTTGATGGTGGTTGTCTTTCCGGCGCCGTTATGACCGATAAAGCCGTAGATTTCTCCAGGTGCGATATGCAGAGAAAGATCATCTACTGCTTTTTTATTCCCATAGATCTTGGTAAGATGTTCAATTTTCAGCATTTTTACTCTCTTTCCAAAAATTTCTTTCGTTTTCGCTGCATTCCGCTATTCATGACGGTTTGACGCCAGCTTCACCAGCAATTTCTCAATACTCTCCATGGATTCGATGCAGCAATACTCGAATCGTCCATGATAATTGTGACCGCCGGTGCACAGATTCGGACAAGGAAGTCCCATAAAGGACAGGCGTGCGCCGTCTGTGCCGCCACGGATGGGCTGTACCTTCGGCTCCACACCGAGCTCCTTCATAGCTTCGCAGGCCTCGTCGATCAGAAACAGATAATCCGGCGCGATCTGACTCTTCATATTGTAATAGGAATCTGCTACCGCAAGCTCGATGGTGTTTTCCCCATATTTTGCATTGATCGCATCCGCTGCATCCTGGATGGTCTTTTTCTTCTCTGCGAACTTCAACGCATCGTGATCACGGATAATATAAGAAAGCTCTGCGTGCTCCACTTCGCCCTTCATTTCTGTCAGGTGGAAGAATCCTTCATAGCCTTCCGTGCAATCCGGGCGCTGATCGGCAGGAAGCATAGCGTTGAACTCCATCGCAATCAGAGAAGCATTCTTCATCTTATCCTTGGCATCGCCGGGATGTACATTGATTCCGTGGATCACCGCCTTCGCGGAAGCCGCGTTGAAGTTCTCGTATTCCAGCTCACCAATTCCGCCTCCGTCTACCGTATAGGCAAAATCTGCGCCGAACTGCTTCAGATCAAAGTGATCCACTCCGCCGCCGACTTCTTCATCCGGCGTAAAAGCAATCGCGATCGGCGCGTGCTCCTCCTCCGGATGCGACAGCAGCCAGGCCGCCATTGCCATAATCTCCGCAACTCCGGCCTTATCATCGGCTCCCAACAGTGTGGTTCCGTCCGTGACGATCAGAGATTGTCCCTTATACGCCAGCATCTCCGGATAGGTCTTCGGGCTCATGACAATATTCCTCTCCGGATTCAGCAGAATATCTCCGCCATCATAGTTCTCCACTACGCGCGCCTTGATATCCGTTCCGGAAGCGTCCGGCGAAGTATCCATATGTGCAATAAAGCCCAGTGTCTTCTCTCCTGCTCTTCCCGGAATCTTCGCATAGACATAGTCGTAGTTCTCATCGAACACAGCGTCCGAAGCACCCATGGCCTTCAGCTCCTCATAGAGCATCCGTCCCAGATTCTTCTGCTTCTCTGTGCTGGGAAAGGTATTCGAATTCTCATCGGACTGTGTATCTACAGATACATACCTTAAAAAGCGTTCACTTACGGTTTCGTGTTTCATACTGTCTCTCCTTTTTATGTTTTATGATTTTTCCTGTCATGTGCTTTTTTTCATTTTCACCGCGCCATTCATCCACTTTATATCGTCTAATGTTTTATCGGTGAATGAAGCGGCACGGTCTCCACCAGTGTAAGCCCTAGCTCATCGACCCAGCCTCTCGCCGTCTGTTCCGACGTCGGATCGGTGACGTCCTCCGGGCGGTGCGCATCGCTTCCCAGGACAATGGTACAGTCGCAGTCCGCCGCAATGCGGAAGACGTCCTTCTTCGGATAATGCCGGTTCGTGCGCATTCCCAGAAGATTGATCTCCAACGGGAGCCCCGCCTCCTTCGCTGCCAGGCAGATTCGCTTCATGGCGTTCCGGTAACGCTGCGAATCCCCTTCATACAGGCACAGATCCGGGTGCGCCAGGTAGGTGAAGCACCCGGTATGGATTGCTTTAATGACCTGATCAGCATAGCGATCGATGCGGTCGGCAGAAGCTTCCGGACGTCCGGTATAGATCTCTCCCACTTCGTTGTTCAGGAAATGCTGACCGAGGATGATATAATCAACCGGGTACTGCGCATAGAGCTGCAGCAGCTTTTCGAAATATTTCGGATAGTATTCCGTCTCAAATCCCAGTTTGATCTCAATCTGGGATTTGTATTCATCCTTCAGCCTCTGAATGGATTCCACATATCCTTCAACTTCTTCCGGGAGCATACGCACTCCTGAGACGTAGTCCCCGTCGTAATAATAAGGCGTATGATCCGAGAAACCGAGGATCTTTAAGCCCCGCTCTATGGCTGTCTCCACATACTGCCGGTCTTCACCTTCCGCGTGATGGCAGCGCGTGGTATGCGTATGATAATTTGCTATCATTTTATGAATTCGCCTCCATATTCTGTTCGTTATCCTTTCGATTTCGAACAACTTTATCATAGCCGATTTCATTCCTGGAATCAAGCAAGAATCGCCGCCGGATCTGAAGAAGAACAGATCCAGCGGCGACAGCAGCCCAAAAACATCATAAATTTTAGAACAAATCCGGAAGCCAGTGCTTCGGATCTACCTCTTTAAACTTTGCGCGTACGAAGCGATCCTTCTGATCCCAGGGGACCGTGCAGTCGAAGATCGCCTTGCAGGCATTGCCCTTCGCACGAATCAGCGGCGAATACTCCGGCTGGTTGGAAGGGTCCAGCGGATGGCACTGCACACCGGGAATCAGAATCAGGTCGCGATCCGCCTGAAAGCGGGTCGTCATCGCCCAGAGAACATCCTCCATATCGAAGCAGTCTACATCTTCATCCACAAGGAATACATGCTTCAGCTCTGCGAATGAGGCAAAGGCCAGGAGCGCCGCCTGACGCTGCCGCCCCTCATCCGAAGGAACTTTCTTCTGGAACTGGATGACGGCAATGTACTTCCCGCCACCGGAGGATGCGCAGTATACATTGCGGATTTTGCCGGGATACATCTTCTCCAACAGGACGAGAATACTCGCCTCCGTCGGGATTCCTGCCATGGAGACATGCTCCTCAGAGGGTCCGATGCAGGTCTGCATGATCGGATTTCTGCGTGTGGTGATCGCCTTTACCTTGATAATCGGAAGCTCCGGGTTGGCGGGACCGGTATAGCCGGGGAATTCCGGCATGGCCTTGCCGGTGTGCGTGTTCTGATCTTCCGCAACGCGCACATGCGGAAGGATCTCGCCTTCGATGACATACTCGGCATTCGCGATGGCCCTTTCGTTGATCGTCAGGCACTGTACCAGCTCGACCGGCTCTCCGCGAAGCGCTCCTGCCGCCTGCAGTTCATCGTAACCCAGCGGCGTTGTCGGCGGCTCAAAACAGGATGCAATCGAGATCGCCGGATCAACACCGATGCTGACAGAAATAGGAAGGGCCTCTCCTCTCGCCTCAGCGAGCTCACGGAAATATCCGATGTGGCGCGCTCCCGGCTGCAGGAAGATCGATATCTCGTCTCTGGACTGCAGGCACATCCGATGAATCGTCACATCGGATTCTCCGGTCTCCGGATTGCTCGCATAGCACATGCCCATCGTGATGTAAGGTCCTGCATCCTCCGGGGTATTAGTCGGCGCCGGAAGAAGCTTTCTTACGTCAAAATCCGGATCGGAAGCACGATACACGACCTCCTGACACTTTGCTTTTTCATTGGGAATCACAACCGGCGGCAGCGGATGTGTCACCGATTCCTTCAATATAAATCCCAGGCGCTTCGGATCACAGTCCAGCAGATAACCGACACGCTCCCGACTTGCGAGAAGGCCGATGGCCACTCTGGCGCCGGGATGTCCCTTGATATTGTTGAAGATCATGGCTGGACCTTTTCTTGTCGGCCGCTCCACTGTGCCTCCGGCTCCCACATGGCGGTATACACCGGAAAGCTCCGCTTCCGGGTCCACCTCCACATCAGTCTGTACCAGTTGACCGGGAATCTGCCTCAACAGTTCCAGCGCGGAACGCAGATCATTTACTTTGTTTTTGCTCATGGTATTTTCCTTTCGTTTCCGTTATTATATACCTTTATTTAATCGCGGAAATGATCTTCAATCAATTCAGCTTTTATGATATACTATTCGAAAATGGAATACATGGAGGAGACGCCGGATGGATACACATAGACTGAAAATATTTCTGAATCTGCTAGAAACGGGGAACTGTTCGGAGACAGCTGAGCAGCTTTTCACGACGCAAAGCACCGTATCCAAGCAGATTCAATCTCTGGAGAAGGAACTGGAAATTCGCCTGTTCGACCGCTCCCGGCGAAGCCTGGTTCCCACTCCAGCAGCGGAACAGATCCGAGAGGACGCGAAAAAGATAATCGAAACGGAAGAACATATGAAACATCAGGTGCGCGAACTTGCGGACGACCGCAGCCGCGAGCTTCGCATCTGCGCCATTCCTGTTCTGTCTCAATACAAGGTCTCCGGCATTTTCCGGGATTTCCAGAAAGCCTTTCCTGATGTCTCCATCCGCATGACCGAGACGGAAAACAAGCTCCTGGAGGAGCAGCTGAAAAGTCATTCCTGCGACCTGATTTTCACAAGACTCCTGGATGATGAAGATACTTCTCTGGATATCATTACGATGGATACTGATGCATTGGCAGCAATTCTTCCCTGCAGCCATCCACTCAGCCAGAGAAGTGAAATCGGAATTGAAGAACTGAAAGAAGAATCTTTTCTGTTGCTGGACGAGAAAACCGGTCTTCTGAACTGCGTAAAAAATCTCTGCCGAGAAAGCGGATTTTCCCCGAAGATTACATATAAAGGCGTTCGGATTGATACGATTCTGGATATGATTGCCAACGATCTCGGTGTGTCCATCCTGATGAATCACAGTGTGGACTGCTCCCGACAACCCGGAATTGTAAAAATCCCACTGAAAAAGACCTGTACCAGCCGCCTGATCTTCGCAAGAAACCACAACAGCCATTACCGGCCAGAGGAGAAAAATTTCTGGAATTATCTTACGCAGCGATTCATTCGCGAATCGAATACTTCTCTGGAAAATCAGAATTGATTGTCCCGACACACGCTTCTATACTGAAAGTACGCAGAATAAGCGTGTACAAAAGGATGGGGAATTCGATATGCGAATCATTGTAGGAGTCACCGGAGCGACCGGTGTAGAGATGAGTTATTATCTTCTGAAAGCGTTAAGATCAACGAAAGATTGCGAGATTCACCTGGTCGTAAGTCAGGGCGCACTGACGACCTGGCAACTGGAGAGCCGGATCCCGCTGCAGGATCTGTACGATCTGGCGGACTATGTATATAAAGAAACCAATCTGTCAGCTGTGATTTCCAGCGGCTCCTACATGACGGACGGCATGATTGTTATGCCATGCAGCATGAAAACACTGGCCGGAATCGTGTCCGGCTATGCGGAAAATCTGATCCAGCGCGCAGCGGATGTATGTCTGAAGGAAAACCGAAAAGTAGTTCTTGTACCAAGGGAGATGCCTCTCGGTCGGATTCATCTTAAGAACCTGAACATGGCTGCGGAATACGGCTGCGCTATTGTTCCTCCGATGCTAACCTTCTATAACGGCGCTTCCACACTGGAGGATCAGATTCACCATGTGGTTGGGAAAGTGCTCCTGCAATTCGGACTTTCTTATGATAAGTTTGTCGCCTGGAAGGGGGACGTGGTATCATGACTTTTCAGAAAGAGCTTTCCTGCGGAATGCTGTATGTAAATATCCTGCGTGTCGGGGAGGACTGCCAGATCCTTCTTTCCGGTGGAAGCCGACCTCATATCGGCTGCACTGTGCTGGCGGTTCCCCGGCCTTCCCTGTCTGGGGACGGACACACCAGTGCCACTTCTTCCGTGCTGAACGTAACCGGGCACAAGGACGAGGCGATCTGCCGCTATCTGGCAGAAAAAGCCGCTGCAGCTTACGGTTGCATCGTATGCTGCAGCGGCGGTTTTCATGTAGATCACATTACGGAAGATCAGATCTGCGAGCTGATGAGCGCTCTGGATGAGGTTCCACTCGAAACGTACCAGAAATCTCAATGATCCGAGTTTAATAAATTCCGAAAGATGGACTCGCCTTCTTTATGCTAAGTATTAGTCTTCCTTCAGGATACCAAGCACCTTGTCCGCGATTGCGATGGACTGGATAACATCGTCCTCGGTGAACGCCAGGCTCACGCAATAGCGGTCATCTCCGATGACGCCGTTCTGCTTCATCAAAGCTCCAAAGCGGTGCATCTTATCCAGATCGGAATACGCCAGAGCTTCCTTATGGTTGCGGATCACACTCTTCTCGGTGAATACAGGGAAGAGCGCTCCGGCAAATCCCTGCATCAGCATCGGAATATCGTGCTTCTTCGCTGCGTCCAGGACGCCCTCTTTGAACATATTTCCCAGCTTCTCGATCTTCTGATATGCCGCGCCGTCGTCCTTTCCCAGTTCGGAGAGAACCGCTTTCATGCAGGCGGCGCTGATGCTGTTGCCATTGTACGTTCCGGGGATGATGCAGGTGCAGTCATCCAGGACCTTCATAACCTCTTCCTTGCCGCAGAACGCCGCGCCGGGAACGCCGCCGCAGACCGCTTTTGCGAAGGAGGCCATATCCGGCATAATATTGAAGTAACCCTGCGCTCCGTGAAGACCGATGCGGAATCCAGTCAGTGTCTCATCGAATACCAGGAGAACACCATATTCGTCGCAGAGCTTTCTCACACCCTCCAGATATCCCGGCTCCGGCATGCACCCGGTAATATTCAGGCACACCGGCTCCATGATGACACAGGCGATATCATTATCCGAGCGAAACAGCTCTTCCATCTGCTTCAGATCGTTGAAATCAATCAGATACGTATCGTTCAGCGCATGAGCTGCTCTTCCGGTCGTATAGCAGGCTTTCGAATAATCATCCCCCTCCCGGTAGGAATTAACTGCATGGTAATCGCTGTCCGTGGTGGGAACGCCGCCCAGCACGAAGTCTGTTCCGCCGTGGTACATGCCGTTAAAGCGGACGACCATGTTCTTGCCGGTGTAAGCTCTGGCCGTGCGGATCGTGTAGAGAATACTCTCGCCTCCGGTTACAGCAAAGTGCATCTTATCCGCACAGGGAACATACTTGCAGAATTCTTCCGCTGCCTCCACCTGAATCTCCATATACTGCCGGGAGTAGCACCGCTCTGCCTGCTCCTTAATTGCGTTGATTACGATCGGACTGTGCTGACCCAGAATGCATGGACCGGAAGAAAGCGACCAGTCATAATACATATTTCCATCCACGTCATACATCTTTGCGCCTTCGAAATGGTCGAAGAAGGTCTGCGGATTGCCCGGATGCTGCTTAAAGTTAGAAAGATGACCGCCGGCAATGCTCTTCGCTGCTCTCTCGTAGAGCGCCAGGCTCTTTTCCTGTGATTTCATATATTCGTACCATCCTTTCGTTCTGATTGCTGTGTGTAATTACTGCTGTCCGGCTGCATTCTGGATCAAATCCATGGTATCATCGCCGATCTGCTCACGAATGGAATCGTATACGGAAGCGCAGATGAACAGACTGACGATCAGGGAGTGACATCCTCCCCCACCTATAGAGGTGGGGGCTTCCTTTCGCATAGTGCGAACAGTCGGTTCTCGTTCGATAGCACCAATGTGCCAAGCATAAGCGAGCTATCCCCGTGTGTCCCACGGTTCTTTATTTG
>JAJEQR010000001.1 GCA_020687485.1 Hominifimenecus microfluidus | reverse complement strand
CTGATGCGCAGCTATATGGCGAGAAAATGTGATATTCATTTTCCGTTGGAACGCAAGCTCAGCCGCTTTTTGACGGCGGCAATGCGGGTGTATCGGATACCGGAGGCGGAACAGGAAAATGTGCTTGCCTTTATTCAATCACTGGATATCAAGGCAATTGCCACAGAGGTTATGTATAAGCTGTTTGCCATGCTGGAAATGAAATACGATTTTAAGCTGTCGAGCGGCAGCGAAACGGAGGAAACGAAATGAGAAAACGAATTTTAAGTCTTCTGCTCTGCTGTGTGATGTTGATAGGGTTGCTGCCCACGGCGGCATTTGCGGAGGACAGTGCGGAAGAACCGCCTGTATGCAGCTGTGAAACAGCCTGCACAGCGGAAAGCATGAATGCGGATTGCCCCGTCTGCAGTGCGGAGGGGGCCGACCCGGAAAACTGTAAATGTGCCACAGTAGAAAGCGAGCAGAAAGTTGCGCCTATCAGCACCTCGTCTTTCCCCACGGAGAATCTGGTAGACCCTGTGATCCGGATTCAACTCAGTTCTGATGGCGGCTACTATAGCGTTCTAAATGGTACATGGACGGCGGCGGATTTCTTCCAGCCGGGCAAGGCACCAAAGGGAGCGAAAATCACTGCGGTCACGCCGCCTACTTCTCACTCCATTCCGGTCAGTGTGAATGTAGACAGCGACGGTACGCTGAGCTGCACGAAAACCGAAAACACCACGGAACCAGTATCCAAATCAGAGACCCATACCGTCACCATCACCAGCGATGACTACGCGTCCATTTCCGCTCCGCTGACCGTGCGCCAGTATCTCAATGCGGACTTTATGGGGCCGATCTATTTCGATAATGGGTTGTTCTACGGAGATACCTATACTTACACGTGCCGGGTGAATAACCCCGGTGAAAACGGCGTCTGGTCCGCGCTGATACGGGATCCCGAGATCTTTGAAATTTACCAGGAGACCACCGACATCACCAGCGAACCGGGGAAGTCCATCTACACCGTCCAGATTCGAGCCATCAAGGCAAGCGCACGCGTAACTTGGATCGATTTTCTGTATTTTTCCGATACGACAATGGCATCGACGAAAGATAGCGGTTCGGCTTTCACCGGCGGTGCTGTCAGTACGCGCCCCCTCACTGTGACGGCAGGCAGTGCAACCATCACCAAGGGCGATGCGCTGCCAACAGACCTTGTGAGTTGTACCGGCCTGCTGGATAGCGAAGGACGCACGGATGACCGGGATACAGTGCTGGAAAATGCTCTTTCCTATCGACTGCTTGACGCAAGCGGCGTGGAGGTCACGGCGGATACGGCGCGCAATACCCCCGGAACCTACACCGTTGTTCCCGCTGCCGCCCTAAAATCCGGCTGGGATGAGCGATATTCTCTCAACAGGGTCAACGGCACGCTGACGGTGGAGAATAAGGTCGAGGAGCAGTTCACCCTTACCCCCGGCGGCACCTATTACTTTGACCTCTCCGGCGCGAGCATTCCCGGCACGGTGAACACCGGAAACATCTTTGGCGCGACTTCCTTGCCGGATACGACGCTGCACTATGTTCCCTTTACCTATGCGGGAACAATAGAAGCCTACAAGCTCATGTCGGAGATGGCAACCACCGAGGAATATGCACAGCAGAACAAATATCCCCACAGTCTGTTTATAGCGGACTATGTCGTAACGAATGATGTAAGCTGGGATACCCTGAATACCGCAGATCTGATTTTCGGCAAGAACTACGCCGGCGGCGGCGTGGACTATACCCTGCGCGCACCGTCTGTGGGAAGTAGTTATACAGGCTCAGGTGATTCAGAACGCGGCACGCCCAAAAGCAACGAATGGGATAAGATACTGGATAAGGACGACGGATATATCAAAAACTGGAGGGAGATGCTTTCGTGTGGACAAGATACTACTATAAGAATTTCGGCGTCGTCCCGTGCGGTTCGCGGGTGGAACCGTTCGGCCCGTTTCTGGACCAGCTACAATACCTCGTCTTCTTCTTCTTACCCGACCTTCGGCTTCCGCCCCGTCCTTGAAGTCCCGAACTCTGACACACTGGACTCTGGCGGACTGAAGGCCGTTACCCTTGACCTTGGCGGCGGCAAGCTGGGCGGCAGCTCCGATGCTATTCACATCATCGTGAAAAACGGCAGCGCATTTACCGCCCCTGCGTCCGACGGCCTGACCCGCCCGGACGGAAATACAGGCAGCTACTTCATGTGGCTTGACGGCAATGGCAAATCCTACGAACCCGGCGACAGCGTTCCTGCTGATGTGACGGAACTGACGGTGCAGTGGACAGCCCCGACCTATACCGTAACCCTGCACGCAAACGGCGGCACGATCAACAACGGCAATGTCACCGAATACACCTACGGCGTGGGTGCAACACTCCCGACAGATGTGACGCGCACCGGGTACACCTTCAAGGGCTGGTATTACAACGAAAATCTGACCGGCTCTCCTGTTACGGCAATCGGCGACACCGAAACGGGCAACAAGGAATATTGGGCGAAGTGGGAAATCAATCAATATACCGTCACAGTCAAGCCCGAAAACGGCGAAGCGGATATTACCATAACGCAGGATTACGGCACACCGATTACCGCTCCGACCCTGACAAGAGAGGGCTATCAGTTCAACGGCTGGGATAAAGCATTCCCGACAACCATGCCTGCGGAGAATCTGACGATCACGGCTCAGTGGCGTGATATTGCAGCACCTACAGGCGAAATCAAGATTGCCGAAAACGACTGGAAGTCTTTCCTCAACACCATCACCTTCGGTTTGTTCTTTAAGGATACGCAGATGGTAACCGTTACCGCTGCGGACAACAGCGGCGAAGCGGTGACAGTCGAATACCTGCTGAGCGATAAGGCGCTTACCCAATCGGAACTTGCGCGAATGACCTTCACGGCATATTCCGCACCGTTCAGTATCAATCCCGATAACGAGTATGTTATTTATGCAAAACTGACCGATACCAGCGGAAACGTTGCCTACATTAACACAAACGGCATTGTGCTTGACGGAACAAGCCCCGTTATCACCGGCATTGAAGCCGGCAAAACCTATTGCACAGCACAGACTATTACCGTTGACGAAAAATATATCGGCACAGTGAAGGTGAACGGCACGGAAGTCATCCTTGATGAAAACGGTCAATTTATTCTCTCTCCCGCAAGCGGTGAGCAGACGATTGTTGTGACCGATAAGGCAGGCAATGAAACAAGGGTTATCGTAACCGTGAACGACGGACACACCTACGAGTGGCAGAGTGAAAACGGGCAGTATTGGCAGAAGTGTAAATTCTGCAATCACGAAACTACAAAAAAGGATATTCCGACCACTAACATCAGTGGTGCAGATAAGGTTTGCCGGACGCAGGATTACAAGTTCAGCTTTACCCTGCCGGAAGGAGCGACGGATGCAGCCTATGGGTATGAGTTTATCGGTCTGGGCGACGGTCCTCTTACCCCTACTTTTGAAGGCGGTATGTACTGCGGCGTTATAAAATCCGCCGCCTATCCGGCAGAAGAAACCAGCTTCAAGCTGATCGTAAGTGCAAAGACCGCTGACGGCTTTGAGTTCTCTGCCGAAAAGACCGTAGCCATTCAGAACGAACATTCCGGCGGAACAGCAACCTGCACGGAGCAGGCAACCTGTGAGATTTGCGGTGAGAAGTACGGCGATCTGAAGCCGCACAGCTATTCAGTCAAGTGGTCAACGGGTGAAGCAAGCCATTGGCACGAGTGTACCGAGTGCAGAGCAAAAACGGATGAAGCCGAGCACACGGATACCAACAAGGATCATAAGTGCGATGTTTGCGACAAGGTTTTGAGTGAGTGCACGGATACCAATAAGGATCACAAGTGCGATCTCTGTGGCAAGGCACTCAGTGAGCACTCCGGCGGTAAGGCCACCTGCAAGGATAAGGCAAAGTGTGAGTTCTGTGGCGAAAGCTACGGAGAGTTGAATGCAAACAACCACTCTGATTTGAAACACTTCCCGGCAGTGGCGGCGACCAAGACTGCAGAGGGCAATATCGAATACTGGTATTGCTCCGGTTGCAAGAAGTATTACAAGGACGCTGCGGCAACACAGGAAATCAAGCAGGCCGATACCGTAACGGCAAAGCTACCCGGCGGCACCGTCAAACCCGGCGCCGACAAGTCTCCGCAGACGGGAGATAACTCCAATCTTTTGTTGTGGATTGCTCTGCTGTTTATCAGCGGCGGTGCAGTAACCGTAACAACCGTTTACGGCAGGAAGAAAAAGCGCAGCGTAAAGTAAAATCAAATATTTAACCCAAGGGCGGCTGTCGGAAACGGCAGCCGCCGAAAGAGATTGCGGCTGCGCCGTTCCTGTTGCAGCGTCTGCCTGCGGGACGGAAAAAGCAGACACTGAAGGTTTCTGAATTTCAGAGCCGGTACATAGTCTCATCAAAGATATAGCGAGAGATTTTCTCCCGCTGATTTGATGTGCTGTGTACCGGCTCTTTTTTTCGTTATAGCCGTCGTTCACAAAAAGTTTACAAAAATTCTTTTGTGCAAACGGCAAAAAAGTTCCCAGTTGATTATTGAGGGGGTTAATTTCTGGCCCTTCTCGCTGCCTACCTATTGAGGGGCAAATTGAAAACTGAATGACCGTCCGAATGGGATATGACTCTGCCACGACCTCCCCGATGGGAGCGAGCGGACCGACGCTGCGGTGAGATTCCGGGGCAGACACAGAAAAACGACATTCGGAGAAAACGGCAAAGAGAAAGCTGATGTCCACGGGGATAGCGAGCATCGGATTGTGACCCCACAATCCAAATCCGCAGCCTTGCGGTCTGCGGACTTCTCAGGGCGTTCCGCCCTAAAACCCTGAAAAAACTAACGAGGAGATGATAATTTTGAATAGAAAAAGCAATGAAAAAGTGCGTATCAGAGTACGCCTGACCGAAGAAGAAAAAGAGAAATTGGAGCGAAACAGCGCTCTATGTGGTCTGTCCCAAAGCGAGTATGTCCGCCAGCTCTGCCGGGGCATTCACCCGAAACCAAAACCCCCGGATGTGTTTTGGAGGCTGATGGACGAATTATACAAGGCTCATTCCGACCTGAAAGAATGTGCCAAATACGAGCCGTCCGCCCTTGAACTCTGCGCCGAAATTGAACGGCTGGTACTGGACTTACAGGAGGCGATTTAATGGCAACGACTTCTCTTTGGCACATCGAAGGCCGTTTGAAAACTGCGCGCCGCATTCTCCACGAACTGACCCCGGAGGAAATGGAAGAAGCCTTCCAGCAACACCTCACTGAGCGTAACAAAGAGAAAACGGCGTAACCACAGGGGTTACACCGTTTCGGAAAACTTATTAAACTGAGATATAAGAGCCGCCTTGGGGCACCTTCCTTACGGAGGGTGCCCCAAGTGCTCTCTTTTTGTGTTTCTTATCTGCCGCAGCAGAACTTGTACTTCTTGCCGCTTCCGCAGGGACAGGGATCGTTTCTGCCAACCTTCGGGGTTGCGCGGCGAACGGTATGAGAAGACTTCTGCTCTTTGTAGAGCTCCTGGCGGCGCTCCGCAGTCAGGAGTCTGTCCCACTGAGGGAGCTTGTACAGCCAGTCAGCCGTAGCCTCCACCATGTTCTTGTAAAGTAGCTCCTTATCATAATCCAGGCTAACCTTCGTATCCGCTTCCATCGTCTCGATCGGGTTCGGAGCCTTCAGGCTGTCATTGATACCATCCAGAAAACCGGTCATCGTCTTCAGATCCACCTTGAATCTGTCAGCCAGCTCCTGTACCGTACCTTCCCATACTTCATCGGAATCCAGAAGTACGGCATACATATCTCTCTCTTTGTTAAAGTAACGAGCCCAGAAATTCTGCGCAGCTTCACGGGTCGGGCCCTGAGCTTCCGCATAATCCTGCCATTCATCTAATAAAGCCATTGTAATAATCTCCTTTGTTATTTCAGGCGCTTTGTGATTAAAAGGGTCAAAACGCTTTTGACCCTAATGGAATAATTTTATCACAGAAGTGCCGGAAAATCAAGTCTGCGAATGAATTTCGCTGGATTTTGCCAATACTAGGAACAGATAGATTTCACACGCATTTAACAAAGGGGTCCGAAAGTATTTTACATTATTCTTTTAAGATGACAGCGTAACAAAGAAAGATAACAAAAAAGAGCAGGACCACAAGAGTCCGGAAAGAGGAGTAAAAATGAAAAAGATATTAGCAATGATGATGATTAGCGCACTGGCAGTAAGCAGTCTGGCTGCGTGCGGAGGAAATAGCAGCACGACGACCACGACTGATGCGGCAGCAGACACGACGACAGCAGGTACTACAGCAGCGGCAGGTACTACAGCAGCAGGTACCACGGCAACGGCAGCAACCACCGGTGATTTCGATGCTTCCCAGCCGATCGAAGTATTCTCCCGTGAGGATGGCTCCGGTACCAGAGGCGCATTTATCGAGCTGGTTGGCGTAGAGACCAAGGATGATGCAGGCAACAAGACCGATAACACTACAGTAGAGGCTGTTATCACGAACAGTACTTCCGTTATGATGACATCCGTGGCAGGCAGTGAATATGCAATCGGCTATGTATCCATGGGCTCCATGAACGATACGCTGAAAGCTCTGACGATTGACGGCGCAGTAGCAACCGCAGAAAATGTAGCAAATGGAACCTACAAGATCGCAAGACCTTTCAACATCGTAACCGGCGCATCTTTAAGCGATGTGGCTCAGGACTTCGTGAATTACATCATGAGTGATGATGGTCAGGCGATCATCGAGGACAACCACTATATTAAGGTAGACAGTACCGGCGCATTCACCAGCAACGGAGCATCCGGCAAGATCGTAGTTGCAGGTTCCTCTTCTGTAAGCCCAGTTATGGAGAAGCTGGCAGAAGCTTACATGGCAGTAAATACCGGTGCGGATATTGAGATCCAGACCAGTGACAGCACGACCGGCGTTACTTCCGCAATCGATGGCATCTGCGATATCGGTATGGCCAGTCGCGACCTGAAGGACACTGAGACGGAGAAGGGCGTAACCGGAACCACAATCGCTATGGATGGTATTGCAGTAGTAGTAAACAATGACAACCCGCTGGACGAAATGACCGCTGAGCAGGTTCGCCAGATCTTCACCGGCGAGGTAACCACCTGGGACGAGATCATCAAATAACAGGAGATTCCCATGAAAAAAGCCCGTGAAACATTCATGCACATTCTGTTCCTGATCGCTGCATGTACCTCCATTTTGGCAGTTGTGCTGATCTGTGTATTCCTTTTCAGTGGCGGTGTGCCCGCCATGTTGGAGATCGGCGTATTCAAGTTCTTGTTCGGCACAATATGGAAACCGGGCAATAACCTGTACGGAATTTTCCCCATGATTATCGGAAGCCTTTATGTAACAGCAGGGGCGATCCTGTTCGGCGTTCCGCTCGGACTGCTGGCAGCCGTATTTATGGCCCGGTTCTGTCCGAAAACTCTGTATCGTATCTTAAAACCTGCCATCGAACTGATGGCAGGTATCCCTTCGGTCATTTACGGTTTCTTTGCTCTGGTTGTGATTGTACCGTGGGTAAAGAATACTTTCGGAGGCAGAGGCCAGAGTATCCTGGCGGCTGCGCTCCTTCTCGGATTCATGATCCTTCCGACGATCATTGAAGTTACGGAAGCTGCGATCCGCGCGGTACCGAACAGCTATTATGAGGGCGGACTTGCGCTTGGAGCCAGCCATGAGCGAAGCGTGTTCTTCGCGTTGCTTCCCGGAGCAAGATCCGGAATCCTGGCAGGTATTGTCCTTGGAATCGGCCGTGCGATCGGTGAGACCATGGCAGTTATGATGATAGTAGGCAATCAGCCCAGAATTCCAGGGAGTATCCTGGAGGGATGCCGCACGCTGACCACGAACATTGTTATGGAGATGGGATACGCAGCAGATCTCCACAAGGAGGCTCTGATTGCGACAGCTGTTGTGTTGTTCGTCTTTATCCTGATCATTAACCTGTCGTTCTCCGCATTGAAAAGGAGAGGAAAATGAGAAAAGATTTCTTATCCCGTCTGCTGCGGTTTCTGGTATGGGCAGCAGCAATTATTACCATGAGTCTGCTGATCCTTCTGGTTGGGTACATCCTGATCAACGGCATTCCGCACCTGAAGGCATCGCTCTTTGATCTGAATTATACATCTGATAATGTGTCGATGCTTCCCTCGATCATCAACACCGTGCTGATGACGATCATCTCGCTGCTGATTGCAGCTCCGATCGGTATCTGCTCCGCGATCTACCTGGTAGAGTATGCGAAGAGAGGCAATAAGCTGGTAGAGGTCGTAAGAATCACAGCGGAGACATTGTCCGGTATTCCCTCGATTGTATACGGTCTGTTCGGCGCAATCTTCTTTGTAACGGTGCTTGGCTGGGGACTTTCCCTCCTTTCCGGCGCATTTACCATGGCGATTATGATCCTCCCTCTGATCATGCGAACCACAGAGGAAGCACTGAAATCCGTACCGGATTCCTATCGGGAAGGTAGCTTCGGTCTGGGCGCCGGACGCCTTCGTACCATTTTCCGCGTGGTGTTGCCGTCGGCAGTACCGGGCATCCTCTCCGGTGTTATCCTGGCGATCGGCCGTGTGGTCGGCGAGACGGCTGCGCTGATGTTCACCGCAGGAACCGTGGCAAAGCTGCCGAAGAGTATACTGTCCTCCACGCGAACTCTTTCGGTACACATGTATACACTGGCAAATGAAGGACTTCATGTAGATGAAGCTTATGCGACAGCTGTTGTCCTCCTGGTGATCGTAATTCTGATCAACGGGCTGTCCAGCCTGGTTGCCAAACGTCTGGGAAAAGGAGAATAAAGAATCGCTATGGGAGCAGAAGGCAATAGAATGGAAAAGATAGAAAAAACAGATATGATAGAAAAGAAAGATAAGTTTACGATAGGAAATCTCGATCTGTACTACGGTGATTTCCATGCTCTGAAGGGCATCAATCTGAATATCCGCCCAAATGAGATCACTGCGTTTATCGGCCCCAGCGGCTGCGGCAAATCCACGCTGCTGAAGTCTTTGAATCGCATGAATGATCTGGTGGAAGGCTGCCGGATTACCGGACAGGTGCTGCTGGACGGTGAGGATATCTATGGAGATATGAATGTGAATCTCCTGCGTAAGCGCGTGGGGATGGTATTTCAGAAGCCGAATCCTTTCCCAATGAGTATCTATGATAATATCGCGTTCGGTCCCCGGACGCACGGAATTACGAATAAGGCAAAGCTGGATGAGATTGTTGAGAATTCTCTTCGTTCGGCTGCGATCTGGGATGAGCTGAAGGATCGCCTGAAGAAGAGTGCTCTTGGCCTTTCCGGCGGTCAGCAGCAACGTCTCTGCATTGCGAGAGCGCTGGCGGTAGAACCGGAAGTTATTCTGATGGATGAGCCGACTTCCGCTCTGGATCCGATTTCCACTTCCAAGATTGAGGATCTGGCAGTGGAACTGAAGGATAGATATACGATCATAATGGTTACTCACAACATGCAGCAGGCAGCCCGTATTTCGGATAAGACCGCATTTTTCCTCCTAGGAGAGATGGTTGAGTTCGGAGAGACCGATCAGATCTTCTCAGTTCCGAAGGATACCCGTACAGAAAACTATATTACAGGAAGGTTTGGTTGATATGAGAAATCGATTTGACAGACAGCTGGAACAGCTGAATACCGAGCTGATTGAAATGGGCGCCATGTGTGAGCGTGCGATTGAGGGTGCGGTGCAGGCCGTGCTGAAGGCGGACATTGACCAGGCGAAGGAGACGATTCAACTGGATCATGAGATTGACCAGCAGGAGCATGACATCGAAGGACTGTGTCTGAAGCTTCTGATGCAGCAGCAGCCGGTTGCCAGGGATCTTCGCCAGATTTCTGCCGCTCTGAAGATGATTACAGATATGGAACGAATCGGTGATCAGGCCAGCGATATTTCCGAGATCGTGCAGACGGTGGATGTACAGAAATTTGCTCATGAGCTGGATCTGGCTTCCATGGCGGATGCTGCCGTACGTATGGTGACGGAAAGTGTAGATGCGTATGTAAAGAAGGATCTCGAACTGGCGCATCGCGTCGTTGCGGAGGATGATATCGTAGATGCACATTTTGTCCGCATTAAGAATGGACTGATGCTTCACATCATGAACAGCGAGTGCGCACTGGATCTGCTGATGATCGCAAAATATCTGGAGCGAATCGGTGACCATGCGGTAAATATTGCGGAGTGGGTGGAGTTCTCGATCACGGGCGTTCACACATCCGGAGAATAAATCTCTGATAGTAATATGTTTTTCTCACACGGCCGGGGCGGTTTGCTCCGGTCATTTTTTCATTGACAGCAGGAACGATAGTTGTTAAGATTTTACATAAATTTAACATAGCGGATAAGGGAAATTAACTTATGGCGGTTAAGATGACAGAGTAGGGCGAGAGAAAGAAAAGAACAAATAAAAATCCGGTAAAATGCCGGAGTAAGGAGTAACGATGATTTATTGTGTGGAAGATGATGAGAGTATCCGCGAGCTGGAAGTTTATACTCTACAGACGATGGGAATGGACGCGGAAGGCTTTTCAGACGGAGCCAGCTTTTTTGAATCTCTGAAGCATGGGCCGCTGCCGGATCTGGTACTGTTGGATATCATGCTGCCGGATATGGACGGCCTGACGGTTCTGAAGCATCTGCGCAACCATGCGGAGACATCGGCGCTGCCTGTAATTATGGCGACCGCAAAGGGGACAGAATTCGATAAGGTTCGTGGCCTGGATGGAGGCGCGGACGATTATATTTCGAAGCCGTTCGGCATGATGGAGATGGTGTCCAGGGTCAAGGCGGTTCTCCGGAGAGCCGGCAAGAATAAAAAGGAGACAGTAATGTGCTCCGGATCGATCACGATGGATGTGGAACGACGTATGGTCTATGTGAATGATAAAGAAGTGATTCTGACATTGAAGGAGTTCAATGTACTGAAATACATGCTGGAGAACAAGGGCATTGTCCTGACGAGAGACCAGCTGTTAACACATATCTGGGGCTATGATTTTGATGGTGAGACACGTACCGTGGATGTTCACATCCGGACGCTCCGCAGTAAGCTGGGCAATGGTGGAGCGGAGATTGAGACGGTGCGCGGTATGGGATACCGGATCGGAGGGCGAGAATAACGATGAAGAAGAAAATTTTCTGGGATACATTTGTCATGGCACTGTTCGGTGTACTGGCGGCAGTTCTTGCGGTTACCTATCTGATGTACCGGGAAATGTACACGAATATGGAGCAGGAAGTACGCACGGAAGCGCGTTTTCTCTCGGAAGCTGTACGTGGTGAAGGAAAGGAGTATCTGGAACGTCTGGACGAGAACGGAAAGCACAACAGGATTACACTGATCAATCCGGATGGCACGGTTGAGTATGACAATGCTGCGGCTGCTTCCGATATGTCGAATCATTTGCAGCGTCCGGAAGTACAGGCCGCGATGCAGAATGGAGAAGGTTCGGATGTGCGTGAGTCAGATACATTGGGAGAACAGATCTTCTACGCAGCGGTTTTGCTGGAGGACGGAAGTATCCTCCGTGTGGCCCGGACGACGGACAGTGTAGCAGGGTTGGTGATGATCTACATTCCCTATATTATATCGATCTGTATTGTGATTGCCGGAATTGCTTTCCTTCTGGCAAGACTTCTTTCCCATGAGATTGTAGAGCCAATCAATAACCTGAATCTGGAAGATCCGCTGGCGCAGGATATTTACGAGGAACTTTCTCCGCTGGTTAGCCGTATTGCAAGACAGAACAGCTCGATTGAAGCGGCCATGCAGTCGCTGAAGGAGCAGAAGGAAGAGTTCAGTGCAATTACAGAGCATATGAGTGAAGGGTTGATTGTGGTCGATTGCTGCGGCCTGGTGCTTTCCATCAATGGTCTGGCTAAGAAGGTCTTTGACGTCAGAGGCGATGATTATCAGAATCATAATATTCTGCGCCTGAACCGCAGCGTAGCTATGCAGAACGTAGTAGAGACTGCGCTGGAGGGACATGACGGCGAGGGTATGTTTCAGAGAAACGGCAGAACCTATCAGCTGCTGTCCAATCCGGTCTATGTGGAAGAAAAGCAGAGAGGTGTCATCATCCTGCTTTTGGATGTGACCGAAAAGGAAGCGGCAGAGCGTCAGCGCAGAGAGTTCACAGCGAATGTATCGCATGAGCTGAAGACGCCGCTTCAGTCGATCTCCGGCTATGCGGAGATTCTGCAGAACGGAATGGTGAATACGGAGGATGTTCCCCGGTTCTCCGAGCGGATTTATAAGGAAGCTCAGCGCCTGATTCGCCTGGTGGAGGATATCATCCAACTGTCGCAGCTGGACGAGGGCCCGGCAAGCGACAGGAAGGAAGCAGTTCCTCTGCGCTCGCTGGCGGAAGAGGTTGTCAGCCGTCTGGGACAGGTTGCAGAGCAGAAGGAGATCAGCTTAAGCGTATCTGGCGAGGAGACCGTGGTGATGGGAAGCCGTCAGATTTTGGATGAGATGATTTATAACCTCTGCGATAACGGCATCAAGTACAATCAGCCAGGCGGCCATGTATCGGTAAATATCGCGCTCGGAGAATCGGGCAGCACCGTTCTGTCCGTGCAGGATGACGGCATCGGAATCCCGGAGGACAGTCAGTCGAGAGTATTCGAACGATTCTATCGGGTGGATAAGAGCCGTTCCAAGGGGCGTGGGGGCACCGGGCTTGGCTTGTCGATTGTAAAGCATGGAGCTGCTTTCCATGGTGCGCAGCTGAAGCTGGAGAGTACACTTGGAGAAGGAACAAAGATCTCGGTGATCTTTCCAGTAAAATAAAGAAAGACAGAAGAAACGGAGAGACCATATCCGGTGATCTCCGTTTTCTTCTGTCCTTTTTATTTGTCTGTATGCAATTATATAAGCAACGAGATTACAGTGTGCGCTGTTCGCGAAGCTCTATCATATGCTTTTTCAGTTCTTCAGCGGCGCTGCGGGGATCTTCCGCTTTCATGATGGCGGATACGACAGCGATGCCGTCCGCAGCGGTATCCTTCAGGATATCCATATTTCCGCGGTTCAGTCCGCCGATGGCAACGACCGGGATCGGAACGGTATGACGGATCTCCGTCAGCGTAGCGGGTGCAGTAAGTATTGTCACAACCTTTGTGGTCGTGGGGAACATCGCGCCGACGCCAAGATAATCCGCGCCCTGCACATAGGCTTCGAGCGCCTGCGGAACCGTCTTGGCGGTAGCGCCGACGATCTTATCCGGGCCGAGCAGACGGCGGGCATACGATACCGGCAGATCAGACTGTCCGACATGGACGCCTGCCGCATCGCAGGCAAGTGCGATATCAATGCGATCATCGATAATCAGCGGAATATGATAGCGATCGGTGATCTCCTTTACCTTCAGCGCCTGGTTCAGGTAGTCACGGCTACTGCCGCCTTTCTCTCGCAGCTGTACGATCGTTGCGCCGCCTATGCAGGCTTCTTCTACGGTATGGAGAAAGGATTCCTCCGTGTGATAGGTACTGTCGGTGACAAGATATAAAGTAAGGTCAACAGGATTCATAAGTAGCACCTCCGGTTTCTGTCTTAAGATAATCAATATAGTATGCAGTTACTGCGGAAGGAAAATGAGCTTCGCCAAAGAGCAAACTTCATGGTCGGTAAGCAGATCCAGCCGGTTTATCAGCTCTGTATGGAAGCTTCCCATCCCATGCGAAAGAGCAGCTGCCTGCTCCCCGGCAATTCCCATCAGGCAAACGGCATAGGCGGAGGCTTCCGCAGGAGTCCCCACCGTAAGAAACGCTGCTGTCAGTGCACCAAGCATACAGCCGGTGCCGGTCAGTCGGGAGAGGACGGGAGTTCCGTTGTCGCACAGCAGCACTCCCTCACGGCTTACGATCATATCCGTCCGTCCGGTGATCAGAATGACTGCATCGGTTCGCACCGCCAGATCATGGAAGAGGCGGATGCGATCCTCCAGGTTGTTCTCACAGAGTTGATCCTCCTCACCGGCATCGATGCCGGCGGCGTGGGAGCTGCGACCGCAGAAGGCCAGAATCTCAGAAAAGTTTCCCTTGATAACATAGGGATGACAGTTGTTCACAAAGCGGATCGCATAGTTCATGCGGAGCTCGCTGCAAGTGACGCCAACCAGGTCGATCAGGCAGGGGATCTCATCCTGATGAGCCTGCGTGCCGGCAATCAGCATCGAGGACATTCGAACATCCGTAATATTTCCAAGGTTAATCATCAGAGCCTTCGCCGATGCAGTGATTCCAGCGACTTCTGCCGGGTGTTCCGCCATGATCGGCCTTGCGCCGACGGCAAGAAGACCGTTTGCGCAATCGTTGATCGAAATCGGGTTCGTGATGCAGTGGACTAACGGTTGCTTTTTTATTAATTGTTCTTTTAAAGGAAGAACGGTTTTAGTCATTCTTTCTGTCATAGACCTTTACTCCAAGCGCAGACTGAATCTGTCCCAGCATATGACTTCGACTGAGTGCCTTCAGGAATACATAGGCGATGGCTCCTCCGATCAGTGTGCCTCCGATAAAGGAAGGAACGTAGAACATCCAGGTCAGACCGGTGCGGCCGACCAGATACGTCATAACCGGATAGGATACGATCGCACCGATAATGCCGGTGCCGATGATCTCACCCAGCCAGGCAAAAATCAGCTTTCCACCGGATACCCGGTAGAGAACGCCGGAGAGAAACGCACCGAAGACAGCGCCTGTCAGCGCCAGCGGCGGGATTCCCATAAAGAGCATGCGGATCACGCCGATCATAACAGCGCACAGAAGCGAATACCAGGGTCCCATCAATACGGAGACAGTGATGTTGATCAGATGCGCCATCGGACACATCCCCTCTACACGCAGAATCGGAGAGATTACGACTCCGATCGCGACCATCATGGCCAGCATAACCATACGCAGTACAGTGGGTTTTGAATTGTTTGCAGATGACATAAAAAATACCTCGTTTCCCATAAGATGATTCCGGCCTGGGGGGGGGACAAGGTAAGGGTATCCGGGCGTCCTGTCCGGATCGAAAGGCAGAACCGTCCCTTTCCCTGTCCGGGCACAGCCGGCAGAAATGGACGGTCGAAGCTTGCTGGCTTCCTCTCACTCCGGAACACGGATTCCCTCGCATGGTAAGTTCCTGCCTCTTTCGAAAACTTATGAAAGAGGCGTGTCCGAAGGCGCTCCCCTCCGGACGAACAATACTAATTTAGTTCAATTCCAGACGAAAGTCAACAGGAATCCGCAAGAATATCCATGCGTCTTTTCGAAGGAAAAAAGAGAAATCCAGCATCCATTTATGCGAAACAAGCGGAATTCTCATAGATACAGAAACGAAACGTAAGTCCGTTCTCCGTCATCGGTTCAGAGACAGAGGTGCAGATCCAGTCCGGGTCCTCCTCCAGATTTGGGAAGAAGCAGTCGGCGTCCTCCACAGCGGCATCTATCCGTGTGACATAGGCTCTGCGGCAGTCTTTTAAAAACAGACGGTAGATTTCCGCACCGCCGATCACCATGACGCGATCAGGGTCCTGATCGGCGATTTTGTCCATTATTTCCGCCTTGCTACGGCAGATGACGGCGCCTTCCCGTGCGAAGGCGGGATCGTGGGTCAGCACCAGGTTCTCGCGCTTCGGCAGCGGTCGGCCGCCGGGGAAGGAATCCAGGTTTTTCCGACCAAGAATCACCGTCTTCTCCAGTGTGTTCTGACGGAAATATTTCATATCCGTCTTCAGAGAAAAGAGCAAATCGTTATCCTTCCCGATCGCCCAGTTACTCGAAACAGCAACAATCAGATCCATGGCACCCTCCTAAATCGCAACAGGAATTTTATAATTGAACTCGTGATACTGATAATCAGTTACCCGGATATCATCCACCGTGAACTGGTAGAAATCCTTAATCTCCGGATTCAGCTCCACGCGGGGCGCAGGCAGAGGCTCTTTGGTCAACATCTCCTTTACGGCAGGTACATGGCGATCGTAGATATGAGCGTCTGCAACCACATGTACGAATTCGCCCGGCTTCAGACCGCTGACCTGCGCGAACATCAGCGTGAGAAGCGCATACTGGCAGACATTCCAGTTGTTGGCAGTTAGCATATCCTGCGAGCGCTGATTTAGAATCGCGTTCAGACGGCCGCCGGCCACGTTGAAGGTCATGCTGTAAGCACAGGGATAGAGTCCCATCTCATGCAGATCCTGATGATTATAGATATTGGAGAGAATCCGGCGGCTGCCTGGATTGTTCTTTAAGTCGTACAGAATGCGATCCACCTGGTCGAACATTCCTTCTTTATACTGATGTTTTACGCCCAGCTGATAGCCGTAGGCCTTGCCGATGCTGCCGTTCTCATCTGCCCAGGAATCCCAGATGTGGCTGTTCAGGTCGTGGATATTGTTCGACTTCTTCTGCCAGATCCAGAAGATCTCATCAGCGGCGGACTTCCACGCAGTGCGGCGAAGCGTCATCATTGGAAACTCCCGGCTCAGATCATAGCGGTTCACCATACCGAACTTCTTGATCGTGTGGGCCGGTGTTCCGTCCTCCCAGTGCGGGCGAACGGGGAGGTCGGTGTCCCAGGTTCCGTTCTCCAGAATGTCTTTGCAGTTTTCTATAAAAATCTGATCGGCATAACTCATAGATAATCATTCCTCCTGTAGCAGTGTGACGATTTGAAATCGATCCGGATTCCAAACAGTTACAGTATAGCGAAAAAAGAGTCAGAAGTCCATGACGAACTGGGAGACAGGGGGGATTTTCACACAAAAAGCGTGAAAAATGGCAGTTGCTGTAGAGGGAAGCTGCTTGACAAGTGATTTGTGAACAATTTATAATATTTTCAGCAGCAATGATTACACAGGAGGAAGCACGGAATTATGAAGAATTATATGTCCGAGAAAATCCAATCGGGAAAGCAGGCTGGTAAGAACGGACTGCAGCATGTGATCTATGGACGTACGCTCATCGTTCTGATTCTGGTGCTTCTGCAGATTGCAGGGCTGGTAGCCATCTCGCAGCTTCTGCAGGGACGTTCCATGCTGGTCTATTATGGTTTTGTTGCGATCGGTTTTGTGCTGGCGATGCACATTATCAACCGTGACATGGACCCATATATGAAGATTGCGTGGATTGTGCCGATTCTGGCGGTGCCAGTTCTCGGTATCGTCTGCTACTTCTTTATTCAGTCGCAGACGGGTGCACGCAGGACGAATAAGCGACTGCGGGAAGTTATTCAGGAGACATCTCCCTATCTGGAGCAGGATCCGGACGTCATGCGTTCACTGCAGGAGGACGACCCCGGTGTTTATAACCTGGCGCATTATATTGAATGCTATGGCGGCTATCCGGCTTACCGGAATACGTCGGTTACATATTTTCCTCTGGGCGAGGACAAGTTCAGAGAAATGCTGATTCAGCTGGAAAAGGCACGGAAGTTTATCTTTCTGGAATACTTTATTGTGCATGATGGAGAGATGCTGGACGCAATCCTGGATATCCTGAAGCGAAAGGTGAAGCAGGGGGTGGAGGTTCGTTTCATGTATGACGGTATGTGCAGCCTGGCGCATCTGCCCTATGATTACCCCAAGGAGCTGATCGCCTGCGGCATCCAGTGCAAGGTGTTCTCGCCGATCGTACCGGTACTGTCCACGATTCAGAACAACCGTGATCATCGGAAGATACTTGTGATTGACGGTCATACGGCCTTCACCGGCGGCGTAAACATCGCGGATGAGTATATCAACCGCAAGCAGCGGTTTGGTCACTGGAAAGATACAGCTGTGATGATTAAGGGCGATGCCGTGAAGAATTTTACGATGATGTTCCTCCAGATGTGGAATATCCGCGGTCTGGCGCCGGAATCCTATACCCGCTATATCCAGCCGGAGGGGCGTATCAGCCAGCCGGCGGATGGATATGTCATCCCCTATGGCGACAGCCCGCTGGATCATGAGAAGGTCGGCGAGATGGTGTACATGGATATTATCAATCAGGCGAAGAAATATGTACATATCTGCACACCATACCTGATTCTGGATGATGAGATGGAGACAGCTCTCCGGTACGCGGCGAAGCGCGGCGTGGATGTGCGCATCATTCTGCCGCACATTCCGGATAAGAAGTATGCTTTTCTCCTGGCGAAGAATCACTATGAAGCGCTTATTTCATCGGGAGTTAAGATCTATGAATACCTTCCCGGATTTGTACACGCCAAGGTATTCGTCTCGGACAACTGCAAATGTACCGTGGGAACGATTAACCTGGATTACCGAAGCCTGTACCTTCACTTCGAATGTGGAGTCTTCGTATATAAGAATTCGGTAGTGTACGATGTGGAGCGCGATTTTCAGGATACGCTGGGACGCTGCCGCAGAGTTACCATGAGAGACTGTCGGAACTACCCTGGCTATAAGAAGTTGTTAGGCCATATGCTTCGGATCTTTGCGCCGCTGATGTAGCGCGGAGCAAGCAGGAAGAAGGATGCGCCCGCATGATCCATCGCGGAAACCGTATCATAAAGAACGAAAGAGGACCTGTCGGAATCGGCAGGTCTTTTTCTATGCCGCAGGCAGGAAGGGAGAATTTATGGTTCGGAAAAAGAGCAGGAAGAGTAAGAAGCAGGTACACATCAGCGCCTTCGCCCGTTATCGCAAAAGTTATGCCAGAGGGTTTCTGATGTGCAGAATTCTGACACTTGCCGGAATTGCGTGCGAGGGAGTGATGCTTGGCTGCATCCGACGGATTCTTCTTGCGGCGCAGCAGCAGAGTGAGAATCAACTGGTCGCTCCGGCAATTCTGTTTATACCAATGCTTTTGGTGGAACTTCTGCTGCTAGCGCTCCGGGAGAAATTGGGGGAAACGATCTGCAATGGGATCGAGAATCATGCCATTTTCGATCTTTACGAACACATCACGGAGATCTGCGAGGAACAGCAGGAGTACGCCATCCGGTTGGAACGTGAAATTCGGGAGAATCGGGACTGCCGAAGGCTTTCCGTCGCCTGCATGAAGGGATGTCTGCAGATCGGAACAGGGATTCTACGGCTGGCAGTATTGCTTGTACTGCTTGCTCTGTGTCACTGGTCGTTGATGCTAACGGGAGCTGCTGGTGCGCTTGTCCTTTCTCTAGGTTTTGACCGGATCGGAGGACGGCGGGAGGCCGCCGGGCGCAGGCAGAAGGATGTGGAAAGCCAGATTGATCTGTTCTGCCAGAACCTGATGGACTATATTCACTGGATTCGTCTGTACCATATGGAAGACTATTTTAAGGCAAGATTGACGGAACTTCAGAAGAAGAAAAAGAAGGTGGTGCAGGAGGCGGCGAAGCAGGAACGGAGAGGCCACCGTGTCTTCCGCCTGGTGTACAGCCTGATTCTTTCGGGTTCGGTCGTGCAGGGAAGCCTTCTGGCCTGCCAGGGAACACTGAATCCGGGAGCGTATCTGTGGGCGTTGCTTTTGTTTGGACTGACGCAGCTGCAGGCGGGAATTCTCCGTGTTCGCCGAGAAGAAAAACGCATGTCCCGACAGGCGGATAGCCGGATTCGGCAGATGCTTGCTCTGAAGGAGGATGACAGAAAGAACGAAGAGTGGGCGGAGATCCTACGGCTGCGGGCACGGGACGGACTTTCTCTTCATCTGGAGCAGGTGGAATACCGGAAGAGCTCCGGAGAGAATGTTTTTCATTCGATCAGCCTAGAGGCTTATCCGGGGGAGTGGATTGCAGTGGACAATGCCGAGGGAGAAACGGCGGAGCTGTTCCGGCGTCTGCTGCTTGGACAGATATCTCCCAGCGGCGGAGAGTTGAAGTTGTGCCATGAAAAGGGAGTGGAATGTGAGATCTCAGCAGCTACCCGTACCTTCTTCGGGGTGATCGAGCCGGAGGGCGTGCTTTTCCCCGGGACAATTGCGGATAACTTGCGACTTGGTCAGTTCGCTGTCACGGAGAAACGCATCTGGGAATCGTTGGAATGTGTTCTGGCAGCGGAAGAAATCCGGAAGCTTCCGCAGGGGTTAGGAACGCTGGTCAGCCCTCTGAACCATCCGTTTTCTCCGGAGCTACTTCAGAAGTTGATGATTGCGCGAGCGATTCTGATGGATTGCGCGATATATCTGATCGGAGATCTTACGGCCGGCTTCTCTCACGAGACGGAGCGGGAGATCCTGCGAAGATTACGGCAGCAGTGGCGATCCAAAACCTGTCTGTTCCTGTCTCCGCGCTTGCCGGTTTTAAGCCGCTGCGACCGGATTTACCAACTGCGGCAGAACGAAATTGTGCCGGCGGGTGACCTGATCGACCCGGACGGCATCCGCTGGGAGGATGTCAGATGCAGCATTCGCCGGATCGCGGAGGTATTTGCCTGAAAAAGTTTTAGAAAAAATCTGACACAAAGAATATCTTCGGCATATACTGCAAAGTAGAAAGATACAGGAGGTACCTGTCAGTGGCAGAAACAATTATTCTGGATCCAGGGCATGGAGGCATTGATCCGGGCGCGGTCTATAACGGCCGCCGGGAATCTGACGATAACCTGAGACTGGCGATGGCTGTCGGAAATCTGCTTCAGAAAGCCGGATATGAGGTCGTCTATACGCGTACTTCGGATATTTATCATACGCCGTTCGAAAAGGCTCAGATTGCCAATCATTCCGGTGGGGATATTTTTGTCTCCTTTCACCGTAATTCCGTGGAGGAACCGAATACTTCCACGGGTGTGGAGACGCTTGTATATAGGGATACAGGGCTGCCAGGCGTGCTGGCGAGAAATATCAATGAGCAACTGGCACAGATCGGCTTTGGAAACCGCGGTGTGATCGAGCGGCCTGGTCTTGTGGTTCTGCGTCGTACAGAGATGCCGGCGGTCCTGATTGAGACAGGATTTATCAATAATGAAGAAGACAACCGGCTATTTGATGAAAAGCTCAATGAAATTGCGGCAGCCATTGCGGACGGTATCATGGAGTCGCTGTCCGGTCAGGGGGCTACTGCGGATATTATTTACCGGGTGCAGGCTGGAGCCTTCGCAAACCGAAGCAATGCGGACCGGCTGCGCGACCGGTTGATTGCGGATGGATTCCCTGCGTTCACAGCAGCGTCACCTGACGGTCTGTATCGTGTGCAGGTTGGCGCGTACCGAAACCTGGAGAATGCCATTCGGATGGAGCAGGTATTAAGGGGAAAGGGTTACCGGACATTTATTACTTCGGAATAGAAGCAAGGAGGCATCATCATAAATAATTAAGAAATTAGTCAGGGATTTCTGGCTTGCTTTTCCTGCGTAGCTGTGTCATACTATAAACGGCTATCTATAAGTTTACAGAAGACTTTGCGAAAGAGAGGGGTTCAAAAGATGAAAGAGAGAAGAAGAGGGGCAGTACGGCTTCTGGCTCTCCTGATGGCGATTATGCTGCTGGTTCCCACGATATCAGCGGCGGCAGCCGGCGGAAAGGAAGATCGTACAGCAATCGATTATTCCGGACAGACCGAATGGCCGGCAGGACCGGAGATTATAGGCGAAGGAGGCTTTCTGATCGAGTTGAATTCCGGGGCGATCTTGTATCAAAAGAATGCGGATGAGCAGTTCTACCCGGCAAGTATTACCAAGATCCTGACCGCTCTGGTTGTGATAGAGAACTGCAGCCTGGATGAGATGGTAACATTCTCCTACAATGCTGTACACGACCTGGAGGAGGGTGCTTACTCCTACATTGCGGATACCGGCGATCAGCTGAGCGTGGAGGACTGCCTGTACGCGATGCTTCTGCAGTCCTCCAATGAGGCGGCATATGCGTTGGCCGAACATTGCGGCGGCACGGTGGACGGTTTCGCGGAGAAGATGAACGCGAAAGCTAAAGAGGTTGGTGCAACGAATTCGCACTTCGCGAATCCGCATGGTTTGTTTAACGAGAATCATTACACGACACCGCACGATATGGCGATGATTATGTGGGCGGCGATCCAGAACGAGACGTTCCTGACCATTGATTCCACATTTTCTTACCGGACCGCGGTGACGAAGACGCAGCCGGATGGCTTCTACTGTCAGATGCGTCACGCTATGATGAATACGACTTCGGAGTATTTTAATTCCTCTGTCGTAGCTGGTAAGACCGGTTATACACAGGCGTCGAAGAACACGCTGGTTACGTATGCCGTGCGCGATGATATGGAGCTTGTCAGCGTTGTTATGCGCTCCGAGGCGAACGGGCAGATTTATAAAGATACCCAGGCACTGCTGGATTACGGCTTCAACAGCTTTGCTTTCCAACCGATTAGCCAGAACGCGGATCTTGCCGCGATGGAAGATCAGCTGGGCGGCATCATCAACCGGGTGGTTCAGAACATTGAAGTGACATCAGAGGCGAAGGCGCTGCTGCCGAAGGATTCCACCGGGATTGATTTCGCGCAGGAGTTCTCCGTGGATACGGACAGCCTGTCCGGCGATGAGATGCAGGGAAGCCTGCTTTACCGCTGGGGTGATATGATTATGGGGCGCGATCCGGTACTGATCCGTTTCGTGCCGGAAGCAGCATCCGCCGCCGAATCAGAGAATTTCGCGAATGGAAGCCAGGCTGCGGAGACAACACCTGCACCGGCGAAGTCTGGCTTCAGCCTGGAGACGCTGACAAATCTGGATGTACCCATGCCGGTGCGTATTCTGCTGGTTGTCATTCTGGTGATCCTTGTAATTATTCTGATTTTTCAGATTGTGAATCTGTTCAGTCGCCGGAACAGACGCCGTCGCCGCCGCAAGGGACGCAAGTCGAAAACGAAAAGATATTATTGATTTTCTCTTCCCTTCTGTTGGAAAACGTGATATTATTATCTGGTAATGAAAACCATATCAATTGGTTTTTGACAGGAGGAATACGTGGTGTACAAGATCATTGCAGACAGTTGCTGCGACCTTACGGATAAGTACCGGAAGGATCCGCATTTTCAGATTATCCCGCTGACGCTTCAGGTAGGGAGTCACAGCTTTATTGATGACGAGACCTTCGATCAGAAGGAGTATATCCGCCTGGTGGCTGAGAGTCCGGAGTGCGCGCGTACCGCATGTCCATCCCCGGAGGCATATATGAAGGCTTTCGAGGGGGAGGCAGACATGGTGTTCATCGTTACTCTGAGTCAGCATTTGAGCGGCAGTTACAACAGCGCGGTTCTTGGGAAGACGCTCTATGAAGAAGAGCACGGTACAGAGAAGAAGATCCACGTATTCAGCTCGGATTCGGCCTGCTGCGGCGAGAGCCTGATTGCTTTTAAGATTCAGGAGCTGGCGGAGGCCGGCGCTTCCTTTGAACAGATTGTTGCCCGTGTGAATGAGTTCCGGGATCATATGCAGACGTATTTTGTTCTGGAGGATCTGGACACGCTGAAGAAGAACGGGCGGCTGACGGGACTGGCGGCGATTCTTGCGAGCGCACTGAACATTAAACCGATCATGGCGGGAGATCATGGCGTGATTGTGAAAGTAGATCAGTGCAGGGGCATCCAGAAGGCGCTGAAGCAGATGGTGGAGCACTTTATGGCTGGCTGCCGGAATCCGGAGAGCCGGACGCTGGGGATCACGCATGTGAACTGCCCGGAGCGGGCGGAGCAGGTGAAGAAGATGTTCTTAAGCCAGGCAAGATTTAAGAATGTCTATGTCGTGGACGCCGCAGGTGTCAGCACGACATATGCGAATAACGGCGGTATCGTTGTATGCGCTTAATATGAATTTCGAAGGCAGGCGGTTTTGTGTCGCCTGCTTTTTTACATGTCTTTTCATCTGCCTTTTTGTCCCTGAAAATCGAGCGCCGCTTTTGGGGCTTTCTGAGCAGGGCGTCCGGAGCATCCCATACATCAAACGGTGCATGCTTCGTGTTTCGCTGCTGCGTTTTCATCGCGCACCGTGCTACCTCGCAACAAAGCGCCGCTCGTACGCACGGGCGCAAAAACTGGCAGCTCACAGCCGCATGCAATGGTTTGATTGTATTGGGATGCTTCGGTCTGCCCTGCTTCGAACGTGAAACGTGGCGCTCGATTTTCCCGCCACGCCCGAAGCCAAAAAGGCAGACTCAACAGGGGAAGAATACAAATAAAAAGGCCGAAACCTTTTGGGTTTCGGCCTTAAGCTCCCTGCCGGATTCGAACCGGCGACCTACGCATTACGAATGCGTTGCTCTACCAGCTGAGCCAAGGAAGCCTGTCTCACAAGACAAAAAATATTCTACAATAAGATCATGGATTTGTCAACTGTTTTTTTGAAAAAATATAACTACTCCTTCTACCATGAAAAGTCGATTCTACAGAATGTTTTCCAACGTTATTCGTAACAGGAATACGTATCGTATGGCATTTATTACTCTTTCGGCATCGGGCGCGGCGGGAAAATAATAAATGCTCCGGGCATCCAGCAAAAAGCAGCCCGTATCCCAATGCGCTCAAACCATTGTATGCGACTGTGAGCTGCCAGTTTTTGCGCCCGCGCGTACGAGCGACGCCCTTTTGCGATGGAGCGCGGTGCGCGATGAAAACGCAGCAGCGAAGCATCAAGCATACACAGTTTGAAGCATGGGATAGCGGACTGCTTTTGCGGAAATCCTGCGGAGCAGTTATTTTCAGGGAAGAAAAGGTTTTACTTCAGAACCGCGCTGTCCAGCAGCAGATCCTGAACCTTCTGATCCAGAACGGACATGGTTACGAAGCCTCTCCCGTAGTAATCGATCATGGCGGAAGAATCGCTGAAGCCAAGGTTTTCAAAGTAAGCGGCAATATCGTCATCCGATACCGTAAGCTTCGCGTCCTCGGCAATTGCCTGGAAGATCAGGCTCAGCTTCGCGGACTCATCCAGGCTCTCCTGGTTGGCATTCACAGCCTCCTCAATCGTGCTGGCACCGGCCACGTAAGACAGGTAGGTCTCCAGATCCAGACCGTACTGAGTAGCTGCTGCCTTGTATTGATTAGCCAGCGTGTTCGCCTGGAAATCTGAAACCGCAGCGGGAATCTCTGTGATTTCGGTATTCTCTTTCAGGAAAGCAATTACCGCATTGTATACATTGCTCTTCTGCAGATTGTCATGAACATAAGTGCGGAGCTCCTCTACGGTGGAAGCACCGGTAGATTCCTGGAAATTCTCCGCAACGAACGCATCCGTCAGCTCGGGGGTCACAGAATCACCTTCAATGTAGTTGATTGTGGTAACGAAAACAGCATCCTTGCCCTGCAGATCCGTGTTCTGCGGATACTCGTCCGGGAAAGTAACTTCTACGTTGAAAGTCTCGCCGGGCTGATGGCCGATCAGCTGCTCCAGAAAATCATCGATATAGCTGGTCACACCAATGGTAACGCTCGTACCGGCGCCGTTCGTGCTGCCGCCGTCGAACTCTACGCCGTCTACACTGCCGACATAATCAATATTTACCGTATCGCCGTCAGCAACTTCACGATCCTTGATCTGCTCCGGAGAAGCATAGTTTGCCATCATGGAATCAATCTGCGTCTGCAGTGTCTCATCATCCACCTGATAATCTTCCGGAGCGATCTCGATGCCGTTATAAGTCGGAAGAACCGCAAAATCGAGAGCCGTTACGCCGTCGAACATACCTGCGTCGGTCAGACCCGCGCTGAAATCAAAGCTCATGTCTGCGGCTGTGGTCTCTTCTGCAGCGGATTCACTGTCGGCAGCAGTTGTGGTTTCTTCTGCTGTGGTCTCTTCTGTGCTGCTTTCCGCAGTGGAAGCGGTATTGCTGGAACTGCAGCCGGTCATCAGGCTGGCAGTCATGGCAGCCGCAAGAATCAGGCTGAGCGCTTTTGTCTTTTTCATAATAAAATATCCTCTTTCCTTATTTTTGATAGTATCGTAGCTATCTTGTCCAAGTATACGTGATTTTGAAAGTGGTGTCAATGCCGCAGAGCCGGGCCTTTGGTGATTCCGGCGAGAGTTCATGAAGTTTTCACAAATTTTTGTAATTTGTCGCTTTACAAATTCGAAGGGCTGTCGTAAGATAAGAAGGCAGCTAAATGTTAGCAAGCGAACAATTAGTGAACGACAAAACAGCAGAGCACAAAAATAACAAAATGAAATGCACAGAAAGCGGGTAGCGAGTCATGTGCAGAAAGAAAGGAGGATTTTATGCAGCAGTTATCAGAATTTCCCAGGCCGGGGAAGAAAGAACACACTGTTCTTCACAAGACGAAGCAGATGACGCTTCGTGTGAGGATGCTGCTGGATTCCATGCTCCCGGATAAAGATATCACACCGTCCCAGGGCAATATTTTAGGATATCTGTATCGGCATTGTGGAGAGGGAGAGACAGTGACAGCGACGCAGATTCATAACGATCTGAGGTTGTCGCGGGCGACGATTTCCGCACTCCTGAAGAAGCTTCGCCTGAAGGGTTATCTGAATTTTGAGACGGCGGAGTGTGATGACCGCCTGAAGAGCATCACACTGACAGAGAAGGCACTGAAGAATCAGGAGCAGATTGACGAATGCTTTGATTATGTGGAAGAACAGCTTTTTCTCGGCTTTTCGGAAGATGAAAAAAAGGAAAGTATTGAATTGCTGACGAGGATGCTTGCCAATCTGGATCAGGCGCTGAAAGAAACGATGTACAGCGGACAGAAGAGACATTCGTCGGTGGAAAAAATATTGTCAAAGGAGGAAGAAATATCATGATAAAGACACTGCTCGGTTATGTGAAGCAGTATAAGCGGGACACTCTGCTGACCCCGCTGTTTTCTGCACTGGAAGTATTTATGGAAGTGCTGATTCCCTTTATCACAGCGGCGATCATCGATAAGGGAATCGAAGTAGGCAATATCAATAATGTATATAAATATGGAGCGATTATGCTGGTGATGGCGATGTTCAGTCTGCTGTTCGGCATTTTGGCCGGTAAATATGCAGCGTCGGCGTCCGCCGGCTTTGCGGCGAATATTCGCCTGGCGCAGTATGAGAAGATCCAGCAGTTCGCTTTCTCAAACATTGACAAGTTCAGTACGGCTGGCCTGGTTACACGTATGACGACGGATGTGACGAATCTTCAGAACGCGTATCAGATGTGTATTCGTATCGCGGTGCGCGCGCCTCTGATGCTGATCAGCAGCATGGTGATGTGTTTCTTCATTCATGTACAGCTAAGTCTGATCTTCGTTGCGGCAGTTCTGATTCTTGGCTGCGTGTTGGCACTGATCGTGAGCAAGACCATGAAGCTGTTCGACGCGGCGTTTACCCGCTACGATGAGCTGAATGCCAGTATTCAGGAGAATGTATCCGCGATCCGTGTTGTGAAGGCGTATGTAAGAGAGAAATATGAGAATGAAAAGTTCACGAAAGCGGCGGAGAACCTGTATCAGATGTTCGTAAAGGCGGAGAGCATCCTGGCATTTAACAATCCGGTCATGATGTTTGTTGTATACGGATGTATCATCGGTCTGTCCTGGTTCGGCGCACACTTTGTCGTATCCGGAAGCCTGACGACTGGTGAGCTGACTTCCATGTTCACGTATGTGATGAGCATTCTGATGTCCCTGATGATGCTGTCCATGATTTTCGTCATGCTGTCGATGAGTCTGGCCAGTGGCCGCCGTATTGCGCAGGTGCTGAATGAAAAGCCGGATATGGCAAACCCCGGCGAACCTCTGTCGGAGGTGGCAGATGGAAGCATCCGCTTTGAGCATGTGGATTTTTCCTATAAGAAGAACAGTAAGGAGCCAACGCTGAAGGATATCGATTTCTCGATCGCGTCCGGCGAGACGATCGGCGTGATCGGCGGAACCGGCTGCGGCAAATCCAGTCTGGTGAATCTGATCAGCCGTCTGTATGATGTGACCGGAGGTAAGGTTCTGGTCGGAGGCCGCGATGTGCGCGAGTACGATATGGAAGCACTCCGCAATCAGGTGGCGGTTGTGCTGCAGAAGAATGTTCTTTTCTCTGGCACGATTCTGGAGAACCTGCGCTGGGGCAATGAGAATGCAACGAGAGAAGAGTGTGAGGAGGCCTGCCGCCAGGCTTGCGCCGACGAATTTATCACTCAGCTGCCGGATGGTTACGATACTTATATCGAACAGGGCGGTACGAACGTGTCTGGTGGACAGAAACAGCGTCTCTGCATTGCCAGAGCGTTATTGAAGAAGCCGAAGATTCTGATCCTGGATGATTCCACCAGTGCGGTTGATACGGCGACGGACGCGAAGATCCGCGCGGCATTCGCGGAGACTATCCCCGGAACTACGAAGCTGATTATCGCGCAGCGCATCAGCAGCGTGCAGGATGCGGACCGCATCATTGTCATGGACGACGGTCGGATTAATGGTTTTGATACACATGAGAATCTTCTGAAGAATAATACGATCTACCGTGAGATTTACGAGACGCAGACCCGCGGCGGAGGCGGAGATTTTGATCAGCCGGCGGCTGACAGAAAGGAGGCATAAGTATGGCAGAGAAAGTAAAAGTAGTAAAAGGACCGGGCCCCCGGGGAATGGGGCCGCGTCCGAAGGTGGAGAAGCCCGGTCAGGTGATGAAGCGCATCTTCGCTTATATTTTCAAAAATTATAAGATACACTGCTTCCTGGTGGTTGTGTTTATTCTGCTGTCTGCGGCGGCAACCCTGAGAGGAACCCTGTTCATGCGCTCCCTGATCGATGATTATGTTGTTCCGCTGCTGACATCGGCATCTTCCGGCAGTGTGGATTACGGTCCTCTGGCATCGGCACTGCTGTCCCTGGCGGGAATTTATGCCGTCGGTGTGGTGAGTGCCTATGTCTATAACCGTATCATGGTAAATGTCAGCCAGGGTACGCTGAAGAACCTGCGTTTGGATCTGTTCACGAATATGGAATCCTTGCCGATTAAGTATTTTGATACGCATGCGCACGGCGATATTATGTCGATCTACACGAATGATGTCGATACCATGCGTCAGCTGATCGGGCAGAGTATGCCGCAGGTGATCAACTCTATGGTAACTGTCGTCATGACATTTGTCAGCATGATTGTACTGAATATACCACTGACAATTCTGACGATTGTGATGGTAGGCGTGATGACGCTGACAGCGAAGAAACTCACGAAGCTTTCCGGTGCTTTCTTTATTGCGCAGCAGAAGTCCATCGGTTCCTTGAACGGATTCGTGGAGGAGATGGTGAACGGCCAGAAAGTCGTGAAAGTATTCTGTCACGAGGAGAAGAGCCTGGAGGAGTTTAAGCAGCGCAATGAGGAACTGCGCGTGAACATGAAGAAGGCGAACACCTTTGCCAATATCCTGATGCCGATTAATGCCAATCTGGGAAATATCAGCTACGTGCTTTGCGCGGTGATCGGCGCGATTCTTGCATTGAAGGGCTATGGCGGACTGACGCTTGGTACTCTGGTGTCGTTTATGACGCTGAATAAGAACTTTACGCAGCCGATTACGCAGATCAGTCAGCAGCTGAACGCGATCGTAATGGCGCTGGCCGGCGCGGATCGTGTCTTCCATCTGCTGGATGAGAAGTCCGAGACGGATGACGGCTGTGTGGAGCTGGTGAATGCGAAGATCGCAGATGACGGTACGATTACAGAGTGTAAGGAGCGTACGGGCGTATGGGCCTGGAAGGATCCGAGAGAGCATAAGCAGACGTATACGAAGCTGATCGGCGATGTGGTCTTCAACGATGTGGATTTCGGATACGATGAGAAAAAGATTGTACTGCATAATATTGATCTGTATGCGACACCCGGCCAGAAGATTGCGTTCGTGGGAAGCACTGGCGCCGGCAAGACGACGATCACGAACCTGATCAATCGTTTCTACGATATTCAGGACGGCAAGATTCGTTATGACGGTATCAATATCAATAAGATCCGCAAGTCGGATCTGCGCCGCTCGCTGGGCATCGTGCTGCAAGATACACACCTCTTTACGGGAACGGTTATGGATAATATCCGCTATGGCCGTCTGGACGCGACGGATGAAGAGTGCATCGCGGCAGCGAAGCTGGCAAATGCGGATGGTTTCATCACCCGGCTTCCGGACGGATACAATACAAAGCTGACGGGGGACGGAGGCAACCTGAGCCAGGGACAGCGCCAGCTGCTGGCGATTGCGCGGGCGGCGGTGGCAGATCCGCCGGTGCTGATTCTGGATGAGGCGACGTCCTCGATTGATACCCGCACAGAGACGCTGGTACAGCAGGGTATGGACCATCTGATGAAGGGCCGCACGACGTTCGTGATCGCGCATCGTCTTTCTACGGTCAGCAACAGTGACTGTATTATGGTTCTGGAGCAGGGACGCATTATCGAGAGAGGAAGCCATGAGGAACTGATCGCGAAGAAAGGCAAATATTACCAGTTGTACACGGGCAACTTTGCGGAGGAGACTGCATAGAGCTTATGGATGTATTTAAGGCATGAACTCCCAATCCGGAGGTTCATGCCTTTTCTCTGTTTGTGCCGCTTTATCTTCCCACTTTCCTCTCGATCACTCCGACGCCGCGGTAGAGCAGGGCGGATACGATGCACAGGATGACGATGGAGAGGATCACATAATCCATCTTGAAGACCTGTGAGCCATAGATGATCAGATAGCCGAGTCCACGGTTGGCAGCGAGAAATTCTCCGATGATTACACCGACGAGACAGAGTCCGATATTGACCTTCATTGTGCTGACCAGCAGTGGGATAGAGCCAGGTATCATGACCTTCATCATAACGTCGCGCTCACCTCCGCCGAGGGAGTAGATCAGTTTGATTTTCTCCGGATCGGTCTCGAGAAAGCCAGTGAGCAGTGTGATGATGGAGCCGAAGACGGCAATGGAGACGGCGGCGACAATAATCGTGCGGATGTTATTGCCGAGCCATACGATCAGCACCGGAGCAAGAGCCGATTTCGGCAGGCTGTTAAGTATGACGAGGCACGGCTCCAGGATCTTCGCCAGTGTGTCACATTTCCACAGAAGGACGGCGGCTGCAGCGCTTAAGACGGTGACGAGCAGGAAGCTGATCAGAGTCTCTCCGATGGTGATGCCGGTGTGCAGGAAGATGCTTCTGTCCTCCGCCATTGTGAAGAATGTGCGGACGATCCGAGTGGGGCTGCTGAAGATAAAATCGTTCAGAAGTCCGAGACGGACAGAGGCTTCCCACAGCATGAGAAACAGAAACAACAGCAGAAACCTTCCCAGACGGATGCGCAGATGCTTGCGGTGCTCTGCTTCCAGGTAGGCTTTCTGCCCGGGCGAGATCGTATTTGAATTCTTATCCATGTTCGCGAAGCTCCTTCCAGATGTGGTTGAAATAGCCGGCAAATTCCGGTGCATTCCTGCGCGCGAGCGGCGACAGAGGTTCCGTTGTGCATTTATCATGCGCGAAGGCGATCGGCACGGACGCGATGACACGTGCCGGTCGGCCGGAGAGTACAATCACACGGTTCCCCAGGCTGATTGCTTCTGAGAGATCATGAGTAACAAGAACAGCGGTGCGCTTCTCTCTGCGGAGAATACCGCCGATATCATCGGATACTTCCAGACGTGTCTGATAGTCCAGTGCGGAGAATGGTTCATCCAGAAGCAGAAGATCCGGCTGAAGTGCCAGCGTGCGGATCAGTGCAGCGCGCTGACGCATTCCGCCGGACAGCTCGGACGGACGCGCGTTCTGAAAGCTGTCGAGACCATAGGCACTCAGCATATTGCGGACAGCTTCCTGTACTTCCAGAGTATTGTGATGCTGCATCTCCGGACCCAGAATGGCGTTGCGAAAGATGCTGCGCCATTCCAGCAGGTGATCCTTCTGCGGCATAAAGCCGGTACGGCGGGCGCGAATGATGACTTCTCCCTCTTCCGGCTGCAGCAGGCCACATATCAGGGACAGCAGTGTGGATTTGCCGCAGCCGGATGGACCGACAATCGCGACAAATTCACCGGGAAGAACAGAAAAAGAAAGATGATGAAGCGACCGGATCTCCCGGTCCGGCCGGTGATAGGAATAACTGACATTTTGCAGTTCCACAACAGGTTCCATCGTTCTCCTCCTTATCAGAAAGTATGCTTTATTGTATGCGAATTTTTATATATTGACATGGTACAGTGTTTACGTTAAACTAGATAAGTTATAGAAAAAATGATATAGAATAAGAAAGAAGAGAAGGAGAAGTTTATGGCTGAAGAGAAGACAGTTCAGAAAGAAAACCCGATGGGAACCCGGCCAATCAACAGTCTGCTGATCAGTATGTCCCTGCCGATCATGATTTCCATGATCGTGCAGGCGTTATACAACATCGTGGACAGCATGTTCGTAGCCCGTGTCAGTGAAAATGCGCTGACGGCGGTATCGTTGGCTTTCCCGGTACAGAACCTGATGATTTCCGTGGCGACCGGTACCGGCGTCGGTATCAATGCCCTGTTGTCCCGCAGTCTGGGTGAGAAGAACTTTGACCGGGCAAACCGCACAGCGAAGAACGGTATTTTTCTGCTGGTAGTAAGCGCGATTGTATTCGCAATTGTCGGCGGTGTATTTTCCCATATGTTCTTTGCAGTGCAGACGAACGACGCGGAGATCGTGGAGGCCGGTACGGTATATACCCGGATCTGTACGATCTGGAGCATCGGCCTGTTCATGCAGATCACGATGGAACGATTGTTGCAGGCGACCGGCAAGAGCATTTATTCCATGGTTACGCAGCTGACGGGAGCGGTGATTAATATTATTCTGGATCCAATCATGATATTTGGTCTGCTTGGTTTCCCGAAGATGGGGGTGGCTGGCGCGGCTCTGGCGACAGTTGTGGGGCAGACGATTGCGGCATGCCTGGCGGTCTTCTTTAATCTGAAGAAGAACACCGAGCTGAATTATTCCTTCCGCGGATTCCGGCCGGACGGTGAGATTATCCGTCATATCTATGCTGTCGGCGTTCCGTCGATCATTATGGCATCCATCAGTTCTGTGATGAACTTTGGTATGAATAAGATTCTTATGACATTCAGCTCCACAGCAACGGCGGTATTCGGCGTGTATTACAAGCTGCAGAGCTTTGTATTCATGCCGACCTTCGGCCTGAACAACGGTATGGTGCCGATCCTGGCGTATAACCTGGGTGCCAGAAAGAAGAAGCGTATGATCCGCACAATCCGCCTGTCGGTTATCTATGCGATCAGCATTATGCTGATCGGACTTGCAGTATTCCAACTGATTCCTGGCGATCTGCTGCGGCTGTTTGATGCTTCCGAGGATATGCTGGCCATCGGAATTCCGGCGCTGCGAATCATCAGCCTGAGCTTTACCTTCGCTGGTTTCTGCGTGGTTTCCTCCTCGGTATTCCAGGCGCTTGGGCATGGATTTCTGAGTTTGATGTTCTCGCTGATCCGCCAGCTGGTGGTACTGCTTCCTGCGGCATACATTCTGTCACGGTTCCGTGTGCTGAATCTAGTGTGGTGGTCCTTCCCGATTGCAGAAGTTGCCGGTGTAATCCTGTGCATTTTCTTCTTGATGTATGCATATCGGAAGGAAATCAAGCCGATCCCGGATGAAAAAACGGAAGATTGATAAGTTAATTGAATATAAAAAGTCGGAACACGGTGTAAACCTTGAAAAACATGGTTTACACCTGCAAAAACTTGTGATAAAATACAGAAGATTCCTGAGAGAGGAAACGGAAATGCCTGGCTTTTCAGGTGTGGATGTTCCGGACGGCGGGAGTCCCGAATGAACGAACAAAAGGAGAGGATTTCGTGAAGAGAGTCGTATTATCTCTGCTGGTAGAGAACTCTTCCGGTGTACTGAGCCGGATCGCCGGTCTGTTCAGCAGACGCGGTTATAACATTGACAGTCTGACAGTAGGAGAGACACAGAACCCTGCATTTTCCCGTATGACGATTGTGAGCAGCGGTGAGGATCTTGTGATTGAGCAGCTGAGCAAGCAAGTGGCGAAGCAGGTGGATGTGGTCGATGTCAAGATCCTTCCGGAGGAAGCTTCGGTATGCCGTGAGTTGGTTCTGATCAAGGTCGAGGTGGATCCTGAGAAACGTCAGCAGATTATTGCGATCGCTGAGATTTTCCGTGCGAGCATCGTGGATGTGGCGGAGAATTCCGTGATCATTGAACTGACAGGCAGAGAAAGCAAGCTGGAGGCGTTCCTGAATCTGTTGTCCGGCTATAAGATTCTGCAGGTGGCGCGCACTGGTATCACCGGTCTGGCACGCGGCTCATTCGAGCATTAGTACTTTTTGATGCCGAAAGTGCGAAGCAGTAGGAGAACAGGCATTCTCAAAGTGATGGTTTCGAGTATCGAACATGACTCGTAGCTATAAATTTTACAAATTGGAGGAGTCATAACAATGGCTAATAAGATTTATTATCAGGAAGATTGTAACCTGTCTATGCTTGAAGGCAAGACCATTGCCATTATTGGTTACGGCAGCCAGGGTCATGCACATGCCCTGAACGCTAAGGAGTCCGGATGCAATGTTATCATTGGTCTGTATGAAGGCAGCAAGTCCTGGGACAAGGCAGTAGCACAGGGATTTGAAGTATATACCGCTGCAGAGGCAGCAAAGAAGGCTGATATCATCATGATTCTGATCAACGATGAGAAGCAGGCTGCACTGTACAAGAAGGATATCGAGCCCAACCTGGAAGAAGGCAACATGCTGATGTTCGCTCACGGCTTCAACATTCACTTCGGCTGCATCGTTCCTCCGAAGAACGTTGATGTTACCATGATTGCTCCCAAGGGACCGGGTCACACCGTAAGAAGCGAATACCAGGCTGGCAAGGGTGTTCCTTGTCTGGTTGCTGTAGAGCAGGATGCTACCGGCAAGGCTCTGGACATCGCTCTGGCATACGCACTGGCGATCGGCGGCGCTCGCGCAGGTGTTCTGGAGACCACCTTCCGTACCGAGACCGAGACCGATCTGTTCGGTGAGCAGGCAGTTCTGTGCGGCGGCGTATGCGCTCTGATGCAGGCTGGTTTCGAGACTCTGGTTGAGGCTGGCTATGATCCCAGAAATGCTTACTTTGAGTGCATCCACGAGATGAAGCTGATCGTTGATCTGATCTACCAGTCCGGTTTCGCAGGCATGAGATACTCCATCTCCAACACGGCTGAGTACGGCGATTACATCACCGGCCCGAAGCTGATTACTGCAGAGACCAAGAAGACCATGAAGAAGATCCTGAGCGATATCCAGGATGGTACCTTCGCGAAGGAGTTCCTGTTGGATATGTCCGATGCAGGCGCACAGGTTCACTTCAAGGCTATGCGTAAGTTGGCTTCCGAGCATCCTTCCGAAGTCGTTGGTGAGGAGATCCGTAAGCTGTATAGCTGGAACGGCGAAGATAAGCTGATCAACAACTAATCTTTACTGAATGATATCTGGAGAATGATAAAGGCTGCCGTATATTCTTCGGCAGCCTTCTCTGTTATCCAGGGCCGAGAAAAAGCAAAGGAGATTTATAAGTATGAGCGAATTATACTATAAGAGTACCCGCAGCGACAGCGCCCCTGTTACTGCCAGTCAGGCGATCCTGCAGGGTCTTGCCAGAGACGGAGGTCTGTTTGTCCCCTCCGCCATCCCAAAGCTTTCCGTCTCCATGAAGGAGCTGGCTTCCATGCCCTATCAGGAAGTTGCCTATCAGGTTATGAAGGAGTTCCTGACAGACTTTACGGAAGAGGAGCTTCGCAGCTGTATTGAGAAAGCATATGACAGCAAGTTCGATACCGAAAAGATCGCCCCTCTGGTAAAGGTGGAGGATATGTATTATCTGGAGCTTTTCCATGGCGCAACGATCGCATTCAAGGATATGGCGCTGTCGATCCTGCCGCATCTGATGACAGTATCCGCGAAGAAGAACGGTATTAAGAACGATATCGTCATTCTGACCGCTACCTCCGGCGATACCGGCAAGGCAGCTCTGGCAGGTTTCGCGGATGTACCCGGCACGAAGATCATTGTATTCTACCCGAAGGATGGCGTCAGCCCGGTTCAGGAGAAGCAGATGGTCACACAGCGTGGCGCGAATACGCATGTTGTTGGTATCCATGGCAACTTTGACGATGCACAGAGCGGCGTGAAGGCGATCTTCAATAACAGAGAGCTGGAGAAGGAGCTGGATGCCGCTGGCTATCAGTTCTCTTCTGCCAATTCCATCAACATCGGACGTCTGGTTCCCCAGGTTGCCTACTACGCATACGCGTATGCGCAGCTGCTGGCACAGGGCGAGATCGCGGACGGTGAGGAGATGAATGTGGTTGTGCCGACCGGCAACTTTGGCAACATCCTGGCAGCTTTCTACGCGAAGAATATGGGCGTTCCGATCGCGAAGCTGATCTGCGCCTCCAATGAGAACAAAGTTCTCTTCGATTTCTTCCGCACCGGTACGTATGACCGCAACCGCGAGTTCATCCTGACAAGTTCTCCATCCATGGATATCCTGATTTCCAGCAACCTGGAGCGCCTGATTTATCGTATCGTCGGCGAGAATTCCGCAAAGAATGCGGAGTTCATGAATGAACTGTCGAAGGACGGACGCTACACTCTGAATGAGGATATGAGAGGTCAGCTGAAAGATTTCTACGGCAACTATACGGATGAGCAGGGTACAGCGGATGTAATCCGCGAGGTATATCAGAATGCTGGCTATATCATGGATACTCATACGGCGGTTGCCGTTCATGTAGCGAAGCAGTACCGGAAGGAGACTGGCGATACCCGCAAGACGGTAATCGCTTCCACAGCCAGTCCGTACAAGTTCACCCGCAGTGTCATGTCCGCGATTGATCAGAAGTACAACGATGTCGAGGATTTTGCTCTGATCGATGAGTTGAACCGTATCTCCGGAGTGAAGATTCCGCAGGCGATCGAGGATATCCGCACCGCACCTGTTTTGCATCATACCGTATGCGAGAAGGATGAAATGGTCGATGTAATCAAGAAATTCCTGGGAGTTCAGTAATTTTTTTATCCGGGGTTTTGCGCTTTTTCTTTAATAAAGCACAAAACCCCGGATTTTATTATTTAAAAAGAAAACTGGAGAATATAAAAATTATATATAAAATAACTGTCGAAGCCGTTGACTTTTAGATAGCGTGATGTAGAATAAAGAATAGAGTTACGAGAATAGGTAATAGGATAATTTAGGAGGTAACAATATGTCTACACAAGCCTGCTTCCCTACAAGCGATATCCACACAGGGAGCCCGTATTTCGGAAGGATGAGAACGATCATTGAGACCGCTTTCTACGGCAACAACGTAGTTCGTGTGCCCAGTGTGCGTGCCGCTTATGAGCTGGCCAAGAATTCCCCTGGTACGGTAGTAACCGATATGCCGATCTATCACGGCGAAACATTTGGTCTTCCCAAGGATGCCAAGGTACTGCTCTTCAATGACGGCGCAGTCACCGGACGTACTGCTTCTGCAAGACGCATTGCCGGCCAGCCGGGAGTGGATACGGATGATTTGAATAAAAAGCTTTTGGAGGCGGTTTATGATTCCCGCTACAAGAAGATGTATCATGCAGAGGTTTATATCGGCCTGGACCCTGAATTCATGGTAAAGGCTCATCTGCTGATCCCGGAAGGCTTTGAGAATAATATGTATTCCTGGATGCTGAACTTCCAGTACCGTTCTGATGAATATGTACGTATGTATAAGCAGTCGAAGCCGATCGACGGCGAGGGCGATATCTATATCTTTGCTGACCCTGATTTCCGTCATCCAGAGCATCCGCAGGGACTGGCTTATTTTGATCCTGAGATGAATTGCGCAGCGATCCTTGGTATGCGCTATTTTGGCGAGTATAAGAAGGGCACATTGACGCTGGCCTGGTCGGTAGCAGCCCGCAATGGCTATGTGGCCTGCCACGGCGGACAGAAGCGCTACAATCTGCCGGATGGCAAGAAGTTTGTAGCCAGCGTATTCGGACTGTCCGGTTCCGGCAAGTCCACGATTACGCATAACAAGCACAACGGTAAGTATGACGTAACGATTCTTCATGATGATGCATTTATCATCAACTCAGAGAAGGGCTTCTCAATTGCTATGGAGCCGACATATTTTGATAAGACAGCGGATTATCCGGCTGGTTGTGATGCCAACAAGTATCTGCTGACCGTACAGAACTGCGGCGCAACCTCGGATGAGGATGACAATGTCGTAGTTGTAACTGAGGATATCCGCAATGGCAATGGCCGTGCGATCAAGTCGAAGTTGTGGTCTCCGAACCGTGTGGATAAGATTGATGAGCCGATCAATGCGATCTTCTGGATTATGAAGGATCCTACCCTGCCTCCGATCCTGAAGGTAAAGGGCGGTGCATTGGCTTCCGTTATGGGTGCCACGCTGGCAACCAAGCGCAGTACGGCGGAGAACCTGGCCAAGGGCATCGATATGAACATGCTGGTATATGAGCCCTATGCGAACCCGTTCCGTACATATCCGCTGAAGGAGGACTATACGAAGTTCAAGTCTCTGGTGGATGATCTCGGCGCGGACTGCTACATCATCAATACCGGTGATTTCATGGGCAAGAAGGTAAAGCCTGCGGATACACTTGGCATTATTGAAGCGATCGTGGACGGCAAGGCTGAGTTCAAGCAGTGGGGACCGTTCGAAAATCTTGAGATCATGGAGTGGGAAGGATTCGTTCCGGATTTGACTGATAAGGATTATATCCAGAAGTTGCAGGCAGGCATGAAGGGTCGCCGCCGCTTCGTCAGCGAGAGATATATCGTGAAAGACGGCTACGATCAGCTTCCGGCAGAGGCGCTGGAGTCCATCGAGGATCTGATCAGCGTCATGTGCGATATGGTGAAGTAGGGGCTCTCTGTGTGAACATACAGAGCACAGATAAGTATAAATAAATCAGGCGGAGATTTGTTCCGGGAATTTTTCGGGCAGGTCTCCGCCTCTTTTATCATCAGGAGGTATCTACGGCGCAAACAATGCTTTTTGCATACGGTTGGATACAATTTGGATGCAAAAAGCGGTTATACTATGGACATCGGATACAGAAGAGGAAAGGGGAATACGATATGCTGGAAATATTGATTGTAGAAGATGAAGCGCCGATTCGGGATTTGCTGTCTATGAATCTGACAAGAGCGGGGTATCACTGTACGGCTGCTGCAGACGGCCGGCAGGCGGCGATTCTGCTGGAAACGCATACCTATGATCTGGCGCTTCTGGACATCATGCTTCCGGAAGTGAACGGCTATGAACTTCTGGATTATATCCGTCCAATGGGAATTCCCGTGATCTTTCTGACTGCGAAGACGGCGGTGGATGACCGCGTGAAAGGACTCCTGGCCGGAGCGGAGGATTACATTACAAAGCCCTTCGCTATGGCGGAACTGCAGGCACGCATGGAGGTTGTACTTCGACGATTTCACAAAGTAGACTCCCGCCTGACATATGATAATATGGAGATAGACGTTGAGAGCCGGAAAGTGATGACGCCGGAGGGGCCGGTATCGCTCACGCCAAAGGAATTTGACTTGCTGGTTCTGCTGGTGCGCAACCGGGGTGTGGCGCTGTTCCGCAGCCGCATCTTCCAGATTGTATGGGAATCCGACTTTGAAGGAGATACACGAACGCTGGATCTCCATATACAGCGATTAAGAAAAAAGCTGCATCTTGAAGATAGACTGAAGACGGTATACCGGGTCGGATATCGTCTGGACTGACAGGAAAGGGGAAGTGCATGAGTTTTCGAATGAAAGTGCTTTTCTGGAATATGCTCCTAATCGCCGCGGCATTCGGCATCAGCGGCTATCTCCTGATGAACCGCAGTTTTCAGATCAGTATGGATCTGGAAGTGCAGCATGTCATGAGCGAGAATCAGCTGATTATTGCCGGTGTTGAGACAGAAATGGTGAATCGTATCCTGCAGAACTCTTTCTTTGGAAAGGAGGAAGAGTGGCAGACAATTGGAAATGAGGTTCTGGAATCTCTGAAAGGAACCGATATCTGCTTTCAAATTCGTAACGAAGAGCAGGCTTTGTTCGAAGAGCAGGAGCGCCCTATGGATACAGACACGAATCTTCTTACCGGTGATCTGGAAGAAGGACGAAAACAATACATATTCTATACAGATGCCGACAGATATTATGTGGCGGCGGCCGGAAGCTTCTCTTTCTCTGATCATACGTATTATGTGGTTAATCAGAGAGATATTTCTTCTGTCTACATAGAACAGGAGCTGCAGGCGCAGTATTACCGCTATCTGACCGGAGCTCTGCTGATCTTGTGCGCAGTCGTTTTGTCCGTGATCACCGGCGTACTTACCGCGCCGATCCGGCGTCTGAAGAAGACGACCGGGCGCATTGCAGAGGGCAACTATCGCACACGTGCTCGTATTCACAGCAAAGATGAGATCGGCAGCCTGGCAAAAGATTTTAATGTGATGGCTGAAGCTGTGGAGAACAATATCAATGAACTGGAAGAGGAGAATCGCCGCAAAGAGGAGTTTGTAGCCAACTTTACCCATGAGTTGAAGACACCGCTCACTTCGGTTATCGGCTATGCAGAGATGCTCTCAGCACAAGATCTGACGATGGAGGAGCGGCAGAAGGCTGCAGAATATATTTTTCATGAGGGGGTCCGGCTGGAGAACATGTCAATGAAACTGTTTGAGATGTTCCTGCTGAATCAGGAAGATCTTGTCATGCACCGCATCTATGTGCCGGACTTTATGGAATCTATCGGTGACAGTGCGGGTCCTTTAGCGGAAGCGGATGGCATAAAGCTGATTGTGCAGCCGGTAAATGCCTGCATCTGCGGTGATGGCACACTTTTAAAGACAGTATTCATCAATATGATCGATAATGCACGCAAGGCTTCGGTTGACGGACAGTCAATTCTGTTTCGATCATATGTAACGGAGGATGGTGTGGTTTTTGAAGTAAAAGATCACGGCTGTGGAATCCCGGCGGAGGATCTGCACAAGATTACAGAAGCCTTCTATATGGTAGATAAGTCACGCTCCCGCCAGAAGGGCGGCGCTGGCCTGGGACTTTCTCTGGCGGCGAAGATTCTGGAGAAACACGGTGCTGCGCTGGAAGTAGAGAGTGCTGTCGGAGAGGGTACGATCATGCGTGTGGAATTTGACCGGGAGCAGGAGGAAGAGTAGTAGAAATGAAATTTTTGAAAAATGCAATCGCCTTCTTTGCCATGTTGGCAGTTGCTGCCGCCGGAATTTTCCTACCGGGATATTTTCTGCAGAAAAATGGGGAAGAACAGCTGGGAGCAGTTCGTCAGCCGGATGGAGATTACTATACCGGGACAGGTGCTCTGACTACAATTCAGGATATGACGATGGAAGATAAGCTTCGCCTGACATCAGGAGTCTGGGAGAGTAAGAGAGAGTTGGTGTGGTCCGGACTTTCTCATGTGGAGCCGCCGTCGCTGAATGAACTGAAAGCAGGAACATTTTCCGGCAACTCGGATGCTTCAGAACAGAACCAGGATGAGCAGATGGAGAAGGCGGACAAGCGGAAGCATGAAGAGGCAGAGGTGATTTATGATCCTTATAATAAAGTAGGGGATTGGGTAGCGAATGAAGATTACTGGGCGGCGAATGGAGGTGACTGGCTGTCCAGCTTACTTGAAAATGCCATTGCTTCCATGGATCAGGGCTTTCGTGAAGTTTATCCATATCTGGAGTTTGCGTTTGATGTAAATATGTCTCCGAGAATCTATCAGTACAGCGATACTTATTTTGGAACATACCGCTGCTGGTCGGTAGAGGCAGGATTCACTTTTAATATCTATAGCTATAACGAGGCTATGGATACCACTTTTCATACAGCAGGAGGAACGCTGTGGCTGGCACTTGATCTGGAGACAGGAGAACTGCTGCATGTGCGTGTGGTTCGGTATGAGAGCATTGATTTCGAAGCGAATGGTATCGATTTTAACTGCCTGGATCTGGAATGGGGGCTTTCATCTCTTATCCCCTGTGATGACATTCAGTCAGGGGAAGATGTGAATGGAAAGGAACTCCTGTGTTATCCGCTTTCTTTTGCCACAAGGATTATTGCAGATTACAATACGTATCTGTTGATAAGAGATGACAATGTATCCTACTGTATAATGAGTAATGAGCATAAACTGGATATGTTTATGTACTTGCAGAAAACGGATGACGGCTATGGCAGATAATAAGAATCATTGTCATTCCTGTTTCTGCAGCAGCTTCCGATAGCTGGCATCAATTCCGATTGCGCCGAGCGGAGCGGTAATCAATATCGCAAGAACAGCGACAGAGAGAACCAGCCGGCAGCAGAGCACACCAATGGAACGAAATGCCAGAGAGACGGCAAGCATAAGAAGAGACACAGCTCCGGCCTGCAGTGTGTAGCGGATATCGACCGCCGCGCCAACCAGCACGAAGAGGATAACTTCCGCGGCGAGCCACAGCTTGCCGAACTTTTCGGACAGCCGACGGGAGACGAATTCCGTACTGCGCAGTTTTATTACGCATGCCAGACTGACAACGGCGAGCAGGTCGGACACCGGCACAATTCCTTTCAGCTAGGTCTCTACAGACATCAGTAGGAAAGACACGCCGAGCACCAGAATTACTTTCATGCTGTTACGGACGCAGTGTGCCCGCGCATAGGCAGTCTCAAAGAACGTACTTAACAGATATCCTGCCAGGATACCAAGAGCAATCCCGCATACAATCGAGACTGGAATTTCAACGAAATCCGAGGCACTGGCGCTGCCGCCCTGCGCCATGCGGACAAAGGTGGAGAACAGCACAATTACGAAGATATCATCACAGGAAGCACCCGCCAGAATCAGCTGAGGGATGCTTTTTTTCGTGCCCCATCCGTTCTCGATCAGCTGCACCATGCGCGGAACCACAAAAGAATCTTTTTTGATACACTTCAGATACATTTCAGATGAAATCATGATACATTTCCTCACTAGAATCATACCAGATCGTTAAAAAAAGTAAAAAAATGCAAGAGCGAAAACAAAAAAGAAAAATACAAAGAAACGCAGAACAAGCAAAGGGGAATAAGGATATGAAGAGAAAACAGATTCTGATACTTCTGATGGGAGCCATGATGGCACTTTCCGCCTGCCAGGCGACACCGGAGGAGGATGTGATTGTGCAGAAAGCCGAGCAGCAGGAGAAGCTGACGCAGGCAGCGGATGTTGCACCGGAACTTGTCGGGAAGTCACTGCGGGAGCAGATGAACATTCCGGAGACGATCAGTTTTCAGGTGACGGATTCCAGCGGAAAGCATATTTATACGGCGGATAATGCACCGGTCAATGTGCCGGATACTGACAAGGCCAGCACAGCGAATGCGATCCGGGATGATTTTACCGATGAAGATACAAAAATCTGGACGGAAGCTTTCTTCGGCAACGCAAAAGTGTGGAAGACGGAAGAATACGTTGCCACCAAGTCAGATTATATGGATTGGATCAATCAGGAGAATGAAAACTGGGAGCAGGAGAAGGAGAACCTGGCAAGTGATGAGAATAACCGGGCGTATATCGAGAATTACGAGAAAGAACATCAGGATAGGATCAATGAGATGACGGCGCAGATGGAGACTGCACCGGAGACGGCGCCGGAACCGAAATACGAAGCGCCGGAGTATAAGCTGGTGCAGAGTGAAGACTATCAGACTGTTACAGCGAACGGCTATTATAACGGGTTCGATATTACCGGTAAGGTGGGCGATATGGAGGCTAATCTGAGTATTTACAATTCGGACTGGGGAACCGGAGGTTATTATTATCTGCAGACTCCGGAAACCGGCTATCCGGTGACGGACGAGTTCTGGAAGATGAGAACCGAGGAAATTCCGAATAATTGCAAATACAGCGAGGAGGAAGCGGTGCAGATGGTGAAGGATCTGCTGGAGAAGCTTCAGCCTGGCAACAACCTGACCGTAAAAGAAATCAATCCCACATATAATGGAAGCAAGATGGATGAGCTGGAGAACAGTCTGGACAGCCAGATTGAATCCTACATCGGCTATCAGATGCGCTTTGTGCGCGAAGTCAATTGTATGCAGGAGAATACGACCATGTATTCCGGCACCGATGATGAGGAGATCGAGGCCACCTATATTCCATTTGGATATGAGAGGGTTGAAGTGTATGTCGGGGATGAGGGCATCACAAGCTTCTCATGGAGTGACCGAATGCAGGAAGGTGAAATCCTGCAGGAGAATGTGGAGATGATTTCCTTTGAGAAGGTGCAGTCCATTATCGAGGAGCAGATCATGATGAAGGATGCGGATATGGAAGATATAGAGGTTCGTCAGAAAGTTGTATCTGTGGATCTTGGTCTGATGTGCGTGCGCAAGCCGAATGACAACAGCAGCTTTACCATGGTTCCAGTCTGGGATGTCTATGAAATCTGGGAGGAAGCGAACATAGAATCAGATCTGTGGGCGGACACGGAGCTTACAATCAATGCGATCGACGGAAGCATTATCAACCGCGGATACCGGTATTAGAGGCAGGATATATAGAAAGAGAAGCGAAGAAAATTAATGAAACGAAAAGAACGATGGAAAAGCGGCTGGTATCAGTTCAGCTCAGATCTGGACCGGGCGCTGGGGCAGGGCGTATTTCTGGCAGCTGTGCTGGTGATCGCGGCGGCAATCATCCTGCCGGGCGGCAAAGATCTATTTCCGGGTGCGGAGAAGATTGCGAAAGGACTGGAGGCCGGATATCATACCACCCTTTTTCGAAAGGGACTGAGCGGAGAAGCCGTTGTATTTCTGCTCCCGCTGGTCAGCACCCTTCCCTATGCGGCCTCCTGGCTGGATGAGAGAAAGAACGGGTACTGGAAAGCGTATATGCCGCGGACGACGAAGGAGAAGTATGCCGCCTCGCGTATCACAGCCAACGCGGTGGGCGGCGGACTGTGCAGCTCGCTGGGATATTTCCTGGCGTATCTGATCCTGGCGCTGATCTATCGGCCGATGGAGGCTGCAGCCGAGACTCCGGCGATCTCCTCCGGAGTGCTGGCGCTGGGTGGAGCCGCTGTATTCCTGATGGGAGTCTTTTGGGCCGGAGCGGGCTTTCTGTGCAGTCTGCTCTTCCGGAACCGATATATGATCTACGGCGGGCCGTTCCTGCTCAGTTATCTGATGGTTATCATTACTTCCCGCTATCTACCGGGCGTATATACGCTGAATCCAAGAGAGTGGTTGGCCATGGAGCACTACTGGGAGGGCGGCAGCCTTGGAACCGTCGCTTTCCTTGGCGAAATCTGCCTGCTGTCGATGCTTGCGCAGTATCTTATGCTGAAACGGAGGTTGGAAGAATGAATTCGATTCGTCAGATTCTTATGGTTACAAGGCTGCATTTCGGCCGCTGGCGCAGAAATCCCCGTGTGATCCTGTCCTTCCTCCTGGCGGCGGTTCTCAGCTTCCTGCTGACGGAGAAGGTGGTGACATTTGCGATCGAACAGGGGCGTACGCTCCAGATCTTCGAGCCATTCGTATGGGTTTTCGGCGACGGTATCTCAATTTTGCTGATCTCGCTGATCCTGATTCTGCTGTTCGCGGACATGCCGTTTCTGGACGGAAGCGTCCCTTACTACCTGATCCGAATTCGTGTCCGCACCTGGGTGTTGGGACAGATGCTCTATCTGATTCTGGCAACGTTGATTTATCTGATTTGGATTCTTGGAATTACCATGCTGTTCGCGGCGCCGCAGTCCTTCTCCGGAAATCTGTGGAGTCCAACGGCTGCGCTGCTGGGCTATTCGGATTACAGCGATGTACTCTCAATTCCGGCGGTGATGAAGACGTTCGAGCTGTCCAGACCCTACGCCTGCACGCGGGCGATCTTCCTGCTCACGCTGCTGTATGCGCTGGCTTCGGTGATGATCATGTATTTCTTTAATGTAAAGAAGGGACGGCTGGCCGGAATCGTCAGTGTCTCCGTCTTTCATTTGTTCGGCTTTCTGCTGAACTCAGACTGGCTGTCCATCGTGATGCAGCTGGGAGAGAAGGAAAGCTACCGGGCGAATATTGTGCGGGGCTGGCTGTCTCCGCTGCGTCAGGTGACGTATCCCATGCACAACTTCGGGTATGACAGCCTGCCGGCGCTTGCGGATACCTATCGGATCTTTGCCGCTGGAATCCTGATTCTTGCGATTCTGGTGATCCGCGGGATGAAGCGATATAATTTCCAGTTTATTGGAATGGATGAAGAAACCTGATTACATACAGGCCGAAGCAAGAAGGAGTGAGAGAATCGTATGATTGATGTTCAGAAAGTACAGAAAATATATGGCAAAGAGAAGGTGCTCAAAGAAGTGACTCACCAGTTCGCGGATGGAAAGGTACACGGAATCGTCGGTAACAATGGTTCCGGCAAGACGGTGCTCTTCAAGTGCATCTGCGGCTTTGTGAAGCCTACATCCGGGAGAATCCTGGTGAACGGAGACGAGATCGGCAAGGACTGTGATTTCCCGAAGAGCATTGGAATTATCATTGAGACGCCGGGCTTTCTTCCGTATCAGAGCGGCTTCCGCAACCTGCAGATCCTGGCATCCCTGAACCGGCGGATCGGGAAGAGGGAGATCCGCCGGGCGCTGGAGACGGTGGGACTTGACCCGGAGCTGAAGAAACCGGTCGGCAAATATTCGTTGGGAATGCGACAGCGTCTGGGACTGGCGCAGGCGATTATGGAGGACCCGGCGCTGCTGATCCTGGATGAGCCCTTTAACGGTCTTGACAAGAACGGCGTGGCGCATATCCGCAATATCCTGCTGGATCTGAAGAACAGCGGGAAGACGATTCTGCTGGCCAGTCACCATCAGGAGGATATCGATGTCCTCTGCGATACGGTATGCGAGATGGACGGCGGAGTATTAAGGGAGGTTCGATAAAGCTATGAGAAAGTACGGAAGATGGCTGACAATACTGCTCGCGACACTGGCGTTCTTCGCAGGAGTCAGTCATATAAAAGCAGAGAGCCTCCCGGCTGAAAAGGAGATGACAGCGGCGACTGCTTCGTCTGCGTCAGGAAAGATTCTTGTCATCGATGAAAAGCATATCTATCCGGGGATGACGGGCGCGTATCAGAATGGCTACACACCGGCCATTGAAAAAGGAAAGGCGCGTCTGGTGCTGCCTCTGATTTGCGCCGGGACGGCAGAGCCGGACGCAAAGGAGATTACAGTATCGCTTGCTTTCTCTGGAGAATCCGGAAAGGTCTTCCTGGGAACCAATTACCAGAAGAAACTGAAGGAAGAGACTGTGCGCGTGAATGGGGAGGACTGTAAGGTATACCTGTTCGATACGGAAGTGACTTTGAAATCGGGCAGCTCGGCAGGGACGTATGCCGTGACGGTTCAGGCGGAGTACAAGAGCGCGGAAAAAGCTGAGACACAAAGCTTTACCATGTATGTTACCATTCCGGAAAGTGTACCGGAAACATTACCGGCCAATCCCTCAGAATCGGCGTCGAAACCCTCTTCCGAGCCGGGAACTTCCGGATCGGATGATCCGAAGAATCCCTCTGCTTCGTCAGAGCCGGATCCTTCTGATCCTTCTGCAACCAGTCCGGACGAAAGCGATCCGGCAAATCCATCGTCGGATGATCCCGGATCCTCCGACCCCATGGCCTCCGGCGATGATCTTTCCGGAGGAGACTTCAGCGGGGATTCCGGAGGAACTGCGGAGACGAAGCCGGATGCCGCTCCCAGAATCCTGGTGGAGACCTGCGAGATCAGCCCACAGGAATATCGGGCCGGAGATCGCGTGGATGTCCGCCTGGTGCTGCGCAATACCAGTAAGAAAAAGATGCTGCGCAATATTCGGCTGACATTCACCAGCAACACGGGAGAAGTTCTGCCGGTAGATGCCGCTCCTGATCGTTATATCGAGCGCATGAGTGTTGGCGGAAGCACGGAAGAGATTTTGAAGCTTACTATTATGGAGACAGCGGCCGCCGTTAGCCAGCCGATCACGCTTTCCATGGAATATGAGGACAACGACGGAACCGCATATACGAGTACAGAAGTCATTTACCTGACGCTTACGACTGAGACGGATCTGCGCCTGGATAGCCCGGTGGTGCCGGTTTCGATGGAAGCCATGACCGGCCAGGAGATCACCATGAACCTGTTTAATGTAGGAACAGCAAAAGTGAAAAATGTGATGTGCAGCATCGAAATGGATGGAATTGTTCCAAAAGGAAGCACTTTTGTTGGGGATGTGGATCCAAATGAGACAAAACAGGCTGTAATCGGCATTGTAGTGGGAGATCTGACCTATAACCGCCCGGAGCAGACGGAGAAGTACGGAACGACCAGAGGAACGATCACCGTAACCTATGAAGATGAAAAAGGAAACATTTATACACAAAGCGTCGATATTTCCAGCGAAATTGTAAAGCCGGAGGGGACACCCGATGAGACGGAAGATGTGAAATACGAATCCCAGTGGTGGGTATCCATCGTCGTCGGTCTTATCCTCATTCAGGCTATGGTTGGTTTTGTCATCCTGCAGAAAAAGCGTCATAAAATGTAGGGAAAACGTCAGCGCAGAAAAGGCATGCTTTCTGCGAGTGTGATATTGGAAAATGTGAATGCCGCCGTTTTTGGCGGCATTTTTTGTGCTTGCACTCCTGGCCGCAGTATGGTACAATCAATGAAGAACATACGTTTGGAGATGAGGAGACATGCTAATTCAGGAGAACCTGACGCTGCAGCAGAAGCTGGAGATCCTTTCGGATGCGGCCAAGTATGACGTTGCCTGCACATCCAGCGGAGCTGATCGCCGGGGGAAGAAGGGAACCACCGGAAGCGCCGTGAGCTGTGGGATCTGCCACAGCTTTGCCGCTGACGGGCGCTGTATATCCCTGCTGAAAATATTACTTACGAACGAGTGCATCTATGACTGCCGCTATTGTGTGAACCGGATTTCGAATGATACGGTCCGGACATCCTTCACACCGGAGGAGATATGCACCCTCACGATGGAATTCTATCGCAGAAACTATATCGAAGGGCTGTTCTTAAGCTCCGGAATTCTGCATACACCGAACTACACCATGGAGCAGATTTATCAGTCACTTTTCCTGTTACGGGAGAAGTACCGCTTCTGGGGGTATATTCATGTAAAGGCAATCCCCGGAGCCGATCCGGAACTGATCGCGCGGGTTGGCCATCTGGCCGATCGCATGAGCATCAACCTGGAGCTTCCGACCGGTGACGGCCTGAAGAAGCTGGCACCGGCGAAGACCAGAGAGAGAATCCTCACGCCGATGCGTCAGATTCAGAAGGGCATTCGGCAGGATCAGTATATGGTGGAAGAGAGAAAACGGGAGAAGAAGATCTATCTGGGAAGCGGAGCCAGCGTTTCCGGAGGCAGGAGCCATACGGCTGCTCAATCGGATGCTTCTTCTGTGAAGATTTCGTCGAAAGCCGGTCTGGCGGAGACGAAGATTTCTGCCGCTGGAACTGCTTCCCCTTCCGGAATCAGAAAGTACGATTCCGGAAACACTGGAACTGCGTCGCTTCCGTCTGCACGGGGCGCTCTGCACTATGAACAGAAATCACGCTTCGTTCCAGCCGGGCAGAGCACGCAGATGATTATCGGAGCTACGCCGGAGACGGATCACCAGATTCTTCAGGTCACGGAAGCTTTATATCAGAAATTTGACTTAAAGCGCGTCTTCTTCTCTGCATACACCGCGGTGAACGATGACTCGGAGCTTCCGGCATTAGGCACGAAGCCGCCGCTTCTGCGGGAGCACCGTCTCTATCAGGCGGACTGGTTGCTGCGTTTCTACGGATTCGAAGCGAGTGAGCTGCTGACGGAGGAACGCCCGTACTTCCATCAGGAGCTGGACCCGAAGTGTGACTGGGCAATTCGCCACCTGGAGAACTTTCCTGTGGAAATCAACCGTGCAGACTATACGCAGATTCTGCGGGTTCCCGGAATTGGAGTGAAATCCGCCCGCCGTATTGTACAGGCAAGGCGTAGCGCGAAGCTGGACTTCCCGGATCTGAAGAAATTTGGTGTTGTATTAAAGCGCGCCGCTTATTTTATCACCTGCAATGGAAAGATGATGAATCCCACGAAGATTGAGGAGGAATACCTGACGCATATGCTGACGGCGGACAGCCGGAACCAGACCAGGCAGCTGGCGGATCAGAGCGAGTTTCGCCAACTAAGCCTTTTCGACGACTTTGCGCTGACTCCACAGCCTTCTGCCGCAGACAACATGAAATCACTCACCGGGCAGATGTAAGATGCCCGTGAAAATGGCAAAAAGTATATGATACATGAAGAAATACAGCGTTTCAGAAAAGAGGGGCAGGCACACAGCATGAGCAGCAATAATACTACTTACACTTACCAGTGTGAAGACAGCACGGATGGAATCCTGACAGCGGTCTATGACGCCTGGGCCAGCCGGAGAGGCCACTCCCGTATAAAGCTGCAGATTCCGCGGGAGGCAGACACAATGGAACTGTTCTCCGAATATATCCCGGTGCAGACAGATGCGGAGAAGGCAGAGAAGGTGCGCTGCTCTATCCTGAAAAAGATCAGCACGGAAGCCTGGGAGATGGTCTTTCGCGCCTCTCTTTCCAATCAGGATGAGAAGGCAGACCTGATCTACCGTTTTCTCATCGGCGGATTTTACTACGGAGCGCCGGTTACGAAGATGATGGCTGAGCCTGTTGTGATGCGCATGACAGAGCTTGCCCGATCTGTCAGCAATGAGGCTCACGAATGGAAGCAGTTTATTCGCTTCGACGAGCAGGCCGGAAGAATCCTGTTCGCGCGGTTTCGCCCGAAGAATAACGTAATCCTGTCGGTTTCTGCGCATTTCGCCGATCGCCTGTCCGGAGAGAATTTTCTCATCCTGGATACCGGGAGAAGTATTGCGGCCGTTCATCCCGCCGGGCAGAACTGGTATCTGACCTCACTCTCCGAAGCGGACGCCAATGCGGCATTCTCCTCACAGCCGGACGAATACCGTGACCTGTGGAAGACTTTCTTTGATTCCATCGCCATTAGGGAGCGGACCAATCCGAAGCTGCAGCAGAACATGATGCCGCTCCGCTACCGGGAATACGCGGTGGAATTTGGAGAGAGGTTCAGGTAGACTGTGGAATTTTGGAATCATAGAAGGCAGGGTGAGTGTTTGCTTTTTTTTCCCCTGCGTGGTATGATGCAGGAAGAAAAGGTCAGGCAGATAAGCCCTGGCAACTTCGGAAACGGAGGAAATCATTATGAGCAAGAGAGTATTTCTGATCGTACTTGACAGTTTCGGCATCGGTGAGATGCCGGATGCGGCGGATTTCGGCGACGCCGGAAGCAACACCCTGCGGGCCGCTTCGAAGGGAACCGGTTTTTCCATGCCGAACATGGGAGGGCTGGGCCTGTTTCATATTGTAGGTGCAGATCCAGGTCCCACACGAGCCGACTTCACTGGCTGCGTTGCTCGCCTGGCGGAGCGTTCCAGAGGCAAGGATACCACAACCGGTCACTGGGAGATCGCAGGTCTTATCTCCGAACAGGCCATGCCTACTTTCCCGGAAGGTTTCCCGAAAGAGTTGCTGGATCGCCTCTCCGCAGAGACAGGAAGAGGAATCCTGTGCAACCGCCCCTACTCCGGAACGGACGTTATCCGTGACTTCGGTGAGGAACATGAGAGGACCGGCGCACTGATCGTATATACCTCCGCAGACAGCGTCCTGCAGATTGCAGCACATGAAGACATTGTTCCTGTAGAGCAGCTGTACGAATATTGCCGGATCGCAAGAAAGATTTGTCAGGGTCCCTGGGGTGTCGGACGAATCATCGCCCGCCCGTTCATTGGGACACCAGGCAATTACACCAGAACGACGCGCCGTCATGATTTCTCCCTGAATCCGCCGAAGCCCACGATGCTGGACATTATCTCCGGAGCCGGAAAGGATGTCCTTGCCGTCGGAAAGATCTACGATATCTTTGCCGGAAGCGGCATCACGGATCATGTCTATACTTCAGGCAACGCAGAAGGCATTGACCGCACGCTGGAATATATGGATCGCGACTTCGATGGAATCTGCTTTACCAACCTGGTAGACTTCGATATGCTTTACGGACACCGCAACGATGTAGACGGCTATGCAGCGGCACTCACGTACTTTGACGGTCGTCTCCCGGAGATTCTGGCAAAGCTTCGTCCGGATGATATCCTGATGATTACAGCGGATCATGGCTGCGATCCCTCGACGCCGTCCACGGATCATTCCAGAGAATACATTCCGCTGGTAATGGCAGGCGCCTGCCTGAAGCAGGGAATCAATCTGGGAACCCGGATCGGCTTCTCGGATATTGGAAAGACGATACTGGACTATCTGGATATCCCCGGTTCGATCGCCGGTGAAAGTTTCCTGAAGGATATCCGAAGAAGCGGGGAAGAGCCAGATGCAGAATAAGGAAAAGAAAATCGAACTGATTCGCCGGGCGGCGGAGATGCTGCCGCTTGCCTATGTGCCATACTCGCATTTTCATGTAGGAGCGGCGCTGCTTGGCAGTGACGGGAAGATCTATACCGGCTGCAATATCGAGAATGCCAGCTATGGCGCAACGAACTGCGCGGAGCGAACCGCTCTGTTCAAGGCGATCAGTGAGGGCTGCCAGAGCTTTCAGGCGATTGCAATTGTCGGTGGAATGGATGGTGAAATTACAGATTTCACGCCGCCATGCGGAATTTGCCGTCAGGTGCTGGAGGAATTCTGTGATTCGGATGGATTTGAAGTGATTCTGGCTCGTCCGGGAGAAGTGAAAACCTGGCTTTTGAAGGAACTGCTTCCGCTGGCGTTCTCCGGTGATAACCTGGAGACGACAGACGAAAAGACAGGAGAGGTCTGAGCAGTTACAGAAAAGTACAAGGAGAGAAAATGGGAACACTTCTCCTAATAGGATAAAAACAATATCAAACATAAGACTATATCATACATAAAAATGTATCAGATAGAAAGCGGGTGCATCCTATGAGAATGTACGACTTGATTGAGAAGAAGAAAAGGGGCGGCGAGCTGGCGGATGAGGAGATCCTTTTCATGATTCGCAGCTTCGTAGATGGCAGTATCCCGGATTATCAGATGTCCGCCATGCTGATGGCGATCTGCTTTCAGGGGATGACGGAGCATGAGACAGCGAAGATGACTCTCGCCATGCGTGATTCCGGAGACGTGATTGATCTCTCGCCGATTCATGGCGTGAAGGTAGATAAGCACAGCACCGGTGGCGTGGGCGATAAGACTACACTGATTGTGGCGCCGATCGCGGCAGCCTGCGGCGTGCGCATCGCCAAGATGTCGGGACGCGGACTGGGTCATACTGGAGGGACGATTGACAAGCTGGAGTCCATCCCCGGATTTCGCATTGCTCTTTCAGAAGAGGAATTCTTTGACATTGTGAACACCACTGGATTGAGCGTGATCGGGCAGACCGGGAATTTGGTACCTGCGGATAAGAAGCTGTATGCGCTGCGTGACGTCACAGCCACAGTGGACTGTCTGCCGCTGATTGCGTCTTCGATCATGAGCAAGAAGCTGGCGGCAGGAAGTGATGCCATCCTTCTGGACGTGAAGACCGGAAGCGGAGCCTTTATGAAGACGATGGAGGATGCGATCCGTCTGGCAGAGACGATGGTAGCTATCGGCGAGCATGCCGGGAAGAGAACCGTGGCCATGATCACGGAGATGGGCGTTCCTCTGGGAAGAGCCATCGGCAATTCTCTGGAGGTGATCGAGGCGGTTCAGACGTTGAAGGGAGAAGGTCCGAAGGATCTGTATGCTGTCTGCCGGAGTCTTGCGGCAGAGATGATGATTTTGGCAGGTGTCTGCGATGAAGCGTCTGCGTCTGCAGCAGTGGATGACGCGGTCACATCCGGAAGAGCGCTGGCGGCGCTGCGGGCGATGGTTGCGGCACAGGGAGGAGATGTCTCGGTGATTAATGATACTGAGCGCTTTGCGAAGGCGGCCTGCCGCTATGAGGTTCGCGCGGTGCAGTCCGGTTATGTTTGCCATATGGACGCGGAGCAGATCGGAATCGCCTCTATGAAGTTGGGAGCCGGTCGTGCCCGCAAGGAGGATGCGTTGGATTACTCGGCTGGTATTATTCTGCAGAAGAAATATGGAGATAAAGTCGAAGCCGGGGATGTACTTGCTACACTCTGTGCCGGAAGAGAGGAACTCTTTCCCGATGCGGCCGCGACACTTCAGGCGGCTTACCGTTTTGCAGAGGAAGAGCCATCACCGGAGCAGCTGATCTACGCAAAGGTGGACCGTGACGGAGTGACGAAGCTCTGAACAGAAGAAGCCCGCATGTGTCGTTGTTATATATTTCCCGTCTGACCGGAAATATAAATATATAAATTGAATGACAAAATCAGTTGTAGAATTAAAAGTCCTGTGATATACTAGAGTAAGAAAAGATTCCTGGGGTGTTCGCTACTCCTGCATTTTTGAACCTACATTACCATTTACGGGATTCCAATTATGAGCCGATGGATGTCAGGCCTCCTTACGCAGTGGAAGGCAGAAGTTGGACTGAGGTTACCCACCTAGCTCTGCTAGGCGTCAAAAAGCAGGGAACGGCATTTTGGGAATTTCTTTTTTTATCACAGAAAATAGCAGATAAATATCACCCCTGACAGATACAGGATCGTTGCTGTCAGGGGTGCTGTTATGTCTGCTATTTTTTTTGAAAATAATAACGCGAAGTGGACTGCCGGAAGCGCATCATCAGGCCGCGGCAGCACAGCTCGATTGCCATGGCGATCCACATGCCGGGAAGTCCCAGCGCCGGAACCAAAAAGTGCGCCAGTCCCAGGCGAATGATCCAGATGCTGCCAAGATTCATCAGACTGGGAATCAGAGTATCGCCGGCTCCGCGTAGTGCGCCTGCCGCGACGATCGAGACTCCGTACAGCGGTTCTGCCAGAAGTTCGAGACGGAGTACTTTTACAGCCAGTTCCTGAACTTCAGGTACCGGAGTCAGCATACGGAACACTGCCGGACAGAGAAGCATCATAAGAAGACCGGTGATTCCCATCAGGATGGCGCCCATAGCGGTGCTGATATTCCCATAGCGCTTGGCGAGGACCGGCTCTCCGGCTCCGATCTGACGGCCGACCAGAACAGCGGCTGCAGCACCGATTCCGTAGCCGGGCATATAGCACAGAGCTTCCGCAGTTACGGCGAAGGAATTCGCGGCGATGGCAGTCGCTCCCAGTGGGGCGATGATTGCGGTTGCGGCGACAAGTGCTCCGCTCATGGCGACATCCTGCACACCGACCGGAACGCCGATTTTGAACGCGCGAAGCAGAATTTCGGGTTCGAAGGAGTATTTCTCTCTGCGATTCAGGCGGATCTGCGGATTGTGGATGCAGCAGCACCACAGCATGAGCAGGCTGATCACGGCGCAGGCAAGCGCTGTACCCATACCGGCTCCGGCCACGCCGAATCGGGGGATCAGCAGCGCATTGAAGATGACGTCGAGGATACACATGGCCGCGTTCAGAATGCTTGGCGTAAGCATATCCCCGCAGCATTGCAGAAATGCGGAGCTGATGGAGACCAGCTGTGAAAATGGGATCATCAGTGAATAGATAAAGAAATAATCCGAAGCATCCGGACAGATGGCGGCGTCGCCTCCCAGCCATACCGGGAGCCTGCCGCTGATGGATGTTCCGAGAAGACAGAGCAGCAGCGAAAGCACCAGGGCTGTAAGGAGACCGTGCCGGATGATATTCCGGGCTTCCGCCTCGTGATTTCCGCCGAGCGCGTATGAGGTCTGCACGGAGAACCCGGCGGAGACGGCGTTCGTGACGCCTCCGAACATCCAGGTGCTGCTGGACACCAGTCCGATCGAAGCGGAGGCATTTGCGCCCAATGCTCCGACCATAGAAGAATCAATATACTGCATGGCAATCGTTGTGATCTGTGTCAGGATTGCAGGAAGACTCAGCTTCCATACCAGCATGATCTGCGGCTTTAATTCCGTTAGCATTTCTTTTTTCATTCGTTTCCCTCTCTCACACAAGACATACATATCCGAAGATGCCAGGTGTCTCCGAATGAGCATGTACATTGACGCTATCACACACAGACAGAGAAGTCAATAGCCGGAAGGATTTTCGAATTATGTAACTATTCAGAGCCATGCGGATTTGCAACAAATGTATGAGCCATGCTTGCATGAGTGAATACATTTTTGGAAATCCATATGGCGAGAAGCCACAGCGAGATGCAGTGCAAACGGAATCGAGCTGGAGCTCTGAATAGTTACAAATTATTATGGAAGAAATTATATTGGTGCATAAGAAAAAACGCGCGAAAGAAGGCGAAATATTTCTGGCATGAACTACAGAACCCTTTCATATAGAAAATACGTAAGGCGGTGTATGCGATAGAATGAAGTTTTTCTATAATAAGGGAGGATACGATGGAACCGGAAGAAAACAGAACAGGACGCAGGTGGAATCTGCCACTGATTCTTCTGCTGATTCTTGCTGCGACGGCGCTCTTCTCTGCCGGAACGGGGCGAAGGACAGGCAGCGGCATAGCGAATACAGAAAGTAAAAATGCGGAGCAGGCAGCGAATGTCGGAAATGAGGAAGACGATTCCTCTCTTCGCTCAGATGCAGAAGCGGTGAATTCTTATGGCGATATCTACTGGATGCCGCCGGAGAGCGGAGCCGGAGAAGCATCGGTGCCGAAGGAGGAAGTCGCGCAGACAGTGAAAACTGCGGAGCCGGAGACAGAAAAAACAATCCGGGTAAAGATCTGTGCTTCGGATTACGAGGAAGCGCTTCATGACCGGATTCAGATTACTTCCTCCGGGACATACTCCCTGCAGTGGAGCGGTGGCGAGGAAGTTTATCCCGGCGATCAGATTCTCACGATTGATCCGGAGGATGATCGCCTGAAGAGCGGAAAGATGACGGTGGCGGCGGAGAACGGACTGCAGCTGGTAAATGTACACCGGGAGTGCGGCTATCCGGTCTATCCGGGCAGCATCGAGATCTGGCCGGAGGATGGGAGGCTTGCTGTGATCAACAAGGTGGATCTGGAGGAATATCTGAAGCTGGTTGTGCCGGGGGAGATGCTCCTGTCCTATGGCACGGAGGCGTTAAAGGTGCAGGCGATATGTGCGAGAAATTATGCCTGGAACAAGCTTTCCGGGGCAGGAGCGGACCCGGTCTGCGGAGCAAATGTGGACGATAGTGTAAATTATCAGGTCTATAACAATCAGGAGCGGGGGGAGGCTGCCGATCAGGCCGTGGAGGAGACCCGTGGACAGGTTCTTACGTATCAGGGAGAAGTGATTGATACGTATTATTTCTCCGTGTCGTGCGGGACAACCACGGATCTTTCAATCTGGCAGGAAAATCCGGCGGATACACCTTACTATCCGGCTTCGGCGTTGAATGCATCCAGGGAAAGCCTTGATCTGTCAGAGGAGTCGGCATTCCGCGGATTTATTGACTGGTACCAGGACAGCTATGACGCAGGATCGGATTTCTATCGCTGGAAGATTGTGCTGTCGGTGCCGGAGATTACGGCGTCGGTCAGTGATTATCTGGAGAAGCATAGCATGGAACCGGTCGGAACGATTACGGATCTGGAAGTGACGAAACGGGGCGGTGGAGGTATCATTGAAGAACTTTCTGTCACCGGTTCGGAGGGGCGAACAGTGCTGTACCGTCAGAGCGCAGTAAGGGAGGCCCTTGGAAACGCCGAAATGGTGATTGCGCTTCCCGACGGACGCACGGTGACGAACTGGAAGATGCTTCCGAGCGCTTTCTTTTATATGGAAGAGCAGCGGGACGAGGATGTGCTGATCGGGTATATCCTTCATGGCGGCGGTTACGGACATGGGGCCGGTATGAGTCAGAGCGGAGCCTACGGGCTGATCCGAGAAGGGAAGACATATGAGGAAGCTCTGGCGTACTTTTATCCTGGGACGGAACTTATCTCCCTGATTTATTGAGTTTTTGTATTTATTTATACAAAAAAAGAAAGCAGAAACCGGCGATAACTTTGATTGTATTATTGACATGGATAAAAATTTGTCATATAATTTAAACATATTACGGGCCCCGGCAATTATTACCGGCCGGACGTCCGCAAATTAAGGAGGATGATTCCAATGGCTAAGATTCAAATGACGACGCCCCTGGTTGAGATGGACGGCGACGAAATGACCAGAGTTCTGTGGCAGATTATCAAGGATGAGCTGCTGCTTCCCTTCATCGATCTGAAGACCGAGTACTATGACCTGGGTCTGGAAGAGAGAGAGAAGACCAAGGACCAGGTTACCGTAGATTCCGCTAACGCTACCAAGAAGTACGGTGTAGCTGTTAAGTGCGCTACCATCACTCCCAACGCTGCACGTGTTAAGGAGTACAACCTGTCTCAGATGTGGAAGAGCCCGAACGGCACCATTCGTGCTATTCTGGACGGTACTGTTTTCCGTGCTCCCATTCTGGTTAAGGGCATCGAGCCTTACGTAAAGAACTGGACTAAGCCGATCACCATCGCTCGTCATGCTTATGGTGATGTTTATAAGGGTGTTGAGATGAAGTGCTTCCAGCCCGGTACCGCTAAGCTGGTATTCGAGGGCGCTGACGGCACCAAGCAGGAAGAAGTTATCATGAAGTTCACCGAGCCGGAAGGCGGTGTAATCCAGGGTATGCACAACCGTTGCAATTCCATCAGATCCTTCGCTCGCAGCTGCTTCAACTACGCACTGGATACCAAGCAGGATGTTTGGTTCGCTACCAAGGATACCATTTCCAAGAAGTACGACCACACCTTCAAGGATATCTTCCAGGAAGTATTTGATACCGAGTACAAGGAGAAGTTTGAGGCTGCAGGCCTCACTTACTTCTACACTCTGATCGATGATATCGTAGCTCGTGTAATTCGTTCCGAGGGCGGTTACATCTGGGCTTGCAAGAACTACGATGGCGATGTAATGTCCGATATGCTGGCTACCGCTTTCGGTTCCCTGGCTATGATGACCTCCGTACTGGTATCCCCCGATGGAAACTACGAGTACGAGGCTGCTCATGGTACTGTTCAGAGACATTACTATCAGCATCTGGAAGGCAAGCAGACTTCTACCAACTCCGTTGCTACCATCTTTGCATGGACCGGCGCTCTGAACAAGAGAGGCGAGCTGGACAAGCTGCCTGAGCTGTGCACCTTCGCTAAGAAGCTGGAAGCTGCTACCATCAAGACCATCGAAGATGGTTACATGACCAAGGACCTGGCTCTGATTACCACCATGGATGCAGAGAAGGTTCACAAGGTAAACAGCACCGAGTTCATCCAGGCTATCCGCAAGAACCTGGAAGCTACTCTGTAAGTTTAGCTTATCCTTGCCATAATATGAATTAATGAACTGCCGTTTTCTGCCCTCGGGCCGGAGACGGCAGTTTTCTTTTGTAAAAGTTTATTAAGAAAAGAAACGAACAAACAAAATAAAATAAATCAAATAGTGCCAAAAACTTGACAAAATTAAGTCACTGCTCTATAATTGTATCATACAAGGAGGGCAGGCAATGAAATCACAGGAATACAAAACCTTGTACCGTCCGCAGTTTGAACATGATAACTGTGGTATCGGTGTAATCGTTGATATTAAAGGACGTCAGAGCTACACGACCGTGGACAATACACTGAAGATTGTTGAGAACCTGGAGCATCGCGCAGGCAAGGACGCAGAAGGCAAGACCGGCGATGGTGTCGGCATTCTGCTTCAGATCTCTCACAGTTTCTTCCATGCGCGCATGGCGGAGCAGGGGGTCGAGATCGGAGGAGAGAGAGAATATGGTATCGGTATGTTCTTCTTCCCTCAGACCGAGATGAAATGTAATCAGGCGAAGAAGATGTTCGAAGTGGTTGTCGAACAGGAGGGCATGGAGTTCCTCGGTTGGCGTGAGGTTCCGGTGGATGATTCCGTGCTTGGCAGCAAGGCGCTGGAGAAGAAACCCCGGATCTGGCAGGGCTTCGTGAAGAAGCCGGAGAACGTAGAGAAGGGCATTGATTTTGATCGCCGCCTGTATATCGCAAAGCGTGTATTTGAGCAGAGCAACGACGGCACGTATGTCGTATCGCTCTCCAGCCGCACGATCGTGTACAAGGGCATGTTCCTTGTCGGGCAGTTGCGTACCTTCTATAAGGATCTGCAGGATCACAGCTATGTATCCGCGATCGGTATCGTACATTCCCGTTTTAGCACGAATACGAACCCCAGCTGGGAGAGAGCACATCCCTATCGCCTGCTGGTGCATAACGGCGAGATCAATACTATCGGCGGCAACGTGGATAAGATGATGCTGCGCGGAGAGACGATGGAATCCAAGCTTCTGAAGCAAGATCTGCACAAGGTTCTCCCGGCGGTGGACGTTACCGGCTCCGATTCCGCGATGCTGGACAACACGATCGAGTTCCTGGTAATGAACGGCATGGATCTTCCGCTGGCCATTATGATCACGATTCCGGAGCCCTGGGCGAACGACCGCACGATGTCTCTGGCGAAGAAGAATTTCTATCGTTACTACGCAACCATGATGGAGCCGTGGGACGGTCCGGCATCGATCATTTTCAGTGACGGCGATCTTGTAGGAGCGACTCTGGACCGCAATGGTCTGCGTCCTTCCCGTTATTATATTACAGATGATGATCAGCTGATTCTTTCGTCTGAGGTCGGCGTACTCCCGATTGACGAGTCGAAGATTATCCGCAAGGATCGTTTGCGTCCTGGCAAGATGCTGTTGGTGGATACGACCCGTGGTGTTCTTGTGGATGACGAGCAGCTGAAGCAGGAATACGCGAACCGTCAACCCTACGGCGAATGGCTGGAGAGCAACCTGATCCGTCTGGAAGATCAGAAGATCCCGAACCAGCGCCCGCAGCACTATGACCGGATCACGAGATCTCGCCTGCAGAACGCGTTCGGCTACAGCTACGACGACTATAGCACTTCGATCCTCTCCATGGCGGAGAACGGCGCAGAGCCGATCGCAGCAATGGGAGCGGATAACCCGCTTCCGGTATTGTCCCGCCGCCGTCAGCCGCTGTTCAATTACTTCAAGCAGCAGTTTGCGCAGGTAACGAATCCGCCTCTGGATGCAATCCGTGAGGAGCTGGTAACCTCGACCTGCCTGTTCATCGGCAATACAGGCAACCTTCTGCAGGAGAAGCCGGAGAACTGCCGCGTACTCAGCATCAGTTCCCCGATCCTGACGGAGACGGATATGATGAAGATCCGCAGCATGAAGGCGAACGGCTTCCGCCTGGATACGGTATCTATCCTGCACTACAAGGGCACCAGCCTGGAGCGCGCGCTGAACAACCTCTTTGCAGAGATTGATTACAAGTATAAAGAGGGCGTGAACATCCTGATCCTTTCCGACCGCGGCGTCGATGAGAACCACGTGGCGATCCCGTCGCTGCTGGCAGTATCGGCGGTACAGCAGTATCTGATCCGCACGCAGAAGGAAAGTGGTATGTCTCTGATTCTGGAGAGCGGCGAGCCCCGCGAGGTGCATCACTTCGCGACCCTCCTCGGCTTCGGCGCGAGCGCGGTATATCCTTACCTGGCGCATGAGACGATCTATCAGATGATTCGCGACGATATCCTGCACAAGGATTACCATACGGCAGTTCAGGATTACAACAGTGCGATCATGCACGGTATCGTAAAGATCGCTTCCAAGATGGGAATCTCCACCCTGCAGTCCTATCAGGGCTCCAAGGTATTCGAGGCGGTCGGCATCAACAGTGATGTGATTGACGCATACTTCACCGGCGTTGTCAGCCGTTTGGGCGGCATCACCCTGAAGAATATGGAGCTGCAGATGGATGAGCTGCACTCGGCGGCTTTCGATCCGCTGGGGCTGGATGTGGATCTGACGCTGGAGAGCACCGGCGGTCACAAGATGCGTTCCGGCAAGGAGGATCATCTGTACAATCCGATGACGATCCACCTGCTGCACAAGGCGGTTCAGACCGGTGATTATGAAGTATACAAGAAATACGCGGCGGCTGTGACCGGCGAGCAGAGAGAGACGAACCTCCGCAGTCTGATGGATGTGCTTTACCCCGAGACGGGAATCCCGATTGAAGAGGTAGAACCTGTGGAGGAGATCGTGAAGCGCTTCCACACTGGTGCGATGAGCTACGGCTCTCTTTCTCCGGAGGCGCATGAAGCGCTGGCCGTTGCCATGAACCGTCTGGGCGGTCGTTCCAATACAGGCGAGGGCGGCCAGCCTTCCGAGAGAAACGGTTTCTTGGAGGATGGAACCTATCGCGGATGCACGATCAAGCAGGTAGCCAGCGGCCGTTTCGGCGTGAACAGTGAGTACCTGGTAAATGCAAAGGAATTGCAGATCAAGGTGGCGCAGGGCGCAAAGCCTGGTGAGGGCGGCCATCTGCCCGGAGCGAAGGTATACCCGTGGGTGGCAGAGACGAGAAATTCCACGCCCGGCGTTGGTCTGATTTCGCCGCCCCCGCACCATGATATTTACTCGATCGAGGATCTGGCGCAGCTGATCTATGACCTGAAGAACGCGAATGATCAGGCGGATATCTCCGTCAAACTGGTGTCCGAGGCCGGCGTCGGCACGGTAGCCAGCGGTGTTGCGAAGGCAGGCGCGGAGATCATCCTGATTTCGGGATGCACCGGCGGTACTGGAGCAGCGCCTCGCAGCTCGATCTACAACGCGGGACTTTCCTGGGAGATCGGTCTGGCAGAAGCACATCAGACACTGGTACAGAACGGACTCCGTAACAAAGTCCTCCTTGAGACGGACGGCAAGCTGATGACCGGACGCGATGTTCTGGTAGCTGCTCTGCTTGGCGCGGAAGGTTATGGGTTCGCCACCGGCCCTCTGGTATCCCTGGGCTGCGTGATGATGCGCGTCTGCAATCTGGATACCTGCCCGATGGGCGTAGCAACACAGAATCCGGAGCTTCGGAAGAATTTCCGCGGCAAGCCGGAATATGTCGAAAATTATATGCGCTTCATCGCCCAGGATCTGCGGGAACATATGGCAAGACTCGGCGTGCGCACAGTCAATGAACTGATCGGCCGTACCGAGCTGCTGAAGACCCGCCCGGATCTGGGTAAGGAGAATTATAAGGCAAGCGCCCTGAACCTGGGAGCGCTCTGCATGGATGGCGTAGACCCGAATGAGCTTCGCTTCCTTCCGGGCAATGGATTTGATTTTGAACTGGACAAGACACTGGACCGCCGGGTTCTGCTTCCCGCTTTTGCGGAATCTTTAAAGACCGGCGAGAAGAAGGAGATTTCTCTGGAGGTGCAGAACACGGATCGTACCTTTGCTACGGCTCTCGGCTCCGCAATCACCAGAAAGTTCGGCAATACGCTGCCGGATGATACGATGGTAATTCATACGAAGGGACACGGCGGACAGAGCTTCGGCGCATTTATCCCGAAGGGACTGACGCTGATTCTGGAAGGCGACAGCAATGATCACGTCGGCAAGGGACTTTCCGGTGGCAAGATCGCCGTATATCCTCCGGCAGAGGCACGCTATCATGCGGAAGATAATATTGTGATCGGAAATGTGGCGCTTTACGGCGCAACGGCTGGCAAGATCTTCATCAACGGCATCGCCGGTGAGCGTTTCTGCGTTAGAAACTCTGGAGCGGAGGCAGTTGTTGAAGGTGTCGGCAATCATGGCTGCGAGTATATGACCGGCGGCACGGTTGTTGTTCTCGGTCCGACCGGTAAGAACTTCGCTGCGGGGATGAGCGGCGGTACGGCCTACGTGCTGGATGAGAAGAATAAACTCTATCTGAACCTGAACCGTGAGATGGTATATCTGGAGATGCTGACAGAGAAGGAAGACATCACGAAGGTACAGGAGATGATCCGCGAGCATGTAGCCATGACCGGTTCGCCGAAGGGACAGCGCATCCTGGAGAATTTCCCGGAATATATCGGTAAGTTCCGCAAGGTCATCCCGGTAGAGTATAAGGAAATGCTGGAGCTGGCTTCGGAATTCCAGAGACGCGGGCTGAATGAGCGCGACGCGAAGGTAGAGGCTTTCTATACAAAAAGAAAAGAAATGGAGGCGTAATCCGATGGGAAAACCGACTGGATTTTTGGAATATAAGAGAAAAAATAACAGGGAGGAAAGACCGGAGGAGCGCATTCAGCACTACAATGAGTTCCATCAGCCTCTGCCGGAGCGGGAGCGCCGGGAGCAGGCCAGCCGCTGTACGGACTGCGGTGTTCCCTTCTGCCAGGCAGGTATGGATTTCGATGGAGGTACCGTTGGCTGCCCTCTGAACAACCTGATTCCAGAATGGAATGATTTCCTCTATCGCGGCAATTATCAACAGGCTTTTCATCGCCTGATGAAGACCAGCAATTTCCCGGAGTTCACCTCCCGCGTATGCCCCGGCCTGTGCGAGGAAGCCTGCACCGGCAACTTGTACAAGGGCGCAGTAACGGTTCGCGATAATGAGCTTGCGATCATTGAGTGGGGCTACGCGAACGGCAAGATGGATCCGCATCCGCCGACGGTTCGCACCGGTAAGAAGGTGGTTGTCGTTGGTTCCGGTCCTGCCGGATTGGCGGTAGCCGATCAGCTGAACCGCAGAGGTCATTCCGTCACGGTTCTTGAGAAAGAAGACCGGATCGGCGGCCTGCTGATGTATGGCATTCCGAATATGAAGCTGGAAAAATGGGTCATCGATCGTCGCAGAGTACGCATGGAAGCGGATGGTGTGGAATTCCTGACTGGCGTATGCGTCGGAAAGGATGTTACCCCGAAGCAGCTGGAGGAGCAGTATGATGCCGTCATCCTTGCCTGCGGAGCTCCGGTTCCCCGGGACCTTCCGGTTCCCGGAAGAGAGGGAAAGGGAATCGGCTTTGCAGTTCCTTACCTGACAGCGAGTACGAAGAGTCTTCTGGACGGGATAAAACTGGATCCTTTTATGAACGCGAAAGGCAAGCGGGTGCTTGTTATCGGAGGTGGTGATACTGCGAATGACTGCATCGGAACTGCTGTTCGCCAGGGCGCGAAGAAAATCACGCAGTTCCTGCGCCGGGAGGAAGAGCCGCTGACCCGCGCGGCGGATAATCCCTGGCCGGAGCCTCCGGTTGTCCGGAAGGACGGATACGGTCAGCAGGAATGTGTTGCCGTATATGGCAAAGATCCGAGAAGTTATGCCACTCGCGTGAAGGAGTTCGTTCTGGATGAGGGCGGCAAGGTGAAGGCTGCGATCGGCATAAAGCTGGAACGTGTGATCGATGAAGCGACAGGAAAGAAGATCACACGCGATATCGAGGGCAGCGAGTTCGAAGTGAAGTGCGATATGGTTCTGATCGCTGCCGGATTTACCGGTGCAGACTCTGCACTGGCAGAGAGTTTCGGACTTCATACCGATAAGAAGGGAAATGTTCCCGGAACCTGTCCGGCTTCTCATAAGACGGCAGTACCACATGTATTCGTCGCCGGCGATATGAGAAGGGGCGCATCTCTCGTTGTATGGGCGATCCGTGAAGGCCGTGAGACGGCGCGAGAGGTAGACACATACCTGATGGGATATTCCAATCTGGCGTAAACGAATAGCACACGAAACGGGATATAAAAAAGTATACGATCAACAATATCATACAAAAAGACCACTTTTTTTTCGGGAGTGGTCTTTTTTGCTTGCCACAGAGACTATATGGCGGTATAATAAAATAGATTCCGAATGTTTACCGGAATGAAGGAGGAACGAATATGGATATAACCCCCTGGCTTGTGGGGCATTCGGTTCCGCTCGTTGAGATGCTGGACGGGAGAGAAGCCCGCGCGATCAGGCAGCGCCGTCTGCTGTCAGAGGGAGCGCCCGTACTGGTGTGTTTTACATTGAATATGGCAGGGCCTGTGAAGGTACACCCCCTGTCGGAGGAGACGTTTCTTGCCGGTATGCGGGAGATCCGCAGCCGTCTGGAATTGGCGCAGCTGGCTGTTCGGCGGGAGGAGATGCTGACGCCGTCCTGGGGCTGGGAGGCATATTTCCTGATAGACGCTGACTGTCGAGCGGTAAAGCGTGTGCTCACTGCCCTGGAGGAAGAGCATCCTCTGGGACGCCTGTTCGATATCGATGTGTTGGATTCGGGTGGGAACAAGGTCTCCCGTGAGGAGTTCGGCTATCCGCCGCGCCGCTGTCTGATCTGCGGGGAGACGGCGGCTGTCTGTGCCAGAAGCCGGACACACACTGTAGCCGAGTTGCAGGAGCGGACCTTACAGCTGATGATTACATACTTCCGCAGGGAAGGGCTGACGCCTTCGCTGATCGGGCGGATTTGCCGGATGGCGCTTCTGCAGGAAGTTTATACGACACCGAAACCCGGCCTGGTGGATCGAAGAAATACCGGAGCGCACCAGGATATGGATGTGCCCCTTTTTGAAGCCAGCGCGCATGCGCTGGAGAGCTACTTTGCCGACTGCTTCCGGATCGGTGAGAAACATGCCGGTGCGGAGGCCGGGGAGCTTCTGCAGTGGCTGAGACCGAGAGGCCAGGAGGCCGAGCAGGCCATGTTCTCCGCCACGGATGGGATCAATACCCACAAGGGCATGATTTTCTCACTGGGTATTCTGTGCGGCGTATGCGGATGGCGCAGCTGTCAGTCTGGGGCTTGGCGCGCAGAGGATCTTCTTCTTGCTTCAGGACGCGCGGCACAGCCGGCTCTGCAGTCGGATTTCGCGGAAGCGGACGGGAAGACGGCGGGAGAGCGCCAGTATCTTGCCTATGGCATTGCCGGGATTCGCGGGGAAGCGGCCAGCGGTTTTGCTTCGATCCGTGAGACGGCATGGCCGTTCTTTCAGGCGAAGCTTGCGGATGGCAGCACCTTCGAGGAAGCCGGTGTGTGGACGCTGTTGCTTCTGATTTCGCGTGTGGAAGATACGAATATGATTAAGAGGGGCGGACGGGAAGTACAGCAGCAGATGCAGCAGCAGGCGGCAGCACTTCTTTCGCAGGGGACCGCACCTATGCAGGAGGATGTATTCCGGCTGGACGAGCTCTTCATAGAGAAGAACGTAAGTCCCGGAGGATGCGCGGATCTTCTTGCGATCCTCTATTTTTTATGGTATCTGGAGCAGCTGCACGGCTGAACCGGAGTTTTACTTATGACACAAAGACCTTGATTAGTTTAAACGAGGGGGAACCTATATATGAAGAAACGAGAAGACATTCACAAAGTGCTCATCATCGGCTCCGGCCCGATTATCATCGGACAGGCCTGTGAGTTTGACTACTCCGGCACACAGGCGTGTAAGGCGCTGAAGAAGCTGGGCTATGAGATCGTGTTGGTTAATTCCAACCCGGCTACGATCATGACCGATCCGACCACAGCGGATGTTACCTATATCGAGCCGTTGAACGTTGATCGCCTGACCCAGATCATTGACAAAGAGCGTCCGGATGCCCTGCTTCCGAACCTGGGCGGTCAGTCCGGCCTGAACCTGTGCTCCGAGTTGGCGGCTGCCGGTGTTCTGGACAAGTACGGCGTAAAGGTAATTGGCGTACAGATCGATGCAATTGAGAGAGGCGAGGATCGTATCGAGTTCAAGAAGACGATGGAGTCTCTGGGCATCGAGATGGCACGCAGTGAAGTTGCCTATACGGTAGACGAAGCACTGGCGATCGCAGACAAGCTTGGCTATCCGGTCGTTATCCGTCCGGCATACACCATGGGCGGCGCCGGCGGCGGTCTGGTATACAATACCGAGGAGCTGAAGACGGTTGTTGCCAGAGGTCTGCAGGCCAGCATGGTCGGCCAGGTACTGGTAGAGGAGTCAATCCTTGGCTGGGAAGAGCTGGAGCTGGAAGTTGTCCGTGACGCGACCGGCAAGATGATTACCGTATGCTTTATCGAGAATATTGATCCGCTGGGCGTACATACCGGTGATTCCTTCTGTTCCGCTCCGATGCTGACGATTCCGGAGGATGTACAGAAGGAACTGCAGCGTCAGGCATACAAGATTGTTGACGCGATCGAGGTAATTGGCGGAACGAACGTACAGTTCGCACGCAATACCGAGACTGGACGTATTATTGTTATCGAGATTAACCCCCGCACCTCCCGTTCTTCCGCACTAGCTTCCAAGGCAACCGGTTTCCCGATCGCTCTGATATCCGCGATGCTGGCGGCAGGACTGGATCTGTGCGATATCGAGTGCGGCAAGTACGGTACGCTCGACAAGTATGTACCGGACGGCGATTATGTTGTAATTAAGTTCGCACGCTGGGCATTTGAGAAGTTCAAGGGCGCAGAGGATAAGCTGGGTACGCAGATGCGCGCCGTAGGCGAAGTTATGAGCATTGGCAAGACTTATAAGGAGGCTTTCCAGAAGGCGATCCGTAGCCTGGAGACCGGACGATATGGTCTGGGCGGCGCGAAAAACTTCGGCGAACTTTCCAAAGAAGAGCTTCTGGATAAGCTGCATGTTCCGACCAGCGAGCGTCAGTTCATCATGTATGAGGCTCTGAGAAAGGGCGCGACGGTAGACGAACTGTTCGAGCTTACGAAGATCAAGCCTTACTTTATCGAGCAGATGAAGGAACTGGTAGAGGAAGAGGAGTCTCTGAAGCAGTACAAGGGCAGTGTCCCTCCGGCGGAAGCGCTGAAGCAGGCGAAGCTGGACGGCTTCTCCGATCGTTACCTGGCAGGCATTCTGGATGTAACCGAGACGGATGTACGCAACGCAAGAAAGGCCATCGGCGTTGTGGAAGAGTGGGAACCGGTACACGTAAGTGGTACGAAGGATTCTGCTTACTACTACTCTTCGTACCATATTACCGAGAAGAGCAAGACCAGCGACAAGCCCAAGGTTATGATCCTTGGTGGTGGTCCGAACCGTATTGGTCAGGGTATCGAATTTGACTATTGCTGTGTACACGCGGCATTTGCGCTGAAGGAACTTGGCTTCGAGACCATTATTGTAAACTGCAATCCGGAGACGGTATCTACCGATTACGATACTTCTGATAAGCTGTACTTTGAGCCGCTGACTCTGGAAGACGTACTGAGCATTCATGAGAAAGAGAAGCCTGTTGGCGTTATTGCTCAGTTTGGCGGTCAGACTCCTCTGAACCTGGCGGCAGCTCTGAAGGCGAACGGCGTGAATATCCTGGGTACGACGCCGGAGACCATCGACATGGCAGAAGACCGTGACGAGTTCCGCGAGATGATGGACAAGCTGCATATTCCTATGCCCGAATCCGGTATGGCGGTTACTGTGGATGACGCGCTGGCCATCGCGGAGCGCATCGGCTACCCGGTTATGGTTCGTCCTTCCTATGTACTGGGCGGACGCGGTATGGAAGTGGTTCATGATGAAGAGAGCCTGAGATTCTATATGAATGCAGCCGTTGGCGTAACTCCCGATCGTCCGATCCTGATCGATCGTTTCCTGCACAACGCGCTGGAGTGTGAGGCGGATGCAATCAGTGACGGCGAAAATGTATTTGTTCCTGCGGTTATGGAGCACGTAGAGCTGGCCGGCGTTCACTCCGGAGACTCCGCATGTGTACTTCCTTCCCAGACGATTCCGGCAGATAACCTGGCCCAGATCAAGGATTACACGAAGCGCATCGCGAAGGAGATGAATGTGCGCGGCCTGATGAACATGCAGTACGCGATCGAGGACGGCGTGGTATATGTACTGGAGGCAAATCCCCGTGCCAGCCGTACTGTACCGCTGGTATCCAAGGTATGCAACATCAACATGGTGAAGCTGGCAACCCAGATCGTAACCATGGATCTGACCGGAAATCCTTCCCCGGTACCGGCTCTGAAGGACAAGAACATCCCTCACTGCGGCGTAAAGGAAGCAGTATTCCCGTTCAATATGTTCCCTGAGGTTGACCCGGTTCTCGGTCCGGAGATGCGCTCGACTGGCGAGGTACTCGGCATGGCTGATACCTTCGGAGAGGCGTTCTTCAAGGCACAGGAAGCCACCCAGACGAAGATTCCGCTGTCAGGCACGGCTCTGATCAGCATCAGCGACAGAGACAAATCCGAACTTCCGGAGCTGGCAAGAAGCCTGCATGAGTGCGGCTTCAAGCTGATTGCGACCGGTGGTACCTGCGATGTGATCGAGAAGGAAGGCATCCCGGTAACCCGCATCTTCAAGCTGAGTCAGGGACGCCCGAACGTTCTGGATGCGATCACGAACAAGGAAGTAAACCTGATCATCAATACTCCCGCCGGCAAGAAAGGCGCGGTTGATGACAGCTACATCCGTAAGGCAGCGATCAAGGGCCGTATCTGCTACGTAACCTCCATGGCAGCAGCCAAGGCGACCGTAGAAGGTATCAAGGCGCACAAGAACTGCACGCAGAAGGGGGTACACTCTCTGCAGGAGTTCCACAAGGCGATTCAGTAGATCATACATAGCAAAAGCAAGTAAATAGAAAAATCCTCCGCCCGGAGAAATCCGGAAGCGGAGGATTTTTTGATTAATGATTCTTATATAGCAATTCAGAGTACCGGCTCAATTTTGCCTGCGTTACTTACTCTTCTCCATTCCAGCAGTAGGTGCAGAGCTTATCGGGATCGATGCCAACCGCATTCAGCATATCATCCAGACGATGATAACGAAGGGAAGTAAAGTTCAGTTCCTTGCGGATCTCCTCAATCATATTTGCATACTCTTCGGAATCCGGATCGGCATACTTCTTCAGCACTTCATCGCTGACATCCTTGCCTTCGAGATTCTGAATCACGCGGCGGGTGATCAGATCCATGTCGGAGGTGGAACGAGAGAAGTTCAGGTACTTGCAGCCGAATAACAGAGGAGGACATGCCGGACGGATATGAACCTCCTTCGCGCCGCTCTGATACAGGAACTCTGTCGTCTCGCGCAGCTGCGTACCGCGCACGATCGAATCATCGATCAGAAGAAGGCTCTTGTCCTTGATCAGATCATGAACCGGGATCATCTTCATCTTGGCGATCAGGTTGCGCTTGCTCTGAATCGTCGGCATGAAGGAACGGGGCCAGGTCGGCGTATATTTAATAAAAGGACGGGAGAACGGGATGCCGGACTCGTTCGCATAGCCGACAGCGTGCGCGGTACCGGAATCCGGAACACCGGCTACGATATCGGGATGCACGTTATCACGCTTCGCCAGAGCGGCGCCGCAGTTGTAGCGCATCTGCTCCACGCTCATGCCCTCATAGGATGCGGACGGGTAGCCATAGTAGATCCACAGGAAGGTGCAGATCTTCATCTTATCGCCGGGCTTTACCAGCGGTTGTACGTGATCGGCATCGAAGAATACGATCTCGCCGGGGCCGAGCTCCTTGTAGAGTGTATAGCCGAGATTCAGGAATGAATAGCTCTCGAAGCAGGCACAGTAAGCGCCGTCCTTGTGACCGAGAACGACAGGTGTGCGGCCCATGCGGTCTCTGGCGGCGTAGATGCCGCGGGGAGTCAGCAGTAGGATGGTCATGGAGCCGTCGATCAGTTCCTGCGCGTAACGGATGCCATCGACCAGGTTCTCCTTCTGGTTAATTACAGATGCCACGAGCTCAGTCGGGTTGATATCGCCGCCACTCATTTCCAGAAAGTGCGAGTGATTGTTCGCAAAAAGCATCTCCGTGATGGCATCGGCATTGTTGATTTTGCCGACCGTCGTGATCGCGTAGGTTCCGTGATGAGAGCGTACAATCAGAGGCTGGGGTTCGAAATCGGAGATACATCCGATGCCGAGATTGCCCTCCATCTCATGAATATCTTTCTCAAATTTGGTACGGAAGGGCGAGTTCTCGATGTTATGTATGGCTCGATCGAAACCTTTCTTCTTTCCGTATACTGCGAGTCCGCCTCTTCGGGTTCCCAGGTGAGAGTGGTAGTCTGTACCGAAGAACAGGTCAAACACACAATCTTCTCTGGATGCAACTCCAAAAAAACCGCCCATTGATTTTTCCCTCCTAAAATCGTTGATGGTATTTATTCTGTACATTTTATCTTATCATGAGACGCCACCTTTGAAAAGAACAAAATAATTTAATTAATTTTGCTCAATGCAAAGACAGAAAGAAAAAACACGGATAATTACGGTAAAAAGCAGATTGTAAAGGACGGTGTGATCCAGGCGGACTTTATATTTTCTTCCAACGGATATCTTGCGGAGTGCGAGAATTTTCTTCCTGTGAAAGGCGTGTATGCTCATATATCCGGATTCGCTGATCAGCAATCTGAACCGCGCGTATGACAATGCGGTTGTTCTTCGTGAGAGCATTGGCTCTGAAGCACTGTCCTATATTCAGATGTCGGTATATGACATGGAGAACGCGGCGAAAAGCGAAGTGCCTTTGCTGGAGCTTCAGCAGGTTTTGGTTAACATTCATGCATTCTGGGGGATTATCGTGTCAAGACACAAAACTTGTCATTGAAATTTGCAGTGGTAAATGTGTATAATACAGGAGAGTGAATTAACGGCGGCTGTCTGGCATGTTGTCATGAGAAGAAGAGCGGAACGGCTGCCGGAAATACAAAGTATCAGGAAGGAAACGAAAGAAACATGGATATCATATCAAACCTTCCGGAGTGGATTCAGAAGGATCTGGAAGATTTCCGGAGAGAGCACACCGTAGACGACGCGATGCAGTATCGTCTGGCGGAGCCTCAGATCCCGTACTTCGGTGATGAAGTCCTCACGATGGCGATCGCAGCCCTGCTGCAGGGAGAGAACATTCTCCTGTCCGGCTCCAAGGCGACCGGCAAGAACATCCTCGCGGAGAACCTGGCCTATCTGTTCGGGCGTCCGCTGTATAACATATCGTTCCATGTAAATACTGACGCCAGCTCGCTGATCGGTACAGATACCTTCAAGGATCAAGAAGTGCAGCTCCGGCACGGGCCGGTCTACCAGTGCGCGCTGTATGGCGGCTTCGGCGTCCTGGATGAGATCAACATGGCGAAGAACGAAGCGGCAGCCGTTCTTCATGCCGTCCTGGATCAGCGTCGGATTCTGGAGGTTCCGGGCTATGACAAGGTAAGTCTGGACCCGGCGGCCCGATTTATTGCCACTATGAATTACGGTTATGCAGGTACGAAGGAGCTGAATGAAGCGCTGGTATCCCGTTTCCTAGTCATCGATATGCCGGAGCCGGATAAGGAGACCCTGGAGCGGATCATCCGCTATCGCTTCCCGGATATCCGGCCGGAGGCACTGGTACAGTTTGTCGGCCTGTTCCTGGATCTTCAGAAGAAGGCTGCAAATGGAGAGATTACGACGAAGGTGCTGGATCTTCGCGGTATGCTCAGCGCGCTCGGCACGATCCGTGCCGGCCTTGCGCCGGAGCTTGCGGTTCGCATGGGCATTACGAATAAGACATTTGATCTGTTTGAGAAGGAGCTGGTGAACGACGTTGTCATGACACGCCTTCCAGCTTCCTGGACACGGGAGGATATCTTTGCATGAATGATCACTGGGAGATGCGTCTGAAGAACCTTCTGTGGACAGTGAGCGGGGATTACAGCCTCGAGATGTCCTTTGAAGATGATAAGTGGGAGGAGACTCCCTGGGCAGCTCTCTACGATGCGGTTAAGGAAGGCGCATACGTCCGGTACTGCAGTCAGACATTCCGCGAGGAGGTATCCCTCTACCTCCTGAAGAAAATCTATCTGGGGGCGGAGGAGGGCACATTGGTGCAGGCTGCCGGGCTGTGTATCGACAGCATGGCAGGCAGCCGGATTCTGGCGGAGCGGCCGGGCGCGGAGATGATACGACGCCGCGCATATGAGGAGCTGATGGATGTCCGCTTCGATTCTCTGGTAAAATCGGATCTCGGTCGGCTTTCCCTTCTGTGGATGCGGGCTTCTCTGGACGGCAATGCGTTGGCGGAGCGCAGACTTACAGAGCATCTGGAACACCTGAAAACGCTGGCCAAAGAGCAAGGGATCGAAAACCGGGAAGAAGATACCGCCGGAGAAATTGCTAAACAGGAAGAACATGGAGAAAATGGAAAAGCCGGACAATCTGAAAATGTCAGAACATTTCTGGAAACGCTGGATCAGATCTACAACCGCCTGGCGGATCCGGCCTTCGAGAAGAAACGCGGCGGTTTGGATGCGGTACTTTCCGTGACGATGGAGGAGCTGCAGGAGTTCAACTGGCAGGATTTCCTGGATGAAGAAGCCCTGGAACAGACGCTGGAGGCTTACCGTAATCAGCTGGACTCCCGGATCACAGAGACGGAGCACAGCAATTCCCGGCGGGATTCCGGCAGCGGAGGAACGTCGATTGTACAGGTTTCGGAGGAGGAGCTGAAGAAGCGCAAGGAATATACTGCCAGAAATTTCGGCCCTTCGTATATGACGAAGGAAGAAGAAAAGCGTCGGGAGAGAATCTTGTGCCGGGATGTCCATGCCGACAGCGCCCTCTACTATACGGAAGGCATCCTGCAGGCACCGCTGGTGAAGAATTATCAATATCAGTATATCAGGCGGCAGACGGAAGTGAATCGCACTTACTACCGGCGGCATTATACGATGTCGAGAAAGAACATCGGACAGTTGGTGGAGACATTGCAGAAGGCGCTGATCCGCCGGACTGAGCCGGAGATTTCCGTCGGGGATACCGGCGCAGTGCTTCCCGGTCTGCTCTGGAAAGTGGGTCGTGTGCAGACCGACCGGATCTTTGAGCGGAGAGAGCGGCAGGAGCCGCTGAACTTCGTGATCGATATCCTGATTGATGCCAGCGGGTCGCAGAGAAAGCGGCAGAGCCAGGTGGCGCTGCAGGCATTTATTATCAGCGAAGCGCTCAGCCGCCTGCAGATTCCGCATCGCGTGATGAGCTTTTGCAGCTTCTGGAACACGACGGTACTGCATCGTTTTCGTGATTATGAAGACCCGCCGGAAAAGAACGGGAACATCTTTGAGTTGTATGCCTCCTCGAACAACCGCGATGGGCTGGCGATCCGGGCGGCAGCGTATGACCTGATGCAGCGTCCGCAGGAGGGAAAGGTGCTGGTTGTCCTGAGCGACGGCAGGCCGAATGATAAGATTCTCTATCGTGCAAAGGGGCAGGAGCCTGATCCCCGGATTCCGGTATACGGGGATGCTTATGCGGTGAAAGATACTGCGTATGAGGTGCGGAAGATTCGCGCGCAGGGCGTCAGAGTGCTCGGTGTGTTCACCGGGGAGGAGGCGGATTTGCAGGCCGAAAGGAAGATCTTCGGCAAGGATTTTGCCTATATCCGGGATGCCTCCGTATTCGCGCATACGGTGGGACGATACATGAAGCAGTTGCTGGAAGACTTATAATAAAGACAGAGTGGAGCGATTTTATATGGAGAAAAAAATCACAGGAAAGGAAAGCTTAGAATTAGAAAAGAATATTTCTGGAAAAGAAAGAAGGAAACAGATTCTGGAGCTGATTCGCCAGAGCGTTGTGCCGCTTTCTGGTGCGAAGCTGGGACAGCTCACCGGCGTCAGCCGCCAGGTGGTGGTGCAGGATATCGCGCTTCTCCGGACAGAGGGGCATGAGATTATCTCTACCGCGAGAGGTTATATTCTTCCGGCAGAAGAGAAATGTGTCAGCCGGAAGTTCAAGGTATATCATACAGATGAGCGGATGGAGGAGGAATTGGACACGATTGTGGATCTCGGCGGAGCTGTACAGGATGTGATGGTGAACCACAGGACCTACGGAAAGGTAAGCGCGGAGCTGCAGATCCGCAGTCGCCGGGATGTACAGAACTTTCTGGAGCAGATCCGCAGCGGCAAATCCATGCCGCTTCTTCGAATTACATCCGGCTACCATTTTCATACCGTGAACGCGGAGAGCGAAGAAATTATGGATGAGATCGAGGAGGCATTGAAAGCGAAAGGTTTTCTGGCAGATGTGCTTCCGTACGAAAAAGAGGAGCTGTAAAAGCCCCTCTTTTTGCAGCAGATCACCGTTCACTGCGCACGGTCCATTATCTGTTAATTACAGCATGGTGTGATACATTTCAATGACATCTTCTCTGGTGGGAACGGAGAGAGAATTCGGAATGTTCGGCAGTGTCATGACCGTATTCGTATAAGCTTCGATCACCTCATCGGACAATCTCTCCGCTGAACCGAGCAGCGCCGTGAATACGGCGGCGAACTCGTCTATTGATTTCATGTTCATGGCATCAAGGATGCTCTTTACGGTGTCAGGATGTGTCTTCGCTACAAAGCGGAAATATCCGGGAAGCAGCAGGCCGTTGGCGCGTCCGTGGGGGATATTGTTGCCGTAAGTCAGCGAATAGCCCATGGCATGAACCGTCGTTGTACTTGTATGAGCCAGAACAAGTCCGGCGAGAAGGGAGCCGTACATCAACTTCTCCCTCTCCTCATAGCCAAGCGTTTCTGCTTCCAGTGCAGGGAAGCAGGCGGAGATCGCGCGGATCGCTTCCAGAGCAACGGTAGTGATCATGGAATCGCCGTGCTGCGAGAGGACGCCTTCCGCCGCATGGGAGAGGGCGTCGGCAGCGGTGTTTCTCGTTGTGCGTGTTCCGACACTCATCGTATAGGTCGGATCTAGAAGTGCTAACTTCGGGAAAATCATCGGCGTGGAGATGCTTGTCTTGGAATGCTTCGCATCGTTCATCAGAATCGCGTACTGCGTCACCTCGGAGCCGGTGCCGGACGTCGTAGGAATCATAACCGTAGGAAGCCCCGGATTTTTATAAAGACTCTTATTAAAAATCTGATCGTCGGAGATCTCATTCGCCGCCAGAAAAGCGATCGCCTTGCCGGTATCCATGGGAGAACCGCCGCCGATGCCGATCACGAAGTCGGCCTTCTCTTCGCGAAGAAGAGCAATTCCTTTCCGCACGGAATCAATCGTGGGATTCTCCCTTGCCTCATCATAGATGGCGTATGTGCATCCGCGGGAGGTGAGAGCTTCCGTTACATCATCAAGTGCGCCGCAGGCTTTGGCGGAATGCTTACCGGTTACAATCAGCGCCTTGCTGCCGCAGGAGGCCAGCAGATCAGCCTGCGCCTTTACGCAGCTGCGCGCAAAGATATAGCGGGTAGGATTATAATAGTTAATAGGAATCATAGGAACGTCTCCTTTCTGAACATCAGCCGGTCAGATGGATCCATGGCTGGAAACGCCATCCGGAGCTAATAACTTGTGGTATTTCTATGGCCTATTATAGCAATATGATATAAGAGAGACAATAAAAAGCAAGAAAAAAACCCGATATATTTAATTTATGTAAAAACATGGAATTAATATGAGAAAATTTTGTCATAACGCATTGCATTTTCGAAAAGCGGGCGTTATAATAAAAACGATTACGGAGTCCGGTAATCTTCTCTCTTGATGGGAGTCGGAGGGGATACCCCGGATCGTGATCCGGATAATTATTAACAATCAATGAGGAGGATATCTCATGGAAGTGAAAGGCACAGCGATGGCCGGCACTTTAGAGTCCAGTGATGCTCAGGTTACTGTAGAGCCCGGCACTGGAATCGAACTGTCCATCGAAAGCAGCGTAATCAACCAGTATGGTAAGAAGATTCGCGCAACGGTTCTGGAGACCCTGGAGCGTCTGGAAGTTAAGGATGCTAAGGTTACCGTAGTTGACAAGGGCGCACTGGACTGCACTCTGAAGGCAAGAGTAGAGGGAGCAGTTTTCCGCGCATCCGGTTACAGCGAAGATGTGATCTGCGCTGGCAAGAAATTACCGTGGGGAGGTGCAATTCAGTAATGAATCCGAATTTAACCAGACTTAGAAGAAGTATGATGTTTCTGAATGCTCAGAAGCCCAGCTTAATCAAAGATCCCTATATTTATAAACCCGACTCCATCATGCTTGACCTGGAGGACGCTGTTGCAGAGAACCAGAAGGATGCAGCACGTTACTCTCTGTATCATGCACTGAAAGAGATCGATTACCGTGGAGTAGAGCGTGTAGTTCGTATCAACGGACTGGAGACTCCCCACTGGAAAGAAGATATCCGTGTTTGCGTAGCAGGCCGTTGCGATTCCATTCGTATCTCCAAGACCGAGAGTGCTGCTGATGTTCTGGCGGTTGAAGCTGAGATGAAGAAGGCGGAAGAAGAGTTCGGTGTAGAGCACGGTTCCATCCTGATCATGGCTGCTCTGGAGAGCTGCAAGGGCGTTATGAACGCTTACGAAATCTGCACGGCATCCCCTCTGCTGTTCGGCTGCGCTCTGTCCGGTGGTGACTACACCAAGGATCTGCAGACAAAGATTACTGGTACCGGCGTTGAACTGATGGGCGCAAGACAGTCCATGATCATCGCTGCACGTGCGGCTGGCAAGCAGTGCTTCGATACTGTATTCACCAACCTGGACGACATGGAAGGCTTCCGTAAGGAAGTTGAGATGATCAAGATGATGGGCTTCGATGGCAAGTCTATCGTTAACCCCAGACAGATTGCGGTTACTCATGAAGTCTTCACACCTACCGAAAAGGAAATCATCTTCGCAGAGAAGGTTGTAAAAGAAGTAGATGATAAGAAAGCTAAGGGCATTGGCGTATTCACCGTTGATGGTAAGATGATCGATATTGCATTCTATCCGGGTGCAAAGAGAACCATTGAGATGGCCAAGGCTGCTGGCGTATATGAGGGGGACTTATAAGATGATTAATGCAGTTGGAAGAGATATTCCCGAAAAGGTATTACAGGATACCGGTATGCAGGTATTCCAGGGAGCATATGCCCGTCATAATCAGACCTATAAGAAGGCAGCTCCCACGGTTCGCGGCATTGTAGATCCCAAGGAAAGCAAGATGGTTGACTCCATTGCTGAAGTACTGAAAAAGTGCGGTATCAAGGACGGCATGACCATTTCCTTCCATCATCATTTCCGCGAAGGCGACTATGTTGTAAATATGGTTATGGAAGAGATCCACAAGATGGGTATCAAGGATATCACCATCTGTGCAAGCTCCTTAGGTAAGGCTCACAACCCGATCGTTCCCATGATCGAGGATGGCACCATCGTTGGCATTCAGTCCTCCGGTGTGCGCGGCAAGATCGGTGAAGCTATCTCCACCGGTAAGCTGAAGGGCTATGCAATCATGCGTTCCCACGGTGGTCGTGTTCGTGCGATCGAAGAGGGTGATGTACATATCGACATCGCTTTCATCGGCGCTCCTACCTGCGACTGCTACGGCAACATGAGAGCAGTAGGCGGCAAGTCTGACTGCGGCGTTCTGTCCTATGCAGTAGCTGACGCTATGTACGCAGATAAGGTAGTTGCTATCACCGACACTCTGGTTCCTTATCCGAACCTGCCGGCAAGCATCTCCCAGGTATATGTAGATTATGTTGTTAAGGTAGACGAGATCGGTAATCCCGCTAAGATCGCTACCGGCGCTGCTAAGCCCACCACCGATGTTCGTAAGATCATGATGGCTGAGTACTGCACCCAGTTCGTAATCAACACTCCTTATTTCAAGGATGGTTTCACCTACCAGACTGGTGTAGGCGGAGCTTCCATCGCTTCCACTATCTCCCTTGGCAAGATCATGAAGGAGAGAGGAATTAAGATGGGTCTTGGTCTTGGCGGTATCGCAGGACCTATGTGCAAGCTGCTTGAGGAAGGCCTGATCGAGAAGCTGGTTGATACCCAGGACTTCGACCTGACCGCAATCGAGTCTGTTGCAAAGAACCCGAACCACTACGAGATCACCGCTTCTGAGTATGCGAACCCGATGAACAAGGGCGCATATGTTAACCAGCTGGATTTCGTAATCCTGGCTTCCCTGGAAGTTGATGTTAACTTTAACTGCAACGTAGTTGTAGATTCCAACGGTATGATCACCGGTGCTCAGGGTGGACATCCGGATACTGCTGCAGGCGCTAAGTGCACCATCGTTATTGCTCCTCTGCTGCAGGGTCGTACTCCCGCGATCTGCACCAACGTTACTACTGTTACCACTCCCGGTGAGACGGTTGACGTTGTTATCACGGATTACGGTATTGCAATCAACCCTCGCCGTCAGGATCTGATCGAGGCTATGAAGGATGTTAAGCTGCCCTTCAAGACCATTGAAGAACTGCGCGATATCGCTTACAGCATCGTAGGCGAGCCTGATCCGGTTGAGTTCGGCGATCGCGTTGTTGGTATTATCGAAGGCCGTGACGGCACCATCATGGACGTTGTTCGTGAGATCAAGCCTTACGAGTTCGACTAATCCGCATATATTTTCATATGACATTTTGCCCCGGCTGCTCCGCAACCGGGGCTTTTTATCCTCTGAAGTCAGTAAAGAATTCAGACTTCCCCACAAATATTGACACGAAGAAAAAAGCGAATTATAATGAAAGATAAATCAATCCCGGATATGATGCCGTGCGGAACATCATCCGTGAGGGCAAGACCTATCAGATGTCCAGCCTGATGCAGAGCGGAAACGCCGACGGTATGCACACTTTAAACATGGACCTCATCCACCTCGTACAGCAGGGATATATCAGCCAGGACATGGCAGAGAGCTATACCAACAGTAAGAAAGAGTTAAGTCAATATTTCTAAGATGCCAGGGGGCAGAAACTGCAGATGCTGATCGTGCTTGTACAATGAGGAAGAAGCCGTTTTCAGAGAAAACACGCAGATTCCGAACTCGGGGGAGAAGTGCGGGAGCAACTACTGCTGCGGAGCACTTCGAAAGGCATCTTTAGGTTAGAAACATATTTTCAGGAAGGAGACCACGCCCATGAAAAGAAGCATGCAAGAAAATGTACATGTAATCCCCCCTTCCAACAAAACATGCAAGAATTTATCTAAAAATTTATCCGCTGCTGCCGTTCTTACCCTGGCAGCAGTGACAGCATCCTCCTGTCCGTTTCCTGTTTCTGTCTTTGCGGTATCCGATGAGGTTTCCGTAGACTTCTCCCGCGAGCCGCTCATCGAGGAGCAGGAGTCGGTATTCGAGGACGGGATTAGTGTCTCCGGCATTGATATCAGCGGCGATACTCGTGCCGAAGCCGAAGCTGCGCTGAACGGCAAGTACGAGACCCTTTCCGCGCAGGAGATTCAGGTCATGGTAGACGGAACCGAAATCCCGGCGACTTGGAAGACATTCGGTCTTTACTGGGAATGCTCCGATATCCTTGATCAGGCCATGCTCCTTGGCAAGGGTTCTGGCCATATCGGCAAATACAAGGCATTGACCGATATGGAAGCCGAAGGTTCGGACTTCACGATTCCCTGCGGAATTGACAATCAGAAGATTGACTCCTTCGTAGAAAATGAACTTACGCTTCTGAATTGTGAAGCGCAGAATGCCATTTTAAGTCATGAGGATGGCGTTTTTACCGTGACCGCGCAGGTCAACGGCAGAACGGTCAATACAGAAGCTACCGAGCAGGCGATCGAAGATGCCATTCAGGCGAACAATTATGAAGGCGGTTTCACTGTTGATGCCGTTGTTGATGTTCAGCAACCGGCAGTCACCACAGAAGCCTTATCTGCGATTCAAGATGTGCTGGGAAGCTACACCACCGATGTAAGCGGAAGCGAGAACCGGAAGAGTAACGTTCGCCTTGGCGCGTCGAATATCAGCGGAAAGCTTCTGCTGCCGGGAGAAAGTGCCTCTGCCAGCGAGATGATGCAGAAGCGCACCAGAGACAACGGCTATAAGAAAGCGCCCCAGTATGCCAATGGTCAGTCCGTCGATGCTGTCGGCGGCGGTATCTGTCAGGTAAGCTCCACACTATACAATGCGCTTCTAGGCGCGGAGCTGCAGATCGATGAACGCCATCCGCATTCCATGACGGTCAGCTATCTGCCGCACTCCAAGGACGCGGCTATCTCAGACGGCTATAAGGATCTGAAGTTCACGAACAATCAGGAATATCCGATTTATATTGAGTCCGAATACAGGAACAGTCAGCTGACGTTCCGTATCTACGGCAAGGAAGTGCGTCCGGAGAGCCGGAAAGTGGAATATAAGTCCACCACCGTCTACAGCAACTACCCGGCGGATATCGTAAAATATGACCCGAACCAGCCGACCACCTACAAGTCCTCCACCGGAAGTCGTCACCCGAGCGTGAAGTCCTATCTGGAGAAGATCGTATACGAGGATGGCGTGGAAGTGAGTCGCGAGAAGCTTCATACCGACGAATATTCCGGTAGCGCCCGCACCGTCACATACGGCAGCAAGGCTCCCGATCCGGTAACTGTCCCGGAAGAGACCATACCGGAGACACCGGCAGCCGAAGAAACACCGGAAGAGGCATCGGTGGAATAAATGCTTGAAAATAACTGCCGCACCAACAAAAAATATGTTGGTGCGGCAGCCTTTATTTCAAAAAACTACTTTATAAAATGAGTCTTTTCCTTTTCTGTCTGTTGAGTCACATCATAATTGTACACATCCATAATCCTTTTGGCATAGTCCTTATTGACAGCAAATTTACTTTATAATCAATAAATGTCGCATCGTCAATTACTTTACGGAAAGTCACTTCCAGTTTACGCCAGCTCTGCGATCTTGCTGACCCCCACAAAGATATCCGAAATCTTGAACCAGGTGGCGTAGTCCACGATTCCTGTGGCAGGAAGCCCGAAGATACTCTGGAAGGCGCGCACGGAAGCCTTTGTGCCCTCTCCGTAGATGCCGTCCACCGTCACGGCGGGCAGAGCCGGGTAAGCGGTCGCAATCGTATTCAGCTGTTCCTGCAGCTGGTAGACCTTCTGCCCGGACGAGCCGATATCAAGATTGTTTCCTGGCCAGGAGAACGGAATGCCGGAGATTTCCTCCGCTGTATTAATATAGATGGATTCGCCGTAATAGTAGCGCAGAATCTCAATCGCCGAGTATCCCTGATCACCCAGGCGTTTCGAACCCCACTGGCTCAGCCAGTTCGGGCAGGAGACACGGTTGCCATCGCAGTACTGCGTAAAGAGCGGCTGACGCACACCGGGGCGCGAGAGGTAAGCGGTGAAGATTTCATCCACGACCTCAGAGATGCTGTCGAAGATGTTTCTTCCATAGACATATTTCTGGTCATAGGCGGTGGAGGTTGTGATCGTAAAGTCGTAGCCGCGGTTGCGGTACCATTCCGTATAGACACGGTTCAGTGTGAACGACATGATCGCCAGGATATTGGCGGTCAGCGTCGCCCTCGGCCAGGTGGAATAAATTTCGCAGGAGGCTACATTTTTGATATAATCCTTGTATGGCACAAAGTAATTCGCTGCGTTCGCATTGGAAGGAACGCCGTCATGCACCACAATCGTCTCCGGCACGACAACGCGGCTCAGGACGATCTCATCATTTTCCTGCATGGGCTTGATCTCTTCCTCCGGAATCTTGGGAGGAAAATCCCCGAAGAGCGTATTCGGCGGAATCAGGATCAGAGGAGAAAACCACAGAGTGGAATTATCCGGACGGAGAATCGCGGGCTGAATGGTCTGCTGACCGGAGAAGACGTTGCTGCCGTTCACAGTCAGCGGCGCATAGCCAGGCGCTTCGATGTGGACATCGTATTCCGAATACGGCTGAACTTCTCCTGGCTCTTCACTGTAGTGCAGCGGTGGTGCCGGAAGCGTAAGATCCTCCGTCTGGCCGGAAGTGTCGCTTATAAGAGAATAGAGGATATCATCCCCGAAAGAAGAGTTCCCATTGGTTTCGCTCTCCTCACCGGTATCCGTGAGGTTCTCCTTCCTGCTTTCTCTTATCGTCACTGAAGCGCCGGAGATGGGAATGGCAGTAAAGGCGGAGACCACCTGAATCTGCATGGTTCCGTTTTCTGTAAAAGCGGGAGTTGTATTTTTGGGGCTGGAATCTGGCGTATCACTTGCATCCACCATATCCGTTCCATCGGCTGGATCCGGTGCATTTGGCATATCATTTATATCTCTCATATCGTTCTGCTGTGCGACAAGTATCGGATTCATGGCACATCCCTGATTGCATAATTATTATCTATATTATGTAAAAAGAAGAAAAATATGAATAAAAATAAAATGTAGAAAAACGGAAGATAGCAAACGACAGAAAGAAGAAAAGTCAATAACGCCTTTAGTAACTTAAGAATGTTAAGTGTAGACAGTGATAATAACGAAAATATCTGGTGTTTATAAAAAAACATACGGATCCGGAAGAAAAATACAGAAGTCAGGAATCGACAAAAAGTGAATAAATATTAAAAAACCGCTTGCAAAAAAGAAAGTCCTATGGTAGAATCTATAAAGTTTAAGACGAATTCAGAGGAGGACAAGGGATGAAAGCATTTTTAATACTGGAAAATGGTACCGTCTTTACCGGACAAAGTGTCGGTTCGACGAGCGAAGTGATCAGCGAGATCGTTTTTAATACATCGATGACTGGTTATCTGGAAGTATTAACTGACCCTTCTTATGCCGGACAGGCCGTGGTTATGACCTATCCGTTGATTGGCAACTATGGAATTAATAAAGATGATATGGAGTCCCGAAAGGCCTGGCCGGATGGGTTTATCGTGCGTGAGATCGCTCGCAGACCCAGTAATTTCCGTTGCGAGATGAGCCTTCGGGACTTTTTGGTAGAGCAGGAGATCACCGGCATCACCGGTATTGATACGCGTGCTCTTACCAGAATCCTCCGCGAATCCGGAACTATGAACGGTATGATTACCACGAACGAGGACTTTGTGCTGGAGGAAGTGCTTCCCCGCATTCGCGAGTACAAGCAGCAGAACGTAGTAGAGCGTACCACGACGATCAGTACGAAGGTGCTTCCGGGCGATGGCTGCCGTGTAGCCCTTCTGGATATGGGGGCGAAGTACAACATCGCGAGAAGCCTGAACGAGCGCGGTTGCCAGGTTACGATCTATCCGGCGCATACATCCGCACAGCAGATTCTGGCGGACAAGCCGGACGGCATCATGCTCAGCAATGGCCCGGGCGATCCCAAGGACTGCATGCCAATCGTTGACGAGATCCGCACGCTGTTCCATTCCGGCGTTCCGATGTTCGCGATCTGTCTGGGGCATCAGCTGACGGCTCTGGCGGCCGGCGGCGATACCGCGAAGATGAAGTACGGCCATCGCGGCGGCAACCATCCGGTGAAGGATCTGAAGACCGGACGTTGCTACATCTCTTCCCAGAACCACGGCTATGTTGTTCTTCCGGAGAGTATCCCTGCCGGTGTGGCGGAGCCTGCTTTTGTAAATGTAAACGACGGAACGAATGAAGGTATGAACTATGTCGGAAAGCCGGTATTTACGGTGCAGTTCCATCCGGAAGCCTGCCCCGGACCGCAGGATACGAGCTTCCTGTTTGACAGATTCATTCAGATGATGGAGGATAAGAAGAATGCCTAAGAATCCAGAAATTAAAAAAGTGCTTGTCATCGGTTCCGGCCCTATCGTTATCGGCCAGGCCGCAGAGTTTGACTATGCAGGAACACAGGCCTGCCGTGCCTTGAAGGAAGAAGGAATTGTGGTTGTACTGGTGAACTCCAACCCGGCAACCATCATGACAGATAAAGATATCGCGGATATGGTATACATTGAGCCTCTGACTGTACCGGTTCTGGAGGAGATTATCCGCAAGGAGAAGCCGGATAGCATCCTTCCGACTCTGGGCGGTCAGGCAGCACTGAACTTGGCGATGGAACTGGAGGAGGCCGGTTTCCTGAAGGAGAATGGCGTAAAGCTGATCGGCACGACGCCTCTTACGATCAAGAAGGCGGAGGATCGTCTGGAGTTCAAATCCACGATGGAGAAGATTCATGAGCCGTGTGCCCCTTCGATCGTAGTTGAGAACGTGGAAGATGGTATGGCCTTTGCGAAGGAGATCGGATATCCGGTAGTGCTTCGCCCTGCGTATACGTTGGGTGGCAGCGGCGGTGGTATCGCGTCGAACGAGGAGGAGATGGAGACCATCCTTTCCAACGGTCTGCGCTTAAGCCGTGTGCATCAGGTACTGGTAGAGCGCTGCATCGCCGGCTGGAAGGAGATCGAGTACGAGGTAATCCGCGACGGCGCAGGCAACTGCATCACCGTCTGCAACATGGAGAACCTGGATCCCGTTGGTGTTCATACCGGCGACAGTATCGTGGTGGCTCCTTCACAGACGCTGAGTGATAAGGATCACCAGATGCTGCGTACTTCCGCATTGAATATTATTACGGAGCTCGGTATCACCGGCGGCTGCAATGTGCAGTACGCGCTGAATCCTGACAGCTTCGAGTACTGTGTTATTGAGGTAAATCCCCGTGTCAGCCGTTCTTCAGCGCTGGCTTCCAAGGCGACTGGTTATCCGATCGCGAAGGTTGCTGCGAAGATCGCGCTGGGCTATACACTGGATGAGATTCCGAATGCAATCACCGGTAAGACCTATGCCTGCTTTGAGCCGACGCTGGATTACTGTGTGGTAAAAATCCCGAAGTGGCCGTTCGATAAGTTCATCTACGCGAAGAAGACGTTGACCACGCAGATGAAGGCGACCGGCGAGGTTATGAGTATCTGCACCAGCTTCGAGGGTGCGCTAATGAAGGCAATCCGCTCGCTGGAGCAGAATGTCTATGGTCTGGAGCACAGCAGCTACCGTGATATGCCGGCGGAGACTCTTCGTAAGGAACTGCTTCGTGTGGACAGCCGCCGTATCTTCGTCATCGCTGAGGCGCTGCGCCGCAACGTAAGCGTAGAGGATATTCATGAATATACAAAGATCGATCCCTGGTTCATCGATAAGATCAAGATTCTGGTGGAGATGGAGCAGCAATTGCACCGTGACTGGCTGACGCCGGATATCTTAAGAGAAGCGAAGAGACTGGAATATCCGGATCGCGTGATCGCAGAACTGAGTGGCAAGAGCGAGGAAGAGATTCTTCAGATGCGCAAGGACAACGGTATTGTAGCTGCTTATAAGACGGTAGATACCTGTGCGGCAGAGTTTGAGGCGGAGACTCCTTACTATTATTCCTGCTTCGATGGCAGCAATGAAGTGGAAGTCAGCCATGAGAAAAAGAAGATCATGGTACTCGGTTCCGGCCCGATTCGTATCGGTCAGGGTATTGAGTTCGACTACTGCTCGGTACACAGCGTATGGGCGCTGCGTGCGAAGGGCTATGAGACCATTATTGTAAATAATAACCCGGAGACGGTTTCCACCGACTTCGACATTGCTGATAAATTGTACTTCGAGCCGCTGACTCGTGAGGATGTTGCGAGCATCGTGGCGCTGGAGAAGCCCGACGGAGCAGTTGTTCAGTTCGGCGGTCAGACGGCGATTAAGCTGACGAAGGATCTGATGGAGATGGGCGTTCCGATTCTTGGTACGGCAGCGGAGGATGTCGATGCGGCTGAGGACCGTGAGCTGTTCGATGAGATTCTGGAACAGTGCCAGATTCCGCGTCCGGCCGGCAAGACAGTATTCACCAGCGCGGAAGCCGTACGCGCGGCGCATGAACTGGGATATCCGGTACTGGTTCGTCCTTCCTATGTACTGGGCGGACAGGGTATGCAGATCGCAGTCAGCGATGAGGATATTGTGAACTATATCGATGTCATCAACCGTACCGTACAGGAGCACCCGATTCTGGTCGATAAGTACCTGATGGGGAAGGAAGTCGAGGTTGATGCGGTATGTGACGGCAAGGACATCCTGATCCCCGGTATCATGGAGCATATCGAGAGAGCCGGCGTTCATTCCGGCGACAGCATCTCAGTATATCCGAGCAACACGGTTCCGAAGCATATTCAGGACAAGATTGTGGACTACAGCGGACGCCTGGCACGCGCACTTCATGTAATCGGACTGATTAACATTCAGTTTATTGTATATGAAGGTGAAGTATATGTTATCGAGGTAAATCCCCGTTCCAGCCGTACCGTTCCTTATATTAGTAAGGTAACTGGTATTCCGATTGTAAAGCTGGCGTCTCAGATCATCACCGGTGATACGATCCGAGGCCTTGGCTATGAACCCGGTCTGCAGCCGGCTTCCCGTTATATCGCAGTGAAGATGCCGGTATTCTCTTTCGAGAAGCTGCGCGGCACGGATATTATCATGGGTCCGGAGATGAAGTCTACCGGTGAGGTCCTTGGTATCGCCACAAACTTCGAGGTGGCTCTGCACAAGGCATTCCTGGGCGCAGGTGTGGATCTCCCGAACCGCAAGGAGATGCTGATCACCGTAAAGGATGCGGATAAGCAGGAGATCATCCCGATTGCCCGCCGCTTTGAGGCACTTGGCTACAAGATCTATGCGACGCACCGCACGGCTGACGCTCTGAAATCCGCCGGAATCAAGGCAATCAAGGTGAACAAGTTTGAGCATGAATCTCCCAGCGTGGAAGACCTGCTTCTGGAGCATCGTCTGGATCTTGTTATTGATACGCCTACCCGTGGCCAGGAGAAGAACCGCGACGGCTTCCTGATCCGCCGTATCGCGATCGAGACCGGCGTACATGTTCTGACGTCTCTCGATACGGCAGCGGCGCTTGCCACTGCCCTGGAGCACGCCGATCAGGCACTTACGATGGTAAATATCGCAACTATCTAGTTCTAAAAATTCGGACAGGGCCTGTACTTCTGGGCAAGCTTGTTTGCAAGAGGTACACAGGCATTGGACGAAAAGAAAAAAAGAGGATGTCACCATTAATCTGGCATCCTCTTTCTGTGTTATAAAGAAAATGAAGAAAGAAAAGGAAAGAACTTACTTATGATGAACTTGAGAAACTCAAAACAGTCGAACCGGCGAAGAAATCGTTCTTCCCTGTACCCGGAAGAATCGTCTCTGCGCAGTTTCGGAAGAATTGTACTGCCTTTTCTCACCTATTATCTGCTGAATCTTGTGGTCAGCATCCTTTTTATGATTGGCGTACGCCTGTATCTTTCTGTAAGCGGAACCTACAGCCTGGAGCTTTGGCAGCAGACGCTGTCCGGCCTGGGCTATGAGATGACGCTTCTTATGGCGATTGCCGCCATTCCGATCATGCTGCGCTGGTATAAGAAGGACCGGGCGCGCCGGGCGGCTGCAGGAGCGATAGAAACGCCGACAGAAGAGCAGATAGAAACGCGAAAAAAAAAGCAGCCTCTGCAGCTGCTTCTCTGTGCGTTGATGGGAATCAGCGCCTGCTTTCTTGTGAATCATCTGATGATGCTGACCGGCATGACGACTGCCCATGCGCAGGATGTGGAGAGCGTCAGCAAAATCCTCTACCAGGGAAGACTGATTCTGGAGCTGGCCGGAACCGCCGTTATCATTCCGGTTGCAGAGGAGCTGGTCTACCGCGCGCTGACGATGGGCAGGATTCAGGATTATCTGGGAACACCACTGGCAATCGGAACATCTGCCATCATCTTCGGTGCGATGCACGGAAATCTTTTACAGGGGCTTTTTGCTTTTGCACTGGGACTGCTTCTCGGATGGTCCTACAGCAGATGCCGGTCACTGGCAGCTCCGATGATCCTGCATATGGGAGCGAATCTGATCTCAGTCCTTGTCAGTGAAACCCAGGTATTCGGATTCGTTTACCGGAGCAATTCCGCATTTTTGGTTGTAACTGTCGGTTCCGGTATACTTTTGCTCCTCTGTCTGGTGGCTTTGGTGAAATGTACCAAAGAATAAAGCCGGTGAAATCCGGGCGTTACCAGGTGATGCGTACGCTGTGGGGATGGCTTTCGAAGGAAGCCTCTTTGAAAAATCCAGTCACCTCGCCATCGGTGTGAACAGCTAGCGGGCGGTTTAGCTTTACCGCGGCTTTGTGACAGCGGATCAGAGAGACACCGTGGCAGCGGGTGTGCTTTGCACCAAGAAGTGTGTTCAGCAGAATCCAGGTGAAACGAAGGCGGGAACAGGCAGTTACCACGCACAGATCCATCTCGCCGTCGTGCGGGTCGGCATCCGGAGCGAAGCAGAAGCCGCCGCCTTCGTAGGGAAGGTTGTGGCAGGAGATAAAGCAGACGTCAGACAGCGGAATTTCGCGCTCGTCGTCAATGGTGAGCGTTCCGTCTGCCCGGCGGCAGCGGATGATCTGCTCGATGCCAAGGATAACATAGGCAAGCTTCCCCAGATGGAAGCAGTTGAAGACTTTCTTTAACTTACTGGTATTGATGCGATGGCATACGGCGGCGTCATAGCCGATGCCGGAGCTTACCAGAAAACGCCGGGCGTTCTCCTGATTGCCATATGTAGTGCTTCCGAAGTCAAGGGTGTCTGTGTAGGACGGATGAATGATATGTGTGAGCGCTTTCTTCGCATCAATGGGAAGATGCATTCCTCGGGCGAAATCATTTCCCGAGCCGGTCGGCAGATAGCCGATGATGGTGTAGGGGGAGAGATGCGCGCCGTTCAACACCTCGTTTAGACTTCCGTCGCCGCCGAGAACCGCGATCAGATTCGGTTCCGGCTGCGTGCCGGAAGGAATCTCCGCCGCTAGCCGGATGGCGTGTCCGGGGTAAGAAGTGTAGGATACCTTATAGGGAAGTCCGCTGGAGATCATAGTGCGTTCCACTTCCTTCCAGACGGCCCCGCCCTGACCAGAGCGGGAATGTGGGTTTATAATAAAATATAGCATAGGTTGTGAGTCTCCTGTATCTTTGGTTGGGTTGTCTGTTTTCGCGTATTTTCGTTAAAAATGGCAACCATAGTATAGCACAAATTTCCCGGCTCATGACATCATACTTTGAAAAAAATGCTGAAAAAACATCGAAAATCAAAAAAGATAGTGCGAAAAGATTTTAGGCATGTTATAGTATATACGAATAAAACCTTTCAGGAGGATATTTTTAAAATGAATAATGTGGATCAGAAAGCGGTGAACGCTATTCGTGTGCTTTCGGCAGATGCGATTCAGAAGGCAAACTCCGGTCATCCGGGTCTGCCGTTGGGCGCGGCTCCCATGGCATATGAACTATGGGCTCATCATATGAAGCATAATCCTGCGGACCCGAACTGGGTGAACCGTGATCGCTTCATTCTCTCCGGCGGCCATGGATCAGCGCTTCTTTACAGCCTGCTGCATCTGTTCGGCTACGGGCTTACGAAGGAAGACCTGATGAATTTCCGTCAGATGGGCTCGAAGACTCCCGGACATCCGGAGTACGGCCACACGATCGGCGTAGAGGCTACTACCGGCCCTCTAGGCGCAGGCATGGGCATGGCGGTCGGCATGGCGATGGCAGAGGCGCATCTGGCGGCTGTATTTAATAAGGAAGGTTACCCGGTTGTCGATCACTACACATTCGCTCTTGGTGGCGACGGCTGCATGATGGAGGGAATTTCTTCCGAGGCGTTCTCTCTGGCGGGAACCCTCGGGCTCGGCAAACTGATCGTTCTGTATGACAGCAACCGTATTTCTATCGAGGGAAGCACGAACATCGCATTTACGGAGAATGTGCAGAAGCGCATGGAAGCGTTCGGTTTCCAGACACTGGATGTTCCGGACGGCAATGACCTGGTAGCGATCGGAGCTGCGATTGAGCAGGCCAAGCTGGATACGACTCGTCCTTCCTTCATCACGATTCACACGGAGATCGGCTATGGCTGCCCGGCGAAGCAGGGCAAGGCAAGTGCTCATGGCGAGCCTCTTGGCGTAGAGAATGTTGCTGCCATGAAAGAGAATCTAGGATGGGAGAGCCAGGAGGCCTTCTATGTGCCGGATGATGTATATAAGCACTATGAGGAGCTTGCGAAGGAGCGCGCTGCTTCCGAGAATACCTGGAATCTTCTCTTCGAGGATTACTGCAAGGCATTCCCGGAGATGAAGGAACTCTGGGATCGATACCACAACGACGCAATTGCGGAAGAACTCTGGGAGGACGAGTCCTACTGGACGAAGGAAGAGAAGGCGCAGGCAACTCGTGCGCTCTCCGGAATGATGATCAATCGCCTGAAGGACAAGATCCCGGCGCTGATGGGCGGTTCCGCCGATCTGGCTCCTTCCAACAAGACGGAGATGAAGGGGGAGGGCGACTTCTCGAAGGAGAATTACGCAGGCAGAAATCTGCATTTCGGCGTGCGTGAACTGGCCATGGGTGCCATTGCAAACGGCCTGGCGCTGCATGGTGGAGTAAAGCCCTTTGTGGCCACCTTCTTCGTATTCAGCGATTATGTGAAGCCGATGGCCCGTCTGGCGGCTCTGATGAAGCTCCCGGTTACCTATGTGATGACTCATGACAGTATCGGCGTTGGTGAAGACGGACCGACACACGAGCCGATCGAGCAGCTGGCGATGCTGCGTGCCATGCCGAATATGAATGTATTCCGCCCGGCGGATGCAGCGGAGACGGAGGCGGCCTGGTACTTTGCAGTTACTGCGAAGAATGCGCCCACGACTCTGGTACTGACCCGTCAGAACCTTCCTCAGCTGGAAGGAACCGGTAAGGGTGCGCTGAAGGGCGGTTATGTGATCGAGGATTCCGCGAAAGAAGTTCCGGATGCGATCCTGATTGCCAGCGGTTCCGAAGTCAGCCTCGCAGTAGAGGCCCGCAAGGTGCTGCTGGAGAAGGGCGTGGATGTCCGCGTTGTCAGCATGCCTTCCATGGACGTATTTGAGGCGCAGAGCGATGAATACAAGGAAGAGGTACTGCCGAAGGCTGTCCGCCGCAGAGTGGCCATTGAGGCGTTGTCTGACTTTGGCTGGGGACGCTACGTAGGCCTTGACGGCGCGTATGTAACCATGCATGGTTTCGGAGCTTCCGCTCCGGCTGCCCAGCTGTTCGAACACTTTGGATTCACTGTGGATCATGTCGTAGAGACCGTAGAGAAGCTGTTCTAATCGGAATACAAATCCGGGAAAGATTCCTGGACTTATCACAATTTTTAGGGGAGAGATTTTCTCCCCTTTTTTTATTATGTAAGTCGAATCGGACAGAGATGCGGAAGTTTTCACGCAGAAGCTTTTTTTGCATAGATTGTATATATGTAACTATTCAGAGCCATGCGGATTTTGAACAAATGCACGAATCATGCTTGCATGAATGAGAGCATTTGGAAAAATCCATATGGCGAGAAGCCACAGCGAGATGCAGCGTAAGCGGAATCGAGCTGGAGCTCTGAATAGTTACGTATATATATAAAAAAGAGCTGGAGTGTGCCATATGGATTTTGGAATTGCTCAGATCAGTGCAGTTACTGTGGTCTGCTATCTGGCGGCCAGTATCGTGAAGTCTTCCCCTGTGAATAATAAATGGATTCCTGCAATCTGCGGCGGACTGGGAGGGATCCTCTCTGTCGTTGGCTTCTTCATCGTTCCGGATTATCCGGCTGAAAACCTGTTCGCAGCTGTCTCGATGGGAATTGTGTCCGGATTCGCGGCAACCGGCGTAAATCAGGCGTATAAGCAGATCGCGCATTGTGAAAACAGCGAAGCGAAGAAGGCAGATGTGGAGAAGAGAGAAAATAAAGAAACTGAATCAGGCAAAGTGGAAGAGAGAGAAGAAAACAAAAAGGAATAAAATGAAAGAAACCAAAACAAAGGGAAAGAAAATAACTAGAGAAAGAACGGAATAGGCGAAAACAGAGGCAGAAGAAGGCGTTGAGGGTGAAAAAGAAAAAACAAAAGAAAAATGAAAAAAATAGAAAATAGTTGTTGACAGAATCGAAGTTCTTTGGTAAGATATAACTCGTTGGTGCTGAGCAATCAGCAAGACAGCCAATAAGCTGCTATAGCACAGTCGGTAGTGCGCATCCTTGGTAAGGATGAGGTCAGCGGTTCAAATCCGCTTAGCAGCTTTTGGAACAAAGACCATTTTGTTTTTGCTTCCATTATAAGGTCAGCTGCTATAGCACAGTCGGTAGTGCGCATCCTTGGTAAGGATGAGGTCAGCGGTTCAAATCCGCTTAGCAGCTTGTTTTTGAGCGTCTGGTTTGCCAGGCGCTTTCTTTTTCATTCAGGAATATTCTCATTACGATCCGCATATATTTTTAATACTATAACGCTGATTTTCATTCTTTGCCGGATGTCCGGAACTTTATAATGATAGGAACAATCAACTTAATAAATCCTAAAAACAGAGAAACAAATAAACACAGAAATACAAAAGTATGTTATAATAATTCTATTAAGACGAAAAATAGAGTTTTTTCTATACGGAGGTAAAAAACATGAATGATGAACACTGTGAAAGTACACAAGAGAAAAAAGAATTTTTTGGACGGGAAGATAAGCTGAAAGAAATTGAACAGGCATTGGAATGCAAAAAGGGGGCTGTGGTGCTTCACGGTCTCCCTGGTATGGGACAGACTGCGCTGGCAAGGGAATATGCCAGACGTTACAACCGTGGCGATGTGGTCTTTATTTCCTATCGCGAGACAGTGGCAGAGACAATTGCTGGGCCACTGGCGCACTCTGTCAGAGACTATATCCGCAAAGGAAATGAAAAAACGACTTTTGAGGTCTATGAGGATCTTATGAAACTTCTGCAGAAGGGACGGGAGAATGACCTTATTGTAATTGATCAGATGGATGGAAGAGACAATTATGCACATGAAAGGATCGGGAATCCGAAGTTCCGGAATTTTTGTGAGCTGCCGACGCGAATTCTGATTACGACGACGTCGGATGTGAAGGATGGCATCACTGTGGGGGCACTGCCGCAACCGTTTCTGCGACAGCTGGTTCATCGTTTCCTTCCGGACATTTCAGATGCAGCCGCAGATCAGATCATTCATGCGGCAGAGTCGCATACACTGACGGTAGAGCTGATGGCACGTGCACTGTGCTATATGTCCCCCAAGGAGACACCGGAGTCGCTGGTGACCTGGTTCTGCCGGGAGAGCAGGGAGAGGGCAGTGACTTTTGGAGAACCGGTAGATGAGAAAACGTGTGAGAAACGGGAGAAGTTCGAAAAACAGGATGAATTCTATTCCTTATATGGGCTGGACTGCCTGGATGGAGCGAGGAGAACGGAATGGAATCCGGAAACTTTGAAAATCATCAGCCGCATCCAGCGTGTGATTCAGCTGGAGGCTCTCTCGACCGGAGAATTGAATCTTCTTTTTGAAGCATTTCTGGTGCCGCCGGAAGGGATTGAGGAAGAGATGCTTACCATGTTTCCTGACTTTGATCCGGACGTATGGGAGAAACTTCAGAAACGAGGTCTTGTGCACGTCGGAGCGGACGGAAGAATTCGCGTACATACTCTGATCCGCGCTGCGGCCTGGTCGTTCTATGCCGGAAAAGAGAATCGAACCGACTTGGAATTCAGCTACGTGATGGATCATGATACAGAGATTGTGAATACCATGCAGAAACTATGGCTGGAGTATGTGCCGAAGGACAGGGACGCTGTCTGCAGCCAGCTGTATGCCATGATGGATCATCTCTTGGATCAGTATCAGAAGAAAAAGTGGACGAGCGAGGATGATCACAGTTTCCGGGATCCTGAGGTGAATCCGAAATTCTACTGGGGGGAAGGGATTCTTTCTTCCATCGCCGCCTGCTGTGCGGAATACCTGGAGGGCAGAAGCTTCCGTGTGGCGGCATTGTGGGCGGCGACCACCGGTTATTTTCGCTGGTCCGGGAGAGCGACGGATCCACTGATTTATGGAGAGTCACAGCTGCAGCTGGCTCTGTCAGAGATTTATCGCGTTGTTCCTTATAAAGAGATCCGGAAGACGCTGCAGCTGGCAGAGAAGCTGATGAAGGGGTATCCGGGGCATCTGGCGGCAGTGGAATATGCCCGCTGTCTTCTGACTGTACAGAAGAAAGAAGGCTACCGACAGGCGAAGAAGAGCGCGAAGCGGGCGAAGGAACTGCTGCTTGCGGCTTCTGGTTCCGAGCCGGTATATTTTGCCAGCCTCCCGAACCTGGAGGAAATAGAGAAAATTATGGAGCAGATTGAAAAAGAAGGTTGATTTTTTAAAAACAGGAGATATAATATACACAAACACATAACGTAGTTATCATAACTACATAAAAAGGTTGTGAGAAGCAGATATGAAATAAAGAAATATAAATATCAGCTGCTTTGTTAATAAATGTGTTTGGAGGAATTATATTATGCCGAGAATAATTGAAGAACATGTAAAAGACCCTGGAAGCGCGATTACTCATTTTATTGGAATGCTGATGGCGATTTTCGCCGCGGTTCCGCTGCTGCTCAAGGCGGCAAGAGAGCAGAATCCGGTGTGCCTGGGTTCTATCCTCGTATATGCGGCCAGTCTGATTCTGCTGTATGCGGCCAGTACCACCTACCATACCTTTAACCGATCGCCGAAAGTGAATACCATCCTGAAGAAGATTGACCATATGATGATCAGTGTGCTGATCGCGGGAAGCTATACACCGATCTGTCTCCTGGTATTGGGCGGGCGTACCGGCGTGATGTTGCTTGCGATTGTGTGGTCGATTGCACTGGCCGGAATCCTGATCAAGGCGTTCTGGGTGTATTGCCCGAAGTGGGTTTCCTCTGTGCTTTATATTGGCATGGGATGGACCTGCGTTCTGGCGTTTACGCAGATTCTGAACCGTCTTTCGCGTGCCGGATTTTTCTGGCTGCTGATCGGCGGAATTATTTATACAGCTGGAGGTGTGATCTACGCACTGAAGCTTCCGGTATTTAACGGAAAGCATCGTTATTTCGGAAGCCATGAGATTTTTCATCTCTTTGTTATGGGCGGAAGCATCTGTCACTTTATCGTAATGTATTCCTTTGTCCTGTGATGTTCTCGAATTTTTCCGGGAAAACGTGACACCAGATATCGGAAAGCCCCCGGTTTCTTCTCTGCAAATGAAAAGAAATCAGGGGCTTTATTATTATCACTTTAGGAGTTGGCCGCCGGAACCACAAGAAGCGGATCCGACGGCCAGAAGATGATAGCAGGCAGTTAGAAATCTACTTCGGTATCGTAGTAGCAGCACTTCAGCAGTTTCTCCATCTCTTCCTGGGTAGGAATACGAGGATTGGAGCCGGTGCAGGCATCTGCGATTGCGTTCTTTGCAATTTCGGGCAGTCTCTCCAGGAATACTTCCTCCGGAACAAAGCCCTTCTCACAGGGATAGCTGTCAGCACCGTAGTGAGCGATGCAGTGAGGAATATTCAGCTCGTCGTTCATCTTGCGCAGGTGAGCGATCAGAAGAGCTACCTTCTCATCATCATCCTTGCCGCCGAGCTTCATGAAATCAGCGATTACGCCGTAGCGCTTCTTCGCGGTCTCGTCCTTTGCGTTGAAGGCGATAACCTTCGGAAGATACATTGCATTAGCAGCGCCGTGAATGATATGAGCACCGAAATCAGCGAAAACAGCGCCGGTCTTGTGAGCCATGGAATGAACGATGCCAAGCAGAGCGTTGGAGAATGCCATACCGGCAAGACACTGTGCGTTATGCATGTTGGCACGCTTATTCATATCGCCGTTGTAGGAGCCGATCAGGTCACGCTGGATCATGGTAATGGCATGCAGTGCCAGCGGATCAGTGTAGTCGCAGTTCGCGGTGGAAACATAAGCCTCAATTGCGTGAGTCATGGCATCCATACCGGTATGAGCAACTAGCTTCTGAGGCATGGTCTCAGCCAGAGCGGGATCTACGATAGCAACATCGGGAGTGATCTCAAAGTCAGCCAGCGGATACTTGATACCCTTGCTGTAGTCAGTGATAACAGAGAAAGCGGTTACTTCGGTAGCGGTACCGGAAGTGGAAGAGATGGCACAGAAATGTGCTTTACGGCGCAGGGTGGGCATGCCGAATACCTTGCACATCTCCTCGAAGGTGATTTCGGGATACTCATACTTTACCCACATTGCCTTGGCCGCGTCGATGGGAGAGCCGCCGCCGACAGCAACGATCCAGTCGGGCTCGAATTTCATCATAGCCTCAGCACCGCGCATGACGGTCTCTACGGAAGGGTCGGGTTCGATGCCTTCAAAAGTCTCTACCTCCATGCCGGCTTCCTTCAGGTAGCCTACGATCTTGTCCAGGAAGCCAAAGCGCTTCATGGAGCCGCCGCCGGTCAGTACCATGGCCTTCTTGCCGGTGAATGTCTTCAGCGCCTCAATTGCGTTCTCGCCGTGATATACGTCACGGGGTAATGTAAAACGTGCCATCTTAGTATCCTCCTTATACAAAAAGTAATTCATGATCCAGGGAACTTGTCAGGTCGGTGGAAAATGATTGAACTCTCTTATTGGCATGAGTATAGCTCTCGAAAACAGAAATGTCAATAGGGGAACGACAAAAAAATAACAAAAACGCTTAAAAATTAACAAGAAAAATTTCAAAGAATAAGAGAATCCAAAATAAAACGCAGGAATAATTTCATACAATGAATTTTTTTTACAATAAAGAGAACGCTGGCGCAGCCGCAAACAGCGATAAGAGCCTGCTTCCTGATATCGGGGGGACGATCTGATTGCTGGCTTCCGAGATTATCCGTGCACATCTGCTTGCAATAACAAATATCCTATGTTATTATTAAACCCAAAGGGCTTTTGCCCAATATGTTAAATTCGAGGGAGAAGAAACATGCAGTTAGTTAGCATCAAGTCTCTGTTCCGGAATCTTTCGGAATATGAAGGCAAAGAAGTAACCATCGGCGGATGGCTGCGGAGTAAGAGAGACTCTAAGACATTCGGTTTCCTGGTGGTAAATGACGGTACATTTTTTGAGCCTCTGCAGGTCGTATATTCCGACGCACTGGTCAATTTCGCAGATATTTCCAAGCTGAACGTAGGTTCCGCGCTGGTAGTAACCGGCGTAGTTACTCCGACTCCGCAGGCGAAGCAGCCGTTTGAGATTCAGGCAACCGCGATCGAGGTAGAGGGGGCCTCCACTCCGGATTACCCGCTGCAGAAGAAGCGCCATACGCTGGAGTATCTCCGCACGATGACGCATCTGCGTCCAAGAACGAATACGTTTCAGGCGGTTTTCCGTGTGCGTTCTATGATCGCCTATGCCATTCACAAGTTTTTCCAAGAGAGAGACTTTGTATATGTACACACTCCTCTGATCACCGGAAGCGACTGTGAAGGCGCCGGCGAGATGTTCCAGGTTACGACCATGGATCTGAACAACCTTCCGAAGAACGAGGATGGAAGCATTGACTATAGGCAGGATTTCTTCGCAAAGCCTACGAATCTGACGGTAAGCGGACAGCTGAACGGCGAGACCTATGCCATGGCATTCAAGAACATTTACACCTTCGGTCCTACGTTCCGCGCGGAGAATTCCAACACGACCCGCCATGCGGCAGAGTTCTGGATGATCGAGCCGGAGATGGCGTTCGCGGATCTGGATGACAACATGATTCTGGCGGAGAGCATGCTGAAGTATGTGATCCGTTATGTGCTGGAGAACGCGCCGGAGGAGATGGCGTTCTTCAATCAGTTCGTGGACAAGGGACTTCTGGATCGCCTGAACCATGTAGTGAGTTCTGATTTCGGTCATGTGACCTACACGGATGCAATCAAGATTCTGGAGAAGCACAACGATGAGTTTGAATATAAGGTATCCTGGGGCTGCGATCTGCAGACGGAGCATGAGCGTTACCTGACGGAGAAGGAGTTCGGTCGCCCGGTATTCGTTACGGATTACCCGAAGGAGATCAAGGCTTTCTATATGAAGCTGAATCCGGACGGCAAGACGGTAGCTGCGATGGACTGCTTGGTTCCCGGTATCGGCGAGATCATTGGCGGAAGTCAGCGTGAGGACGATTACGACAAGCTTCTTTGCAGAATGAAGGAGTTGAACCTGAATCCGGAGGATTATGAGTTCTATCTGGATCTGCGCAAGTACGGCAGTGCCCGCCATTCCGGTTACGGCCTTGGTTTTGAGAGGTGTGTAATGTATCTGACCGGCATGGGCAACATCCGCGACGTAATTCCTTTCCCCCGTACGGTTAAGAACTGCGATCTGTAAGGAGGAAGAACGTGGGTAAGATTTATATTCCTGAGAATTACAGACCGCTTCTCGATATTAAGCAGACGGAGATCGCGATCAAGCGCGTCAAGGATTTCTTCGAGCGTCAGTTGGCGACGGAGCTGAACCTGCACCGTGTGTCCGCGCCTCTGTTCGTCCGTCCGGAATCCGGACTGAATGATAATCTGAACGGCGTGGAGCGCCCGGTATCTTTCGGTGTGAAGGAACTGAACGACGCTCCTATGGAGATCGTACATTCCCTGGCCAAGTGGAAGAGACTGGCGCTGAAGCGTTACGGCTTTGACCACGGCGAAGGTCTTTATACCGATATGAACGCGATCCGCCGGGATGAGGAGACAGACAATATTCATTCGATCTTTGTAGATCAGTGGGATTGGGAGAAGATCATCACGAAGGAAGAGCGCACAATGCCAACCCTTCGCGATGCAGTGAAGTCCGTATATGAAGCGCTTCGTGTGACGGAGAAGTACATTGCGAACCGTTACAGCTATGTGGAGTGCTTCCTTCCGGAGGAGATCACCTTTATCTCCTCGCAGGAGCTGGAAAACTGGTATCCGGACTGCACGCCGAAAGAGCGGGAGAATAAGGCCGCACGCAAGTTCGGCGCGGTATTCATCTCTCAGATCGGCGGCGCGCTGATTTCCGGCGAGCCGCATGATGGTCGTGCGCCGGACTATGACGACTGGAGCCTGAACGGCGACATTGTAGTTTACTACCCAGTACTGGATATTGCGCTGGAGCTTTCCTCCATGGGTATTCGTGTGGATGAGGAAGCGCTGCGCCGTCAGCTGGAGATTGCCAACTGTCCGGAGCGCGCGGAGCTGTCGTTCCAGAAGGCTCTTTTGAATGGAGAACTCCCCTATACGATCGGAGGCGGTATCGGTCAGTCCAGAATCTGTATGTTCTTCCTGCGCAAGGCACATATTGGGGAAGTACAGGCGTCTATCTGGCCCGAGGATGTACTGGCTTATGCTGAAGAGCGCGGAGTACCAATGCTATAAAGCGATAAAAGCCCGGACAAAAATGATAGAAAATATAGAACAGAAACGGCAGGCTTCCGCGCCTGTCGTTTTTTTGTCCTTGCAAAAAAGCAGAAGAAATGATAGTCTTTGCAGAGAGACTTTTTGCAAAGAAACTAAAAAAGAAACAAAAACAGAGGCTAAAAAAGAAATAGAAAAACAAAAAGAACAGAGAAGAAAAAGAATAGCAAGAGAAAGAGAGGTTCATAAATAATATGGAACCGATACGTCTGAATAAATACTTAAGCGCTGCCGGCATTTGCTCGCGAAGAGAGGCCGACCGCCTGATCGCGGGAGGCACTGTCCTTGTGGACGGTGTTCCTGCGGATATGGGAATGAAAGTTACAGATGAGAATGTGATCCTTGTGAACGGCGAACCCGTACAGCCACAGCAGGAGATGGTGATTCTCGCTGTGTACAAGCCAGAGGGCATTGTATGCACTACCGTGGAGCATAAAGGAGAGCATAATATCGTGAATCTGGTGAATTACCCGAAGCGGGTCTATCCGATCGGCCGCCTGGACAAGGCATCCGAAGGCCTGATCCTTATGACAAATTACGGTGAGATTGCAGATAAGATTCTGCGCGGAAGCAATTATCATGAGAAAGAGTATCTGGTAACAATCAATAAGCCTGTGACGCTGGAATTTTTGAATGCGATGCGAAGCGGAGTGCCGATTCTCGATACGGTGACACGCCCCTGCACGGTAAAAAAAGTCAGCCATGATACCTTTCGGATTGTTCTGACACAGGGATTGAACCGCCAGATTCGCCGCATGTGCGAAGCACTGGGATGCCGGGTAACATTTCTGAAACGTCTCCGCGTGATGAATGTGGAACTGGGAGATCTGCAGCCGGGAGAATACCGGGAAGTAAAGGGAAAGGAACGGGAAGCGCTGCTGGCTTCTCTATAATAGGGGCAATTATGGAAATCGAACAGACCAAGATGGAACGAATGAAGAAACTAGTAGATCTCTGCAATCAGGCGTCAAAGGCTTACTATCAGGAAGCCAGAGAAATCATGTCGAACCTGGAATATGACGCCCTGTATGACGAACTCCAGGTCCTGGAGAAGGAGACCGGTGTGGTTCTGTCACAGAGTCCAACCATTCATGTCGGCTATGAGCTTCTTAGTGAACTTCCGAAGGAAGCGCATGAGTCTCCAATGCTTTCTCTGGACAAGACCAAGGACATCGAGGAACTTTCCGCCTGGCTGGGGGATCATGAAGGACTTCTTTCCTGGAAGATGGACGGTCTGACGATCGTGCTGACTTATCGCGACGGTACGCTCTACAAGGCGGTTACCAGAGGTAACGGCGAGATCGGTGAGGTTGTGACGAATAACGCGAGAGTGTTTAAGAACGTTCCCCTCTCGATCTCTTATACCGGTGAACTGATTCTGCGCGGCGAAGCGGTGATCCGATATTCTGATTTCGAGCGGATCAATGAAGAACTCGCGGATGTGGAGGAGAAGTATAAGAACCCCAGAAACTTATGCAGCGGATCGGTGCGCCAGCTGAACAACGAAGTGACAGCGAATCGCAGCGTCTGCTTCTACGCATTCTCTCTGGTAAAGGCGGACGGCGTGGATTTCCACAATTCGCGCGCCGCGCAGATGGAATGGCTTCGGGAGCAGGGCTTCGACGTTGTATATTATGAGAAAGTAACCGGCGATACGGTAGCCAGCGCAGTGATTACCTTCGCCGGTATGGTGACGGAGAACGATCTTCCTTCCGATGGTCTGGTACTGACACTGGAGGACATTGCCTACGGGCAGTCCCTGGGGCGCACGGCGAAGTTCCCCAGAGATTCGATTGCCTTCAAATGGACGGATGAGCTGAAGGAGACGAAGCTGACAGCGATCGAGTGGAGCCCGTCCCGCACCGGCCTGATCAATCCGGTCGCCATCTTCGAACCGGTACAGCTAGAGGGAACGACGGTGAGCCGCGCGAGCGTGCATAATGTGAGTATTCTGAAATCGCTGGCGCTTGGGATCGGGGATCGCATTACTGTCTATAAAGCGAACATGATTATTCCTCAGATCAATGAAAATCTGAGCCGCACGGGCCCGGAGCCGTGTCCCGCTGTATGTCCGGTCTGCGGCGGGCCGACGGAAATCCGGAAGACCACCGATGTGGAATCTCTGTACTGTATTAATCCGGACTGCCTGGCGAAGCGGACCAAGAGCCTCGCTCTTTTTGTCAGCCGTGACGCCATGAATATGGATGGCCTCTCCGAGGCGACGCTGGAGAAATTTATCGGAGCAGGTTTCCTGCATGACTTTTCGGATCTTTTCCGTCTGTCGGAGCATCAAGAGGAGATCGTTGCCATGGACGGTTTCGGTCAGAAATCGTATGACAACCTGATTGCCGCCATTGAGAAAGCGAGAAATACAACGCTTCCCCGCCTGATCTATGCGCTTGGTATCGCGAATATCGGTCCGGCGAATGCGAAGATGCTGTGCAAAGCCTTTGATTATGATATCGAGAAGCTTCGTCATGCCACGAAAGAAGAGTTGACGGAGGTGGATGGCGTTGGTGACGTCATTGCTGAGGGAATCTGTAGCTATTTTGCTGATCCGAAGAACAATGAGCTTCTGGATCACCTGCTGGCAGTGCTTCATGTGGAGAAGCCGGAATTGTCAGAAGGCGGGAAGCGTCTGGACGGGCAGATCTTCGTGATCACCGGCTCGCTGGAGCATTTCCAGAACCGGAAGGAACTTCAGGAGAGAATCGAAGCGCTGGGCGGAAAGGTAACGGGCAGCGTCACCGGAAAGACCAGCTACCTGGTGAATAATGATGTGAATTCGTCCTCTTCCAAGAACCGGAAGGCTAGAGAACTTGGCGTGCCGATCCTGTCGGAGGAGGAGATGATCCGGCTGCTAGGAGAGTAAAGAAAGAGCCGATCTTTTGTATGCCTGTTGGCCTGCGGAAGATCGGCTATTATTATGTATCAGTTTGTGGAAGCTGTCTCACTGAAAATTGCTTACAGCTTATGAAATTCCGGTTTTCGCTCAGCGAATGTGGTATAGTAGCGGAAGCCGCAGGCTTTTAAGATCTCTCCGATCCGGTCGAATCCAAATCCCAGGTGCTCTGGTACGTGAGCGTCGGAGCCAATGGTAAGGATTTCACCGCCCATTTCGCGGTAGCGGGTAAGAATCTGAGGCATGGGGTGCGGCACACCGAGATTGCGAAGTCCGGATGTGTTGCATTCGATGCCTTTTCCTTTAGAGATCACGGTTCGCAGAATTTCATCGATGACGTCCTGGTACTTCTCATAGCTGTAGTAACGGTTCTGATTGGGACCGTAGCGCACGATATAATCGAGGTGTCCCATAACATCGAAGCTGCTGCAGTTTGTGACTTCCGTGAGAAGCTCTTCGAAATAACGTCGGTAGGTGGAATCCTCGGTGTAGCCCTCGAAAGCTTCGGGATAGTAGGGGTCCATGCCGCGAACCAGGTGATTCGAGCCAATGACGAAGTCGAAGGGATGAATAGCCGTGTACTCCTCGAAGGCAGGGCCGAGATGCGGCTGCATACCGAACTCTACACCGAAGAAAAGCTGGATTTTATTTTTGTATTTCTCCCGGTATTGCAGGTAGCAGTTGTAATAAGCGTCGATATCCAGTTCGAAAGTGAATTCTCCCTCCGGATAATCCATGTCAATATGGTCGGTAAAACAGATGCTGCTCATTCTGAGAGCAATCGCTCGTTCAATCTGCTTCTCCGGGTCCGTATCGGAATCATCGGAAAAGCTGGTGTGCAGATGAAAGTCAGAATACATAGAACCTCCTAACGATAAACAGAGTTACGTGTCTGGGCAAAAACCCGCCGGAATCCATCATAGCGAAAAGCACCTGGCTTGTCAATGCAGGAAAAAATTCTTGATTTTGTTCTATGTTGTATCGGGCTTCTAAAAAGCGTGTAAAGTCAATAGAGTATTTATGACGCAGAAGGTCGGAGACGACAGAATATGGATATTTTTGCTTTTCTGGGAGGACTGGCACTGTTTCTGTTCGGGCTGTATCAGATTCGTACCGCAATGGAGACCTTTATGAAAGGACGACTGCGGAGCGTGATTGGGAGGATGACAGCCGGAACGGTTCGGACGATTGCACTGGGAACCGGACTTACGATGCTGATGCAGAGCAGTACGGCAGTGACAGTGGTGACAGTTGGTATGGTGGAGAGCGGAGCGCTTGAGAAGCGGAAAGCGTTTCTTCTGGTTATGGGAGCAAATCTGGGTACGACAGCGACTGCCTGGTTGGTGGCATTGGGAGCATCCGGCGGAGAAAAGAAATCTGGAAATACGGTGCTTCTGGTGCTTTTATGCCTGGGTGTGTTGATGGAATATTTTCAGCGGTCAGCAGTGAAAAATGGCGGAATGCTTCTTTCGGGAATAGGGGCGCTCTTTCTGGGAGTGGAAGGAATGGGGACTGTGATGGATGTGTTCCCCGGATTATATGGAATTTTGCCGGCGCTGGGAAAAAATTCGCTGGCAGCGCTGGGAGCGGGTGTGATGCTGGCCTGTATGGTACAGAGCTCGTCGGCCGGAATCGGGATTCTTCAGGTCCTGGCGGAGCGTGGAGTGATTCCTGCACAGGCAGGAATGTATATGATATTAGGGGAGAATATTGGAACATGCGTTACCACTCTGGCAGCTGGCGTGGGAACCGGGGCGGCGGCGCGATCAGTAACGTGGTTCCATCTGTTTTTTAATGTGGTGGGAACCATGGCGGCGCTGCCGGTGCTGGCGGCGATATTTCATCTCCTGCCGCAGGCAGGGACTGCGATGGGCAGCGCCGTGGGGCTTGCAATGTTTCATACGATGTTCAATGCATTTAACATTGCAGTCTTCGGACCATGGATTCATCAGATGCAACGGATAAACCGGTCGATGTAATGCAGAGCGGCTCCAATGGCAGCTGTTTCGAAGAGGTATTTGCTGGTGAAGATATAGGGCTCCGGCTCTTCGAAGCGGCTTCTCGCGGAGACCATGCTGCGGATCAGTTCAAGATGGTCGGTCAGGTAGGAGCCAACGTAGCCACCGAGTACGATGTCACAGTCGTATTGCATCCGGAGGTTATTGACCGTGATGGCGAGGTAGCCGAGGTATTCCCGGAATGCGGAGAGATACGGCTCCTGCTCATCCTTTACATACTCGAAGAACAGGCTCATCTTGCCGTCCGTCATGTCGGAAAGATTCTTCGCAGAGCAGTAGGCGTTGACACAGCCTTTCTGCCCACAGTAGCAGGGTTTCCCATCGGGAACGAGCGTGACATGGCCGAATTCACAGCTGCGCTGATGATCGCCGAGATAGAGCTTGCGGTTGTTGACCATGGCGCCGCCGACCGTGTTGCTCAGGTTCAAAAAGATGATCGTGCGGTCCTGTTCCATATCCCACCACTGGGCGAAGCCTCCAGCGTTTGCATCGTTGATCAGGCGGAATGGGAACGGGATGTGCGGCTTCAATTTCTCATACAGATCAGCGGGAGCTCCCAGACAGCGGGCAGAGCGGATGGTTCGGCCGTCTTCGTCGATGATCGCAGCCAGACAGATGCCGAGCCCGAGGATCTTTTTCTTGTCGATTTCATTCCGTTCGATGAAGGAACGGATCAGCTTGCCGAGCGTCGCATAATAATAGAAGCTGTCGGTATAGCGATGACGGATTCGGTTATAGTGAAGAATATTTGCGTACATGTCAATTGCAACAAGGCTGACATGGTTCGCAGTAATATCAAGGCCGATAGAGATCCGGGCGTCCTTCACACAGGAAATTGCTCTGGCCTTTCTGCCGCCGGTGGATTCGAAGGTGTCCTGGTCGGAGATCAGTCCCATGCTGCGCAGGGCATTCAGGTTCTGGTTGATCGTAGGCATACTGAGCTTCAGGTCGGAGGAAATATCCTGCTGGGATACTTTCGTGTGCTTATAAATATATCGGTAGATCTGATTACGGTTGATCTGTTTAATCGGGATAGTAGGGGACATGCGCACTCCTTTTTTATTAGTTTTGCCAAAGCTCTTTCAGAAACAGGGCAGCATTTATACTATACGAAAAAATAGCGGTGCTGTCAATTCATTCGGAATAGAAAGCACAACTTTCACAAAAAAACTTTACAAAAGTGCGGAGAAAAAGAAAGCGTCAAACGATCGCTTTCCTGGGAAAAAACGACAAAAGATGTGGGAAAACTTGAAAAAAGATGAAAAATAAAGCGAAAACACATAGGGGAAAAGGGAACAAACAGAAAAAACAATAGTAAAAAATTTTTCTAAATGAAATTTGAAAAAAGTTTCTTGCAAAGTCGGACGGGAGTTGATATACTGTTTAACAGCTTCCGGTGAGCGCTCCGGAAAGTGAAATTTGATCGTGAAGTAAGCTTTTCCTATTCCTATACTCTCGGTTTACTTTATGACGCAAATGCCGCGGCAGATGATTGGGATTCGTCTGCCGCGGTATTTCTTATATTCGGAAAAAACTTGCTTGTTTGTCACGAATTTGATAAAATAACTTTAAGTATAGACACTTAAAATAACTGATCAGAAGGAGAACCCTATGTTAAACAAGAAATCTGTAGATGACATTCAGGTAAAAGGAAAGAGAGTACTGGTCCGTTGCGATTTTAATGTCCCGCTGAAAGATGGAAAGATCACAGATGAGAATCGTCTGGTACAGGCGCTGCCGACGTTGAAGAAGCTGATCGCTGACGGCGGCCGTCTGATTCTTTGTTCCCATTTAGGCAAGCCGAAGGGTGAGCCGAAGCCGGAGCTTTCTCTGGCACCCGTAGCCGCCCGGCTCTCCGAGCTTCTCGGACAGCCGGTAGTATTTGCGGCTGACTCGGAGGTGGTAGGGCCGAACGCAAGAGCTGCTGTGGAAGCGATGAAGGACGGAGATGTAATCCTCCTGGAGAACACCCGTTACCGCAAGGAAGAGACAAAGAATGAAGAAGCATTCTCGAGGGAACTGGCATCTCTGGCGGATGTCTTCGTGGATGATGCTTTCGGTACGGCACATCGCGCGCACTGCTCCAACGTTGGTGTAACCGCTTTCGTAAAGGAGAATGCCGTCGGCTATCTGATGCAGAAGGAGATTGATTTCCTCGGCAACGCCGTAGAGAATCCGGAACGTCCGTTCGTAGCGATCCTCGGAGGTGCCAAGGTGGCGGACAAGCTGAACGTAATCAGCAATCTGCTGGAGAAGTGCGATACGCTGATTATCGGCGGTGGTATGGCCTACACCTTCCTGAAGGCCAGGGGCTATGAGGTTGGAACCTCTCTGGTTGACGATGAGAAGGTGGATTATTGCCGCGAGATGATAGAGAAGGCAGAGAAGCTTGGCAAGAAGATGCTGCTTCCGTTGGACACGACGATCGCGAAAGCTTTCCCGGATCCGATCGATGCGGAGATCGAGGTTACGGTTGTTCCGTCTGACGCAATCCCTGCGGATCAGATGGGTCTGGATATTGGAACAAAGACAGCGGAACTCTATGCTTCGGCGGTTGCATCCGCGAAGACGGTAGTATGGAACGGCCCGATGGGCGTATTCGAGAATCCGATCCTGGCAAAGGGCACGATCGCTGTTGCGAAAGCTCTGGCGGAGACCGATGCCACTACGATTATCGGCGGTGGCGATTCCGCGGCAGCAGTCAATCAGCTGGGCTTCGGTGACAAGATGACTCACATCTCTACCGGCGGCGGAGCTTCTCTGGAGTTCCTGGAGGGCAAGGAGCTTCCCGGCGTGGCAGCTGCTGACGACCTGTAATTATTCAGAACCATGCGGTCGAGCTGGGGCTCTGAATAATTACAAATTCAAGTCGAGCAGCCGCGAGACTTGGCGCGTGATTCTGGTCAGCGTAAGCTGACATATTCTTTACAGAATCACTGCGCATCCTCGCGGAGCGTTTATCTCAGTCGGAGATTGGACTCCCACTGAAATAAATTTGCTGTCACTCGCCACCTGAAAGAGGTGGGAGTCTTCTCGACTGAGATAAACATAAAATTTTGGAAGGGGGACATAAAGATGTCTCGGAGAATGATCATTGCGGGAAACTGGAAGATGAACAAGACACCCGCAGAGACCACTGCCTTTATTGAAACGCTGAAACCTCTGGTAGCAGGAGCGGATGCGGATGTTGTGTGTTGTGTACCGGCGATTGATCTTGTGCCTGCTGTACAGGCGGCGAAGGGCAGTAATATTTCCATCGGTGCGGAAAATATGCACTATGAGGAATCTGGCGCCTATACTGGCGAGATCGCTCCCAATATGCTTGTTTCTGCTGGAGTTTCCCATGTGATTCTGGGTCATTCAGAACGCAGAGAATATTTTGCAGAGACGGATGAGACGGTGAATCGGAAGGTGAAGAAATCACTGGAGCACGGCCTGATTCCGATTGTATGCTGCGGCGAGACACTGACGCAGCGGGAGCAGGGCATTACGATCGACTGGATTCGCCAGCAGGTCAAGATTGCTTTTCTTGGTGTCAGCGCGGAGCAGGCGGCAGGCTGCGTCATTGCCTACGAGCCGATCTGGGCGATTGGAACCGGTAAGGTGGCGACGGCAGAGCAGGCGCAGGCGGTTTGCGCGGCAATCCGCAGTTTGATCCGGGAGCTGTACGGCGTGGAAACGGCGGAAGCCATCCGGATTCAGTACGGCGGAAGCGTGTCTCCTTCCAATGCGGCGGAGCTGTTCGCACAGCCGGATATTGACGGCGGTCTGATAGGAGGCGCTAGCCTGAAGCCGGATTTCGCTAAGGTTGTAAATTATAAGTAATACGGGGCTTCCCCGGGAGGAAGATATGAAGAAACCTACAGTTTTGATGATACTTGATGGATACGGTCTGAATGACCGTACGGAAGGCAATGCGGTTGCGCAGGCGAAGACTCCGAATATGGACCGTCTCATGCAGGAGTATCCTTTCGTGAAGGGCAGCGCCAGCGGTTTAAGCGTCGGTCTGCCGGAAGGTCAGATGGGCAATTCCGAGGTCGGCCATCTGAATATGGGAGCCGGACGCATCGTATATCAGGATCTGACGAAAATCACAAAGTCCATTGAGGACGGTGATTTTTATGATAACTATTATCTGAAGACTGCCTGTCACGCAGCGAAGTTCCGCAGCGGTTCCCTGCATCTGTGGGGATTGCTTTCCGATGGCGGCGTGCACAGCCACAATACGCATCTGTATGCCCTGCTGGAGCTGGCGAAGAGAAATGGTCTGGAAAATGTCTATGTGCATTGCTTTATGGATGGCCGTGATACTGCGCCGACTTCCGGTCTGGAGTTTCTGAAAGAGCTGCAGAAGAAGTGTGATGAGATTGGTGTTGGAAAGATTGCAACCGTGACTGGCCGCTATTACGCGATGGATCGTGATAACCGTTGGGAGCGTGTAAAGCGCGCCTATGACGCATTGACAGAAGGCATCGGTAAGCATACCGCAGATCCGGCAGCTGCGCTGCAGGAGAGCTATGACGCAGGTGTGACGGATGAGTTTGTGGAGCCGATCGTTGTGACCGGTGAGGACGGACAGCCGCTGACGACCGTGAAGAGCGGAGATTCCGTAATCTTCTTTAATTTCCGGCCGGATCGCGCAAGAGAGCTTACCAGAGCTTTTCTGGATGATGCGTTTACCGGATTTGAGCGCCCGCAGTTAAAGGAGCTTTCCTATGTATGCTTTACAGAGTACGACGCGACGATTCCTCATACAGAGATCGCGTTCCGTAAGAAAGAGCTGGTAAATACGTTGGGAGAATATCTGGCGGATCAGGGGCTGAAGCAGCTGCGCACCGCGGAGACAGAGAAGTACGCGCATGTGACCTTCTTCTTTAACGGCGGCGTGGAAGTGCCGAATCCGGGAGAAGACCGGATCCTGGTTCCGTCACCGAAGGTGGCGACCTATGACCTGCAGCCGGAGATGAGCGCGCCGGAGGTGTGCGACCGTCTAGTGGAAGCGATCGGAAGCGGAAAGTATGATGTGATCATTGTGAATTTCGCCAATCCGGATATGGTCGGTCATACCGGTGTACTTTCCGCAGCTGTTAAGGCAGTGGAGACCGTGGATACCTGTGTGGGACGCACAGTGGAAGCCTTGCTTGCTGCAGGCGGTCAGATGTTCCTCTGCGCCGATCACGGTAACTGCGAACAGCTGATTGATTATGAGACCGGAGAACCATTTACTGCACATACGACGAATCCGGTTCCGTTTATTCTGATAAACTATGATCCGGAATACACTCTGATGGAGGGCGGGCGTCTTTGCGATATCGCTCCGACACTCCTGGCTATGATGGGACTTGTGCAGCCGGAAGAGATGACGGGTCATTCTTTACTGCAGAAACGGTAAAAAATAACTATAGTAAAAACTTGCGAAACAATTCGCAGACATGTATAATAAGAGTGATGTCGTGAGTGCGAGAGTTGGGAAAGGAAAGCGCTTTATGGCAGACAAGAGTAGGAGGATGAGTCTATGATTTATACTCATGAAGTTGAATTAATGTGTCCGGTCGCCCAGGGCGTCCATCATGGCGCGGCACCGATCCCCGAAGAGGGCCGCTGGGTAAAGTCCAAAGAGATCAGTGATATCTCTGGTCTGACCCATGGTGTTGGTTGGTGCGCTCCACAGCAGGGCGCATGCAAGCTGACCCTGAATGTAAAGGATGGCATTATTGAGGAAGCGCTGGTTGAGACGATTGGCTGCTCCGGTATGACCCATTCCGCGGCGATGGCGTCGGAGATTCTTCCGGGTCTTACGATTCTGGAAGCACTGAATACCGATCTGGTATGCGACGCGATCAACACGGCGATGCGTGAACTGTTCCTGCAGATCGTATACGGACGTACCCAGAGCGCATTCTCGGAGAACGGTCTGGCGATTGGCGCCGGCCTGGAAGACCTCGGCAAAGGTCTTCGCTCTCAGATCGGTACGATGTATGGAACGAAGGCAAAGGGCCCCAGATACCTGGAGATGGCGGAAGGCTATGTTACGGGCATCGCTCTGGATGAGGATGATGAGATCATCGGATATCAGTATGTAAGCCTTGGCAAGATGACAGACTTTATCAAGAAAGGCGATGACCCGAATACCGCATGGGAGAAAGCAAAAGGCCAGTATGGCCGTGTGGACGACGCGGTTAAGATCATCGACCCGAGAGAAGAGTAAGGAGGGACGGCACAATGGCTTTATTTGAATCCTATGAGAGAAGAATCGACCAGATCAACAAGGTTCTGAACAGTTATGGTATTGCTTCTATTGAGGAAGCTGAGAAGATCACAAAGGATGCCGGCCTGAATGTTTATGATCAGGTAAAGAAGATCCAGCCGATCTGTTTCGAGAATGCCTGCTGGGCGTACACGGTAGGTGCGGCGATCGCCATTAAGAAGGGATGCCGCAGAGCGGCGGACGCAGCAGCCGCTATCGGCGAGGGACTGCAGTCCTTCTGCATCCCCGGTTCGGTCGCAGATCACCGCAAGGTAGGTCTGGGACACGGCAATCTGGGTAAGATGCTGCTGGAGGAGGAGACCGAGTGCTTCGCTTTCCTGGCAGGTCATGAGTCTTTCGCAGCTGCAGAAGGCGCAATCGGTATCGCAGAAAAGGCAAACAAAGTTCGTAAGAAGCCCCTTCGCGTTATCCTGAATGGCCTGGGTAAGGACGCAGCTCAGATTATTTCCCGCATCAATGGCTTCACCTATGTGGAGACAGAGATGGATTACCATACTGGAGAAGTAAAGGAAGTTTTCCGCAAGTCCTACTCGAACGGACTGCGCGCGAAGGTGAACTGCTACGGCGCCAATGATGTTACCGAGGGCGTTGCCATCATGCACAAGGAGAAGGTGGACGTATCCATTACCGGTAATTCCACGAACCCGACCCGCTTCCAGCACCCGGTTGCCGGTACTTACAAGAAAGAGTGCCTGGAACAGGGCAAGAAGTACTTCTCTGTTGCCAGCGGCGGCGGTACCGGAAGAACTCTGCATCCGGATAATATGGCGGCAGGTCCTGCTTCCTACGGTATGACGGATACCATGGGACGTATGCACTCGGATGCTCAGTTCGCTGGCTCTTCGTCCGTTCCGGCCCACGTAGAGATGATGGGGCTGATTGGTATGGGCAACAACCCCATGGTTGGCGCTACAGTCGCGGTCGCAGTATCGATCGAGGAAGCTGCGCAGGCGGGGAAATTCTAAAATGTTTACAATATTTTTTATCGCACTTTTGCTCTGGTTTATTGGAAGTGTGCTTCGTCTTGCGATTCGTGCAACCTGGGGAATTACGAAAATCGTATTCTCTCTGGTTGTGCTTCCAGTTGTCGCAATTGTAGCGGCATTCGCCGGTCTGATGACGATTGCGCTGCCTGTCCTGCTTGTGGTTGGTATTATTACGCTGATCGCAAACCTGATCAGGGGCTGAGCATATAGCAGATATAGAAAAGTGCAGAGAACAGAGTAGGGCTATATTGAATGCATATCAGGCGGTGTCGGTTTCGACATCGCCTTTTTTACTTGTCAGGCGAGTCCTCTTTGGCTTTCTGAAGAAGAAAATCGATAAAACGTCCGGTGGCTCCATAGTAGAGAAAATCTTTTTTAATCGTCAGGTAGATTTGTCGTTGGATTACAGTATTATAAGGGAGAGGATATTCGACTGACAACTGATGATTGATATAAGAATTCCTGGGAAGCAGGGCTGGGCCTAACCCATGTTCAACTAGAGCTACAATGGATTCTTCGTTGGGAGCCCGGTATACAAAATTGAAATGAACATTCTTCGAAAGCGCGATATCCTCCAGGATACCATCCATAGTGGATTTTTTTTCATAGCCGATCAGATTCATGGCAGCGAGTGCTTCCCAGGTCTCAGGTTTTGAATATTTGTCTCTGGGACAGAGAAAAATTAATTGGTTCGAGATGATCGGATATTGCTTTAATGTCGGGTCATTGGTTTTGGAACACAGGATAATATCATAGATTCCTTTCTCCAGTCCATAGACCAGCCGCAATGTATTCTCAGAATCCAGAGTAAACTGGACATTTTTATTTTCCGGAAGTGCAAGAAACTGACAGAATATGTCAGGAAAATAATTGCAGAACGGTGTGGAGATAGAACCGATGCGAAGCATAGTTTCGCGTTTCTCAGACATCTGCTCCATATGATTTCGGGCCGATTCAATCTCGTGCAGGATTATTTCCGCATGTTCCAGAAAGGCTTCTCCTTCCGGTGTCAGATGCAGGCGCTGATGACGCCGGTGAAAAAGCTTGACTCCGAGTTCTTTCTCCAGGCAGGCGATGGAAGCACTTAGGCTGGGCTGCGCAATATACAGTTGTTCAGCGGCCTGTCGCATGTTTCCTGTTTTTACAATCATATTAAAATAAAGAATCTGATTCAGCGTCATGCTTTTCTCCTCCTGCTAGTTAATAGCTTTAACTTATCAAGTGAAAGGTTATCAATATTAGACATATTTTAGCACAGATTCTATAATAAAGACAGTTCGAAAAAATATTTTTCAAAAGCGGAGGAAAAGCGAATGAAAAAATTGACAGCAGTGTTAACGGCATCAGCGATGGTAGTTGGACTTGCAGCCTGTGGAGGCGGAAATACCGCACAAACGACGGCAGCGGCAACTGGAAACTCGGCAGACACTACAGCGGCAGCGGAGGACACTTCCGCGGCTGAAGCAAGTAGCACGGCAGGAGCCGCAGATGGAGCAGATTATTCTTCTCTGGCTCCGGTGGAGCTGGTCGGCGCGGATGCTTCCAGTAAGGGCGCAGCCGCTCAGATGCTGGGGGAATTGGTGGCGGAGAAAGTAGATGCGATTACCGGCGGTCAGTTGACGATCGACTATCATCCGAACAGTGAGCTTGGCGGAGATGCAGATGTGCTTCGTCAGTGTCAGAATAAGGATATTTCTATTGTAGTATGTCAGACGGCTCCTATGGTTTCTTTCGTATCAGATCTTGCGGTATTTGACCTGCCGATGGTATTTTCTAAATATGAGGGCAGCAAAATTGATGAAGTACTGAATGGAGAGGATTCTGAATTTCATAAGAAGCTGGCGGAATCCTATGAAGCATCCGGCTTCCATGCACTGGGCTTCCTGCAGAATGCAACATACCGTCTGACTACTTCGAATGTAGAGCTGAAGGATCTGGCTTCTTTTGCCGGTATGCAGATTCGTACGATGGAAAACACGAATCATATGGCATTCTGGACTGCAATTGGCGCGGAACCGACTCCTCTGGCATGGCCGGAAGTATATTTCGCATTACAGTCCGGCACAATTGACGCACAGGAGAATGCGGCAGATACCTGCCTTGGCGCTAACCTGAACGAAGTTCAGAAGTATCTGGCATGCACGAACCATATCCTGTATCTGAATCAGATCTGCATTAACAAAGATGTCTATAATGAACTGGATCCTCTGTATCAGGCAGCTCTCAATCAGGCCGTATCGGAAGCCATGGCAGAAATTGCTCCTCAGCTGACTCAGATTGATCAGGACAGCAAGAAGGCGCTGGAAGAAGGCGGAATGACTATTATCGAGTATGATGACTCCTTCTATGACGAAGTACTTGCACTGGATGGAGTAAAGGCACTGTATGAGGATATCAATACAAAGGTAAATGGTCTGGGAACTGTTCTGCAGGATTCTCTTGCAAAATAAATAACGTTATTTCTTCCTTCTTATTAAGAAATAAAAGAAAAGCTGTTCGGAGATGCAAACGGGCAGCTTTTTGTGTTCTGCAGAATTTTTGATTTGTGTTTTGCGACATTTTGCCAACGAGCAGGTGAACACGAATATGTGAGGAAGTTGGAAAATAAATATTTTGAAAAAGCAAGAGAAAACAGAAAAAAATCACCAAATATTATTAAAAGAAAATAGAGAACCGCATATCGTTATTAGTCAAAATAACAACATTGACAGATGTTGGATAACATGCTAGACTTAGGCTATCTTTTGAGAAAAAAGAGGAATGGAAATGGAGTTTTCTACAAAGGATATCGTTGAGTTTATCAAAAAGATTCCGGAGACTGTAATTGCTTATCAGATAAAAAAAGACCATACAGTACATTCCCTCTATTATTCGGAGAAGATCCCGGAGCTGTGTGGGATTAGCGATGAGGAATACAGAGAACTGATGCTGAAGGCGACGGTAAGTGAGAAACGCATGGGGGATAGTGTATCGGTATCTTTCGATCATTTTCTGCTACCGTCTGTGACGGAAGAGTCATCCTGCTGTTTTCAGACGCGGACAAAAGGAAAGATCTATTTTCAGTCGAGAGCTTTCCAGGCAGGCGAGACGGAAGAGGGCCCGGTGATGGCAGTGGTTCTGGAAGGCATCAGTCAGCAGAAATCCCTCTCTTCCAGGGAAGTTCACCGTGAAATCGTGGAGGCCATGATTCAGGGTGATGGGCAGAATATTTGTGCATTGTATATGGATGTCATGACCGGAGAGATTCTTCAGCTGCTGAAGAACGGCAGCCGCGCTGCGGATTTTGAAGGACACCGGATTGACGTATGGCTGAAATCGGTGCTCTTCCCAGGAATTCCCAGCGAGGAGAAGCGGGAGGAGCTCAGAACGAATTTTGCGTCCAAAGAGCTTCTGCGGCGATATACAGCAGGAAACCAGGAGTTTTCGCTAGTCCATGAATTTGATGACGGAAATAAGATCTGTGCCTATAAAATGACAACCAAGCTTCTGTTGAATATTCAGAATAACCATGTGGAAGCCTGCGTGACCTGGAAGGACGTCACCAGAGACTATGTAGATTATATTATTAACCGAACGATGTATAATAATGATTACATCGCTCTTGGTGTGATTGACACGGAGAATCATACACTGTATATACGCTCACACCGCATGGAAGGTACCGTGATAGAACCTATGAAGTCATATCCGTATGAAGCATGTCTGGAGATGCTTGGTGCACGGATTCACCGAAGAGATCAGGAGTATTTTATGAATTCTTCCGGTGTTGGGGTGCTGTTGAAGGCAATGAACGGGAGGCGACAGCATTCTTTTACTATTCATAATAATTCGGATGAAGCTGAGCGATATTCCTATTACTGGTTCGACAAGAGGCGGAAGCTGATTCTTCTTGTTGTGGAGAGCATGGTGAAGGAACTGGATACAGACTCTCTGACCGGATATCTGAATCGCTCCGGTTTTATGCACCACGCGGAGAGCATTCTGAAGGCAAATTCGGAGCGGAAACTGGCTCTGCTCTATGTAAATATCCAGCGCTTCAAGGCAGTGAACGATCTGCTGGGATATGAAGCCGGGGATCAGATCATTTGCGAGATCAGCAATAACTTGCAAAGCAGCTTCCTGAAGCCACTGATCATTGCCCGTATGGAGGCAGATCACTTTGTACTGCTAGTGGATCAGGAGAATCTGGAGCTTGACCGGATGGTGGATCTGCTGCATCTCTGCTACAACAAGGCGGCGATCCATACGGATATCTATGCAAGATGCGGCATCCGCTATATTGATGCAGAAGAAAAAGTCAGCATTTCCGATCTTTGCGATCAGGCAAAGATCGCGAAAGGATATATTCCGAATAATTACATACAGCCGTATTCCATTTATAATGAGAAGATGAAGATCGAATACGAACAGCGCAGTATTGCGCTGATTAATCTGGAGAACGCGATCCGGAATGAAGAGTTTCAAATATATTATCAGCCGGTTGTAGATGCGAAGACGGAGAAAATTATATCGGCGGAGGCTCTGATCCGCTGGATATCTCCAACACATGGAATTATGCTTCCGGGGAACTTTATCCCTGCATTGGAGGAGAGCGGCTACATCACTATGCTGGATGAATTTGTCAATCGGAAGGTCTATGAGTTCCTGACGGAGCGAAGTCGCCAGAATAAGAAGATTCTGCCGGTTGCGGTTAATCTGTCCCGCATGGATCTGATGGACATGAATATTATGAACTCGGTTCTCCATGAAATTCAGGATTCTGAGCTGCCGAGAAATGTCTTTCACTATGAGATTACGGAATCTGCGTATGCAGAGATTACAGATCCGGGTATGAAGTTCCTGGAGGATCTTCACGATAAGGGCGCCGTTCTTCTGGTTGATGATTTCGGAAGCGGAATTTCTTCGCTGAGTACCGTCCAGGATTACGCGTTCGATGTGATTAAGCTGGATATCGGTTTTATCCGAAAGATCGGCAACAGCAGCCGCACGGAGAATATTATTGCGGCTCTGATCAGCCTGGCACATCATCTGAATATGAAGGTTATTGCAGAAGGCGTGGAGACGGAGGAACAGATTGCGTTTCTGCGAAAGCATGAATGTGATTATTTTCAGGGCTTCTATTTCTTTCGGCCGTTTCCGCAGGAGGAATTTGAGCGCATGCTGGACCGGATGCAGGAAGAAAACGAGTAGTTATGTAAACATCAGGTTAAATATTAAGGAAAGCGGGGAGGGTTGCCCTGCTTTTCTTGACTTCTGAGAGACGGAGGCATATACTTAGCATGGTGACGATTCCCGACAGCAGGAACACTGATCGGAGACGAATCATTGCGATTATTGCAATCGTCGCTAACCAGAGAAGAAGCAGGAAAGGAAGTGGATTTCATGGACAGTTGTGGCAGTGATGGCCGATATAGAATGGATGGAGCAGCGTTCATAGGATACATTTTCTTTTTTGTGGGATCTGATATTGCGTGAATGTTGTCCATCGTATGTTGGAACCTGACAGGTCCTGCCGGATCTGTTTTTGGGCGGATACGATGTTTTTTTATGCCCAAAAATCTGTCACAGAATGATTTTGCGCGAAAGCGCACAGGCTAAAGCAGAAATTACAGGAAGAAATGGAGGCAGAAGATGGAGAACAAGAGATTAAATGAACCGGATTATATCCAGGAGTTGGTTGCGCTAATCCGAAGCAACCGTTCCGCGAAAGAGATTGCGGATGAACTCGGCAATTATCATGAGAATGATATTGCGGATGCCATGGAGGAACTGAATTCGGAAGACCGAAGAAAATTATACCAGATCTTGAATGATGAAGATATATCGGATATTTTTTCCTATCTGGATGACGCTTCGCCGTATCTGGAAGAGATCGGACTGGAACATGCAGCAGATATTATTCAGGAAATGGACGCAGATGATGCTGTCGATCTCCTGGAAGAGATGGATGACGACAAGCGAAAGCAGCTGATCGATCTGATGGACAAGGAGTATCAGGACGATATCCGCTTGATTTCATCCTATAAAGATGACCAGATCGGCAGCAAGATGACCACGAACTATGTGGAGATCAGACGGAATCTGACAGTTAAGCAGGCGATGCGTTCTCTGATTGCGCAGGCTGAGGAGAACGATAATATCAGTACTATTTACGTGTGTGATGACGATGATACGTATTATGGTGCAATTGCGCTGAAAGATCTGATTATTGCACGTGATTATGTGGATTTGGACAGCTTGATCAGTCAGTCCTTTCCTTATGTAAGAGCGAGTGAGGAGATCGATGAGTGTATCGAAAGACTGAAGGATTACGCGGAGGATTCCATCCCGGTTCTGGATGACGACGACAAGTTGATCGGTGTTATCACTTCCCAGGAGATCATCGAGGTTGTCGATGACGAGATGGGTGAGGATTACGCAAAGCTGGCAGGTCTGACCGCGGAAGAGGATCTGAACGAGAAGCTTTCCGACAGTATGAAGAAGCGTCTGCCCTGGCTGATTGCTCTGTTGGGACTCGGCATGGTGGTATCCACTGTTGTTGGCATGTTTGAATCGGTCGTATCACAGGTTGCGCTGATCGTCTGCTTCCAGTCATTGATCCTGGATATGGCAGGAAATGTCGGAACACAGTCTCTGGCAGTTACGATTCGTGTCCTGATGGATGAGAAGTTGAAGACGAAGGAGAAGGTTGAACTGATCTTCAAGGAGATTCGGATTGGTATGGCGAATGGCACATTGCTTGGCGTGCTGGCGTTCGTGTGCATCGGCGGATACATTATGATCGTAAAGGGAAAACCGCTACATTACGCCTTTGCAATCTCAGCGTGCGTCGGCGTGGCTTTGCTAGTCGCAATGATTATATCGAGTTTCGTAGGCACGGTAATCCCGATGTTTTTCCATAAGATTAATGTGGATCCGGCGGTTGCGTCCGGTCCGCTGATCACGACAATCAATGATCTGGTGGCGGTTGTGGTTTATTATGGTCTGGCATGGATTCTACTGATCAATATTATGCAGGTCGTATCGTAGTTATCCTGTAGAGAAATGAAGATGTGCTGATAAGCAGGACAGCGGAAAAGAAAAGGAGGAACATAGAACATGAACATGAATTTGCTGAAGCAGTATGCGGAGCTGATCGTAAAGACAGGCGCAAATGTGCAGCCAGGACAGAAGGTGCGCGTGCAGGCGGAGGTGGATCAGGCATTACTTGCAAAGGAAGTAACCGAGAGCTGCTATCGTGCGGGAGCTTCACTGGTAGAGCTTGTGTGGACCTGTGGCAGCGTGGAGCGTCTGCATTATCAGTATGCCGATCCGCAGATTCTGGGAACGGTGCTTCCCTGGGAGGAGGAGCGCCTGCGCCAGATGTCGAAGGATCTTCCGGTACGCATCTTTATTGAATCCGCTGATCCGGATAAGTTAAGCGGGATTTCTGCGGATGTCCTTTCTTCCGTTGCCCGGATGCGCTCCGCCGTAACGAAGAAGTACAGAGACGAGATCGACGGAAAGCATCAGTGGCTGATCGTGGCGGCTCCTTCGCCGGCCTGGGCGAAGAAGGTTTTCCCAGGAGAAGAGGAGAATGTGGCAATCGAGAAGCTGTGGCAGGCGATCTTCGACTGCGTATACCTGAAGGAGGGTGAGGACGCGGTTGCCGTATGGAAGGAGCATAATCAGAAGATGAGCGAGAGAGCGGCATGGCTGAATGAGCAGCATTTCGTTCGTCTGGAGTATAAGAGCAGTAATGGAACAGATTTTTCTGTGGAGCTGATTCCGGAGGCAAAGTGGAGCGCTGCCGAGGACATCAACCATACGAACGGCGTGGCTTATACGCCGAATATGCCGACCGAGGAAGTATTCACCAGCCCGAAAGCAGGAGCCTGCGAGGGCAGACTGGTATCCACCAAGGCTCTGAGCTGGTCCGGTCATCTGATCAACAACTTCACGGTAGACTTCAAGAACGGCCGCGTATCCTCCTGCCGGGCGGAAGTCGGTGAAGAGACGTTGAAGCAGATGTTCGCGATGGACGAAGGCGCGTCCATGCTGGGAGAGATTGCTCTGGTTCCGAAGGAATCCCCGATCAACCGCTCCGGGCTGATGTTCTACAATACACTGTTCGATGAGAACGCCTGCTGCCATGTCGCAGTCGGACGCGGATTCAGCGAAGTGCTGGACGGATTTATCGATATGAGCCTGGACGAAATCCATGCCAAAGGTATCAATGACTCCACGATTCATGTAGACTTTATGGTAGGCTCCGAGGATCTGGATATCACCGGCTTCCGCGCCGATGGAAGTAGCGCGCCGATCTTTGTGAACGGAACCTGGGCAGAGTAGAATAGAAACTATCAAGAAAACCACCCATCATATCATATTGATATGGTGGTGTGCTCCCCGTCAAGAGGACAATAAAAAATAATAAATTTTTGTATCGTCAGCCATGCTATGGCTGGCGATATT
>JAJEQR010000019.1 GCA_020687485.1 Hominifimenecus microfluidus | reverse complement strand
AGCCACTTTGTTAATGTGCTGTATCCGATGCCAAGATTTTCTGCACATCCACGTACACCAAGGTCTTTATGATCCTCGTAGTACTGAATTGAATCAAGTTTAAATTGTTTGTCATGTTGCTTTGCCATATGAGATCCTCCTTCAGCATGTCTCTATTGTACCATGCTTATGTGTATTTGGAATTTCTCATTTTGGCTTGTACTATTTATATTCTAGCACCACTTTCACTTCAGGAAAAAGCAACTTGCCTAAGACTGGATCGCTAAGTTTAGGATCCAGAGGCCAGACAAGAGTTTGCTCTTTGGCTGCCTTCAGCACCTTGTTGACAGTTGTCTTGGATGCATTGCAGCTAAGGGCAATGTTGGTTTGACTGAGATTTAAATCTTCCATTCGATTTCACTTTACATTTTATCCCTTTTTCGCTATAATAGTTTTCGTGTAAAAAATAACAATCTTTGTGTATTGGAGGTATTACCATGAAAGGATGGGAATTCACTGGAACTCACATTCCGCTTAAAATCGTAGAGAAACCGGACCCGCAGGTAAAGCCCGGTTATGTTGTATTGAAGACAAAGGCCGGTGGCTTATGCCATTCCGACGTAAGTGCGCTGGAGCACGAGAGCTGGATGCCCTCCTTCAACGTACCGGTTATCATGGGACACGAAGTCTGCGGTGAGATCGTTGCAAAAGGCGAGGGCGTGGAAGGCTTTGAAATCGGCGATGTTGTCGCTGTTTGCCCGCTTCATGCCAAAGACGGCACGACTCCCGGATATACCCGCGACGGCGGATATGGCACCATGACGACAGCTCCCGTAGAACAGCTTGTAAAGGTTCCGGAAGGTGTTACCTATGCACAGGCTGCCGCAGCAACGGATGCCGGCGCGACTGCATATCACGCAGTTGTCACTGTCGGTGAGGTTAAGACCGGTATGAAGGTCGGCATCATCGGCGTCGGCGGTCTCGGTCAGATCGGCGTGCGTGTTGCCGTTGTAAAGGGCTGTGAAGTATACGTTGCTACCAGAAAGCCGGAAGCTCAGGAACTGGCAAAGGAACTGGGGGCAAAGGAAGTAAAGTCCAGCATTCTTGATTTTGCAGACAAGAATCTCGATGTTATCATTGACTTCGCCGGAAGCGGAAAGACCACGGAAGATGCGATTTCTGTTGTTGCGCCTCACGGTCGTGTCGTTCTCGTCGGCATGGCGTGCGACTTTGCAAATGTCAACACCATGTCCATCATTATGAAGGAAGTCACCCTTGTTGGTTCTCAGGGCAGCTTTCCCAGCGAACTGGGCGATGTTATGGCTATGATGGCTACCGGCGAGCTGGCTCCGATTCTGAATACGATCTCCTTTGAGCAGATCGGCGAGGGCATCGACCTGCTGACCGAAGGAAAAGTAAAAGGCCGTCTTGTCTGCGTATACGAGGACTAATCGATTAATCATTTCGCAGCGATGCGGCTGGCACAGGCAGGCATGGAATCTTTCCGGATTTCCATGCCTGTCTGTAACGATTCAGAGCCATGTGGATTTGCAACAAAGGATCTGTGAAAAGGAGTTTCCCATGAACAGCGCACACATTCCTTCCATTCTCGTCAATGGCTTTTTAAGTTCCGGTAAGACAACTTACATCCAGGATTGTTTTAAGAACGACTATTTTTACAAGAAAGGGCGCACGCTTCTTCTCTCTTTTGAAGAAGGTGAGATGGATTATGACCTGGAACTCCTGAAGTCCAGACGCACGGATCTCGCAGTCTTCTCTCATTCCGAAGATCCCTCGGATTTTCTGAAAAGATGTCTGGAACGGTTCGCGCCGGATCGTGTCTATGTTGAAATGAATGCTATGATTCCAGAGCTCTGTGAAACGCTGTCTTCGATTCTCCGCATTGACTTCTCCGTCATGCTGATCGAAGGAAGTACCTTCCAGCTGTACCTCACAAATCTGCGTCAGCTCCTGCAAAACATGGTGCAGACCTCCCGGCAGGTTATCTTCAACCGCATCTCCAGAGAAGAGCTGGAGCCGTATGGAAATCTTTTCCGCATTATGAACAAAAAGGCATCCTATCTCTGGGAAGGCCCCACCGGATACCATGAAAAAGCATTTGGCATTCTGGTACCTTTTGATCTTAATTCCGATACACTAACACTTTCCGATACTGATTTCACACCATTTTACCTTGATGCGCTTGCCGCTCCTGCCCACTATGCCGGGAAGGAACTGCACCTGCTGTGCCAGGTCGCATACACGCCGGAATCAGCCCGTGACGATATATTCTGTGCAGGGCGCCGTGTTATGACCTGCTGCGCCGCGGACATTCAATTTCTGTCCGTTCCCTGCCATTGCCCCGATGGGCAACTTCCGGGAAATCAGGCATGGATCGAGCTGACGGCAAGAGGGACACTGCGCCCGGATTCATACGGGCAAAACCGGCTTGTTCTGGAAGCGGAGGCGATCCAGCCTGCAAAAATGCCGGAAAATCTGGTGATCGGGCTGGGTCTTTCGATTGATTCAGGATGCTGATGAAAAATTCGTCTACACCAGGATATTTCAGTATAGAAACACTTACAGCGGCCCTATTGCTTTGAACTCTCTTCTAATTCCAATATATACTTATCAAAATCTGACAGAAACAATCTGTCCTGAATGACACGGTATTTTTCAAATTCAGTTTCTGCATGAAGCTTTGCAATTTCTGCTGTCACCTTGCCTGCATCCTGTAAAATACCGTAGTCAAACATTTCAATGAAGCTGTTAAGCCTTTTTTCCCAGTCCTGCATCGTAAGCGGAATATGCCGTAATGTCATGCTTTCAGCGAAATCCAGGTATGCAGTAACCATACGATTCAACTGTTTCATTTCATCCTGGCTCAAATAATTCTTGGCAACTGTAACATCGCTTTTCTTGATTTTGCCTTCAGGCGCATCCGCCCACGTAGTTAATCCCATATGCTCTTTTGTATGATCCGCTCTTTCCACGATCAACTCAGCCGCCGTATGTCCATGAACAGCGTAATGCATTTTATTCTGAACCGTCGCATAAAATCTTCTCGTCGTTGCAGAATTTTTATCATAATCAATCGCTGTAGCATACAGGTCAGTAATCTTCTGATAGAATTTTCTTTCGCTCGCGCGTATCTCACGAATGCGTTCTAACTGCTCATCGAAATACTTCTCAGTCAGATACGTTCCACGCTTCAGCCGCTCATCATCCATAACCCAGCCTTTGATGGTGTAGTCTTTGGCGATCTGATTCACCCATTTACGGAATTGTACGGCACGCTCTGAATTCACCTTGAAGCCTACGGCAATAATCATTTCAAGTGAGTAGTGATTTGTGCTGTAGCTTTTTCCATCAACAGCAGTTATCCGAAATTTTCGGATAACTGAATTCTCCTGTAATTCACTATCACTAAATATCTTTTTGATATGATAATTTATAGTCCGAACATTCACATCATATAACGCAGCCATCATTTTCTGCGTCAGCCATATGTTCTCATCCTCATAGCGCATCTCAATGCTGTCCTGCTGGTCGCCAACAGAAGCAACATAGGTTAAGTATTCCGCTGCGCTGGAACGAATGCTTATTTCTTCTTTTTTCTTTGCCAAACGAACTGCCACCCTTCTTATTTCGTCACCAAACCCACAATTATAAATAGCCTCTATTTACCAATCCTTGACAGACTAACAACCACTTCACAATGTGTCGTCACTATGATAGGAACACATTGACTTTGCCTCGTCGGTTGTATGGGAACACAAACCGGCGTTTTGTTTTGCTGCCTTGCTATTCTTTCTCGGCGGCTTAAAATTGGTGCCATCCAAACTGCTTTTGAATCCGGTCTTATAGATAAATGTCAGCATGGACGGGTCTTTGTTCCCATCTTCATCATACCCGCCGACGATCACTTTTTCAACTATGCTTTCAAAAACATAACGGTCAAAAGTATCAAGCACTTCATTTTCTTCCAGCGTCCTACGAAACTCTGCAATCCGCTTTTTCATAGTGCTGTCTGTTTCAGCGGATTCCTGCAAGCTCTCGCGCTGTTTTTGGAGCTGTTCGATCTGGCTGCTTAAATCAAAATACTTCTGCTCGTATGTATCTTTGTCAATGATTTCTTCCAGCCGCATATCAACCAGCTTGGCCCGCTTTGCATCCAATGCAGCAATATCTTTCTCTACTTTGGCTAACTGCTTACTTGCATTACTATCCGAAAGGGTTTCTTCTGTTCGGGCAATAAATTCATCTAACACATCCTTGTTATTTTGGCACAGAAGCCGGTAGGATTCAATAAATGCCTGTTCAATGGTTTCCTCGGCAATTCCTTTACTGTCAGGACAAAACTTCTTGCCCTTTTTGGTGGCAGTCACACATTGCCAGATAACCTTGTTATACTGTGAACCGCTATGCCAACTTCGCCTTGTAAGTGTACCACCGCAGAAGCCACATTCCAGCATACAGCTAAAGGCATATTTCCGGCTGAATTTTTCACGCTTGCCATCCGTACCTAAACGGCGCGGCTTTGCGCGGCGCTTCAAAATCTCTTGTGCCTTTTCAAACATTTCATCTGATATTATGGCCTCATGGTGATCCCGGATGTAGAACTGATCTTCTTCACCGAAATTATCCAAACGGCGCTTAGAAATAGGGTCAAGCGTAAAAGTTTTCCCCATCAAAATGTCGCCTTTGTATTTTTCATTTTTGATTATGCCGATAACTGTTGTTTCGGCCCATCGGGTGCTGCCGCGTTTGGTCTTATACCCTAAGTTTTCAAGCTCCTTTGCAATTACGGAACCACCGGCCCCCTCGATATAGCGCCGGAAGATATACCGTACTATTTCTGCTTCTTCCTCATTGACCGAAATGCTCTTATCCTCTGGATGGTAGTCATACCCTAAGCAACCTTGGAATCCAACCAATTCGCCGCGCTGCATCTTCATTTTCAAACCCTTTTTGACATTTGCAGAAATGTTTTCAACTTCCTGCTGTGCCACAGAGCTTAAAATAACGAGAAGCAACTCACCGTCCATTGTCAAAGTATTTATGTTTTCTTCTTCAAAGAAAACGGCAATCCCTTTTTCTTTCAGCATACGAACATACTTCAACGTGTCCAGTGTATTTCTTGCAAAACGGGAAATAGATTTGGTGATTATCATATCGACATCACCATTCATGCAGTCGTTAATTAACCGCTGAAAATCTTCCCGCTTTGTTACCTGTGTACCTGTAATTGCTTCATCGGCATAGATACCAGCTAAGTCCCATTCGGATTTGCTTTTAATCAAATCGGTATAATGCTGAACTTGTGATTTGTAACTGTTGAGCTGATCTTCACTATCGGTACTCACTCGACAATAAGCAGCAACACGCAGGCGCTTTGCCAAATTTGTCCTTGCTCTGGACGAAAGTACATTACGCGCCTTAATGATTTCCACGTCTTTCATGGCGGCCCTCCTTTTTGTGTTCCTATTATAGTGTTATTATAACACATAGAGGACAGCAATTCAAGACAATAGATCGGAAACAATTTTGTAGTCTTTCATCAGACGACTTTTGATAAGGGAATATTCTCTATCAGAAATCAGCTTCTTTTCCAAAAGCTGTTTGAGAAAAGCAAGCTGCATACTATATCGAAGCAGATTGTCCTTTTTCAAAGATAATTCCCCCTTTCCATATCTAAAAAAAGTGGACAGAACGGACGGCTGATGGCATCAGCTCCACAGGAGTTTCACCTCGGCCCATGCTTGTGGGTGCGCCGCGCAATGCTGTGTGGGCGTTCAACGCGGGAGTATCGTTAGCGTATGCGCCGCTGCTTGTGAGCTGCCAACTCTCGGTGTAGATGGTTCTCGCTCACTCATAGGATATGAGGTCATGGCGCATCCACCGACGCGAAACATACAGAATGTGTCCGTTGCCCTATACTGCGCCGGTGGCCTCCCATCGGGCTTTCTTTTTCAAGGTACTGCCAGCGGCCCGCAGCAGAGGGAAGAAACAGGGAAAGGGTTAAGCTGTTTCAGCCTCCGGGGGCCGGTTCGTCACGGTATCGTGACGATGGAAGAAATGAGCTTGATTTCCAGACGGCGCTTCATGTACTCGTCTACGCACACATGAGGCTGGCCGTATTCGTCGTAAAGCGTCCGGGTACATAACTTGTTGATGTAGCCCTCGTAGTACCGCAATACTCGTTCCACGGCCTCGGCATCACCAGCGCGGGCGGCCTCGATCACCGAAAGGGGCAAAAGCTCAATGCCTTTGTAGTTGGGATTTTTCATCCGCGTCTAACCTCCCTCCGGCATCAACGCCATCAATTTTGTTCGCAGCTCTTTCAGCGTTTTTGTCCTGTGCCGCTGGACGGCACTTCTGGACATTCCCATGAGTGCGCCGATCTCGCCGTCTGCCATTTCCAGAACACAGTGCAAAATCAAAATGCTCTGCGCCTGCTGGGGCAGTTCGGCAAATGCGGCGGCCACAAGCTCGTTGTCGATATGTAAATCATAGCCGTGCGACGAAAACACAAAATCGTCGCTGGGGTAATGATCTACGGTGTAGAGCTTGTCCAATTCTGCCTGCGGGAGAACGCTGAACGACGTTTCACGGTCGCGCTGGCGTTTCATATCCCGGTGGTAGTTTCGGGCCTCATTTCGCAGTACGGTTTTGCAGAAAGCATCAAACCGGCACTGTTCGCCATAGTCGCGGGGGATAGCTTCCATCTTCTCACCCCCTTTCTGTGGGGGATGTTGTGGTTCTGTCCCTTTCCGCCAACATGACACCAGGCAGGCCCTTTGCTACCCGCTAAACGTCTCCTTTTCGAAATGTTTTGAAAAAGTTTTTTCGGGTTTGGCTGTGCTGTAAAAAGCGGCAAAAAACGCCCGGCAAGTCGCAACGGACCTGCTGGGCGCAGAAATGTTTTATAAAGATGATTACCTACATGGTATAGTTCGTATTCGAGGCCGGACGGCTCCGACGGAGGGGCTATGCTTTTTTTGACTGGTGCAGATCATGGACACTGCGGAAAAGAGAAAGGGACACGGCAAATTAACCTCCTATCGGCTACCGTGTCCCTGCAAGTCGTCATAGGTTTGTGTAAACGCAAAGAAACGGCGGCTCTGAAAATCAAAGCCGCCGCTTCCAATAGGCGTGTTAATAGGGCTGCTGCACGACGGCTTTTTTCTTTTTCCGTCGTCCGGCAGTTTGATAACAGACTATTCCTCTTTCTGAGGATTCTTTCTGAGGATTATTATAAAATTCAAATGTTACACAAATATCCGAGGTGCCTTTGATTTCGGCAGAAAAACAGGCTGAATTGTTACAAAGCTCGGACATTTCAATATGTTTTGCGAAAACGATAGCGGGGCGTATTGCGCTTTCCCCGCCATCATTACTCAGTTCATCATACCGATATATTCTTCCAGGCAAAGACCACTTTCATAAATCTCCTTAGCCGCTTCTTTCCCAACATATCGGTAATGCCAAGGTTCATAATCTGTCTTAGTAATTTCTGTCTTATCCTCCGGGTATCGCAAAATAAAACCATATTTCCATGCGTTATCAGCCAACCACGCATACACTTGCTGTCCCGAAGAATTCACACCGTCTGCATTGATGTCAACGGCCAAACCTGTTTGATGTTCGCTATAACCGACATCAGCCACCCATTTCTTTGATTCCGATTTTGCCTCTGATCTGGAATAGCCCTGTGCGAGAAAACTGTCCACCTTATCATCCATCAGTTCCCGCTGCTTTTTAGCGGTGCGGTAACCGGAGGCAACGACCGGATATACTTCTTGGGCACGCATATCGTCAAACATCTGCTGTAAATCCGGATAAATGCGGGAATCCACACTCTGGCCGTTTGACAGCTCCGTAAGCTCTACTTTCCAGTCTTTCGGTATCTTATACTCCCAATTAACAAGGATCAGGTTCCAGCCATGCTCCATGCTGGCAACGTCTGTATTAAAGTGCAAAAAATCCTGGAAAGCAGTCTGATTCACCGCAAATCGGACTGCGCTTATTGTTAGGATGAGGACAAGGAGAGAAAGAACTATCCGTTTTCCCTTGCGGTGTTTTTTTCTGGTTTTCTGCCGCATTGGATCATTCACCGACCTTTAATCGCTCCGTTACACTTTGACGGCTTATCAATCGGTATGCAATATATGGAATTGCCAAACCGAACAGAAGAAGCAGGACGGGCATCACCAGCATAGGCCAGACCTCCAGTTTGAAATTCAAAAACCAAATCTGCTTACAGATTGGCCGAATAACTTGAAGGGCGCCAATCAAGGACAGCGGGACAGAAACAACGGTTGCCAAAAGCACATAGGCGCAGCCTTCCTGACGAAGCATCTTCAGCAGTTGTCTGCCTGTCATTCCCACGCTTTGGAGCGTAGCAAACTCTCTGTGTTGTCACTAACATAGGAACACACATCCTTTACCTCGTCTACGATATGGGAACACATTTCTTTCGCTTTTTCTACTGCTTTTGATTTCTTCCCAAATCGTTCTTTTGCGTTTCCAATTTCATTTTTGAATCCTGTTTTATATACGAAAATGATTTTATAGGGATCTTTCTCTCCATTTTCATCGTAACCACCGACAATAACTTTTTCGATGATACTTTCAAATATTCCTCTGTCAAATTCTTCTAAAATCTGATTTTTTGACAATGCTTTTCTAAAATCTGCCAGTCTTCTTTGCAAGCTGCCTTCATTGTCATATTGTTGTTCCAACATACTTAACTGTGTTTTTGCTTCAGACAATTTCTTTTCATACCCCACATCTGTTTCCTCATAAATGTCTTTAGCCACAACACCCTCTAAATAGTTTTCCAGCAACTTTTTTCTCTTATATTGAATATTATAAACACTTCTATTGAGTTTTTCAATTTTATCTTCTATCGAGTCCTCTGATAAAGTTTTCTCGACTCTCTTAATAAATTCTTCCAACACATCTTTATGATCTGTACATAACATACGGTAAGATTCAATAAAAGCATCTTCTATAACCTGCTCTGGAATTCCTTTACTATCTGGACAAAACCTTTTACCATGTTTTGTTGATTCTACACATTGCCAAATAGTTTTTGTATATTTCGAACTGCTATGCCACCTTCTCCTTGATAAATTCGCACCGCAAAATCCACATTCAAGCATACAACTAAAAGCATATTGTCTACTGAATTTTTCTCGTTTTCCAGGTGCTACTCCCTTTTTGCGTCCTCCATTACGGCGTTCCCGTATCTCCTGAGCTCTTGCAAATTTTTCTTCTGATATAATCGGTTCATGATGATTTTTGATATAAAACCGATCTTCTTCTCCAAGATTTTCCAGCCTTCTTTTTGATATCGGATCTACGGTAAAGGTTTTTCCTAATAAAATATCACCTTTGTATTTTTCATTATTAATAATTCCCATTACACTGGAAGAAGTCCACGGATTCCCTTTAATAGTTGGAATCCCCTGTTCATTCAGTTCCCTTGCAATCATCGTACTTCCAGCACCTGCAACATATCTGTCAAATATGTATCTGACCGTTTCCGCACCTTCTTCGTTAATAGACAGCGACTTTGTTACTACATCGTAATCATATCCAAGGCATCCCTGAAAACCAACAAGTTCTCCACGTTTCATCTTCATTTTCAAACCTTTTTTTACATATGCAGATGTATTTTCCACTTCCTGCTGTGCAACAGAACTTAAAATAGTCAGTAAAAATTCTCCATCTTTTAAGGTATTAATTTTTTCGACTTCAAAATATACCGCTATATTTCTCTCTCTTAACATTCTTACATATTTTAATGTATCTAATGTATTTCGTGCAAATCTAGGAATACTTTTGGCAATCACTAAATCAATATTACCAGAAAGGCATTCCTGAATCAGTAATTGGAATTCTTCTCTTTTATCTGTTTTCGTGCCTGTAATTGCTTTATCAGCAAAAACTCCTGCAAAAACCCATTGCTTATTACTCTTTATCAAGTCCGTGTAATATCTGACCATTGAATTATAACTTTTAATCTGATCTTCATCATCAGTACTAACACGACAATATGCGGCAACTCTTAATCTATCAATCTTTCTTCCCGTAGAAGTATCCTCACCAGCACCCTTCGCCTTAATGATTTCAACTTCCATTTCACCGCCCCTTTCTTTTTGTGTTCCTACCGTAGTGTTGATATAATCTTACAACGCAACACTCCGATAGTCAAGCGGTAATATTAGAAATAACACCATAATCTTTTTTTAACTTTTTCTCTACCAGCTGATACTCTGCTTCACTTATAAGTTTTAACGAGCGTAATTGTTTCAACATTGACAGCTGCATACTGTATCTCAACAATTTTGCACTATTCATTTTCCCTCTCTATTCTTTCTCATCTACTTTTATTCAAAAATCCTGCAGTAGCTGTCGGGTAACAGCCTCATTGGTATTTCACCATCTTCTCAGACCGGGCAGCTTTCCCGGAAGTATCATTAACAAAAACAGTATCTTCGCTACAAAAATCCCACTTTCTGATCACAGTCAAATATTTATCGCTCATGCCTTTGCTTCCATATCATTTTGATACCATTTCCACTTTGCGTCACGATGTCGCAAAGCAATAATGCAGACAGTCCTGGCGTATCTACTGTATAGCTCCTCTGTTTCATTCGTCCTGCAGGATAAATATGAAATTTTCAAGGTACAATGATTGCTCTTTTTATATCAATTTACGAAAGGGAGTCGTTCAGATAAAAATTATGCAATCTTAAATTTCAGTATTTTAGTAATCAATTTTGTTTCAAGTCTGCGTCTCAATGTTTCATCCACACAATAATGTAAATTTCCGTATTCATCATATAATTTTCTGGTTGATAACACTGCAATATAACCTTCATAATGTTTCAAAATCCTGTTAATTGCTTCCACATCTCCGGACGCTGCCGACACAATAATATGATACGGTAGTAACTTTGTATTATTTCTTTTTTCCAGTCCTGATCTCCTCCATAATCTTTTTTAAAGCTATAAGGGAACTTGTACGATGATGATGAATGGTACTTCTTACAAGATTCATATATTTTGCAATTTCTGTATCTGTCATATCCAGAAAAAAAGATAATAAAATTACATTTCGCTTCTTTTCCGGCAAAGACTTTAATGCTTCACCAATCAACTCATCTTTTACTTCTATGTCATAATCAAAGACATGGAACATTTCTGATTCAACTATGTAATCATCCATGATTTCCAGTTGTCGTAGTTCCTTCTGCGTTAATTCCGAAAAAGAAATTTCATATTTTAAACGATAATTTCTTTCTCTCTCATAATCTATCATTTCATTCTTCAACAGGGTTTTGCAGAAACTGTCAAACTGTTTCCTTATTCTTGACTGCTGTTCGGAAGAAGATTTCTTCATAAGAGATCACCTCCTTCCGTAACCACCTGAAGCAGAGTGAAATATCTCCCTTTCACTCCATAGCACGAATGGATATATATCCAGCGTCGAACACCCGACACTGTTTTTAAAAAATATTTTTTTATATAAAAAACGCCCTTACAGGCCGATACCCATAGGACGTTGTTTATATCTGATATTAAATTTTCCCCACATGTCTCGAGTGGGTATAATGCACTCTCAACTGCATAACTATTTACATTGCTTAAAATGCAACTTATTTATCTGCCTTTCCACGCATTACGCAGGATTGGCTTTGATTAGCACCAAAAAATCCTTTCAACAGTTCAGAATACATAGCTCTCCCAAACATGTTCAAAGGATAAAAACACGAAAAAAAGCCTTTGAACATTGCGTTTTTTTATATGCAATATCCAAAGTTTCTTACCTTTTCTAAAAGTGCATGATACCCCTCTAATATAGTGATTTATTAGTGCATTTTCTTTCTCTAAAGTGAAATATACACTATACATGGAGGTGTATGATATGGCTAAATCTAAGAAAATTGATAAAGACATGGGTTTTCGCCTGAAGAAAGCCAGATTAGACCAAAAGCTGACTTATGATGAGCTATCCGAAAAATCCGGTGTTTCATCAAGATATATTAAAGAGATTGAAAATCATGGCAATGTTCCAAGTCTTGAAAAACTCGGACAGCTCATTCGTGCTTTACACATCTCTGCCGATCCATTTTTTTATCCAGCGGCTCTGAACGATAATCTGGATTACCAAAGGCTGTTGATCTATCTTTCAGAATGTACTCCCGATCAGATAACCACCATCCTTGCACTTGTGGAAGCCTATCTTCGTACATATAAAACCCATGAAACAGAATAGCAGAAAGATTTCTATTTTTTCTGGATTATTTCTGAATAATTCTGGATAAAACAGGGTGGTCAGCTTGTCTGTAAGCCTTCCACCCCGTTTGAACTATTTTTCAGTATGCATAAGCAGTTCTTTTACTTTATTTCTTTTTTTCAAAATTCCCAATCCTTCAAATATCTGTATCGTATCTATCATTCCCTGATAATACGCTCTTTGTTCTTCTTGAAAATGGGCATGATCCACAATATCCATATATTTTTCCAAAAGCTCCCTCTGTTCTCCTGAAATCTCTGCCAGCAACTTCTCATATTCCTGATTTGCCTTTTTTAATTCTTTAGCTGCATTTTTCGCTTCTTTCGTACAAACGGAATACTCACGCTCTCCTGCTTCGCTACGAAGCTCCTCCAATACCTCTGCCACCATTTCAAATACTTCGTTCATTTTTGTATCCACCTTTCCATATAAGTATTGCATTTTGCAGGCAGTATTATCAGTCCTTGCATTATTTTCAACAACTTTATTCTCTTATACTTCATCTTTAGAAGTATATTATCAATAATATTCCGTAAAATCAATCATGTAACACTTCATCTTTAGAAAGTTGGTGTTTGAATGAAGATTTACTGGAATCAGGAAAGTAATTCCAAGAACCTTATCGGACAACGTGTAAAAGCCCTACGAATCGAAAAACATATGTCGCAAAAAGCATTAGCCGAACAACTACAACTGGCCGGATATGAATTCAGTGACCTTACCGTACTTCGTATCGAACAAGGAACACGTTTTGTACCGGATTATGAAGTCGTTGCTCTTGCAGAATTTTTTCATGTATCTTGTGAATATCTCTTGGGTGTTAAAAAGGAAAAATAAGCAGTGATCTGGAATATTTTCACAGACCACTGCTTAAATTTTTGTTAAAGCGATACCCAACTCCCCATACTGTTTGTATGTAAATCGGTTTACTTGGGTTATCTTCTATTTTCTCACGTAGATTACGGATATGGCTCATGACGATGTTATAATCGCCGGAATAGGATTCCTTCCAGACAATATCATAAATCTGCTCCTTGCTAAACACTCTACCTAGATTGTTGGCTAACAGATAGAGGATTTCAAATTCTGTAAATGTCAAATCTATTTCCTGTTTCTGCTTTCTTACCAAACGATTTATATTATCTATTTCTAATCCATTAAAACTCAAATTTGTTTTTGCATTTTCAATTACTTGAAATGCTCTTGCTCCCGTATTGACACAGGATATTATATGATTCAGGATTTCTTCCTCACTATCTTCAAATGTCAGTATTAACATTTTCCCATGTAATCACCTACTTTATTTTTTATGCATAAACTTTTAACTAAAACAAATCTGCCGTACTGTGACATTTTTCTTTTACCATCACACAGCTAAAGATTATTCAATATTCAATTCAATGTTTCCAGTAAATTCCTCACACTCAATGCCGACATAATTTCCGCCATCAGGAAGTGTAATTGTGTCACTATAAGTTCCGGTTGTTTCAATCAAAGTGACTGCTTTATCAGATCCAGAAATCCAAAATACTTTTGCAGTACCTTCCGTAACCTCCAAAGTGCAGTCAATAGACAGCTCCTTACCGGCTTCTCTTTTTATGGAAGTTCCTCCGAACAAATACTCTGTATCTGAAAAATCCTCATAATCAGCCGTATAAGTTCCCGTATAATCATCGATTCCTTTTTCTTTTGTTCCTTCCAAAGATGACTTTCCTGTAAGCTCTATGGCTCCAGCCGACTGAACGATATTATTATAATGATCAAGAATTTCATCTTTTGAACAGCCAGAAAGCATAAAACTTCCTAAAAGAACGAATGTTAATACTAAAGCACTTTTCTTCATACAATCATCACCAGCCTTTCTTTGGAGCTACCTTTTTGGCCTTTTTCTTTGTTTGGGTTGCTTCTCGTTCTTTCATGCACAAAATCAAGATGGCAGAAATAACGACAGCAAGCGCAAGACTGCAAGAACAGGTTCCGATATTCCAGTTGACTGCGGTATCATAGCTACGGTAGCCTACCATTCCAAGACTTGCGGTAATCGGATAAAGGTTTGCTAATGTCATATTTCCTGCGGCAAACATCCCTCCATATCCATAGACAAAAGCAATGATTACACCGACTAAAAAGCTGCCTGCCCTCCGACAAGTAAGAGCGATAATCGGCAGAACCGCAAGATATAAAAAGAAATTAACCGCAGTAATCTGCAAGGCTGCTTTTAGAGCTAAGGAAATCTCAAAGCCGGGAAATCCCACAATCATTTCTGCTATGATTGTAAACAGACTGCATATCAGCCCGAAAATAATAGACAATACGCCGCACACAATCAATTTTCCGGTCAACAGTTTCTTAAAAGAGATCGGCACAGTCAGAATATTTTTTAATGTGTCATCCGTCTGTTCACGAGAAATCATATATCCAGCAATTAGGCTGATACACATCGGAAAAATCATGGACATATTGTTTTTGATGACCTGTTCTGTAAGATAGGCAAAATCCCAAACGGAACCATCATTCGCCATAGAGGTAAACAAGGTCAGCAGGACGGATAGGAGCATGAGTGCAACGCCCGCCCAAAGGATATGATACCTTTTCAATTTATAAAATTCTGTTTTTACAATGCGAACCATGTTTATTCCCCCCTCTGCTTATATAATCTGTCAATCAGTAAGAACGAAACGAATGCCATAATCCCAAGAATGAATACAACTTGAAATGTTGAGGGAATTAGCCCTGTCATTCGCTCTAAGTCCATTTTTATTCCATGAGCCGCCATATCTCCCGCACTCCAAAATGTAGTCAGTGGCGTGGGCAGAAGCCATAACATAGTTTTAGGCAGTGTGTCAAACAATGCCGTAGCACTCATGTTCAGAACGCTGTAAAAGACACACAACAAAATGGAAAAAACATAGGTCTTACTGAAAAAGACAACAAGGACAATCAACGGGAGTGTTCCTGCCGTAATGAAGATCCCCGTTTCAACCGCCAAAAACAGCTTATAACCAATTCCATAAACTTCTAATGTTCCAATTCCGCAAAGAATTGTTGCAATAGTAGAAGCCACGCAAAAAACAATTCCAAAGATAAAAAGGACAATAATCTTTGCAAGTACCATTTGCGTGCTGGTTACGGGAATTGTACGCAGATTTTTGAATGTATCGTTGTCGCGTTCCATAAAAAACAGAATAGCGGCAATCACTCCGATAATGCAGGGCAGTAAAAACTGGATACCATATCCCAACACCATGTTAAATAGTCCATCGAAAGCATCTGCCCGATCCGTATATCGCTCCATCATAGAGGGCGTTGTCATCAGATAAGTCAGCGGGATTGGAAACAGGAACGCAGCCAAAATAATCAGCGGAATAAATTTCTTCCGTTTCAATTTCAAAAATTCGCATTTGATTAGTTTAAGCAATTCCTTCGCCCCCTGTCACACGCTTGAAGTAATCTTCAAGACTTTCTTCACAGGTATGTGCTTCTGATACCTCCAATCCGTTTTCTACAAAAGCAGTTACAATTTTCCCCACGGGTAGCTCCATATTGTGTAGACGCAGATTGTGGTCGTCTTGTATGGAAAAATGGGTTTCATGGAAATTGCGTTCCAAAATTCTTGCCGCCTGTGCAGTATCAGAGAGCGTAAACCGGATATGTTTACTGCTTTTTTGCTCCAACTCAGCAAGGCTTTCTTCTTCCAGCAATGCACCGTGGTCAATAATTCCAATATTGTCAGCCAGCAAGGAAATCTCCGAAAGAATGTGACTGGAAATTAAAATGGTTTTTCCTCTTGTGTCGCAAAGCTCACGGATAAAGTATCGCACTTCTGCAATACCGATGGGATCGAGACCGTTGATCGGCTCATCCAAAATCAAAAGCTCCGGATCGTGCATGACTGCAAGGGCAATCGCCAACCGCTGCTTCATGCCAAGAGAGTATTGCGAAAACAGCTTTTTATCCTTGTAAGGTAGCCCGACCAAATCCAGAGCGTCTTTGATGGCATGATTGTTTGGTACTCCACGCAGGGTAGCAAAGATACGCAGGTTCTCCGTACCGGTCAGATTGGGATAAAAACCAGGGGACTCAATCAAACTGCCAATGCGGGGCAGCAACTTCTTTTCATTTCCTTGCAAAGACTTTCCCCAGATTTTGACCTCACCGGAAGTAGGCTTCGTTAAACCCAACAGCATTTTCATAGTTGTGGTTTTTCCGGCTCCGTTTCTACCCAACAGACCATAAATTCTCCCACGCTTGACATGGATATTTAAGTCAGCCACACTCTTTTGTGAGCCGTATTGCTTTGTCAGATTTTTTGTTTCAATGATATAATTTGTATCCATATTCAAAACCTCCTGTTCTGTAAGGTATTCTATCATGCCAACCTTGCATTAACCTTGCCGCAACCTTGCATTAACCTTGCAATTTGAAATCCGACAAAATAAACAAAAGTTCCCGTCACAAGGACGGGAACCCGCTTAAATCTCCAAGGGAAAACGCAAAGAAAATTCAGTTCCTTTTCCCGGTATACTTTCAACAGCTATGCTTCCGCCCATTTTTTCTACAAGTTGATGGACAATGGAAAGACCAAGACCGCTACCTTTCTCAGACCGACCTTTATCGCACTTATAAAGCCGTTCAAAAATGTGTTTCAAATCTTCTTTCTCAATTCCAACTCCATTATCTGCCAGCAGAAGCTCCATGCTGTTTTCCTTCTTCGATAGGGAGATTTTAATTTTGTCCGCATGGCTATGAGCGATGACATTTTGAATGAGATTATTGATGATTCTCATATAGCTGTCTATATCCAATCTTACCCGGACAGGCTGTTCGGAAATATCAATGTCATAATCAACCTGTTTATCCTCAAAAATCGGTATCCAGTCAATCAGGATATTCCTTGTAAACTCTGCGGCCTCAATGCTCTGGATTTCCAAAGCAAACTCGTTGGAATTTAACTTGAACCAGTCAAAAAGCACATCAATATATTCTTTCAGATCGTGGGCTTTCCGGCGAGCAGTTTCAATATAATCATCCCGGTCTTTTCCCGTGACAATACCTTTGTGTGCAGCATCAAGATACCCGATCAGAGTGGTAAGAGGCGTCCGAACATCGTGAGAAAGGCTCGTCATAAGCTGGCGGTTGGTTTCTTCCGTCTGTCGCACAGCAGAAAGCCTGCTTTCATAAGCCACAACGATCTCATTGATTTCATAGGCAAGAGGGGCTGTTAGTTCATTTGTTGCAGACAAAATACGCCGATTGCCATTTCCATTTTTCACATCAACCAATGCATCGGTCATTTCTGCTATTTGTTTTTTTATACGCCGAACGAGAACGATGGAAGTCAATACAGCCACAACAGCAATCACAATGGACAAGAATACGATGATTTCCATGCTGACTACACCTCCTTGTTAAAGCGATAACCGATCCCTTTGACAGTTTGGATGTACTTTGGATTGGAGGGGTTGACTTCTAATTTTTTACGAAGCCGACTGATAATCGCCATAATGTTACTGTCATCATAGAAATATTCTTCACCCCATACTTCTTCATAAATCTGCTGCTTTGTTAAAATCCTTCCTTGATTTTTTACACAATAGAGCAGCAAATCAAATTCCTTTGGTGGAAGTTCAAAAGTGCCGTTTCCCGTAGTAACGGAACGATTTTCAAGGTCAATTTGTAATCCATCAAAATTCAGCTTTTGCACCGTTCCGGCTTGCTGATTAAAGCGAGTGTAACGGCGAATGAGGGACACAATACGGGCAATCAGCTCATCCATATCAAACGGCTTTGTCAGATAATCGTCCGCTCCGGCCCGTAACCCCCGCACCTTAGAAATGCTGTCATTTTTGGATGTGAACATTAAAATTGGCAAACTATGCTCTTTGCGGATTTCTTCCAGTGTTTCAAACCCATCCATACCGGGCATCATCACATCCAGTATTACAAGCTGATATTCCTGCTCTTTTAATTTCTGCAAGCCCTCTTTTCCGGTATTACAAAAATCGGCTGCTATATTTTCCGTTTGTACGCTGCGCTTAATTAAGGCACACAGTTCTCTGTCATCATCTATAATCAAAATTCTATTCATGGTACAATTCTCTCCCTTGTTTTGTCCGACCATCCACAGGTTTTTATGCTGATTTTGGTATCAGCCAAACCATTCCCATCTTTACAGGTCCTGGAATACGTCCACCAGAGCAAAAATAATTTATCCAACGAGGTGTTACTCCCCATTTTGCACTAGCTTCTTTTAATATCATATAATCCATATCAATTCCTCCGAATATTATTATAATTCGTTCTTTCGAATAATACAATCATATGCCTTCTACATTGGCACATCCTTCGGGAGTGCATGAAAGGATACTTAGCAAACACTTCCTATGTCATGACACAGACGAAATTTCCCACACTTTCCTAACATCTGTACGATTAAATTTCCATAGGAAAGTCTTCCTGCATTCTTCTGATTTTCTTCAATTTTCCGCTAGAATATCTTGACTTTTCACGCCGTCTGTATCATTAGTTAAATTTTTTCATGTATCTTGTGAATATCTCTTGGGTGTTAAAAAGGAAAAATAAGCAGTGATCTGGAATATTTTCACAGATCACTGCTTAAATTTTTATTAAAGCGATACCCAACTCCCCACACTGTCTGTATGTACATTGGTTTACTTGGATCATCTTCAATCTTTTTTCTAATATTTCTAATGTGGCTCATAACAATATTGTGATCGCCGGAATAAGGCTCTTTCCACACAATGTCATATATCTGTTCCTTACTAAATACTCTGCCCGGATTTCTTGCTAATAAATGCAGAATTTGAAACTCTACACTCGTAACTTTAACTTCTTTTTTTCCTCGATATAGTATTCGTCTTGAAACATCTATTTCCATTCCTTCAAAAACTAATTTTGTGCAAAAATTTTCTTTTATCATCTGCGTTTTATTTTCAAAACCATCTAAAACTGAAATAACTGCATTTAATAGTTCGTCCTCATTTTCCTCAAGAGAAAGTAATAATAACTTAGCTATAATCTGCCCTCCTTCGTCAATTACTTATAATATTCTTCTATGTATATTCCCCCGTCCATCTTTTCGTTTTTTAGTTTGGATTTTATTTTTGGAAATAGGTCAATATACCCATTCCATATAAGAAATTCTATTCCAGCGTTTCTATATATTCTTCCAAACAAATTCCTTGAGAGTATATTGCCGACGCAGCTTCTTTCCCGACGTATCTGTAATGCCAAGGTTCATTTATAACACCTGTTATATCCGTCTTATTTGAAGGATAACGCTTTATAAAACCATATGTATGAGCATTTTCCTCAAGCCAGTTATAAACATCATCTCTTGAACTTTTTGTAGTATCTGCGTTTATATCGACTGCAATACCAAGCTGATGTTCACTTGTTCCAGGAATTGCCACCCATTGCTCTGCAAGTTTTTTCGCTTCGGACTTCGATTTTCCCTCATTTTCATATGCTTCTATTTTTTCGTTCATTAGTTGCTGCTGTTCTTCCTGTGTCCTATATCCCTCTCTAACAAACAAACCATATCCCTGCGCCCTTGCAGCATTAAACATTTCCTGCAACTCCGGGTAAATTCTGGAATCAACCTTTTTTCCATTTGATAATTCTGTAAGCTGTACTTCATAATCAGCAGGAATATAATTCTCACGATTTACAAGAATCAGATTCCAGCCATGATCTTCACTGGCCATATGGTGTGTTATATTTCCAAGAAAAGGCGTTGTTAAAGATGAATGAAGAACCTTTCCTGCCATCACACATAACATTACTGTAAATAACAGGATAAAAAGTTTTTTTACTTTAAATTTTTTTCGTCTTGCATATCGTTTCAATTATTTTATCTCCACCTTTTGGTATACCCTGTACAGTATCGGCTGAAAAATCAAGCATACCACTGCATATACAGGAACAATAACAGTTGCTATTGTGGTTACTTTACTTCCCAATGTTATAAGTCCAGCTTCTTTGATATCCAAATAAATTTCTAATAACTGGTCTGGAAAGAAAGAGCATAATCCAGGCAATGTAATAATTCTGCTTAAAAATGGAAATGCACATAGCACAATGAATGGTACAATAACGGCAGTTGGCGTAGAGTGTGTAAACGCTGATGCCAACATTCCGAGTGTAGCTGCAAATATCGTTCCTATATATCCACCCAGAACAATAAACAGATATGCCTGTAAAAAAGTAATATTATAAACACTTCTCCACAAATCCAACTGGATTGGACAGTTTGCACCGTCTGCACCTAATATAAAAAGTACAATAAACGTATATAGAAATACAAACATCAGATAAAATCCCGTAGCAATACAAAAACCTGCTCCTACCTTTGCGGAAATCCCCTTGCTTCTTCCAAATCGTGCAGAGAAAAAAATGGAATCTGCTTTTGTCTGAAATTCATCTGAAAATATCCCGGATACAAGAAAACCGATCACTAATGCCAGCATCAGAATAAAGGTTGATATATTTTGTAGTAATGCAGCCCAACCGTCCATATATTCATAGTAAAATGGAGTTTTCAGTTCTTTATATTTCTGAATCATAAAATCTTTTTCTGCCTGTGTAAATCTTTCTTCTCCAGATTCAAGCCAATTTTTTAAAGTAGAAATTCTTCTTTCATAGATTGTTCCAACTTCATCATCAGAAATCTGATCCGTTACATAATAATTATAATCTCTGTAATCGCTGAAAGCATAAATAATGACATCCATAATACCTGCTATGCCTTGCTTTTTTGCATATGCCTTATTTTGTTCTGTAATGTCATCCGACAATGCCTCTTTCGAACTGTTAATTGTCCTGTTCTCTTCCAATACCTTGCTTAATGTATCTGCTGTTAAATAACCTGCCCATTGGTTTTTGGCTTCTCTTAAATCTCTTGCAGCCGAAATTCCAACAGAAGAATTTCCATTTTCATCAACATACTCCACTCTGTTAATCGTTAATATACTGGTTATCGCAAGTATTACGAATAACACTATGACAGCAATTCTATTTTTTGATTTAGAAAACACTTTTTTAATTTCATAACGCAGCATTTTCATCACCTGCTTTCTCTCCAAAATAATATAAAAATACATCTTCCAGTGACGCTTCTACACGCATTGCATTCTCAACCGGTTTTTCGTGAGAAATAATTCGCAGCATAACCTGATTTATTTCTGATTTCATATTGGAAATTTTATATTTTTCCATAAAATCAGATACCCTGTTTTTCGGCACAAGACATTCCCATACTGTTTCTGTCATAGAATTTATCAGTTCGTCAATACTTCCTTTATGCAGAATTTCCCCGTCTTTCATCAACCAAATTTCATTCGCAATATACTCGATATCTGAAACGATATGTGTCGATAATAATACCAGTCTGTCTTCTGAAAGTTCGCTAATCAGATTGCGAAATCGGATTCTTTCATTTGGATCAAGTCCTGCTGTTGGTTCATCAAGTATTAAAATCTTAGGATTATTCAACATAGCCTGTGCAATTCCGGCTCTACGCTTCATACCACCAGATAATTTTTTCATTTTTTTATGAGCTACTTTTGAAAGACCAACCTTAGCAATCAACTCTTTCACACGTTTTTTTACGACAACAGGACGGATTCCTTTCAATGCAGCAATATAAAGTAAATAATCCTCTACCGTAAATTCAGGATAAAATCCAAAATCCTGTGGTAAATACCCCAACAGCTTGCGATATTCACTGTCCATGCTGAAAATATCTTTTCCATTACAGCATATCGTTCCGCTTGTTGGCTTTAAAAGGGTACACAACATTCTCATTAGAGTTGTTTTACCTGCTCCATTTACACCTAAAAGACCATATACCCCATTTGTCATAGTAAGATTTATATGATTGACTGCTGTAAAATCTCCAAATTCTTTTGTTAAACCATCAAGCTCTAATTTCATCAAATGACACCTCCAAATATTGATTACAATTCTTTAAAATACGATATATCGCAAAAGCAATAAAAAGTATTGTTACACCCAGCAGTGCTGACCAGATGGGAACAGTAACCATGATATATACATTTTCATTTAAAACAATAAAAAGCCATACTGCACTCCATATCACACACAGAACAATCGCAACTGTTTCACTGAAAGCGTGTTTACTGCATAAAATTCCAAAACAGATACAGGCCGTTACACAAAGCGGAAAAAGAAATTGGACAACTAATTCTGATAATTCATAATGCAAACCTGCTGAAGCGACTCCTAAAAATACAGTTATGAAAAAAATATCTGTAATACCAAATAACAGCATACGTGTAGCATATACCTGTTTTAATGAATAATAGGAAGCAGCTTCTATTTCCATACATTCACATGACCTGTTTTTCCACAGTTCCGGAATAATAAGGATTACAAATAGCGTGGCTACAACACCCATACTTCTTTTTAGATATATTTCATCATGAATAGAACTTAAAGCAATCCATAATGCCACTAAAATCATAAATTGAAGAACCCACCACCTTTTTTGTATCACACGAAGCTGTGTCCACAAAAAGTCATGATAAGAAAGCATTCGTTCTTGCTCTGCCATAAAAAAGGCATTTTTAGATTTACAAATTGTTTCCTGTATTTTTTCTTCGCTAGCTTCCACTTGTATGCTTTCCCTATATTTTTTTATCTTTTCTTTTTGATTCATCGAATTCCTCCTTCCCGAGAAGTTCCCTCAACTGTTTCCTTGCTTTTTGCAAACGATACTTTACCAGTGGAAGTCCAATTTGCAATGTATCAGAAATTTCTGTTAATTTTAGTTCTTGAAAATAATAAAGAGTAAGTACTTCTCTTGATTCATCTGGAAGTTGTTCTAAAACCTGTTCGATCAAAACTCTATTCAAAATTTGTTCTGTTTGATTTTCTTCCACAAGCTCAATTTCTTCCAGAAGCATTTCCTTTGTTTTCTTCAAATAATCTTTGCATAGGTTACCTGCTATCGTATATAAATAATTCAGTGTTTTCCCTTTATAATGATAGTCGGGTAATTTTGAAAAAAAACGTATAAAGGTTTCCTGCGTGAAATCCTCCGCATATGTTTGATCAAAACAATGATGATAACAGTAGCTTAAAATTTCTTGATAATACTTGTGGACAAACAAATCAAAAGCATTATCATCACCTTGCTTCATTTTTCTAATTAGTAGAAAATCATTATACACAAAATCCTCCTTTCTCATTATTAGAAGTTCAAAATATTTATTCCGTTCTATAAGGCATAACGATTGAGATATGCAAAAAGATAGTCCAAATAAAAATTTTATAAATTATGCACTCAACCTCAAGCATATTTTATTATTATAACTGTCTGAGTCACCAGCCTCAACTATACCACTACTTCTCAATACCTTTTTCCTCTGATTTTCTATGAAGTTAAATTTTTCATGTATCTTGAGAATATCTCCTGCGGAAAAAGCAAAAAATAAACAGTAATCTGGATTATTTTCACAGACCACTGCTTAAATTTTTATTAAAGCGATACCCAACTCCCCACACTGTCTGTATGTACATTGGTTTACTTGGATCATCTTCTATTTTCTCACGTAGGTTACGAATATGGCTCATGACAATGTTATGATTGCCAAAATAAGGTTCTTTCCAAACACTATCATATATTTGTTGTTTGCTGAATACTTTACCAATATTTTGTGCCAATAAAAGTAGTATTTCAAACTCTGTATAGGTCAGTTCAATCTCATTATTTTCACGAACCACAATCCTTTTCTGTTCATCAATATAAAGTCCTTCAAAATAAAGCTGCCCGTTTAGAACATCTCCCTGATGCAAAATCTCTGTTTCTCTATTTATATAGGATAAAATGTGATTAATAATATGTTCCTCATCATCCCTAAATGATAAAATCAGCATCTTCCCAAAAAATCACCTCCCATTATGCTTGGAACTATTGCAAATTACTTTCTATCTATAAGGTTCTTATTTTTTATACAACCCCTCTGTTTTGCATTTTTTCTAATAACCAATTGTCCTATACCGGCTATAATCAGCAATATTGCAATCTTATCAATCAAAGTAAACGATACCCCTTAAAGAATATCTAATCGTTCGTTTTATAGACAAATTAAAATATGTCTGCTGTACGACGGCTTTTTTTCTTTTGCCGTCGCGCGGCAGATAACCAATTCATTCTATTTTGAACTTCTTTTATGCTACCTGATGTCTGCAATAGGAATGAATCGCCAAGAATGTAAACACAAATAATTCAATTCCTGCCGAAAGCAAAATAACATGCGGTGTCCAGAAACTCATTCCACCGATATTCAGATAATTGAAATCTGCAAGCTGATAAAGGAAATTGTTCTGCATACCAATTCCGGCAGATGGAAATATGGTAGAGAGCCATGTTGCTCCCATCGCCACATAAGCAAAAAGCGGCATGAGAAGAACTACAATAGAGATCAGCAAAACTGTCAATGTGTCTTTACATTTTGCAGACAGGAACAACGTACAGCTAACCGTTGCTAATACAGAAAGCAAGCCCGTTGCTGCGAGAATTATCTGCAACTGCCCCAGATTGATGTTTGGCAGGTTAATGATAGAGTATCGCATCTGAAACGATGTTTTTAAGCAATCCGTCCCGAACGCTGCATCTAAAATCAGAATGTGTACCGTGATCCCGACAAGGAAAGTAACAACGAAAAGTGTAAATGCCGCCAGAATTTTGGTAATTGCTAATTGTTTACGCCCGTATTTGGTGGTTCGCAGGATGCTGTCACCGCCCGTTTGATATTCTCCGGCAAAAGTAGGAGCTGCGATTGCCACACACAAAATAGCAAGGAGCAAAATATAAAGCTCAATATAATCAAATGCATCTTTAGAAATTCCAGAATGAAGATAAAATGGCGTATCAAGTTCTGAATATTTTTCAAGAGCTTTCTGTTGTGCGGTTTCGTTTTCTCTTTGTTCATTCCGCATGACATCCTGTAAATGTTCTGCGCACTTTTCATAATAGGCTCCGTCAATGTCATTCGGGTCAATATCCATTAAATCAGCACCAATGCCTGTTAATGGATCAGCAAACGCTTCGGACAGACCCATCAGCAAGTGACGGAACGGGACGATTTTTTCAATATATACAGCCAGAGGAAAGCCCTCTTCCTCGACTGGCCCATATTCTCGAACGCAGCTTTGATAAGTTTCCAAAGCCGATTTGATCCTATCCGGGGTCACTTCACCAGCGGATGTTTTATATAAATCTTGTTTGTACTTGATCGCTGCCAAGCCGTTTAATTCTGTAACCGTGCCATCTTTGTTTGGACGGTTAATACCCTCAAATGAAATAGGCAGGTATGCCATGGCTACGGAAAGCAAAAGTGCGATTGCAAGTAAAATCAGGGTGCGCCGTGACTTCAAAATACGTTTTATTTCAAGTCTAAAGAGTCGCATATTATCTGTCCTCCTTTTCCAAGTCTGTCTGCGGAAACAACCACAGATACAGGTCTTCCAATCGTGGCTCCGTTGTAACAGCCCCATCAATTTCCGAATGTTCGGACAGATAACGAATAGAAACCTGATTGTGATCTTCGCCTCGCTGATTGATAATGCGCAGCCGCATTTCACATTCCGGCAGCTTTGAGGTCGGAATTATGCAATTCCAAACCTTGCCCTCAATCCGCTTGACAAGTTCTGCGGTAGTTCCGACATCAACAATTTCTCCGGCTTTCATAATTGCGTTGCGCGTAGAAATATATTCTATGTCAGATACGATATGGGTGGAAATCAACACGATTCGATCATGCGAAAACTCGGAAATGAAATTCCGCAGACGCACGCGCTCCCCGGGATCAAGTCCTGCTGTCGGTTCGTCCATGACAAGTATCTCCGGGTCGTTCAACATAGCCTGCGCAATACCAACACGACGCTTCATGCCGCCTGACAGATTGGAGATTTTTTTCTTTTTCACATCGGAGAGCGAAAGAATGTCCAACAAATGATTGATCTTTTGGGTGGTTGCCCTTGTAGGAATATCTTTCAGCGCAGCCATATACTCCAAATAATCTTTGACCGTAAAATCCCGGTGATACCCAAAATCCTGCGGCAGAAAGCCAAACTTGCTTCGGTAGACTTCACCTAACTCTCGAATGTCTTTTCCGTCATAGTAAACCGCTCCGTTGGTTGGTGTCATAATATCAGCAATCATGCGCATGAGCGTGGTTTTCCCTGCACCATTCGCCCCCAAAAGTCCCCAAACGCCGGGAGTCAATGTCAGATTGACATCATTTACTGCTGTTTTGTCTTTGAACTGCTTGCTTAAATGCTCTATTTTCAGTTCCATGCTTACACTCCTTTCTTTTGCTTCAGCTGAACAATAAAAAGCCCTTGTTCAATAATCATTGTACCGAACAAAGGCTTTTCAATCTCAAAAATCACACGCTTAAATTCCTAAGTAATTCCTAAGATCACATTCTTATTTTCCTAAGCGGAAAGTGGTAATGTAATCACAAAGTCTATGGTTTCGTTTTGACTGGATGCAGTAATCTTTCCACCATGTAAATGTATAATTTCTTCCGCAATAGAAAGACCAAGTCCCGCACCACCTGTATTAGAAAGCCGAGCATCATCCAAGCGATTGAATTTTTCAAATATACTGTTAAGCTGTTCCTGTGGAATTGTTTTTCCATGATTTTCAAAAGTGATCTGAATATCATGCTCTAACCGTTTGGCGGATATAGTGATTTCTGTCTGCGGGTAACTATATGACGCAGCATTTCGTAAAAGATTACTGAAAACTCTCGCCAGTTTTTCAGGGTCAGCGTTCACGGATAAGTTATCCTCCGCAGTAAATACCGCTGTATTGCCATTTGCGGAGAGTGTCGGATATATTTCATCTATTACCTGCGCAATCAGACAATGTAAATCCACAGTTTCTTTTTTGATAATAACCGTATGTGCATTGTACTTGGTAATTTCAAAAAGTTCATTGATGAGCTTTTCAAGGCGCTCTGCCTTATTCAACGCCACTTTTACATACTTTTCCTTTTGCTGTTCAGGCATGTCAGGGGCTTCATGGAGCAGGCTCAAATAGCCGATTACTGTTGTGAGAGGGGTGCGTATATCATGTGCCAGATACATAATAATTTCATTTTTCTTTTCTTCTGCCTGCTTTGCAGCCTGCTTGCTCAACAGAACAGATATTTTAATCTGATTGAGCTGTTCCTCCAGTTCTTTCAGTGGCTCAGACAACGATACTGTATGATTGTTCTGCTCATAGACCGTTTGGGTTGCGTCAATTACTTCATCCAGATAGCCCCACGGCTTTTTCCAATAGTAATTGAAGATACATATAAAGCCGAGCATCAGATACAAAATAAAAAGCAGATCAAGCCGCCAGTAGAGCCATGCAAAAATACCGTTGTCAAATTTTGAAAAGATGTAGTCCAAGATAAGGGTCAAACCATATCCAACAACGGTATAAACCAGCAATGATAGGTATAAGCGCACTTTAAGGCGCTTTTCTGTTGTCATTTCTTTATTCGACATGAGAATACACCTCCTACCGATTAGCAAACAGAAGAAAGCCAAGCAGACCAATCACGACAACACTTACTATGCCTGCCAGAATGGAAAACAGTCTGTTTGCTTTTATTCTATTTCCGATTAACCGGGCTGCCATCGAATATACAGCAAGCCCCAAAAGACCACCTGCCGTATTTGTAAGTACATCAGTAATATCAGAACGTCCGACTGCTAAGATATACTGCATAGTTTCCAATAAAAAACTTGTTCCAGCAATCAGCATGAACTTCACATATAATTTTGTTCTTGGCAGAAGCATTTGAAGATAAATGCCCATAGGAACAAAAATCAAGAAATTTTCGAGTACCTCTGTTAAGTGAAATGCTGCGCCAACTTCTTTGTCATAGTGAAAAGGAATAAGGTTTATACTCCTTACTTTATCCAGATCACTGATTGAAAACTGTAGTTTGAACAGTATGATCCAAACCAGAAGTGCCAGATAAATTAAGAATAAAATAGTTGCCAAACAATTTGATTTTCTCTTCATAGCGTTCTCCTTTCGCTTAAATTTTGTAGCCGACACCCCAAATCGTTTTAATATACTGCGGAGTATCGGAAGTATCGTTCAGTTTCTCGCGCAGATGCCGGATATGCACAGTAATTGTGCTGCTGTTTTTAGAGTAGTATTCATCTTTCCAAACCGCATGAAACAGTTCCTCAATGCTTACAACATTTCCAGCACTTGACAAAAGGACGTGGAGAATAGAAAATTCTGTCGGGGTTAGAGAAACAGGTTCCCCGTCTAACAGACATTCATGGGTCTGCACATTCAAGCACAATTTGTTATAGGAAAGTTCCGATGGAATTTTCTCTGTGATGATACCGGGTGAATATTTCTTGTAACGTCTTAACTGCGCTTTCACTCTGGCAACTACTTCAAGTGGGCGAAAGGGTTTTGTCACATAATCGTCCGCTCCCAATGTCAGCCCCGTTATTTTATCCGTTTCCTCAATTTTAGCCGTTAGCATTATGATTGGATAAGTGTATTTCTTTCGGATAAGCTGGCAAAGTGAAAAACCGTTCATATCCGGGAGCATAATATCCAGAATGGCAAGATCAATGTCGCCGCTTTCAATACACGACATGGCATCCGTTGCGCAGTAAAACTTATACACGATATAGTTTTCGTTTTTTAAGTAGACTTCCAACAAGTCTGCAATATCCTGTTCATCATCTATAATCAGTATCTTTTCAGACATATTTTTAACTCCTTTTTCTCATATCCGATTAAGTATAACAAATATAACCACTATATTCACAATGGATTGCATGAGAAATTATTAAGATTTTCCTTATGTTCTTTTTAGCCGTCCATCAACAGGCTTTTCAGCGTCCTTTGGTATCAACCACATATACCCAAGTTTAGATGCACCCGGTATTCGGTTTTCTTTACAAAGTATCTGTACTCGCCTTTCTGAAATACCCCATTTTTCCGCTGCCTGCGGTGCAGACATATATTCCATAGCTTCATCTATCCCTTCTAAATATGGTTTCAGCATGATTATACTCGGATAACCGAACAATAGCAAGATATGAATTGTGAGTTAGGGCTACTATGTAAATGTATCTCAATTCTATAGTTTTATACATTTTAAACATCCGGCACTCCCGGAGGGTGTGCCAAAAACAACCTTAGCAAGCATTGCCTGTGTCATGACACAGGCGAAATTCCCCACACTCTCTTATCGTCTGTTCGGATCAATTTCCATAGGGAAGTATCCCTAACCCTCTTTTATTTTTTCTTCGATTTTCCCGTGGAATACCTTGACCTTTCCTGCCGCTTTTGCTACAATTTGTTGTGGATAGTTATACCCAAAACTGAATAAAACCTGAAACGAACTGTTGTAAAAATCGAACATTTTACAGCAGTTTTTTTGTACCCTAAATCAGAAAGGAAGTGGCAGAAATGGCAAAGTGAAACCGCACTAATCCAGTGTAATTTTATCTCAGCGATGATGAGCAGTACATCCTCAATACCAAATTCAAAGCATCCGGCATGAAGAGTATGTCTGCGTTCCTGTGCAAGCTGATCTTATATGGATATGTGTATGATGTTGATTACAGTTACCTGCGAAATTATAATACGGAGTTGGGACGTATCAGCTCCAATTTAAACCAGATTGCAAAGAGGGTAAACAGCACCGGAAACATTTATCAAGAGGACATAGATGAAGTAAAGGAGTTGATGAATGAGGTATTTGTCCCATATTACTTCTGGCACTGTCAATCAATTTTTTTGATTTATCAAATAAATTTTGAAATTCGTTACTTTCTATTATTTCTGATTTCTCTCACTAGGGATATCAAAAATCGGTCGCCTTTTTTGTTTAATGTTTAATGTTCTTTCCTAGTTACTATTCTAAATCGGCTATATATTAAGAGGTTTTCTCTTTCAGAGCAAGTTTCGCCTTGGCTGCCAGAAACCCGGTTCCCGGATTTTGTCAACAGGCAACTTGATGGGGATTTTGCTCCCCATACCCTCAACACAATCAAAAATTGTTCTATTGGTTCCCATTCGCATGGTCACAGCGTAATAAGCTTTTATTACTTGGCTTTCACTATGAACTGTGAAATTTATAAGGAATCCAACGATATTAGCGGAAAGGATAAAAATAAATGGCAAGACCAAAAAAAGAAACTGAAAAGTATCGTAATCATCGTATTACTATTCGATTCACAGATCTCGAATATTCAATTATTGAAACTGCAGCCAGACAAGCCAATATGTCTCTGGCCGCTTATGTGAGAACACAAGTTTTAAAAGGACAGGTACACACCAAAATCGAAATTGTTGCTGATGTTCCTGAAATAAAGGAACTGCTTGCAGAATTCGGAAAGATAGGCAGCAACCTCAATCAGATTGCAAAATATTTTAATCAGGGTGGGGTTCTTTCACAGGAAATGCGTGGTGAAATAAATAAACGACTTCGGGATTTATATGAAATGAAATATAAAGTAATGAAAATGGCAGGTGATTTTCGTGGCAATACTGAAACATATCGCAAGTAAAAATTCAGACTATGGAGAAGCTGAACGCTACTTAATTTTTCAACATGATGAATATACGCAGAAACCGGTCCTTGATGAAAATGGTCATATGATCATTCGTGAAGAATACTATCTTGATGGTGTAAACTGCGATCCGTTTACCTTTGCAGCGGAATGTCAGGAAACAAATGCTTATTTCCATAAGAACCAGTCTTTCAATGAAATCAAATCGCATCATTATATCATCAGCTTCGATCCAAAGGACCAGGATGAACATGGATTGACAGGGGAACAGGCACAGAAACTTGGCGTGGAATATGCCAGAGAAAATTTTCCCGGACACCAGGCTCTTGTCTGCACCCACACTGATGGTCATAATGGCAGTGGAAATATTCATGTGCATATTGTAATCAACAGTGTGCGAAAATATGATACAGAGCCACAGCCCTATATGGAATTTGACCGGGATTCAAAAGCCGGCTATAAACATCATCTTTCTGACAGATACAGAATCTACTTAAAGCAAAAAGTTATGGATATGTGCCGTTCCAATGGACTAAGCCAGATAGATCTTCTGACACCCGCAGAAAAGAAAATATCCGAAAAAGAATACTGGACAAAACGCAGAGGTCAAAAAAAGCTCGATGAACACAATGCAGAACTGAAAAAGAAAGGACTTACTCCAAGACAGACAACATTTCAAACGGAGAAGCAGTATCTTCGTGACGCGATTGATACAGTTGCTTCACAGGCGACATCACAGGAAGAATTTTCCAGATTACTGTCTGAAAAATATAATATTACATTTAAAGTCAGTCGTGGCAGATACAGCTATCTGCATCCTAATCGTCAAAAATACATCACCGGAAGAAATCTCGGAACTCTTTATGAAGAAAATCATCTTCTGCTGGTATTCCAGGAGAACTCCAACAGGCAACATGCAGAAAAGTCACATTCTACTGACAGCCCAAGACCAGTTACAGATTTTTCAGAACAATCAAAATCGTCAGCTTCTGTCCAAACTGACGAAACCACACACTCTTTCCTTTTTATAAAATCTGATTTACGACTTGTGACAGATTTGCAGCACTGTATCAAGGCACAGCAAAGTCAGGCATACACGCAAAAAGTAAAGCTGTCTAATCTTAAAATGATGGCTCAAACAGTTGCCTATATACAGGAACATGGTTTCCAGAGAAAGGAAGATTTAGATAGTGCCCTTTCCAATGCCTCGGCTCAAAGCACTGACGCCAGAAATACTCTGAAATCCACAGAAGACACTTTAAAAAGTATAAATAAACAAATTCATTACACTGGACAGTACCTTGCCAATAAATCCATCTATTCCGATTACCGAAAAAGCCGAAATAAAGAAAAATTTTATGACGATCACCGTGCAGAACTCACCCTTTATGAGTCTGCTCTCCGAATACTCAAAGAAAAATCACAGGGAAAAAAGCTACCTACACTAAAAATGTTGCGAGAAAAAAAGAACCATTTAATAGAATTACAGACAGCACAGCGTGATGAGTTTAACGCCCGACGCGAATATGAACGGGAACTTCGTACAGTATGCTCCAATGTAGATATCATTCTTAATCACCCACATATACAGGAATCTCTGCATGAAACATCGCAAGAACATTCTTGTTTCCGTTAAAAATCTCAATGAAAAAATTTCCAAATTATTTTTCACTTTCTCCGTTGACTAAACTCATTTTATCGCATATACTATGAATAGGAAAACAGGCGACATCCTGTTGGTGTGGCTGACACCTAAAATCCGAAACGAAAGCCGAACGTGGATCGGAGAGTTGGCAGGCAACAGAAAAACCTGAAAGCAAAGCCAGACATATGGGCTGGAGAGTTGGCGGACAACAGAAAAATCAGTCTATAAGGGAGATGCACAATGCTACGGCACTGTAATCTCCCTTTAAATATTTTTACAGATTTCAGAGGTCATAACATGGCAAAATATACCAAACAGCAAGCTATTTCCATCATTACAGATTGTGCCATTAAATATAAAGAGAATCTTGACGGATATCAGCTTTTATTTATTTTAAAAGATAAACATAAACATATTTCTTCTCTGGAAGTAAATTTTAATCCATATAATTTTCTCCATCTAACAGGAATAAAATTAGCTGATAAAACTACTGCAACTGATTTCTACAAGCGTTGTTTAAATCATAAATTAAGTCCTGATGATTTTTCCTTTGCCCCTGATGGAACTACGCAATTAAAACTAGAAATTCTGCCACAGCTTATGGTCAAAAATATTTCTGCCAAAATGGTAGGAGATTTCAATGGCTGCAACCCGAAATTATACACTGAAAAATTAACCGGTGGCGTAAAAGCCTGTCTTGGCTTTGTAAAAACTCCTTATTCTGAATATGTACCAAATACAGTGTTAAATATAGATATTCGGACAGCTACCAGACTTCCATTACAGATCATTGCTACATATCGCCGGAAAAGATCTGATTCCGTATATAGCGAATTAGTTTACAAAGCGAAAAAAATAGATTGGGACAGTATTACTTTTCCCCAAGAATATGATTATCTGCCAAAACCAGAGTAAATATTTTCTTTCAAAACACACAGGCATTGTTTCTTGTGTGTTTTTATATTTTACAGATTATAAAAGGCCAGCCACAATTATGTGACCAGCCCCTCTTCTACTTGCCCTATTTTTTTGTACGTTCTGCCTCAGTTCCCATTACCTGCTGCATAGCTTTCTGTCCACTGCGTCTTGCAACTTCTTCCTTTTTCTCGTTCAGTTTCGCAAGGACAGATTCTTTTGGACGGGGCTTTTTATCTTTCGGTGCTGCATTATTTTTAAGTCCGTCAATCATATTGTAATTTGCTTCCTCTGTGATCTCCGCACTTCGCAGGTATTCCCCATTCTCCATATATTTCTGCCAGTTATCCAGTTTCGGTTTACTATTTCCGGACTGCTCCTGTACTGGCGGGTGCAGAGAATCAAGAATCTTCTGTTTTACTACATCATCAAATCCATTGTAGGTACTGTCTACAAGCACATTGCCTTTCTGATCTAATACTACATACGCAACATCTTTTCCATACTGCTCATGTTCCATAAGAAAATAATTTTTTCCTTCTACCAGCAGGTAATCTACTACTTCCCATGTCCCGTCTTTTCCCTCTATTTCATATCCAACTGTATCTTTTGTAAGTCCACCGTTTTCTGAAGATGTAACTTTCATAAAATCTGGAATTTCTATAAAAGTATCTTTATTTACATAATAAGTGGTCGTGACACCATTATCATTAAGGATCAGCACATCACTGGTACTGACTGCATGACCTTTATAATTATGTGGCTGTTTCTTCTCCAGCTCCTTTTTTATCTGTTCTGGTGTTTCTCCCGATTTCATTGTTCCAAGATACACCTGTTCATAATTTGCCACCTGCACAGGGATCTGCTCCTGTGCAAGTTCTTCATACATCCGGAAAAGAAGATTTCTCAATTCCGGCTTTCTTTTTAACTGGTAAACTGCAAACTGACTTGTACTCATTCTCCATCCACCTCCAGATCTGCTTTATAAATTTCTACCATTTTCTGCAATTCTTCATATCCCTCATCGCTAAGATAATAGAGTTTCTGAATCGTCGTGAAAATCAGCAGCTTCATATCTTCGTCCAGATATGAAAAAATCTCATCCATTGCTTCCATTGTCTGTACCCGGTTTCCTGCATCAAAAATTGCCACTGCTATATATTCATCTTCCTCAAACCTTACCATCATAATGTTACATCTCCCTTCTTATGTGCCTTGAATTTTTCTTTCGACATATTCTGCTCCTGCTCTTTTATTTTCGCCTGACGCTCTCTGAGTGCCTGAAGAACAGATTCTTTTCTGCTCTTTGGCTGCGGAAGATTTTCTTTTGGTACAGACTTATCTTCAACTGCTTTTTCCTCTATTTTCGTAATCTCCTGCTTTGAGTCAAAATATTTTTCTACATCATCCATTGCTTTCTGCACTAATGGACTTTCCTTATAATGCTGAATCATCTCCACACCTTCCCGTTCAACTTTTCCCAGTCGCATAAGATCATACGGTCCGTCATAATCGCTTCCATCATGCAGTTCAAATCCAACACCTTTTATTCCATTCATGCGTTCTGCAGGAATTGATTCATAAATGCGTAAGGCTTCTTCCAGGGTAAGGTTCTCATGATACTCACCCATAACAGGAAATTCCATACACTCCGCAACATAAAAAGTGATCGTGGCTTCTGACTGTTCCTGCTCTGGCTGCCTGGTAAAAACAGAGAGTGTTTCCGCATTTTCCAGACGTGAAAGTAATGATCGAGCAGTGACTACATCACTGTCTATATCCGATTCTTCCGACACCTCAATCAGCCAGTTTTTTAAACCTGCTGTATCCTTGTTCAAAATATCCTCTGTAATTTTATCGACCTGTTCTTCCCTATTTTCAACACTATCTTTATATTCATAAGTATCATACTCATAACTAAAATTATCCAAGTCCACTGCGAGTTTCTTGATTTCCTGATGATCAAGATAGGCTTCGGATTCCTTTATATATTCTGCTAGGGTAATCCTTTCTTCTGAGATTGGGTTAATGTCTATTTTAATGCCTGCTATTGCCATACCATAGGAATTCAATTCGTTAAAAAAACTATCCTCCCGAATATTTCCCCGATAAGAAAGCACCACATCAAGATCAGAATCTGCACGATACAGGTCATCTCTGCTTCTGGAACCATGTATTCTCGCCCCAATCAATGTAACTTCATTTTCCAGTCCCATTTCTTCCAGAACAGCTCTTGCATGAAATAAAACTTCATATTCAATTTCTGCCCTGCCCATTCCATTCAATGCTGTTTCACATCTGCCAAGTTCCGAAGTGAATCGAACATCTCCACTGGCCAGCACTTCTTTAGAATGGCTGATTACCTTATCCCGAAACTCCCTGTCATCAGCTTTTACACATTCAACATCTTCCAATCCTTCATTTTTCAGGCTGGTATACATTGCTTTCTGAATAGAATCTTCTGGATTTCCACAGGCATCTCCTGAAATTTCATGAAGTTCCTGATCATAAACCAGGTATTTATAGCCATCCTCCGTCGGTTGCACTGTTAAATACATACCAGATTTTTTAAATTGTACGGTTATTCCCTCATAATTTTTTAATGCCGCTTCCCTTTCATAACCATCAAAAAAAGCCTTTGGACAATTACGTTCAAACTGTATCTTCTCCATTCTCTCTTCTTCTGCATATTCAATTTCGGCATACAGTTCTTCATAATCCATCACATTTGCATCTTCTAGGGGCAATCCTTCTTCCTCTAAAATGTTCTCTATTACTTCTGAAATAGAAATATCCGGATTATCGTAGACACCGCCATCCAGTTCCAGATAATCCTTATCATAGAATGTATAATCATAACCATCTTCTACTGTCTGGATTGTAAAATACTGCTCTCCAATCTGGTATGCTATCTCTGTATCATGTCCTGCCAGACTGTTTCCTATTTCTTTAAAAGTATTGTATATCTGCGGATTCAGCCATCCTTCCACTTCCTGGCAATCATAAATCAATGTATCTATTCCATTCTTACACTGGATAAAATCAAGACTACCTCGCAACGGTGCTGTATTTTCAATTCCAAGAGCTTTCATTTTATGATTAGGCAGAGAGTAATATGCTCCAAGGGCAGCTCCCAGATCCTTATATCGCTCAATCTTCATCCCTCCTTTTGCTGCCAGATCTTCGATCACATAATATTGATCAATATAATGATTTTCTGGCATTTTCAGGTCAATGCCATTATTTTCTCTGACTTTATGTATCTCGAAAAAACTGAATTTCTGTTCTTCCCCCTGCTGATTCTGTCCGGTCAATGTCGGCTCCCATGTATCCGTACTGATTGACTGCTGTTCCATGATTTTCATAACTGTTCCGTCTGCTAAGATGACTGTTGCTTGGTCTGGAATATTCATCAGGTCATATACCGTTGCACCATTTTCTTCCAGATATTCTGAAATAGCTTCCCTGGCTCCTTCATCAAATCCATGCCAGATGTCCTCTGCCACCAGTGTCCCATTTTCCGATACAATAATATCTGCCACGTCCTGACCGTATTCCTCGCTCCGCATCTGGAAGAATCGCTCCCCATGATACGTTTTCATACCCATCGCATACCAGGTGCCTGTATGTCCGTCTGCTTCATACCCTCTTGTAGTTTCAGTGATATGCTGATTTTTCACACCAAGCACCTCTTCCAGTTTCCGGGTACGGATTTCTTTTCTTGCCATATCAATAAATCCATTCAGGACTGCAGGATGGCTGCCCACAATATAGTCCCTGTTCAGATCTATTCCTCTGCTGATATTTTCCGGAATATCAATGCCATCTGCCCACCGTTTATTGCCATCAGAAAATCTTCCATCATAAGAAAGTTGCTTTAATGTGTTTGCCAGAACAAAGGCAACACGTTCTTCTCCATATTTTCCGATCACATCTATCGCAGTATCCGGGTTCAGACTCATGCCATCAAAGTTTTCTGTGATTGCCTGTTCGATTGCATTTTTACAGTCAATATTCAGTTTTCTGGAATCCAGGTAAGCATCTACATTTCTCTCCTGCATAGCCTTTTCCAAAGTTCCCATATAAACTTCCGGATATGCTTTTACTGGATTGGCATTTAACATCTCGACTCTCTGTGCCACAAAGTCCGGCAGTTCTGTAAAACCAAAGGAATCCACATAGTATGCGGTTAATCTGCCGCCCCGGTTCATAATGATCACATCACTGACTGACATGGAATGCCCGGTAAAATCGTGTGGTCGTTCTATATTAAAACGCTCAAAGAGGTTATCCAGTGTCGTAGCATCTCTCAGTCTTTCACTGTAAACCATCTGATAGTCTTTGCCATCTACGTTAAATCCCATTTCTTTTACCGCTTCCAGACTTAAAAACTGATACCCTCTTTCTTCCTGCCCGCTGTTGATCTGATAAATACCATAACGATTTCCATCACTTTCCAGAAGAAGCGTTTCTTTGATCTTTTCCTTTTCTTCCGGTGTCATAACTGTTTCCAGGCTTCTTCGGTAATTTTCCCATTCAAATTTCGTCACTCCGAATAACCCGTCATGCTGTAAAATATCCCGTTCCAGATTCATAACCCTCTGTGACTGCTCCTGACCACTCATTGCTCCGGTCAGTCCGTAAACCGTTACTCCCTCATGGTGCAGTTCCACTGCCCGTTCCCTGGTAAGCGGAAGCATACTTTCTGAATAAAATCCGGCTTCATGCAATTCTAATAAACCAATCATCGAATCCGGCAGACTGTCAATCTGTTCCTCCGCTTCTTCAATCAGTTTTAGTACCGCTTCCCTGTTTCCATCCAGAATAGATTCTGCAAGATTCTCTGCCAGTTTTTCCGTTGCTTCCCTGTCATCCAGTTTATAAGCAAAATTTACGATAAGATTTCTCTGGTCATTGCTGAAAATCGTCCGTTCCTGCTCCAGACGGTTGATGGTCTGCTCCGCATACTGCATGGCACTCTGTTCTTCTGTCTGCTCCACAGCAGTTACTTCCTGCTCTGGTCTTTCGATCTGAAGCTCCTTGAGTTTTTCCTCAATCTGTCCGATCATATCAGCAGAAGTCTTACGGATGGTGTCCATAGAAGCACGAAGCTCTTTCATATTTTTACCTGAAGACCAGCTTGCAATATAGGAAAAGGAATACTCTGATGTATCTAGTCCAAAATGGTTGCATACCACATAAGCAACACTTTCAGCTTCCACTTCCCTTGTAAGCTGGTCTTTTACGATGCCCTCCGCTTCCATCTGGTCACGATCATGCAATACTGCATGTGCCGTTTCATGCACCGCTGTTTTCATGGTCTGTGCCTCACTCATGCCAGGCTGGACAGCGATATATTTATCGACAATCTGATAAAAGCCTTTTGCTTCCCCGTCAATCTCAAGAAAGCGGATAGGAACCGGGGCAACCATCTTTAATGCTTCCATAAAATCATGGTAGATCAGAACATCCCCCTCCAGTTCCGATACCTCAAACTCTGGAATCGGTTCTCCTGTGGTCTGACTGACATCAAATACTGTCGTAACCCGGAATCTTGTAATGACACGTTCTACTACTTCTGTTTCCGGCTGTCCATCTTCCCCGATCACAATCTCTCCTGTTTCCGGATCAGTTTTTTCAATCTCCTGTTTCTCTTTATACGGAGCCGGGGCAATGATCTGGATGCCCTTTTCCCCTCTTTTTACCTGCCGGTTGAATTTCTTCTGCCATGCCTGATACCCTGCTACCAGTGTTGCTTCCGGTTTCTGCATGGCGATCAACAATGTATTATTAAAACTGTAATTATGGAACTTTGCCATTGTGTTCAGATATTCGGTATATTTTTCTGATGTGAATATTTCTGCAACGCCCTGTTCCAACTGCTCTGTAATCTGCTTTAACTGCTCTTCTCTGTTTGCCATAATCAAATCCTCCATAGAAAAATCCCGCCAAAGCTCTGGTCACTCTGACGGGATACCCTTTATAACTCCTGTTCGTGTTTCTTTTTTGGTTTCTGCTCTGTTTCGCCTGTCTGCTCCTGCTGTTTCTGTTCTTTCAGTCTTTCCAGAATAGACGTTTTATGAACACTGTCTGCGATTCTGTCCTGACGTTCCTCTGGCACGTTTACTTCCGGATTTTCCCCGATACCCTCATCTGCCAGAAGATTTTCTCCCCCTTTCTCATCCATGTTGAGCATGGCATTTAATTCCGCCAGACGTTCCATTTTTTCACTCAGTTCCGCTTCTTTCGGGAATGGCTTCTGCACCTCTTCCTGTGCGGTCTTTAACTGCTGTTGTACCGTTTCCAGGTTCTGCTCGGTATCTGCCAGCTTTTTCCCGATTGCAGAAAGTGCATTATGAATCCTCTGAATATTGCCCAGAGTATCCTTTCCGAACTCAATCTTATAAGAACATTTTCCCTTGATCGTCATGGTATAGGTATTTGACAGGAAATTATATTCTGAAGAAAGTGCAAAACCATGATATTCCCCAATCTGCCCGGCTGATTTTACGGACTTCAAACCGGATGCTGCTGAAATCAGTGCAACTCCCGCTTCTTTTTTATCGGTATACAGCTTTCCACCGACTGTCATTGCAAAGTGGTCATTATCCTGTAAATCTATTCCTTTTACTACATCTGCATCCACACGCATACCGGCAATCTTTTCTTTTAATGCGGTAATCTGTACCGGATACCGCTTTGCAATATCCGATTCCAGACGATAGATCTGACTGGTGTGGTTTGCTTTCAGAAGTTTCAGTTTACTTACCTGCACATCCAGATCCATCTTTTCCTTGATGTATTCGTTTCCTGTTGCCAGTGCCTTGATCTCTGCATAAGATAGAGCTGTATCATCCACATCTTCACAGGCACGAACGGGGGATTTACTGGTCATGATCTGCGAAATAAACTTCTGCTTATTTTCCAGAATCTGCCACATGTACGAATCGAATGTATTTTCCGTTACATACCGGAAGATTTTTACCTTATCATTCTGGTTTCCCTGTCTGAGAATACGTCCCTCCTGCTGTTCCAGGTCAGACGGTTTCCAGGGGCAGTCCAGATGATGCAGTGCAAGTAATCTGTCCTGTACGTTGGTCCCGGCACCGAGTTTCGGAGTGGAACCCATCAGGATTCTTACCTGTCCGGCCCGCACCTTTGCAAACAGCTCCGCTTTTTTTACTTCTGTATTGTACTCATGGATAAATGCGATCTGCTCTTTCGGGATTCCCCGTTCCACCAGCTTGTTTCTCACATCATCATAAACGTTGAACGTTCCGTCAGTTTTCGGTGTGCTGAGGTCACAGAAGATCAACTGGGTAGCCTGTGTATCTTTTCCGTCCTCCCATACCTGGAAAGCATTCTCCACACAGGCATTTACCTTGCTTTCCCCTGCATCTGGCAACATATCATTTAAAAGTCTCTGGTCTAATGCACATTTTCTTCCGTCGTTGGTAATCTTGAGCATATTATCTACCCTTGGATCTACTACACCGCCCCTGACCTGTTCTGCACGTTCCGAAAAGGCTTCCACCATTTCTTTCTGTTCCTCACTCGGCTTTAACACTTCATTGATATATTCTGCTTCCGGTACAGGAAGATTCAGCATATCTGCAGTCTGAATATCCGCAGCTTCTTTAAATATGGAGATCAGCTCTGGAAGATTAAAAAAACGGGCAAATCGTGTTTTTGCACGATAACCCGTCCCTTCCGGTGACAATTCGATTGCCGTAACTGTTTCTCCAAAAGTTGCTGCCCACGAATCAAAATGTCCCATTCCCATATTCATTAAAGTATCATACTGGAGGTATCTCATAATGGTGTATAACTCAGTCATACTGTTTGATACCGGTGTTCCCGTTGCAAACGTGATTCCCTTTCCCCCGGTAATCTCATCCATGTACCTGCATTTCATAAACATATCTGAACTTTTCTGTGCATCAGTCTGTGAAATGCCTGCCACATTTCGCATTTTTGTGTATAAAAAAAGGTTTTTGTAATAATGTGACTCGTCTACAAACAGCCTGTCCACGCCTAATTGCTCAAAAGTCACTACATCATCCTTTCGTGTCTGGTCATTCAGTTTTTCCAATTTTGCTTTCAGGGTTTTCTTTGTCTTTTCCATCTGCTTAACCGTATACTGCTGTCCTGCTTCCTCTTTTGCTGCTTCAATAGAATAGGTAATGTCTGCAATCTGTTCTTCCAGCAATGCGATCTGTCTTTCCCTGGAAAGCGGGATTTTCTCAAACTGGCTGTGTCCGATAATGACCGCATCATAATCCCCTGTTGCGATTCTGGAACAGAACCGTTTTCTGTTTGCCGGTTCAAAGTCTTTCTTCGTTGCCACCAGAATATTTGCTCCCGGATATAAGCGTAAAAAATCACTTCCCCACTGTTCCAGCAAATGGTTTGGAACCACATAAAGGCTCTTTTGTGCCAGTCCCAGACGCTTGCTCTCCATACCGGCTGCGATCATCTGGAATGTCTTACCTGCACCTACGCAGTGTGCGAGCAGTGTATTATTTCCATAAAGGATATGTGCCACTGCATTTTTCTGATGCTCCATCAGCTTAATTTCCGGATTCATTCCAACAAACTGGATATGACTGCCATCATATTCTCTTGGTCTTACACTGTTAAATCGTTCATTATAAATCTTGCAGAGCGTTTCTCGTCGGCTCATCTCCTTAAAGATCCACTCTTTAAATTCCTCCCGGATCAGTTCCTGCTTCTGCTGCGCCAGAGTAGTTTCTTTTCGGTTCAGTACCCGGTGTTCCCCATTCGCATCATGTATTGTGTCATAAATTTTTGTGTCACGCAGATTCAGCGCATCCTCCAACAAGCGATAAGCATTTGCCCTCTGTGTTCCATAAGTTGATGTGGAAAGCGGATTATTGCTGCTATCCACATTCTTTCCCTTTACATTCCACTGCCCGGTCACTTCCGCATACTGCACTTTAATACGCTCATAATTGATATGGTGTCGTGGTGTATGGAATGTTTCTGCCATGAACTCTGTAATATAGTCCGGAGAAATCCATGTTGCACCAAGCCTTGCTTCAATCTCGGAAGCATCCAGGTCTTTCGGCTGTACCCGTTCCAGTGCCTGCACATTGACCATATATTCCGGATGGTTTTCTGCAAACTGCCTTGCAACGTTCAGCTTCTCCCTGACATTCCCGGAAAGATACTCGTCGGATGGCTCCCATTTATCTGTAAGCGGATTTTTGAAGATAACACCTGTAAGCTCCTCTGTGACCTCTTCCTCTGTTTTCCCTGTAAGCTCCATCATATAAGGAATATCCACTTTCGCCTTTTCCCCGATAGATACCGCCAGTGCCTCACTTGCAGTATCTACCGATGTTACCGGCTCTGCCCTGCGGATCGTCCTTTTCGTAAATATGTCTGCTTTCTGCTTCAACTCGCCCTTTTCATCCAGAAATTCAAGGGAAGTCAAAAGGCAATAGCTGCTGTCCATGCTGAACGCTCTTTTATTTGCATTGCTGCTGAGTAGTCCATACTTGGCAGTAAAACTGTCATAAACCTGATTCAACTCAGCCTGTAAGCTGGCAACCTCTTCATCACTGCATTCATCCAACTGCCGTTCCAGAAGCCTGTTTGTTGCATCCCGGATGGCAACCATACCTCTGACACGTTCGCCTGTCACAACGGGAAGTTCCATCTTATTCATAACAGAATTTTCCCTGTAATAAATATCCTCTCCGACAAGTGCAAAGCTGAAGTTCTTAATGTTCGGATCTGCCGGTATGGATACCACCTGTTCTTCCAATTCCGTATCCGAAATCTCCTGCTCTGTAATAGTTCCCTGGATATGCTTTACCGCCTCTTTTAACTGCTCTGCCAGATCTGCTCCCTCTTTTGCCTTTACCGTCACTTCCTGTTTTCCGTACTGGGTACTTTCTGTTGCGAAATCCCCAAGTACCATTTCCGGGTGGTCGGCAAAATAGGAATTGACCGTATAGCCTTCTGGTGTAGTTTTTAACTGTACCCAGTCTGGCTCTGTGATCGCAGCCCTATCCCTTTTCTGAAAAAACAGAATATCCGCAACCACACTGGTATTGGCATTTCTCTGGAAAGCATTGTTCGGTAAGCGGATTGCCCCAAGCAGATCAGCCCGATTTGCAAAATACTGTCGGACTTCCGGATTCTGTTTATCCATTGTACCGCTTGATGTGACAACTGCCACCACTCCTCCCGGACGTACCAGGTCTAAGGATTTTGCAATAAAATAATCATGGATCATAAAATGGTATCTGTCATACTTGCGGTCACTGACCTGATACGCCCCAAACGGTACATTTCCAATCACACAGTCAAAAAAACTGTCCGGGTAACTGGTTTCCTCAAATCCCTGTACTGCAATCCTGTTCTTCTGGTAAAGCTGCTTTGCAATCTGCCCGGAAACCGGATCAAGCTCTACACCATACATATTTGTGGTACTCATACTTTCCGGTAAAAGTCCCATAAAGTTTCCTACTCCACAGGACGGTTCCAGGATATTTCCCTGTTTCAGTCCCATGTTTCCAAGTGCTTCATACATTGCCTTGATGACTGTTGGAGAAGTATAAAAAGCGTTCAGCGTTGATGCCCTTGCTGCACTGTATTCTTCTGGCGTAAGGACTCCTTTTAACTGTGTATATTCCTCTGCCCAGGCACTGTTTCTTTCTTCAAAAGCCTGGGGAATACCGCCCCATCCAACATACCTCGACAACACTTCCTGTTCTTCCAGTGTTGCTAATCTCTGATCCTGTTCCAGTTCTTTCAGTAGCCGGATAGCTTCCATATTTGCTTTAAACTTTGCCTTCGGACCGCCAGCACCAAGGTCATCGTCCGTAATATGGAAGTTATGAGGTTCCTGTTCCTGCACCTGTTCATTCTGCAGATATGGCAAAAATTCTCCCTCATAGCCAAACAGTTCGTTCTCCCCTGGAATATAATTTCGTCCAGTTTCCATACACCGGAAAATATCAGCTTTTGATGAACCACTTGCCTCATAGAATCCTGCGTAGGAATATAAAATATCATCTTCTCGCTCGTAGGTAGTCAGGTGCAATTCTGTATTTCCTATTGTCTGGTTTACCAGTTCTTTCCCTTCCAGACCTTGCGGAAGAATCCCCACTGGTTCAAAATGATACCCCTGATATTCAAATACATTCTCGTCCCACTGTTCCTGTACAATTACAGATACTGATTCTGGTTCTCCTTTTTGTACCTCCTCCATTTCTGCAGACGACTCTTCCACTTCTGGTTCTTCTGTATTTTCTTCTGGTTCGGAAGCACTCACAATATCAAATAAAGACATCTGGTATCCATTTAAGCCATCTGCCTGATCTGGTACTTCCTGTGCTGGGAAAATCGTATAGCTGCCTTCCACATACTGATGTACTTCGGTCAAAAGCTGTAATTTCTTCTCATAAGTTTCATTCACTAATTCAAAATCCAGTGGCAGCATTGCCAGTGCATCGTCCATCGCCTGTAACAATTTCTGCGACTTCTCCGAATCATTCAGCATAACAGGAAGTTCTTTTCTTGCTTCTTCATTAAAAAAATCCTGCTTAAACAGACGCTCAATTTCTTCTGGCAGTCTTGCATAAAAACTGATCACTTTTCCTGCAATCCGTTCCCTCTCATATTCCGGCATACGGGAATAATCTGCAGAACGTAAGAACTGCTGGTTATCAATCAGATAGCCGATTCTTTTTGCAACTTTTGCCCAGGGCAGCAACACCGAAATATCTGGATTCCCATAGTCCCCTCTCTCCAGCTTCAAACCTTTCCCGTCATAATCTGCATGTGAATTGTCTGCTCCACATAAGGCATGGCTCTGACCGCCTATCCCATATTTTTCCTTGATAAAATCTGTCCTTGCCTTATCATCTTCATTCAGGAGATAAAAAGAATAGGTAGAAAGCCTTCCATCCGAATACGGACCTCCACCGGCAAGAAAAGCATCTATTTCATCCTGAGTAATAAATACCTTATGTTCCTGCCATGCGAATTCATCTCTGGCATTGTATGGAATTACTTCTGCGGCAAATTTCTGGAACTGTCCGGATATTCTGATTGGATTATAGGTGCGGAACCGCATAATACTTTTATCTTCCTCATAAGCCATTGCCAGTCCTTCCAGACGCTCGTTCAGATCTGCCAGCCACTGCGGATCTGTTAGTTTCTCTTCCAGATAATCAGTAATTTCCGGATAAATACTGTGAAGATGTGGTAAATCCTCTTCATCAAAGACAAGTTCTGCTACACCCTCTGCCATATCCGCTTTCATATAGGCAAGTGCCTGGGCATGTTCCTTTATCGCATTCTTCCTTGCAACATCAAGTACGGACTGCGGTGCATACTCGCCTTGTTTCAAAAGCTGATGGATACGGCCACTAACATCTTCCCAGGACAAAAACGCTTTATCCAGAATCTGATCGGTAACGGTATGCCCTACTGCAATCTGCAATCCAGTTTCATCAAACCAGACCGAATACTCCATACCATTGATTTCAAATCCCTTTCCACCAGTCCCATACTCCCGCTTCACAAACTCCGTATATTCTTCCGGTGTCTGCTCACTCATAAAATTATAGATAATACGAAGCTGGCTCTTGCTTCGGTTTCCTCCGGTTCTTAAAACCTCATCGACCACCTCACTTGGAATGGCAATCTCCCCAGCATAGAGGGAAGCTATTCTGTTTTCGATTTCCCTTTTCTGTTCATTTACAGATGGAAGTTCGGGCAAAGATAAAGCAGAGGCAATTTCTTCCTCTGCTTTACTTAACTGATCTTCACTTGTGTCTTCAATTAGCTGTACACCAATTCCGTCAAGATGCTCTCTTCCGCTGTTGCCGTCAGACTGTTCATATGTGCTGTCCACGCCATCGGGTTCTCCTCTTTCGATGGTGCCGGATTCTTCTCCAACAGTTTCGCTATCTGTACTTCCAATCTCTTCTGTGCTGTTTTCTCGATCTCTTCCAGATGGCTGTTCAGTTTCCCAGTCAGTAACAGGCTCTGATACAGGCTGTTCTTGTGTTCCTTCAGAAATGTCCTCCGCAGCATTCCGTATTTCCCGATCTGTACCTCTGTCTCCTGGATTGTCAGATTCGGAAACAGATAATCCCCTTTGCGATGATATGTCAGTTCCATGCTCATTTCCTCCTTCATCTTCCTGTGAATATTCGTTTTCTATGATTCTGTTGTTGTTTTCTTTACTTTCATGAATTAACGTGTTAAATTTATTATAATTCCTTTCCTCCGAATTTTCAATACCCTTTTTCATTTCTTCTAATGAAATACGGTGTACAAATCTTCCAATATCCACTAGCACAGACTCACTGGCCATGCTCGTCGCATTTCCAATAAATGTCAGCACCGATAAACTGTTATAGTCTGTGATATGTACGAAGTCCATTTCTTCCTGCCGTTCCAGCGGATCAAGTCCGCATCTGGAAGCCAGCGTATAATAAATGCTGTCTGTCAACAGACTGCGAAATTCGCTGCGTATGGTATCTTCTTCCAGCTCCTCCAGGTATGTTCCTTCCGTCACATATGTCAAGCCATCCAGGTATTCATCCAGATTTTCTTCTACCATATACTTCGCTGTTGCCATCAGTGCATCAGAAAGACTTCCTGTATCTTTAGCTTCCAGTCCATAAACTTCTTCTAAATGGTTTAATAACTCCTCCTGTTGCTTCTCCTGCAACCGCCACAGGTAAGGGGTTCTTCCACCTTTTACCTTATGAGTATCCTGAATATCAAATACATATCGGAGTCTTGTTTTCTGCATGGTTTCATCCAAAAGAGCAATTCCCTTTGCTCCTCGGTTTACCCACCGCAGCATTTTTTCATTCCATAATTCCAGCGAAGCACAGGCAGTTGCTTTTGGACGCTGTGCGTGGATCAAAAGCTGATCCATAAATGGATACCTGTATAACCTGGCTGCGGTATCCAGATAATTCATCCAGTCCCTTGGTGAACTGCTGATATGGGCTGCATGATATTCTGCAAGTCCACGTATCTCATCTAAACGAGCCATAACCTATTCCTCCTTCTGACTGTGCTTTATTTTTTCTTTTTAGGAAATTCCAGACTGAATCTGGCTTTTCCATCTTCTACCCCAAGTACAAGATCAGCATCAAATTTGCTGTCCTTTTTCTTGGAATACAGTCCTTTTACATGGGTACGTCCCTTTTTCAGAAGCTCCACTGCCATCTTTTTATCCATTGATTTTTTCATGCTTTCCAGAAACCTATTTGACTTCCATAAAGCAAACGGACAACTTCTGTCAGAACAATAATAATTGGTCTTACCCTCATATACATCGGAACCGCATACCGGGCATTTCCCAATTACTTCCCTTGCAGTCTGAAAACGATTCCGTTCTTCTTCTGGAATCGCCCTGCATACTGAAAGAACATCGGTAATCATAGATACAATCCCATCCATAAATTCATCATCGTGGATTTTTCCCTTTTCCATCATCAGAAGCTGATTCTCCCATTCTGCTGTCAGGCTTGCGGATTTCAGATTCTCCGGCATTACATGAATCAGCTCACAGCCTGCCACCGTAGGAAAAATCTGTTTTCCTTTACGTTCTGCATACCCGGAAGATACCAGCTTCTCAATAATATTGGCTCTGGTTGCCGGTGTCCCCAATCCCTTTTTCTCTGTTTCAGAATCAAATTCCTTATTTCCCGCTGTTTCCATTGCAGCAAGCAGAGTATCTTCGGTAAACATCTTCGGCGGAGAAGTGTAATGTGTACTCTTCTCTGCTTTCACAGAGGCAAGAGTCATTCCTTCCTCATATCCTTCTGGAAGTTCTGTCTTATTATCCGGTTCATCAGATTTCTTATCCTTTACACAGTATTTCCGAAAGGCTTCTTCCACTTCTTTGAAGCCCATCTGCACAGGCAGCTTTCCTTTTGCAGTAAATTCATGTTCTTTGCACTGTACGGAAATTTCTATCTGCTCATAAAGGTACTCTTCCCCTGTTGCCTGAACAAGCTGCTGTCCGATCAGCATCAGCAGATTTTTCTTTCCACCGGAAAGTCCTCCCATGCCTTTTTCCATTGCTTCTTTTGTCGGTAGGATTGCATGATGATCAGATACCTTTGCATTATTAACCACACGATCTATGTTTCCCCTAATCTGTCCAGATTCCAGAAACGGAAGAAAATCTGTCATGCCTTCGGCAAGCATTTTTACCGTTTCTTTCATATCCTCGGTTACATACTGACTGTCTGTTCTCGGATAAGTAACCATCTTTTCTTCATACAGTTCCTGCAGCATATCCAATGTTTTCTGTGCAGTGTATCCGAAAAATCGGTTTGCTTCCCTCTGCAGACTGGTCAGGTCATAAAGTTTGGGCGGAGAAGTCTTTTTCTGTTCTCTTTTCACTCTGGTCACAACAGCTTCTGTCCCATCACAGAGTTTTCTTAATTCTTCCGCTTCTGTTTCAGACTGAATATTTTCTGAAATTACCGCAAGTCTTCCATCTGACAGGGAAACCTTATAATAGGCTTCTTTCTTGAAATGCTCAATTTTCTCTTTTCTTTCCGTCAGCATAGCAAGCGTTGGTGTCTGCACTCTGCCAACTACCAGACGTTTAAAATATCTGGTTGTGTAAGCTCTCGTTGCGTTCATTCCGATCAGCCAGTCCGCCTGTGCCCTGCATACCGCAGCATTACAAAGCCCTGCATATTCTCTCCCGTCAGTTAGGGACTGAAATCCTTTCTGAATGGCTTCATCTTCCATTGAGCTGATCCACAGACGCTTCACTGGTTTCTGACAGCCTGCCAGATCATAAACTCTTTTAAAAATCAGTTCTCCTTCTCTTCCGGCATCACAGCCATTCACCAGATATGCTACATCTGCCCGGTTCATCAGGCTGCATATCACATCAAATTGCTTCTTTTTATCCTCTGATACCTGAACTTTCCATACTTCCGGAATAATCGGTAAATCCTCAAACTGCCATTTTGCATATTTTTCATCATAGATTTCCGGTGGGACATACTCTGCCAGATGCCCCAGGCACCAACTGACGATGCAACTGTTCCCCTCCAGATACCCGTCCTTTCTCTGATAAGCAGATAAATTTTTTGCAAGGCTCTGTGCCACGCTCGGTTTCTCTGCGATCACTAAAAATTTCGCCATGTTTTCCTCCTGTTCCTGTCAAAAAGGCAGTCCATAAAGAACCGCCCTTTCTCCATACCTTATGCTTTTTTGTTATTTCTGCTGATCTTCCGCATTTTCTTCATCTTCATTGATGTAACTGTCATCAGCAAATTCCAGACCTTCCTCTACAATACCGTCCTCTTTTTTCTTTCGGAATTTACTTAAAGCAAAAGCAGCTAAACCACCGAATACCAGTACAATACCGCCGCCCAGGATCGCAGAGCCAAACATTTTATTACCACCGGATTCCGGTTTTACTTCTGTTTCTGGCTGTACGGTAGTTTCTGGTTCTGGTGCTGCAGTCGTTTCCGGAAGAACAACTGCTGGTTCCTCTTTTTTCTCGATTTCCTCGTTTTCGCCTAAGAACTCTGCCAGATCATTTTCATCTACCAGTGACATCATGTACACGTTTTCGGAAGTACCGGAACGGTCAATGACCATATAAAAGGTGTTTCCATTCTTTGTCTGTACCGTCAGAAACTGCTTGGAACTGTCATTCTCCTTATCATCCACAAGCTGTCCGTTTCCCGATGTGGAAAACGGTGTTCCCTCTGCGGCAGGCTGCTCCGCCGGCTGTTCTTCTATCACCTGTTCCGCAGTTTCAGTCTGCTCTGCGTTTTCATTTGCCTGTGCAAAAGCGGTCACACTGGCAGAACCCATCAGTATTGTTGATGACAACATAATCATCAAAATTTTTTTCATTACTTTATTCTTCATCTTCCAAATCCTCTCTTTCTTCTATCAGTCCGGTTGACATTTCTCTGTCCATATTTTCTTCTTTCTTTATACCTGTTTCAGAACTATCCATAGAAAGATTGCCCTCTTCATCAAACTGCATGGTAACTGTTCCATTCTGAATCCCGTCCAGAAAAGTCAGCATCTTTCGGCTGTCCATCTTCATGGAACGGATTGCCTTAATGATTTCTGCATCTTCCATCTGCTTTTTCTGGATTCTCAGTTGCCTTACATGCTCCTGCAGTTCCAGAATCTTGTTTTCAGTTTTCTGAATGTCATCCAGAACCTTTTTTAATCGCATATTCATCTCTTGTTTACTCCCTTCTAGTGAAGTCTGCCAAATGCCATAAAATGTTGCTGCCAGTAAGAACTTGCAATGCTTGTATATTGAATCGGATTTCCACAATGAATCATCATGTTATTTCCTACATAAATTCCAACATGGCTCGCTCCCGGCGTATCATAAGTTCCCTGGAAAAAGATCAGATCTCCCGGCTTTGCATCCGATGGAGATACATAGGAACAATAAGAACGAAGCCCGTCCGCTGTTGTTCTTCCCACGTTCCATCCATTTCCGCAATTATTGATTACCCAGCATACAAAACCAGAACAGTCAAAACTGGTAGATGGCGATGCACCGCCCCAGACATACGGATAACCAAGATATTTTTCCGCTTCCCGGATCATCTTGGCAAACTGCGGATCAGAAAGTGCTTCTGCCGGAATATCATATCCAAAGCCTGCCCCACCTGTCGGAATTGTGTTAAGGTCAAACAGATAATCACGATTTCCATAGTATTTGTTGTAAGCGTCATACTGCTCCTGTTCCTTATCTGTCATACGGTTTCTTAAAACTGCATCCAGGTTATGGTTCGTAAGTGTTACATCCAGCCGGTTCACTTCTCTTGTTGTCGTTACTTCCACTTCCTGACTTCCATTGCTGTCTGCTATGTATGCTTCCCAGGTCTGATGCCCATGTGCTGACGCAGAAGCGTGATCGCCGTAGAATACATCAAACTGCACACCATACTGTGCAAAATTTCCGGTATCCTCAACTACATACTCCACACCATTCATAATGACATGGGTTCCCATTGGCACAAATGGATTAGAAGCGTCTACCGCAATCGTATGATTTGCCTGTGGATAGGCTCCACTCGCTGTCGGGCCTCCACTCCACTGTCCACAACAGATCGGGCAGTTACAATATCCACTGGTCACAACCTGTCCCAGTGATTCTCCAACCTTGACCTTTTTCTTTTCTGTTACCGTTTCTCGTGTCGAATCCGTATACAAGCCATACTGTTCCTTAAAAATCTCCTGAATCTCATCTGCAACCTCTGCATAGGTAAAACCACCATACTTAACTGTCAGATAGGAAATAAGCTGATACGGGTTGTGTCCGATCTCATCAATCTGGAACTGGAACTCGTCATAATCGGAATGGTTTGCTTTCATCTGATTGATCTGCTCATTCAGTGCATTTTCCAATGCCACATAAGCATTTTCCGCAGCATAAATATCCTCATCCTCACTGGAATAACTGGTAGAAATAATAGCATTGGAACTGCCCTGGAATAACGCAGCACAGCTTGACAGGCTCGTTGCCATTAACGCAAACAGCAGCACCAGAACTCCTATGGACAGGAGGATATTTCTGTTCTGTGCCACAAGCTCCTTGACCGCAGCTTTGGCTTTTTCCGTAAATCGCTGTGCGTTTACAAGCACTGCGTCTTTCACAGCTTTTCCCTGTTTCGCAGCCTGATACTGCTTCTGGTAACGCTTTTTCTGCAATAATTTCTTTAATGCAGACTGTTTCTTCTGCTCTGCTTCTTTCTGAACCGCCTTTTTTGCTTCATTGGAAGCACTGGTGCTAAACTGCAAACGGGATTTTTCTGTTTCTTCCAGAACAGATTCCCTTAACCGATTATTTCTCTGTCGTTTTTCTTTCAACCGTTCCCGAACGTAAATTGACTTTCTTGCAAGACTTTCTCCCGCAAGTTCCATCTGATCTGCTGCATCAAGAGCAGCATTATCATCGGTATCCTCTCTGATTTTTTTCTGACCATAGGCAGATACCGTTTCTGAAACAACGGTTGCTCCCTTTCTTGCCATTCTGCTACCGGGAATCATACCTTTACTTTCATCTTCAAAGGAAAGACGGGATTTTGATTTTTTCTGTTCTTTTAGCGTCTGTTCCCTTTTCGTCTTTCCTTTAATCTCTTCCCGAAAATCTTCCATTGATTTTTCATCAACTTCTGACTTTTCATGGTAGCGTTTCTGCTCTTTCGCTGCATAAGCTACGACCATCTTTTTCTTTCGGCTCTGCCTGTCCGGTTCCGATGTTTCAGCATCACGTCCCGGATGTCCCCGGATACTCTCTTTACGAAGTCTGGAACGTGAAACAGACGGAGATTTCTCCCCGCCTGCTTTATCATCACTCATTTCTGAGTTTTCCATTTCTTCCGCTTCCGCAAATTCTTCCTGTTCCAGAAAAGCGTGTCTGGACTGCAGTCTGTGTTTTCCTTCTTTCACTCCCTCAACTGTTTCTTCTGCAGTATGAGTTTTTCTAACCTTTCCAAAGTCCAGCTCCTGTTCCCTGTGTCCGGCTATTTTCTTCTCATCTGCCTCACGCCCGGTAATCCGCTTTTCCTTTTTACTGCGGAGATTTTTTTCCCGGAGTCCATCCCGGCTCATCTTCTGGACAGTCTTGTCCCTTGCTTTATATTCATGCTCCTGCATGGTCATCATCTCCTGATCTATGGTAATTTTCCGTTATTTTTCTTTGCAACCAGTACCATACGCCCATTTTTCTGGGAATACTCACAAGTAGACAGTGTAAGTAACTTATCTCTGTATTTTGCTGTTGTTCCTGTCTGATAAAGTGATTTTTCCTTAACGGAAGCAACAAATTTTTTATAATCCTCCACTGTTCCCGCTTTGATAAAACTGTAATAATCAAAATCATTCCCTGTATAAACGGGTGTTGTAAATGCTACAAATATCTGATACTGTTCATTTCCCCATATCGTGCGGAACAGGATTGTCGGATGTTCTTCGTAAAATCCTTCGTCCTTATATTTTTCAAGGTCAGCAAACATCTTTCCACTGTTCATGTGATGTCCATATATAATCAGATTGTCCGAATTTCCTGGTACACATTCCTCTGCCAGAAATAAACAGCCATTTGCAGAATATTCCCCGTTAAAATCCCGATGCAGATAATAATTTTTATCTCCGGGCCGGTACATGACCGGATAGTCTATTCTCGTTCCATCAATGGTCAGCCAGCCAATACAATCTGGATTCTCTTCATGCAATGCCAAAATTCCAACATCTACCTCTAAATCGTCGAAAGTATCTTCCTCTGAATCGTCCTCTTTTTCCTGCATAAGTTCCTGTAACTCTTGCTGTAACTGGTTATCCTGTCTTTCCTGCACAAAAAATCCCATCAGGAAATACAGACTGATCGTAAGCAATATAACGGATATAGAAAGTAATAATCCTGCCACCCATTTTCTCATGCTCTGCCATTGCCCCTTTAACTATCGTCTCTGCCTTTAATGCCGAGTTTTTCACGCTTCTCTACATCTTCCGGTTTCGATGACATTAACGCATAAAGCATAAGGGTATTATCGAATCTGTCCTTAAATGGAATAATTGTATTTCCATAAAAAATCAGCCCTTCTCCCTCTCCACTGTTTGTTACATAGGAAAGCTGGTGTGTTGAAATATTAAGCTGTTTTGCCAGAATCTGTCGATCCCCGGATGCCTGGTTGAGCATCAGGATAAAGTCTGAGTTTTCAAAGATATTCTCGATTTCCCTTGATGCAAGCAGGTCTTTTACGTTCTGTGTGATACCAGTCGGAATACCGCCCCACTTACGAAATCTCTTCCAGATTTCTACACTGTATGCTGCTGTCTGTTCTTCTTTCAGCAACAGATGGAACTCATCAATATAATATCTGGTGGACTTATGAGCAGAACGGTTGACTGTTACCCTGTTCCAAACCTGATCCTGAACAATCAACATGCCAAGTTTTTTAAGCTGTTTACCAAGGTCTTTAATATCGAAACATACCAGACGATTGTTCAACTCTACATTTGTACGGTGATTAAACACCTTCAGGGAACCATTTACATAGATTTCCAGTGCAGTTGCCAGCCTCTGCGACTCTGCCTCTTCCTGTTTGCGAAGCAGATTATATAAATCTTCCAGGATTGGCATTTTCTCTGGAACCGGATCAGAAAGATAGTCCTGATATACCAGACGTACACATCGGTCAATAATTGTTTTTTCCACTGGTTCCAGGCCATTTTTCCCTCCTACTACCAGTTCACAAAGCGAAAGGATAAAATCTGATTTCAGAGATAGCGGATCGTCATCATCCGCATAATTGATGTTAATGTCCATTGGATTGATGTAATCATGACTGGTCGGAGAAATACGGATAACCTGCCCGTTAAATGCCCTGACTAACGGAAAATATTCACCCTCCGGATCACAGATGATAATGTCGTCTTTTGTGACAATAAACACATTGGTAATCTCTCTCTTTGCCGCAAAAGATTTACCAGATCCAGGAGTACCAAGTATCAGACCATTTGGATTCTTCAGCTTTTTCCGATCTGCCATGATCAGGTTATTAGACAGGGCATTTAACCCATAATAGATAGATTCCCCACCCATAAACAGTTCCTGCGTTGTAAATGGAACAAAAATAGCTGTCGATGTGGTAGTCAATGCCCGCTTGATCGGAATCCAGTTTTTTCCAAGCGGTAAACTGCTCATAAGGCCCTGTTCCTGCTGATAGTCCAGTCTTTTTAATGCACAGTTATATTTTTGTGCAATACCTGCCGTCTGGAATACCACATTTTCCAGCTCCTGTTTATTTTTCGCTGTATTTAAAAACACCACAGTCACAAGAAACATTCTTTCATTTCTTGACTGTAAATCTTCCAGAAGTCTTTTCGCTTCCCCTCCGTATGTATTCAGGTCAGATGGAATAATATCCATATCATATCCGGAACGTACCGCTTTTTTCTGTTCCTCGATTTTCATGCGGTTAATGTCCGTAACCTTACTCTTGACCAGTTTGATTGCTTTCATCTGGTCGATGGACTGGATATGCAGATTAACAAGCAGGTTACAGTCCATTTCCAGAAATTCAGCAAGCATTTTATCCGTCAGCTCTGGTGCCAGAATCTGCAGATAGCATACTGCTCCGATGGTATCTCCCATCTGAAAATCCTTTCCATTTTTGAACAGGAAACTGGATGGTGCAATATAATCCTTTGTATTCAGCCCGGTACGCAGCATATCATCATAGCTGAACTTGAATGGCACTTTGACATTCTGGTTGAATGTTTCATACATGATCTGCAAACGCTCCGCACCATTTAACGGATACGCAGATACCCCAAAAACCTTAAAATTATTGAGTATATCTGTTTCGATACGTTCCAGTTTTGGTTTTGCTTCCCGGATATTGTCAGCTTCAATTCCAAATGTAATGTACTTGGTTCTGACAAGACCATTATTTCCTTTTGCCAACTGATTTCTGAGCATCTGGGCAAACTCCATACGCAGATCATCAAAACTGTCATTCTGCTTTTTGATACGGATCACATCTTCATATTCTGTCATGTTGCTGTGATGATTGATAAAGGACAACTGAAAATGGATGGTGCTGTCAAAATAATTCAGGAAATCACACCAGTTCTCAAAAATCGCATTTTTATCCTCATTCTGTGCCAACTGATAGTTGATATCATAAAAACGAATCGTCTTTGAATAATACCCATCCTCCACACGACAGATTCCGTCTTTTCCCATTTCCCTGTATGGAATGGACTGCTGTGCGGTAATATCTTTCCCTTTATTTCTACTGTCTTTATTCGTACTGGATATTTTCTTTACAGTACCTTTTTTTCCACTGGATTTTACAGAACCCGACGGCTTTGTCTTTTTTTTATGCTTTTCTTCTTTCTTTGCCTGTTTCTGTGCCGCCTTTTCTTCACGAGCAGCCTGTTTTGCCGCCTGCTTCGCAAGTTTTCTTTCTTCTTTTTCGTGTGCCTTATGTAATTTCATTTCATATTTCTGGGCTTTTTTCCAGGCACGTTTTTCCCGTCTGCTTAATTTACGTCTTGGTCTGCGGACACCTCGGTGTCGCTCCAGTGCTTCATACCCCGTAACCATCGGTACTCCCATCAAACGCTGTCTGTCCTTTGCATAATCTTCTGCCTCGTCCGGATCAAACACTGGTAAACCATCAGCAGAATCCTCTTCATCCAGCCACCAGTCATCCGGATGGGAAAATTCTTCTGTCTGCTCTGGAAGATTCTTATCGTTTCTTACTTTTTCCACGAACGGTACCTCCTTTCGCTTTTGTCAAAATTCTCTTTTTTTCATAGAGGTTTTCCACCTCATATTTCCGTACCGGAGGACGGATAAATTTTACTGTAATCACGTTTTTGAGGACTTTCTCTAAAGGAAGTCCATCTTTTTCATACATGGCAAATAAAAAAGCCGGAAGCATCAGCAGACACATTCCGGTTGCCGCATTACTCGAACCAATCAATCCCCTTGACAGGAAATAAAACGGAAGCCCTACTGCCGCTGCAATACCAAGGCAGATAAGCTGTCGTTTTGTAAGATTGAAAATAATTTTATTTTTTACTTTTGTCAGATCTTTTGGTACTGATACAAAAGCCATTTTCATCGTCTCCTTTTCCACATTTAGTGTGCATTAAAGATGCTCTTTGAGAAATTAGCTGTTTTCATAAGACTGAAACACAGTATCACTGTATATGCCATTACACTGAGCAGTGCCGTATGCACATTGTCTGATACCTGTATGTTTGCAACCAGCACAGAATAAATGCCCACACACACCATGATAAAAAATCCCTGAAATGCCAGTGCAAACAATCCTCTTAAATAATTGCTTCCAATCTGTCCCCATTCCCGGTTGCTCATAGTGGCAAATGGAATCGCACCGATTGACGAATACAGATAAATTTCTATCATACGACCATATAAAATGACCGTTATAAAAACGGATATAACCTTTAAACACAGGCTCGCCAGAAGCGTTTCCAGTGCCAGTATAATCAGTTCCCCTACTTCCATTGATTCCATTGCTGTCTCCATCGAGGTGATTACCGAATCAATATTGATTGCCGTCTGCTGGTTGATAACACCTGCCGCCCGGTTCACTACATTCTGCCCAACATCAAAAATTGCCATTGTGATCGTAAAAGCATTGCTTACGAACCAGACTGCTACCCACATCTTGAAAAAATATTTGAAAAACATCCATGTATCTATGTCATGCATATTATTCTTTTCGGTGAGCATGGAAATCAACTCATAGCACAACACAAAGGTTATGATCATTCCGGCAATCGGTACAATCACAGAATCCGACAGATTTTGGATCAAGCTGAAAATACTGCCACTCCAGCCCTGGGGCGTTTGCCCAACCTGACTTGCAATATCACCGGTTTTTTCATTCACATCGGTAAACATGTTCGTCAGGTTTGAGCTGACCATGCCTGTAAGGAGGTTACGCATCCATTCTTCTATGGACTCAAAAATCTTATCCATGCGTGTTCTCCTTTCTTACTGCCCCGGCTAAAACAAATTCGCCAGTAATGGTACAAGCTGTGTACCGATCAGAACGACACCTCCACCTGCCATAAGCTGCTTGATTCCCTGGGACTTGGCTCCGGGATTGTCATTTCCATATCCTTCCAGGAGATTGATAACTCCCCAAACTGCCAGACCAGCTCCGATTGCAACAACCAGAGTCTGTAAAATATTAATTGCGGATGTAAAAAACGCCATAATCTATGTTCTCCTTTCGTAACTGCTGTTTTCATTGTGATTTTTTAACGGTTACTACTCGGAGGGTTCCGCCCTGATGGGCGGTCTTTCATGCTTACGCATATCGCTACCTCCCAAAAGGGCATAAAAAAAGAGCTATGTATGTTTTTACGTTACATGCTCTATGCCTTCATTTTTACTATTTGATTGTTTTTCCAGTTCACTGCCTTCATACACATAAAGGTCGAACGCTTCTTCCGGACTTAACCGGACTTCCATCTGATGTTTCATATATTCTTCCACATGAAACTCATTCTTTTTATCATAATCGGATAACTGCTTATACCGTTTATGTTTTGTAATATCAAATTTATCACTGTAAAACGGACGGACACCACGAAGCTGTAAAATACACTTGTTACCGTCCATGACTGCCAGTTCATCCCGGCTCATCAGTTCTTTTCCTGTTTTCTGATAGTTCAGACCATAGGACCTGCTCTGTCCTCTTGTATCAGAAGTGTTATATAAATCAATGGTTTCCTTTCCAAGTGTCTCCGAAATTTCTTTCAGAGTGGTACTTTCCTTTCCACCAAGGAACAGCATGGTATCGCAGTTGCCTGTGATAGTTTCCGCTGCATCCTTGTAAATGGTCTTGAGCTGTGATTGTGACTGTAAAATAATGGATGCAGAAATCTCTCTGCTTCGGATCGTTGCAATCAGCTTATCGAACTTCGGAATCTGACCGATATTTGCGAACTCGTCACAGAGGATTCTCACATGATAGGGCAGTCTTCCATGATGAACATCATCGGCTCTGTCACATAACAGATTAAAAAGCTGACTGTACATCATAGCAACCACAAAGTTAAAAGTATCATCTGTATCCGAAATTACAATAAACAGTGCAGTTCTCTGATCTCCAATCATATCCAACTCCATCTCATCATAAGACATAAGCTCCCGCAGTTCCGCAATATCAAAGGGTGCGAGTCTGGCACCACAACTGATCAAAATACTTTTTGCTGTCTTTCCTGCAGCCAGCTTGTATTTTTTATACTGCCTTACTGCAAAATGATTCGGCTCGTCTCTTTCCAGCTCCTCAAATAACAGATCCACTGCATTTTTAAACGCTTCATCTTCTTCCCTGGTTTCACTGGCATTGATAAATTCCAGCAGGGTTGAAAAATTCTGTTCTTCCTCCGGTGCTTCATAGTAGATATAACCAATCAAAGCACAATACAGCAGACGTTCCGCTTATAGTGATAGGTAATCCTTTGAAGTTATCGCCGGATTTTCCCCCACTCCACACCGGACGTGCGACTTTCACCGCAT
>JAJEQR010000018.1 GCA_020687485.1 Hominifimenecus microfluidus | reverse complement strand
TCTTTGGCAGTTCCCCACCTTGCCGAACCGTATTCTACTCCCTGCCGGAATTTCTTTGCATTTTTCGCTTTATAATAAACTACCATACGAAATCCAATTCCGCATCCTACTCCTACCAGTAAATCTCTTGGCAGAAAGCTCGGAAGCGGATTATGGAACGCACCTCCAATCCCATTGATTGTGTCCAACACATTCTGTAATGTATTATCACCTGCCTGCTGTCCATACAGCCATGAAACCTTATTCAGAACATACCCGAAGATCACATAGGGAGCGCATTTCAGGGCAATTTGCTTTTTATTTACCCCATTTGCTTTTTCTTTGAGAGTTTTTGGAATCGACCGCAAATCCTTTACAATTCCGTCAATGACCTTGCTTATAAGCTCTGTCCTCTGTCTTTATTTTTCTCTCTGCTGCGCTCCTTGTTCTTATTCTGTGCAATGATCTTCTGAAGTCCTTTCAATTTCTGTCTGAGTGACGGACGCTGCTGTTTTTTCTCATTAACTTTTACAAATTCCTTGAATGCCTGTGCAATCACATCGGCATCCTTGCCCTTGAAAAATACAAGATACCTTGGTGGCTCCGTGGTCTTATCCTTCTTTACTGCGAAATCTATGTTGTACTTTCTTGCGACACGCTCAAAAGACTTGATGTTACTATCCGTGACCTCAATGGACTTTGCCCCCTCTCCCTGACCGACCAGCTTCTTTACCGGAATTTTCCCATGGGAAGGCTCCTTATGCTTCTGGTGTTCCAGATACATCTTCATCGCCTTCTGCAAAACGCTTGCGGTCAGCTTGGAAGTCTTGATTGCAAGAGCAATGGTTTTCTGTGTTGTTTCCTCCTGCACGGTGTACCTCCTTCCTTATCTGCACCAACTTGATTTAGGGTGGAACCAACAGCCTGTGAAGCTGTGTTTTCATTGCCATACTTACTGCTCCTCCCCTTCCTCAAGGTCTTTATCCCACCAGTTCATTTCTTCCTCATAAAAATCCTCGAATATATCAGCAGGAATATTTTCTTTCTGCTTTCTCGCTTTCATAATGTCTCTTGCTATTTTTGCCACAATTACCACAGCAATAACAGCAAGCAATAATTTCTTCACATCTTTTCTGTTCATTTCCTTTTCCTTTCCACTTCTGGACGCCGTGACCAGAAGTTGTTGCAATAAAAAAACAGATACAAAATCTTTCGATCTCATATCTGCCTTAACGCTGTATATTTTTCTATATTCTTTTTGATTAGTAGAGCTTTGCACCTGCCGGAATTGCATCATCCAGCATAACTAAATTAAGCTTTTCCTCTCCATTTACTGTATGAACAGCGGATAAAAGCATACCACAGGAATCAATTCCCATCATACTTCTAGGTGGTAAATTTGTAATTGCAAGTAATGTCTTTCCGACCAGTTCCTCCGGTTCATAATATGCATGGATTCCAGAGAGAATAATTCTGTCTGTTCCTGTGCCATCATCTAAAACAAAATGTAACAGCTTTTTGCTTTTCTTCACAGCACTACATTCTTTTACTTTTACAACACGGAAATCTGACTTGCTGAATGTATCAAAATCCACCATTTCCTCAAATAATGGTTCTGTTTCCACCTTTGGCTCAACAGGCTCAGTAACCTGTTCTTCTAAATTCATATTTTCATCGCACATATTCATTTCCTCCAGACATAATAAGCTAATGCCCATTATAGCAGAAAAGCTGTGCTTTGAGAAGAAATTCCTAACTTGAAAATCGTGTACATCTTTGCACCGATCAGATTATCTTCTATCCATACATCATCGAGCAGCAGACAATGTGATAACACTTCCAGATTTTCCATGTTTATCAGCCGTTGAACAACAGTATTTGTATTCTCCGGTATTTCATGAGCTTCCATTGCAATATCCCGCCTTGCTTCCCTGCAATACTTATACAATCCCAAGATATACTTATTCGACAGGATAAAACCATACGCATCATTATTCAGATATATCATTTTATGCTTTTCCCATTCCTCCGGCAATGAAAAATAGCACTTTGCTGTTTCGATATAGCAGTCTCCCTCATAAGTAGGCTTCATCTTCCTTTCCTGCCGGAGCATCTGATGATATATCTTTTCCCGGTCAAATATACTTCTTGCTCTGGTAAAATCAGGTGTCCTTCCACGCATAAAAGTGTAAACATTATTGATCACCGTTTTTCCCGCTAAAGACTTGTAATTGCCTACCCTGTGAAGGTACTGCAAAACCTGTGTCAGCTTCTCCACAGAAGTAATCTCTTGATAATTATTTGTATCAATCTCCATTTGTTCAAAAGATAATGGTGTGCTTCCTTTTTTGATTTCACGCTCCATGATACGCTTGGTGTCTCTCATTGATTCCATATCAGTTCCTTTCCACTTCTGGACGCTGTGACCAGAAGTTATAAAATAAGCAGGTATAAAAACTTTCATTTCATACCTGCTCCTGTTCAGCAAGAAATTCTCTTTCCTGCAAGTTCCATTATGATATTGATTACTTCCCTAATGATTGCAATAATTTTTATTGCAAGGACAATCACTCCGATCATGCCGCCTATGACTGCGTCAAGTGCCAACACTCCAATGCTCCCTGCAATTCCAAAATTGCGAGGTATCAGCAGTACGAGCATCTTTTGTATGCCGAATGGAAATCCACTCATAATCCAGAATTGAAACCAGTTTACTCCGTTCTCTCCCAGACATATCCAGTAACACATATTCAGCCATACTGCAACAAATGCCAGCGGCAAAATCACCTTAAATAATACCCTTTTCATGCCATCCACCTCCATACATATCATGCTGCACTTCCTGCTGATAGAAATGATTTATCGTAGTTGGTGCATTATAAAGTGCTGTTATCATATACGCTTTGATATTTGTAATCTTTGTCGTTGTCTCTTTCATGCAACCAATCACATATTCCAGATGACTGCTGTTCAGTTTCAAGAATCTGGATTTTACAAGCTCATACGGATAATCCTCACCTGCAACTCGGATTGATTTTCTCTTTACGCACACTACTTCGCAGATTATCCCAAATAATTCGTCATAAAGTTCTTTTTCACCATAACCATCATACTTCATGTGATGATCATAATTGATATTTTCTTTAATCAGTTCTATGTATGCCTGTGCATCATCCATCGAATCAATCACATCATCTTGTGGCTTTTCTGTTGCAGATTGATTGATAGGATTGTTATAACTCTCCTCAGTATGGTTATAATTAGTTTGATTCATATAAGTCTGATTATAGTTAGTATAATTAGGGGCAAATTCTTTTACCTCTTGAAGTTCAGTTTCTTTACTTCCAGAGGTAAAATTCTTTTCCTTCTTAAAGTCAGATTTTTTTACCTCCTGAAGTTCAGTTTCTTTACTTGCAGAAGTAAAATCCTTTTCCTTCTTGAAGTAAAGATTTTTTACTTCTGTAGATTTATCAGCATTTTCAGGCTTTTTTTCCTCTTGTGTTTCTGCTATTGTCGAAAAGTTTTTCACATAAATAATATCCGGCTTTCCTAATCCTCTGCGTACTTTCTCAATCAGACCAATTCCAGAATCCGAATCCAGTTCCTTTATGATTTTTATGCATGTAGGCTTGGAACAACCCAAGTCATCCATGATATTGTCTATCGTATAAATAATATATGCCCTGTTCTTATCATCCAGCCAACCATTCTTCATAGAAAGAGACATTCTATCAAGCATTAAGCCATAGAGGAGCTTAGCATCACTGCTAAGTCCCCTATAACGCTCGTCCTTTATCAGCAGGCGTGGAACACGATAGAATGAGAACTGTTCCGCTTCTATTCCGTAATAATAGTCTAGCTGCAAAATTTCTCCCATTCTCGTCTCCTCCTTCCTACTGCGTATTTTTCCAGTTATCTAATAGCTGAAATATTATTTTTTCTATATCATCTGTGCTGTATGTATCCGGGAAATAACTGTTAATGCGTTCTGTTTTTATAACAACCTTACGCTCTACTGGCTTTTCTTTCTCCAGAAGCATACGCACCATTGGAAAGGTCAACTCTCCTTTTTTGTCACTTTCCTTCAGCATGGCACTCTGCTGTTTGGTTATGACAGCATTGGTGTCCTGTATGGCAACCAATACCCATTGCTGTGCATCCTCTGATAAAAACGAGATGTCCACCGCCTGCATAATGCCTATTTTCCCCGAATCCACCATATCAAGCAACGGTTCCGATAATCGTGAAATCCATATATATCTTTGAACAGTTTTTGCACTCTCTCCTGCAGCTCCTCCCAGTTCGTCCAGCGTAAGTCCACCTGCTCTGCTTCCCTGATGCTTCATGGCTTCGTATTTCATGCGATATGCCTTCGCTTTTTCGCTTGGAAGAATATCTTCTCTTTGAATATTGCTGTCCACCATGATAATCGTGGCTTCATCGTCCGTATAATTACGAATAAACATCGGCATTGTATCAAGTCCTACAAGCTCACACGCATGTCTCCTTCGGTGTCCTGCAATAATTTCATAGCCGCCCTCAGCTCTTGGTCTTGCAATACCCGGCATCAGCACGCCATGCTCTCTGACACTCTCCACCGTCTCCTGCATCTTTTCATCGTCCAGTACCTTAAATGGGTGACCTTTGAACTCATGCAGTTCTGATAATGCAATTTCCTGTACCTGTTCTGTTCCTGCTTGTGGCTGTCCATCTCCGAATAAATCATCGAAGCTGTTCAGTTTTACCTTTGCGGCACTTCCTGTTTTATTCATCTGCAAGCACCTCCTCTGTCAATGACTGATAGGCACTCGCTACTTTTCCATTTGGATCATGCTCATAAATGCTGACACCTTCAGCAGAAATCTCCGCAGCTCTTACCGACATCGGAATACTGTTTTCAAATATTCTTACCTTGCTACCATAATTCTCCACAACCAATGCACTGATGTCTTTTGCATAATTCGTTCTGTTATCAACCATAGTAAGCAGAATACCTTCAATCTCCAATTTTGGATTGATCTGCCTTTTTACCTTTCCTATGGTCTTTATAAGCTGTTCCAGACCTTTTACCGGCAGATATGCTGCCTGCACCGGAATAAGGATGCTGTCGGCACTTGCAAAGGCATTTATGGTAATCATGCCAAGGGAAGGCATACAATCAATCAGAATGTAATCATACCTTTCTTTCTGCTGTTCTATATAAGTCCGAAGCACAAGCTCCCTGCTCATGACATTTACCAGTGATACTTCCAATCCCGACAACTCTATATTGCCTGGCATAAGGTCTACACCCTCGTCGTGCTTTAGGATGCCATAATCCGGCTCCATATCTTCTTCATTGATGATATTCGCCATAATGGTTGCAAGAGATACATCCAGTTTATCCGGCTCCTGAAAGCCTAAACTTGCTGTCAGGCTTCCCTGTGCATCCGCATCTATCAGAAGCACCTTTTTCCCCTTTTTTGCAAGTCCAATACCTAGATTACTTGTTGTGGTGGTCTTTCCAACTCCACCTTTCTGGTTTCCGATTACTATAACTTTACACATGATGAAATTCCTCCAAATTCTACTATTATTCTTTTACATTGCTCTTTTTTACTTCTACATACGATCTGTAATATTTATCTGTTCCCTTGTTAGGGTAGAGGTCTGACATTTCCAGAACCTCTACCTTTGGGTGTCTCTGCATGATTTTTTTGAACCATGTAATATCATTTTTTGTTCCCATCAATCGAATCTTTAACATCAATCATTTCCTCCAAACATTGCATACAAATTTTTATTGTATGTGGCATACTCCGGATAGCGAATCTGTATTGCCTGCCAAAAATACGGTGCATAGCAACAGCAGAACAAATCCTCTACTGAATATCTCCGGCACTCATCCACCTGCTCCTCTGTGCCCTGCTCATCATCTACGCTCGGTGTTCCGTTGCAATACAAATTGAAAGCCATTCTGACAACCTTTGCACTTCCACTGGTCTGCCATCCTTCATGCAGGCACTCCGGTTTTACACAGCCAGTCTTGAAATTATAAATTCTATCCACATTTCTTCGTGTATCTTCGTTCATTCCAATGCAATAGCAAAGTGCCTTATGGTACACATCTGCCTCTCTGACTTTCTGAATTTTTTCATAGTAGAATTTCTCATGTGCTTCACTGATAAAGTTAATGTTTTCTTTTTTTGCTCCTAACGCTGTACTGTTCATGTTTGAACCTCCTTGTAATAATTCTGTTTTTTACAACCATAACAACAGAAAAAGGACACTTTCCTTACTTTGGAAAATGTCCTTTTAATAGCATTTAACTATTTAGTTTTGAAAGGTTCAAATCTCTAAAACGTACCTTTTTAGTCCATATAAGTCCACCAAACAATAATAATTTGATGTCAAATTGATGTCATTCTTTGTTTCTAGTAGCGCAAACCCTTGATTTTACTGGTCTTTTTTCTCCAAGCTCTTCATGGTTGGGAGCTTTTTCGCTCTTGCTGTAAAGGTCTGTAAGATGATTTGTATTTCTTTAAATCATTACAATATTTTCTTTAGCAAGCTGTACTAAAATAACCAAATTCGCAGCCTTTTTTGGTCATATATTAGTCATATTAAATTTTTTTGGTCAATTGCCTAGCCCTCAAATCAGAGGACTCTTTTCTATATTATACTGTTGTTTCTAAAACACATCCATGTTCTTGGCAAGTTTCTCCAAAGCCTCTCTAGTAACCTCCGGATTTGCCTCCGCATAAATGTTCATGGTTGTGCTGACATCAGCATGTCCCATTACTTCTTGAATAACTTTTACATTGGTTTCGTTTTCACAAAACCTTGAAGCAAATGTGTGTCTAAAAATGTGACATGAAAACCTGGGCAACATTATAGGTTCTCTCTTCTTTTTCTTTGCCTCTACCTCTTCTTCGGCATTATGAGTATCAACGATTCTTTTGATTGCACGATTTACTGCCTGCGGATTATGTGGATTTCCAAACCGATTAGTAAATATAAAGTTTGTCATTCCATCAACCTCTGCAACACAAAAACCTTCTTCCTGCTGACGCTGGTATTCAGACTTGAGCACTTCATACACCGGTCCCATCATTGGAATTGTCCTTATTCCTGCTTCTGTTTTAGGTTCTGAAACCCTAAACTCACACTTGAATGAATTGTCAGATCTTGTGTAATAAGTAAGACTATGGTTAATATTGATTGTTCGTTTCTTCATATCAACATCGTCCCATCTGATGCCTATTGCCTCCCCGATTCTGCATCCAGTTCCAAGCAGAAATACAAAAAACGGATACCAGTGGAAGAAAAACGGATTCTTTGCAACATAATCAATAAACTCTCTCTGCTGCTCTACTGTCAGTGCTCTTCGACTCTTTCTAGCGCCACCATTTCTTTTTTTCACCTCGGCATAAGCTCCATCTACAGGATTTCTTCTTATTATATCATCTCGTACTGCCAGCTCAAATGTAGGTCGCAATACAGTATTGATACTCTCCAAAGTATTTACCTGCAATCCTTTGTTCGTAATCAAATCCGTATAGAAAAATAAGACATCAGAATACTTCACATCCTTAATCTTTTTCTTTCCGAACGTATCCCTGATAAAATGATCCCACGTATATAAGTAATTTGCCTTTGTAGTACTTCGCAACTCCGTCTTGGTAGAAATATATCTATCAAACAGAAAATTCACATCTGCACTTCCGGCAACATATACATTTAATCCATCCATCTGATCACGAACAAGTTCGTCTTCTTTCTGCCTAAGTGTTACAAGAGATTTCGCATATATCGTCCTTTTTTTCCCTAATGGATCAGTATAAATATATGAATACCTGCCATCAGTTTTACGATAATGCTCTCCTTTTCGTAATACTCTTCCTTTACCATCTTTTCTACAAGCCATCTTTTCTCCTTTCTCAAAAAGAAAAGAGCCTGCATTACTTCTGGTCAGCCATTAGTTTCTCTAATACTGCCATTTTAACTACTTGCGTCATAGTCATGTTATGATTTTTGGTGTATTCAAGCAACAATTCATGTTCTTCACCATTCAGTCTGATTGTAACCTTCTTATCAGCAGGTTTTTCAGCCTTTGGTCGTCCCATCTTTGCCAATATATCACCTCCATCTGAACATAGTATACTTTATGTCCGACATAAAGTCAAGTATATTAATGCAAACTCTTTCATATTCTTTTTAATTTATTTGTAGAATTCCTCGTCTTCTATATGAAATGTCTCCAGATATTCATCAAGAATATCAAGGTTCACCAGCACCAGTCTATTCATCTTATAACATGCTTTCGCATCCTTAGCTAACTGCTGGAACTTTGATAAACTCATCGAGTACATCTCTGCACCCTCTGGATATCTGACAAATCTCTTGTTATTTGTTTTCTTCGTTCTGTTATCCATTTTGTTTCATCTCCAATTCCTCTAATACCATCTTGCGTGCTACAGGTAACAGATTAAGCTGCATTATCATCGCTCTATCCATTGCTTCCCTAATCTCCGATTCTCCCGGAATGTACCCCGACTTAAAACGGACACATCCCTTATTTAAAGTTTGAATATCCTCCGGCATAAAATCAGATCTGTTGCTCAATGCGTGCCCTCTTATTTCTGAAGGCTCAACTATCACATGCACAGGATTATCTTTCAGTTTTGATGATAATGGAACAACTGAAATCTGAGGTGCACCACCATGATTACTTGCATCACACGAGACTACAATTCCCGGTCTTATTCCCCCTTGCACACCATGCGGATTTCGACCAAAATCTGCATATACAACATCAAACTTTTTATATTTGTCATATCGTTTTTTATTCTTATTCATAATCTAAAACCCCCTTAACTGCATAGCCAGCCTGCCATCATCTACTGTAACGATAATTCCTCCGGCAGCCTGAACTTGCGCTACTTTTATAAATGCGTCAATAAGATTGTCTGTAATAACACTCATGTTTGCGACTATTACACCATCTACCTGCTTTTTTCTAATCTTATCCACAATCTGATGCCACTGTCTGTCCACATCATTCTGTGAAAATCCATGTCGGCGTTCAGTGCCAACAATCATGTATTCTTTATTTTTTACATACTCATGAATATATTTACTCTGCTTGTCCTCTAAGCGATCCACTTTATCCAATGGTGCACTTACTGACAGATACTCTATACATTCAATCGTCTTTTTCTTTCTTCTCATAGCCAAACCTCCTATGAAACAAGCATCTCTGCATTATCAAGCATCTCGTTAAATATCTTTTGAAAATATGCCTTCCTGCTATAATCCATTAATTCCAACCTAGAGTCTATTGAATTTTCTTTCTTACCCTCTGCCACATTCAGGATTGTATTAGCATCTACTTTGAAATAATCAATTATCTTAAATAGGTTTGTGATACTTAATGCACGTTCTCCATTCTCATACTTTTTGATAGTTGACACACTAATACCAAGCTCAGCAGCAAGGGCTTCTTTTGTAAGATTTCTTTGGATTCGTAACGACTTAATCACGATTCCAACTTGATAACCATCATATTTCATCGCTATATCCTCCATCGTCCTTTGCCATTTCTCTTAACATCTCTACAGCTGCATCTTCTGTTTCATACTGACCAAGCCACTTCCCTCTCGAATCATGTACTACTGTTCCAAATGCAGTCTGAGTAAATCTGCAATCCTTCACAGCCGGGACTTGTTTGTCCCGACCGGAATGATTTTCTGTTGTCGATCTACCAAAGGACTCCGTTAGCATCCAAAGTCCTCTGCATGAGATACAGTTATTGGCACCGGACCGACTTCAAGAGAATAGAGCCATATGCCCATATCTGTGATGGTCTTAACAAATTCTTCCAAATCATAAATGTCATCGGTAATCTCATTCAGGCTTCTGACTACTACAACCTCAAAATCTTCCTCTTTAAGTGTTGCAAAGAAAGCATTCAGAGCTTCTCTGTCATAGTCCCTTGTCATTGAGCGATCACAATACGCATCATTTATTATTACTCCATTAGATATTGCCTGATCTCGCATACTTTCAACCATCTGGACTACATTGAGTTCCGCTCTGCGTGACTTTACAAATGCAATACCCTTTGCAGACTCCTGATTATCTATTTCATTGTTTTCTACTACGTTAAAGTTTCTCTTATTCATTTTGTTATCTCCTTTACGATTTCGTATTGGAGAGTTTTGGCGCCTCCACTCTCGTGGTGTGCTGTATCTTAAGCACATGATTATTGTATCCTGCCAGCCTTTAATTGCCGACCGTGTACAGGCGACAATTATGTCGTGTAAACACGACAATCACTTTTCAACTGACACGCTTTTCATCGCTTTCATCATTGCAAGACACTGTCTTATCTGCAATTCATCCATATCTGAAAGAACTTCCATTGCCTCAGATAATAGTTCTGAATTTTCTTCATTCTTTCCATACATTATGAAATCAACAGATACACCAAGTACGATTGCCAGACTATCTAATGTCTTTGTCTTAAAATCTCCACCATTTTCAATAGCCGACAATGCCTGTCTGCCTATGCCAGCTCTATGAGCTAACTCATCCTGTGACAATCCAATCGCCTTTCTTCTATCAGCAATTCGTAATCCTCTCTCATAATCCTTTTCTCTTGCCTGTGCTTTACCGCTCATAAATCCTCCTTGCCGCCCTTGGAAACGAACAAGTCGGATTACCTTTACAGCACTAAAAAAGACGCACGAGGAAACCAGTATCATAAATACTGTTCGTTTCCCCTGCGTCTTTGGTGCTGCCATCTTTCGATGTGCCCTTATCAGGTGGGCTATAATTTAATTTTCAATCGTTATATTCTGAAAGTCCCATTCTCAGAATGTTCCTTCATCATTCCCTCGGAATACTTCTTGAGTATCATCACTCGCTTGCATCTGTCACACTTAATTCCAATATTCTGAAGTGCTACAGCGGAATCATCACCGCATACAAAATATTCCATCATTAACTTGTTGCATTTTTTACATCTAATTTCTATAACATTTTCTTTGTTCAATTCAGTTCGCTCCTTATTCATACAAAATCATCAATCTACAATTCTGTACTCGTAAAGGAAAGGGAAATCACCTTTGCAAGCCTTTTGCCGGGAGTTCCGATGAATGTCTGCACATTCCCCGGCTTTGCTGATCTAAAGCCAACTGATATGAATTGTGCTGTCAGCACACATTCACATCAGGCTCCAGCTCTTTCCATAAACCACATATTGTTATCTTCATAGAAAAGGAATATTTCCTTTCCATCTACCACACAGGTATAACGCTCTCCAACGCCGCCAGCCCTTGTACTGGCTGCTCTGCGCTTGTCTTTTACTCGTGTAATCTCATACTTTCTGCCATCTTCCCATGTTATCTCTTTGGGAATGAGCAGTCCGTCCTTTGAAAACTCTGCAAGTACATCAACATATACCTTATTGCTCAATGTAATCACCTTCCTTACAAGATTGCTATTGCTCTGGAAGCATCCATCTTCCTTGCTATATAGCCTTTATCTTCTAATATTTTCAGATGTGCATAAACACTTGAAGTCGATGCCACCCCTACCATCTTGCATATCTCCCTGATAGTAGGAGCATAACCATTCACTCTCTGATATTGCATAATGCTTTCATACACATTCTGCTGCTTCTCCGTCAATGGTGCTCTGTCTACCAGATCAATTCTTGCTGCTTCGCTCATGTTCCGCCTCCCTCTTCTTTACTCTATTGGCACCTCTCATTGCTAACCTGAAAAGTACCCATGTGGATGTACTGTGTGTTCTTCTTTTGCATTGACTGCCGACAGACTCCTGTCCCGGTACATGAGTCCTCTCTGGATACTGTAAAATCCAAATCTCTTTCGTATCTCATCCACCGCCGAATCCATCTTCATCTGCTTTTCACGCTTCTCCACACTTGAGAACAAATCAATCTGTTCCCAATAATTATCTGTTACTAAATCTGCACCTCGGACACCAACACTGCGGATCGGCTTGCTCCAGTTATAGTTTTCCTTAAATATCTGATAAGCGTATGCAGCTATCTCTCCAGTAATATTCGTTGCATGGTCAATCTTTTTCTGACGGGTAAAAGAGAATAACTCATTATCCCTGACACTTATCTCAACCACTCTGCAACGGAATCCATTCTCACGAAGTCTTGCTGCAACACTCTCAGCCAAAATGTAAAGAACAATCTTTACATCCTCATCGCATACCATATCCTTCGGTGTCGTTGTGCTGTTTCCCACCGATTTGATTGGAGCGTGGGTATTCTCCAGCTTGACAGATGAATCATCATAGCCATTAGCAAATGACCATAAGATACTACCCATCTTTCCAAGGTGACTGTTAAGCACATCTTCATCTGCCCTTGCAAGATCACCTATGGTTTTAATACCAAATAATGCAAGCTTTCTGTTCGTACTTTTGCCAACGTATAGAAGATCTGCCACCGGAAGTGACCAAGCCTTCTGCTTAAACTCACTCTTATACATAGTTGTGATTGCATCAGGCTTCTTGTAGTCAGAACCAAGCTTTGCAAATATCTTATTGAAAGAAACACCAACACTCACTGTGATGCCAAGCTCTGACTTCATTCTCCTGCTGATTTCCTGTGCAATAAGCAATCCATCTCCTTTAAGGGAGCTGCTCCCTGTCACATCAAGCCAGCACTCATCAATCCCATACGGCTCCTGTCTGTCCGTATATTCTGCATATATCTCATGTGCCATTCTTGAGAACCGAAGATATAAGTCCATTCTTGGTGAAACAAATGTTATGTCCGGACAGACCTGCTTTGCCTGCCAGAGTGCCATTCCTGTTTTCACACCGTACTTCTTGGCAATATAGTCAGCTGTTAAGACAATCCCATGTCTTGCCTCCGGGTCACCACCTACTGCCAGTGGCTTTCCCGCAAGCTCCGGATGATGCAGATGCTCAATCGAGGCATAACAACAGTTGATATCCGAATGAAGTATTACCCTGTCTCCCATCTGCATCACCTCCTGCATTTAATCTGTCATTACCATAACCTTTAGTCCAAGTATATGAGTAATGTTTCTTACAGGGCATAGTATAACCCCAAGAATAATCGACTGTCAACGGACACATGTGTCCTATTTCTCATTATATTGGATTTTTAGCTTGAATAATTGGTACTATTGCTATATACTATGGAGTGAAAAGAGACATTTGAAATCAACAAAATGAAAGAAAAGAGGCGTATGTATGTACTCAATCGGAGAAATCATTTCAACATATAGAAAAAAGAAAGGCTTGCTCCAACAGGATCTCGCTGATGAACTTGCAAATGAAGGCATTACCATTTCCTATAAAGCCATATCCAACTGGGAGAGAAATCTTGCTGAACCAAGCGTTACCATATTTTACAAAGTGTGTAGAATCCTTGGTATTACTAACATGTATGAAGCATATTTTGGAGTAAATCCTGCTGATCCTTTTTCATCACTTACTGATGAAGGCAGGGAAAAAGCTATGGACTATATTAATCTGCTCCATGCATCGGGAATGTATGAAAAGCAGACTGCTAAAATAATTCCATTCCGAAGCATTGATATTTTTGAAAATGCAGTATCAGCCGGAACCGGTAACTTCCTTGTAGACGGACCGAAAGAGACCGTACACATAGATGAATCTATCCTGCCGGAAGATACTACTTTCGGTGTCCGTATTAGTGGTGACAGTATGGAACCTGAATTCCACGATGGTCAGATTGCATGGGTATTACAACAGGAATCTGTTGCTAATGGAGAAATCGGCATCTTCGCTCTTAACGGAGAAGCCTATATTAAGAAATTACAAAACGATAAAGACGGAATTTTCCTTATCTCACTCAATGAAAAGTATGCACCTATCAAGGTTGGAGAAAACGACCGCTTAGACATATTTGGAAAAGTTCTTGGAAAATCTGATGCTTCTGCTATTACAGGACATTGCCGATAAATCGCAAGTCCTTTTTATCGGACACATTATTTTGCATAATTGACAATAAGAAAATATCTATAGAACTGAAAGAAGGGATTTTTATGGCGGTTGTCAACAATATCAAAGAAATCCGCGAACAGCGTGGCATTTACCAGGATGACCTTGCCGCTGCTATCGGATACAGCACCAAAACTGTCGGCAGGATAGAGCGTGGGGACAGCACCCCCTCCGCCGAGTTTATGCTACGGATTTCCAAATACTTTAATATGCTGGTGGAAGATGTCTTCCATGTAGAAGATTGAGCTGGGCACATGACACCCAGCTCTTTTACTATCTACTTTCAACATAAATTTTAAAATCATATATAATTATCCACTAAGTTATATGTAATAACTGTGCAAATCCTAATACAGTTTTGCACCTGCTGGAATTGAATCATCTAACATTACAAGATTCAGCTTTTCTTCACCATTTACATTATGAATAGCTGAAAGTAACATACCACAAGAGTCAATTCCCATCATAGAACGTGGTGGAAGATTTACGATTGCCAATAATGTCTTTCCAACAAGTTCCCCTGGCTCGTAAAAAGCATGTACTCCTGAAAGAATTGTTCTCTCATTCTCTGTTCCGTCATCAAGCGTAAATCTAAGAAGCTTCTTGCTCTTTGGAACTGCTTCACAATTCTTCACCTTGACAACACGAAAATCTGACTTTGAGAATGTATCAAAATCAACCTGCTCCTCAAATAAAGGCTCTATTTCAATACCTGTATTATTTTCAACAACTGCTGCCACTTCTTCTGTTACTACTTCATTGTTATCCATTTGATTGTAACTCCTTTGCATTAATTTCTCATAATAATATGTAATGTCGGTTGAAACCACATTACTACTAGCTAGTATACCATAAACATACTGTTTTTAGGAAGAAATGTCCTATTTCATCCATAAACAGTCTTCAGTTTTTTTAATCGAACAAAAAGTCTCTTGTCCTTCGGGCACATCTTTTCAAGTTCCTCCAGACTGTATCTTCTCAAATCATCTTTGCTTTTTATTCCCATTATAAACGCATCCATGCATAGGAAGTCATCAAATCTGACTCCATGTTCCCTATCATTCAAATCTTCTACACTACGAAGTTTTATGCCTTGCTCTTCACAAATCTGATATAATTCCTGTAGTGTCGCCTGCCCCATATTACGAAACTTTATAAAATGTTCCTTTGGATATTCTCTCAATCCTTCCAATGACTCAAATCCATTTCTTCTGAGAATATTCCGTAACCTGCTCGACATTTCAACATCATCATATTCTGTTTTTTCAGCGTACATCAAAACTCCCTTTTGTCATTTTATTTGTTTTATAACTTATCAACCTCAGATTCATACACCGATTCAGTATGAGTATCAAATAGCACCCACTCCACCAGAGCAAAACAATCCGGATTATTCTGCAAGAACCTATTTACTGTATGTATTGCAATCTTTGCTACCAACTCAACCGGAAAACTATATACTCCCGTTGATATAGAAGGAAATGCAATAGACCTGATTCCATTATCCATTGCCAGCTTCATGGAAGTAAGTAGGGGGAGAAATGATAGCGCTTACCGTCGTTATTAGGAACTTCCTCACGATATTGGTTATAGTGAAAATACAGAAATGAGATTTGTTTGCCTTGGTTGATTGCCTATTGATATTGTCTACCAAATAGTAGATCTGCTCATTCATCGGTTTGACACGCTCGGAAATATAGATATTCCTTTTCAGTTCTTCCGACTGATACACGCTTGTCATCTGCGACAGCTTATCTGCAAGCTCCGAGCTTTTCCTTGCCGTAATGAACTTTGAGGACTCCACCGCATCCATCAGCAGCTTCACTTCCGGCAGGGTAAACAAATGACTACTCAGGGAATAGCGGTTCTCACGGCTTCTTTCTTCTTCAATATCAATACCAATATCACAGAGCTTCGCAATGTCTCCCGGTATGGTTTTTCTGTCGCAGGAGATACCGTTTTCCTTTAAGTATGTAAGAATATCTCCGGTTGTGGCATAATGCTCGGCATCCGTGTTTTGCCATAGGTATATTAGAATATATAAAATCCTGCTTTTTGTTTCAGCCATAAGTACCTCCGTGGTATGTTACCTTATTTGCTCAACACCTATCACAACCATTCTGCTGTCTTTACTGTCTCCGAAGCAGGTGGAAAGGGTTATTAGCTGCTCTTTGAACTGCGGCTCGATTCCGGTATCGTAAAGCGACCTGTCTTTAATTTCCGAAATTGCCTTTTGGTACTGCTCTTTGCTCTCAAAACAGGAAAAGCCGTACCATTCATCTGTTTTCTTCAGGCAAACCACCGCAAAGACTTGGTATATTCTCAATCCGCCTGCTGTTTCAAACTCAATGTACGGATGTTCCTCCCAGTATGCTTTATCCCTATATTGTGTAACATCAGAAAACATCGTACCGTTTTTCATATTGTGACCGTAGACAATCAAATTGTCACATTCCGGGGTAGAAGCCCCATCCAAAAACGGAACGCCTGACACACTGTATTCACCCTCGAAGTTTTTACGAAGGTACTTCTGAGATTCTTCGGGTGTAAACATAACCGGATAATTCACCGCCGTATTCGGAATACATATCCAGCCGATACAATCCCCGTTTGCTTCAAATAACGGTGTCAGATTGCGTGAGGACTGTTTATGTTCCTGCAGGGTTTCGCTCTGTTCAACATTATCCGTCATTTCCGTTTGTTCAACTTCGGTTATAATATCCTCTAATTTTTCAAACCCTTTTATATCTTGTTGGCGTTCCCGATACTCTTTTGCTATCATTCCAACAGACAAAAGCATTATAGCGACAAACAGGAGCGAGATTAACGGTAATACTTTTTTAGTTTTCATATAGACTTCCGTCAATAGCTTCTGTTTTTTACTGAACACCATATTTTACTCTTGCCTTGTCAGTTTATAAGTCCCGCCGACCGTCCCTTCTCCTCCGACCATTGTGAGGATATCGCCGTCAACGGTAAATTCATAAGTAGAATCGTGTACAGATTCATTTGAGTAGTCGATTACGAGCGTATTGCCGTCAATCGTATATGTAAAGTCGTAGGATATGGAGGGAAGCGCCATTACGCCGGTTCCATTTCCGTCAAACACATATGTCATAGTTCCGTCAAAATCCCAAGTGCCCGCAAGCGCATCCGTTCTGCCGAAGCAACCTTTCACGATAAGTACAATGACAACCACTATAACAATCAATACAGCGGCAGCACCGCCAAACAGCATACGGCGTTGTTTCTGCTTTTTCTTTTTTTTCTTATTTCTTTGAGCCATTCGTTCCGATTCACTCAGATACCGCCCTGGTTGCCGGTGTTCACCGGAACGTGGGGATTGATAATCCTGCATAACATTTCTCCAATCTCAGACTCAGCAAAAAAGCGGTGGCGGGAACCTCCCGTCACCGCCTTTTGCTTAAAGGTCTGTAGCTGAATTATTCAGCTTGTTCTTTCTTTTTTTTGCCGTAAATGACAGTTCCCAATACGCCGAAGCCGCTTACGAACAGCACCGCGATCCAGAGGATCATATTGCTGTTGTCACCGGTTTTCGGGCTTTCTGCGCCGGTGTTCGGATTGCTTCCCGTTGGACCGGTCGGCTTGGTTGTGCTTCCGGTAGCCGGAATCTCTACCGCTGGACGCTGATAGCCGCAAACCTTGCATTCTTCATGCTTGGAACCCTTCTTGGTTGCAGTTGCTTCCTTATCTACCACCCACTTAAAGCTGTGTGCTGCAACATCAGCCTTATCGCCGCAGGAGCATTCTTTCCAGTGGTTGATAGAATCGGATTTCCAGTCAGAGCTGTAGTTGTGGGTATGCTCACCGCCGCCGGTTGCCGGGATAGTTTCGATTGTCATCGTATAACCGCAGACGGTGCATTTCTTATGCTTTGTGCCGCTTGTGGTAGCTGTTGCCGGGGTATCGATAATCCATTCGCCGGCGGTATGCGCTGCTGTATCTTTCTTATCGCCGCAGGAGCACTCATGCCAGTGGTTGTCGGCATCGTTCTTCCACTCGCTGCCGTAGCTATGAGTATGCTCACCGCCGCCGGTTGCCGGGATAGTTTCGGTTGCCATCGTATAACCGCAGACGGTGCATTCCTTATGCTTTGAGCCGCTTGTGGTAGCTGTTGCCGGGGTGTCGATAATCCATTCACCGGCGGTATGCGCTGCTGTATCTTTCTTATCGCCGCAGGAACATTCATGCCAGTGCTTGTCGGCGTCAGATTTCCACTCGCTGCCATAGCTGTGGGTATGCTCACCGCCGCCAGTTGCCGGGATAGTTTCGGTTGCCATCGTATAACTGCAGACGGTGCATTCCTTATGCTTTGAGCCGTCGGTTGTAGCAGTTGCCGGGGTGTCGATGATCCATTCGCCGGCGGTATGCGCTGCTGTATCTTTCTTATCGCCGCAGGAGCACTCATGCCAGTGGTTGTCAGCATCGTTCTTCCACTCGCTGCCGTAGCTGTGAGTATGCTCACCGCCGCCGGTTGCCGGGATGGTTTCGGTTGCCATCGTATAACCGCAGACGGTGCATTCCTTATGCTTTGAGCCGCTTGTGGTAGCTGTTGCCGGAGTGTCGATAATCCATTCACCGGCGGTATGCGCCGCCTTGCTGCCCTCGATGATCACGCCGCAGCCGACAACGGTGCACTCTTTCCAGTGATCGGTATTATCGGACTTCCAGTCGGAAGCGCTATGACCTGTTGCCGCAAGGATTACGCTTGTCTTGTCGGTAACTTCGGATGCACCGGTTGCATCTTCAAACCACTTGTCACAGCCGTCGCAGGTGTAATATGCCGTGTTGCCTTTCTCCGTGCAAGTAGGAGCCTTTGCGGGAACGAGGGTCAGATTGTGCGTATGCGGTACGGTCTTGTCATATCCGCAGGTGTCGCAGATGTTATCGCTACCGTAATCGTGAGCCGCCTCGTCCTTCTTTTCGTGGCAGCGAGAGCATTCTTTCCAATGATTGTCTGTGTCCTTGCTCCAATCGCTTGCCCATGCGTGCCCGAGCTGTGTACCTGCTGCTGTAAAGGTTTCTGTTGTGCTGATCTCTCCGCAGGAGCAGCTCTTGAAATATACTGCATCGTTGGTGCAGTCGGCAGCCGACTTGAGGGTTTCCGGCTTCTGAATTTCCTGATCGTAGGTATGAGTATGGGGAATTGTGTAGGTCGCTTTCACGCTGACTTCACTGTCAGGCATTATGAAAGTAGTGGTTTCACTGTTCGCATCTTCAAGAGTAGTGTTGCCGCTTTCTACTACCCACTTATCAAACACCTTACCGTCAGGAGCCGCATTTGCGGTCAGAGTAATGGTTGTGCCTTGCGCCGCCTTACTGATTTCGCTTCCTGCACCGATTGTCGCTTTGCCGTCCGTTACGATGACGGAATACTCTTTACTCTCCCAGATTGCATAAAAGGTAGTATCCGAGTTTACTTCATAGGTCGTACCGGAAATAACCGAACCGTCGGCACCGGTTGACCAGCCCTTAAATTGCTTGCCTTCCGGTTCGGTAAAACCGCAGGCGGGCAGTGTGTAGCTGCCGGAAACGCCGGTGACATCTGCCATTGTGCCGCCGCCACCGTTGGCATTGAATCTGACGGTATACTCGTCAGGTACAGGCGGTGCGTCCTCCCACAGCGCCTTGACTGTGATGTCAGCGGTGACGGTCACAGGGGCGTTCACCGGATACTCCGTACCGTCGATCTCCCATGCCTTGAACTGCTTTCCTTCGGGCGCAATAAACTCGCACTCCGGCAGAGAATACTCGCTGCCGCGCAATACCTTCTTGGCAGGCATTGCGGTGGTGACCTCCTCCGGCAAATCCTCGGGTTCGGAGCCGCCGTTCGCGTCAAAAGTGATGGTATGCTCGTTGCACTTTTCAAACGTTGCAGTTATGGTGACGTTTTCCTCCGGCTGGGCGAAGGTATAGGTATCATCCTCAACTGCAAAGCTGGCGGGAGTACCGTTGATGGACAGCGTACTGAGCATATAGCCCTCATTGGGTGCAATGGAGAGCATGACAAGGTCTTCCTTGCAGAACAGGGGCGTGCCGTCCTCGGCGGTTTCTGTGGCATTCACCACCGTGACTGTGCCGTTTTCACTGCTTGCAGCCGTTACCCTGTACTGCGGCGCACCGGCCACCGTTACCTCTACCGTAACCGTCTGCAAGGCTTCCTGCTCCGGTGGGACGACAATGTCCATGCCCGACAGGTCAAGCGTCCCGGTCACGGTAAAGTGCTGCTCCCGTTTGGCCGCTGGAACATAGTCCGCCGCCTCGTCCCATTTGACCGGAACCGAAACGCTCTGATTCCCACTGGCCGCCGTCCGGACGGTGACCGTGGCAGGCAGCGATTCAGACAGCACTGCGCCATGCGGGAGCTTCTGCTCGTCGAGCGTATCGACATGGGCCAGCGTGTTCCAGCGGACCTTGTTTTTCAGATAGAAAATCGTATTTCCACAGGAGTCTCTGATATAAATATTGTGGTAGACATTGTCGTCCATGTCCGCCGGGATCGTATAAATGCCGTTTTCATCCGGCTTCAGAACCGTTTGGCCGTCCTGCACCGTAACCGGCGTCTCGTCATGCACCTTGAACTGCAAATTGCCCCAGTAGGTCGTGCCTTCCACCGCGGCTGTGCTCGAATTGGCTTTGCCTTTCAGCTCCTTGCCGGAGGGATGCACTGTGGCCGCCGGATCTGAGCAGTCCAGTATGAGCTTCGGGGAGGAGACGTATTTCGTCCCCACCTCATTTGTAGCCTTGGCGTAGACATACCACTCGCCGTGGTAGTCCTCAAAGGAGGGACCTATGAGGGTATAACTCCAAGATTCCGAATTGTATTTATACCATTTAATGCTGCCTTTGTCATCCAGCTCCTTCAGCTCCTTTAGTGTATAGCGCGTGGCCGTTTCAAAATAGTAGCTGGTTTCGTCAGATGAAATCCCAAGACTCACAGCATAGCCCTCTCCGTACTTGTCTACCGGATCGACATAGCAGAATTCATCCGGCGCATCCGCACGATAGTCCCAAAAGCTTTTGTTTCCTACACGAACCGTCAGCGTAGGCAGTTCCGTTTTCGGGATCACCAGCAAAAACTTCCGGTTCGAGTTGATGATGCCGAAGTTATAGTCATTATTCTCCCCGCGGCTTATTTTGATGTCCTCGTTATCCCAGTCGACAAAATAGGCTTCCTTCGGCAGATGATCGAACGGCAGTTCCAGTTCAGACCCGTGCGGCACGCCAAGGTGGAAGATCGCGCTGCTCGGGTCGTTTCTGTCACTCAGGATCAGGACCCGGTGCCTTCTGTACAGAGTTATCTTTGTTGTGGTGCTGTTGCCCGCATTGTCCGTAGCAACGACCACATACACAAATCCCTCATCATTGTTGCCGCCGTTCGGCGCGGTCAGATGATAAACCTGTCCGGCCTGCACGGTCTGCTCCACACCGTTGATCGTCACGGACTTGACACCAGAGGACACCTCCTTGTCTCTCGCCGGGTCGCTGACCATGAAGCTGATCGTGCCTGGCTGCCCGTCATCGGTGTCTTCGGCGGTATACTCCATTCCATTCGTAATTCCCTCGATCACCGGCGGGGTCGTGTCCTTCATCAGCTTATGCCCGCACACAGTGCACTTCTTTTCCTGGATTTCCCATTCTCCGGGAATATGTTCACCATCCGGCGCAGGTCCACTCTTTAGTGGATCCCGAGCCGGGCAGCGTGTGCATCCCCAGACATGACAGCCATTCCAGTCTTTCCAGCCGTAGGTATGGTTTCCCTCGCAGGAGGTCTCCATCATTTTCACATCAAGATCGGTGATCGCCCATCCGTAGTTCTGCGTGTATGGCAGAGTCAGCAGCGACAGGTCAATCATTCCGTCGCTGTCCGGAATCAGGAAATCAGTGAGATGCATGAAGTAGCTCGGTTTCCCATCCGTTCTGAGCGCGTGACCGTTAGCCGTCAGCATGACGATCTTTCCATCCTTTGAGCCGACCTTTATCCGGTCGTTCGTCGCGATCGACGGATCCGCCACGAGCTGCTCCGGTTTGTAAACAATGTCGCCGTAGCCGACAGCCGCCGCGTCCGAGCCGTTGCTGCGGTAATTGGTCGACAGATTCAGGGTAGCATCGGTAAGGGTTATGTCCATTCCGCGGCACCAGCGGCCGCCGCCTATCGCCGCTCCGTAGTGTCCCGTCGCCGTCACAACGCCGCCCTTACACGTCACCGTAGTGCCGGTTCGCACCAACACATGCACCTGACCCTCGCTGCGGTTCTTCTGGATGGCCGCGCGGCCGGTGGCGCCCTGCAGCGTGCTGTCCCTGCCGATGAAATACAGATAAGCCGAAGCCTTCTTATTTAATTCAATAGCCGGCCCCTTGGAACTGGGACTCCTCTCGATATTTACGCCGTCAATAAATATGTGGGGCGCAGCTTTGTCTCCCTTGATGAAGATCTTCCAATTCCATGTCCATGTGTCCCTCTCCTTGTCGGGAACGGACGAGTAGATGTAGTAGCTCCGACTGTCCTTAATGGTGATGTCCGATGTCCGGTTGTACACGTCAATGCTCACGTCGTACTTCGGGACGGTGTCCATCGGCCCGTCCGCCGCCGATACGGTCGTCGGCAAAAGGCCAAGCACCATGCAGCACAGCAGCAGGACGCTGAGTATTCGTTTCTTCATTGGCTTTTCTCCTCCTTTTCGTGTCGGGCGGGCTTGTCCGTCCCGTGTTTTTTCTGGTTTTCTCTGGTTCTGTGCCGGAAGCACAGTGCAGTGATAGCTGACGCTGCGGCAAAGGAAATAACGGCTACCAGCACATAGCCGCCTGCGTCCTCCCGCAGCAGCATTGTGCCGAACACGCCCTGTGCGGCGGTCTGTCCCCGCACTATAAGTGCGTCCGCTACCTTGGCAAGTGCCGTGAATAACATCAGGCACAAAGCAGATAGGCTTATTGCCTCGCACCGCTGCCTCCGGCGGGTGTTTTCCCGCACCCGCTGCTTGACGAGTGCGACCCGTCTTGCGGTATCATACATATTGTTTGAACCCCCTTTCCGGTTTGTCTGAAACTGTAATAAAAACCCTTTCACTTATATAGGTACAAAAAATCGAAAAAACTCTCACCAAAAACGAAAAATTTTTTAAAAAAATTTGAGAGCCGCCAAAAAGCAGCTCTCAAGTAGAGGATGTTCAGTTATTTTCTCTGCGATAATCGGAAAGCAGACAATCTTACCGCCGCCACCAGCAGCACCGGCATGGCGTAGGCGATGTACTGCACCGTACCGCCGTAGGCAATCAGCAGATTGTAGGTGGCGTGGAATGTTATCGCCGCACACAGCAGACCGCAAGTGCCGGCCACCTTCAGCCACGTCCGCTGCCATGTGTATGCAAGACCGCCGCCTACGATCAGTCCGCAGAGGACATGCATGGCTCCCGTGCCGAAGCCCCGGAAGAAAATAAAGGAAAAGCGGTCCGCTCCGTTTTGGATGAGATAGCAGACGTTTTCAAAGGTGGCAAAGGCTAGGGCAACCGTGATGGCGGCAGCCTTGATTTTATTCCCCTCCGGCTCGAACACCAAAAGATAGAACACCAGCGGCAGCAGCTTCATCATTTCCTCCACCACCGGCGCAATCTCCGCCGTGGCGGCAAGGGCGTCCGCCCGGCATACCGCCGCAAGAAAGGTGTTAATATAGGCCGAAAGCAGGCACACCCCCATCCCGACAATGCAAAACAGGAAAAAGCGAAGCTGCCGCCTGCCCATGCACAGAGCGGCTACCAGCAGGGGAGAGACTATGCAGAGAAAGATGTTTTCGATGTAGGTCACGCTTCCACCGCCTTTCTCGTGGCGGGCAGCAGCCCCAGAATCGCAAGCGTCAGCATCATATCGCACCAAAAGGTAGGGCTTGCCGGTGAGGTATCCGGCCAGAAGCAGCCCACAGTCCAAAGCAGATACTCCGCAAATACAAAGCACAGCACGCCGCTATGGAAATACCGCATATTCTGCACCGTGCCCATCTGCGTTTTCGCATAGGCAAGCCCTCGAATGGCGCAGTAAGAGAGCCATATCATCATACCGCACCAGATTAGGTTGGAGAGAATGTCCCCGAAGGTGCAGTAAAACACCAGCAGCGGCACGCCAAACGCAGGCGCAAGCCATGCAGAGCGGCTACGGAAGCTGCGCTCGTCCTGAGTGGCGAGAGTTTCTTGCAAAATGTGCAGGAAGATGAGGCTCGCCACCCAGCCGAACTCCGATACATAAAAAACGTGCGGCGTGGTATTGAACAGCAGCAGATACAGCGTCCAGTAGAATGCGCCGAGGGCAAAGCAACCGTAGAAACACAGCAGAAGAAAATCCGCCTGCCTGCGGCTTTTCCAGTAGAAGATACCCGAAAGCAGCGCACCGACGAATGTGACCAGCAGTTGCAGCAGGTTTTCAATCAGCTCCATGCACATCCTCGCTTTCCTCATCCTGTCTGTCCTCTCGGTTCATCTGCCGCAGCAGGAAGCACAGAACGGTCACGCACACGCCGAGTAAAAACGCCAGAAGCCCGATGACGATGTATCCCAAAGCCGCACCGTCGTGAAAGATGCTTGCCGCCGTTTCAAAGCCCACATAATCCCCAGTCCGGATGCTTGCAGCAATGCCGGGCATGGCGAGGGACGCACCGATGAGCAGCACAAGGCACGCCGCCACGGCAGAAACCATGGTAATTGTATTACGACGCAGCCGTTTCTCCCGCTCAATTTTGGCGATGCGCCGCTTTGTCTCCGCAACACGCTCTTCATAGCTCCGCATTAGTGATTCCCTCCAGTTCTAATAGCCTTCGCAGGCTCTTTTTTCCGCGATACACCATGTTGGTGATCTGCTTTACCGTTTTTCCCGTGACCTCCGCTGCCTGTGCGTAACTCATATCCTCAAAATAGGTGAGATACAGCACCTCCCGATAGTCCGGGTTCATTTCGTCCATGCAGAAGTGCAGAACGCGGTTTCGCTCCTCCGTCCGAATGACCTCCTCCGCCAGCAGCCGTCCGTCCGGCTCGCCGGTCAGCGTATCGAGGCTGAACAGGGGCTTCCGTTTGCTCTTATGGCGCAGCGCCATGTGCCGCGCCGCCTTATAGAGATACGCCTTGAAGCCGCCGTCCCGTATCTTCGGCTTTTTGGTGAACAGATAGGCGAAAACGTCCAGCATCAGCTCCTCCGCCTCGTGAACGTCGTGCAGATAGCCGTCGATATACAGGGTCAGGGGGTCGCCGTATTTTTTCATCAGGGCATTGAGCCCTTCGTCGTCGCCGTTCAGATATTGGCGGTACAAGCTCTCGTCGCAGGCCATAGCGTTCACCTCCTTTTTGCGGATGCTTCCCATGCAGAGGGGTATCCGTCAGGTGCTTGTCCTGCCGGAATCGCGGTGCTGTCCTTGAAAGCGCGGGTCGGACGGTTTCTCCGCATTTTCCGGGATCGCCCATGAACGCCCGAACCGGGACGCGCCGGGGATCCGCCCTTCGGCGCAGTATTGGTTGACCCGCCGCTCTGACACGCCCCAACGGTAAGACGCCTCCCGAATGGAGATATAGCCCTTGATCCCGTTCATACCGCACCTCCGCATGGATAATACTCAACACGATACATTATATACGAATATCCGAATAAAAGCAAGCCCACACGGACGTTGGGACGCAGAATCTCTCCCACGTCCTCATATCTATCTGGCTTTATCTTCTCTTACCTTTGATACTTCCTTATGTGACGCTTCCTGCTTCACCTCATCCGCACCTCTAGCCTCAAATGCATCTGCATTATACTGATACTCCTGTGGTTCAGCGACCATCGGCGAATTTACAATCTCTGCTTCTACTCGCTCAGCTTCTGCCCTCTCCGGCTCTGTCTGTTTCAGATTCTTCGTATTCTCTATACGCTTTTCCTTATCTATCTGCACATTCATCGCCAGATTATCCAGCTTATCAATCGAAGCGTCCAGATGCAGCTCCATTAACACAAACATCTTTTTCACTACTTTCATAGGTGCAAGTACTGCCTTTGTAATGAAATGTTTCTGCTCTTTCTGTGAATAATCCGCCTCCGGTTTGTCAGCAAAAGTACGAAATGCATTGGCTACTGTCTGACCAGCTTCACGAAATCCTTTTGCAAGAAGCGCTGTCTTTGCTATATCATTATCCGTTGTCTTGATTGCACCTCTTACATTCTCTCGGATATCAAGAAATCTTTTCTTAATTCCTAAGAACTCAGACACCCTGTATAATGCAGATCTTCCCTTTGCCTTTGCTTCATCAACTATGCTCTTAGCAGTAGATTTGACCTGTTCTTTCACTTCAATTACCTGCGATTTTATCTGCTCACATCTGGCATTAAGTCGCTCCTGTGCTTCCGACAATGCCTTTTTAGCATTATTGACAAGTGTATCTTCCTGCATTTCTTTGATCTGGTTCTGCATATTGGTGAGTTCTTCCGTCATGGAATCAATCTTTTTCTCCAGTCCATCCACATAGCTGCATATCTCAAATACATCGTTTGCCTGCTCCTTCATGGCATTTTTCTTTAGTAATTCGAGAAGTTCTCTTATGACCTCCTCGTTGGTAAGTGTTTTTCCTGCTTCTATATCCATAGTTTCCTCCATTCTGTAAATGGGGCAGCCTTGGCCGCCCCTGTAACATGATTACCAATTATCGAAAGGGCGTTGCCTCTTTGTCCTTCTCTTTATCGGGATTGCCATGATGTTTCTCGGCACTCTCCCTCGCCTTTTCGTTGCTCTTATCCTTTGCTTTCTCATATTCCGAGATAATCTCATTGTAGAGTCTTTCTCTGAAATCCTTTGTGACCGGATAGCAGACATCCTGATAGATTGGCTTGCCCTGCTCATCCACCTGCTTTGTCTTATAAGAAGGCATTGATACAAAGATTTTCTCTTTGCCCTGCACGATATTGATATTATTTACGATGAAACTGTTTTCAAAATAAATGCGTGCAAGTCCCTTGATGTTACTGCCTTCCCTCTCATAAGGTGTCACAGTTACGGAAAACTCCGGCATTTCCTGTGTACGCTCCTGCTTCTGTGTCTCCTCTTTCTCCGGTTCCTTAATTCTTGCATAGGCATCAAGGATATTGGTATAGAGTTCCTCTCGAAACTCTGCTGTGATAGGATTGCACACATCCTTATAGATCACACCGTTGCTTTCATCACGCTCATTGGAGCGGTATCTTGGCATTGATACAAAAAGCTCTCCCTTGTCCTTATTCTCAAGGATTGCAATATTGGTAATCTTAAATGAATCACCGAATACTACTGTTGCAAATCCTTTGATATTGCTGCCCTCTTTTGCCCTTACTTCGTTTACCTTAATTGAATACTTCATATGCTATTCCTCGCTTTCTTTTTGTTCTTTGTTTTGCTTTGGTATGATAAGCTCACACCAAAGCTGTTCTATCTGTTCACAAGACAATCTGCCATTTAACCAGTTGCCAAGTGTAACGATCATTCCGTCCTGCTCATAGTAGAGCCACTCCTGTGTTTCAATGTTCCCCTCATACACGATAGTCACATCAAAATCAGGCATAAATAATCCTTCCTCCGCATCCCATACGCAGGCTATTCCCTGTCTGAGTGTCAGATTCAGGCTTTCGACATACACAGACCAGCCGCTTACGACTATCTGAAATTCATCATCAATCTCCGCAATATCATCCTCAAGCCCGATTAACTCCTCCATATCAGATACTGCCTCTTCTATTTCACCTAATCGGTATCTCTTATTCATCCATCACCGCCTCCTTATAAATGCACCTGACCACAAAACGCATGGTTCCTTTCTGGGAACAGGTAAAAAGAGTTAATTCTTTTTCTGTACCCTGTGTCTTGATGCTGTTATCATACGGATTTACCACCTCTGTCTCTGTTACCTCATAGATATGCTTCAGCCCATTTTTGTCGGTTATCATTACTTCATCACCTATGGATATCTGACTTAGTGGTGTAAAAAATGTGCCATATCTGCTGCCATTGTGACCGCACAATACACAGTTGCCACTCTCCCCAATCCCTGCTGTTTCTTCTATATGACCGATCCCGGCATTAAGCACTTTACTTGTGGTTCCTTCCATTACCGGATACCGGATATCTATGCCCGGTATCTCAATGATACCGATAACACCGCCTTCTTTAAAAATGGCTTCATCCTCTTCACTAATGGAGGTTTGCTCTTTCTCCACATCTGTTTCTTCATCGTAATCATCCTCCAATGTCTGCTCAAATTCACTTATGAGCTGTTCTGTCTGTTTTTCTCCTGTTGCCCGCCAGAAAAAAGGGACTGCCATAATGGCAATCCCTGCTGTAATCAGTAGTCCTGCGACCACTTTTCTTATGCTCATATTATTCACTCTCCTATCGTGTTCTGCCCTCTCTGTCGGCTGGATAAGCACCTTTATCCTCTGCTACAATTGCTGCAGCTTCCATCCTGTCATCTGCTTCTCTTTCTTCCTCCGGTCCGCTCAGGTCTGCATCCACAGCCTTTGCGTTCTCAAGGTCAAGCTGGGCATTCAGTTCACACTGTCTTGCCAGCTTTTCTTCCAGCTCCGTGCTGTATGCAAATGGCTTATCATACTCACTCTTTGATGCTTCAAGGTCATTCTGGTACTGCTCAATCTTCTTTTCTAAGAAATCAATGTTCTCATGGAGTCCATTGAACAGGTTTTCAAGCTTCACCATACTGCCGACCGGACTGGTGGAAAGCTCTGCTTTATACTCTGTCTTTCCACGAAGCACCATATAATTGATGTCAAGGAAGTTCTTTTCCACAAGCAGCTCAAATCCATGGAACTTGCCGATTGCAGTTGTCTCTCCGGTCTTACATTTGCTGATTGCTTCAAGCATCATCGTTCCTCCATCCACACGCTCTGTGTAGGTTGCTTTGCCTATGGTAATGGCAAATTCCGGATTATCAATCAGTTCTTTATCCCTTGCCTTTACATCTTCTCTTACATTGTCAAGCTTTTCTGTTGCTGTCTTAATAAGCTTCGGGTACTTAATCATAAAGTTATCCTGCAATCCATATCTCTGATTGTCATAGGATGCCTTTAAGAGCTTTAATCTCTGGACATCATTGTCAATCTCCATCTTTTCCTTGATTAAAGGATTGCCTGTGGCAACCGCTTTAATCTCTGCATAGGAAAGTGTTGCCTCATCGATATCCTCACAGCTTCGGCTTACAGCCTTGCTTGTCATGACCTGACTGATGAATCGCTGCTTATTTTCAACGAGCGACCAGTTGTATGCATCAAAGGTTCCTTTGGTGACATATCTGTAGATTGCTACTTCTTCATTTTCGTTGCCCTGTCGTATGCCTCGTCCTTCCCTCTGTTCAATGGAGCTTGGCTTCCACGGACAATCCACATGATGCATTGCTACAAGGTGTGTCTGCACATTGACACCTGTTCCACACTTGTCCGTTGAACCGATAAGAACTTTCTTTTTACCTGTCCTCATTTCCTTAAAAAGTGCATCCCTCTGTGCATCCGTCTTTGCATCATGGATAAATGCTATCTCATCTGCCGGAATACCATAATGGATAAGTGTTTCCTTCAGATAATCGTAGATGGTAAAGTCCTTATCCGGTCCCGGTGTGCCGATATCTGAAAAAATAAGCTGACAGCCTATATGACCGTCAACATTTCCTTTCTCATATTCTTTCCAGACATTCTCCGCTACCTTATTGAGCTTTCCATCCGGATTATTCGGTGCATCCTTATCAATCAGTCTTGCATCTGTTCCAAGAAGTCTTGCCTCATGGGTAATCTTTAGGAAGTTATCCACACTTGGATCAACTCCACCACCTCTGATACGCTCTGCCCTCACAACAAAGTCTTCCATAACCTGCTTTACATACCAGTCAGGCTCTGACTCCACTATGATAGGCTTCCCACCACGAAGTGCCGGCACATCAAGGTCAAGCATGTCTGCGGTCTGCACATCTGCTACCTCACGGAAGATATTCATAAGCTCCGGCAGATTCGTAAACTTATTAAATCTGCTCTTAAAACGGAATCCGCTTCCCTCTACAGTAAGCTCAAGTGCTGTTGTCACTTCACCAAAGTTTGCTGCCCATGAATCAAAGTGATAAATCCCCATCTCTTCAAGTGCCGCTTTCTGTAAGTAAAGCTGCATGACATACATCTCACACATGGTATTGGATATTGGTGTACCTGTTGCAAATACAATGCCTCTGCCATCATTTATCTCTGATAGATACTGGCATTTAAGCTGCATATCCGTTGACTTCTTCGCTCCACTGCTGCTGATACCTGACACATTATTCATCTTGGAAAAAATTGCAAGGTTCTTAAAATTATGTGCCTCGTCTACCATGATAGAATCTACACCAAGCTCCTCAAAGGTAATGAGGTCATCCTTCCTGCTCTCATCAGATAGAGATTTCAGCTGTTCCTCCAGCTTTTTCTTCTGGCTTTCCATCTGTTTTACAGTCCATCTTTCTCCATTACGCTCCTTCATCTCATCAATCGCATAGCTGATTTCATCAATCTGCTCGTTAAGCATCCGCTCCTTTCTCTCTGCGGAGATTGGGATTTTCTCAAACTGCGAGTGTGACATGATAATACAGTCATAGTCACCTGTTGCAATCCTTGATACAAACTGCTTTCTACGGCTCTTTTCAAAATCACGCTCTGTGGCAACTAAGATATTTGCTGACGGATAAAGCCTTAAAAACTCTGATGCAGTCTGCCCGATAAGTGGCTTTGGAACAACCATGATTGTCTTATTGGCAAGTCCAAGTCTCTTCTGCTCCATGCAGGCAGCCATCATCTCAAAGGACTTTCCGGCACCGACACAGTGTGCAAGCAGTGTGTTTCCTCCGAGAAGGATTCTTGCCACCGCATTCTTCTGATGAGGCTTTAGCTCAATCGCCGGATTCATTCCCGGAAACTGTAAGTGGCTTCCGTCATACTCACGCAGGCGGATATTATTGAATGTCTCGTTATAATACTCCACATATTTCTGTCTGCGTTCCGGCTCTGAAAACAGCCATTCCTTGAACTTCTCCTTGATCATGTTCTGTTTTTCCCTTGCAAGCATTGTCTCGTTCTTATTGACTTCGTAATGATACCTGCCATCACCATCATCAATCCTGTCCCTGACTGTTACAGTTTTAAGATTCAGCGTATCCTCAAAAATAGAATAAGCATCCATGCGGCTTGTACCATAGGTCTTAGTAGCTGCCACTGAATGCTTATCCATGCTCTTATTCTCGATGAACCATTCCATGCTCATCTTATTTAAGTGTACCTGAATGCCTGTATTGTAAAACTGGCTTCTGACTGCCCTTGCTCTTCTTGGTGTATTGAGAAGCTCATAGATAAACTGCTCATAATCAAGCGGCTCAATCCATGTCGTGCCAATCTTTACATCAATATCCGAGGCTTCAATCCACTCCGGCTGCACCTTTTCAAGTGCTGCCACATTGCCTGCAAATCTTTCTGCCTGTGGATTGTCTGTATCCGCTGCCATAGCCTTTGCTACACGAAGCTTGTCTCTCACATTTCCGGAAAGATACTCGTCTGCTGTCTCCCAGCCGATATCCGGATTGTTCTCGTTGTAGCGGTCAGGATTTAGGAAGATGAGACCTTCAAGCTCTTTTGTGAGCGCTGTTCTTTTGAGCTGTGCTATTGTTTCCACCGGTATTTGTTCACTTGAGTCGTTACTACGATTTTTTAATTTTTCAAGCTCATCTGTGATATCAGGCTCATAAATAGAGAGCATATAGGCAAGGTTTACATATCCAAACTCATTGACGGATACATTTAATGCTTCCACGGCAGTCTCAACTCTCTCTATGACAGTTTTTGCCTTAATCGTCTGCTTATAAAACATATCCGCTTTTTTCACCTGCCCATCTTCATTTACTTCCTCAAGACTGCAAAGTAGAGGATAATCGCTGTCATCCCTGAATGCCGCCCTGTTTGCTTTTGAAGTAATGGCTCCATACTGCTTAGCGAATGAATCATATTTTACATTAAGAAGTCTCTGCTTATCAGAAAGCTCCTCCTCGCTGCAGCCATCCATCTGGATATCAATCAGCTCTCTTGTTATCTGTCTGATTTCATCAAGGCTTCTGATTCGCTCCTCAGCAGTCTTTGATACTTCTTTTCTTACCATCTCGGAATTTTCCCTGTAATAGAGCTTTCCTTCATAAAATGTGTAAGTGTAGTTTCTCACATCCGGATCAGCCGGGATAACTTCCTCTGTCTGCTCCGCCTCATCTGCCACTCTCTCAAAATCTGTCATCTGGGCTTTGATATTTCCGATTGCCTTATTGAGAGCCTCGTACATATTGAAGTTCTCATCATTATTCACACAGACTGTATATCTGCTGTCCTGTCCATAAATCCTTGTATCATATTCCATAGATCCAAGCATCATCTCCGGATGCTCTGCAAAATAAGAGTTGACTGCAATGCCATTCTCAGTTACACCAAGGTGGACCCAGTCAGGCTCAATATCAATCTTTCTCTCCCTCTTCTGCAAAAACAGGATATCTGCTGTCACTTCAGTTCCTGCATTATCTTTAAATGCTGTATTCGGAAGTCTTACTGCTCCCACAAGCTCTGCTCTTTCAGCCAGATACTTTCGGATAGTAGGATTTGCCTTATCAAGTGTTCCCTTTGTGGTGATTACAGCAACCATGCCTCCTGGTCTTACCTGGTCAAGTGCTTTTGCCAGAAAATAATCGTGGATACGGAAGTTATATTTGTTGTACTTTGGATCAAATACCTTGTAATCACCAAATGGCACATTTCCGACAACCACATCAAAGAAGTTATCCGGATATGTGGTATTCTCAAATCCTGTGATACTGATATTGGCATTCTGATAAAGCTGCTTTGCAATTCTTCCTGAAATGCTGTCAAGCTCCACCCCATACAGCTTGCTTCTCTGCATTGGTGCCGGCATACTTCCAAAGAAGTTACCGATACCCATAGATGGCTCTAATACATTGCCGCCTCTGAAACCAAACTGGACAAGTGCCGAGTTCATGCACATGGCAATCTCCGGTGAAGTGTAAAAGGCATTGTTTACTGTTGCCCTAGCTGCAGCATACTCTTCATCCGATAACATCTCTTTGAGTTCTTTGTACTCTTTGCTCCAGCTTTCATTATTCTCATCAAATGCCTGTGACAGTCCGCCCCATCCGACAAACTTCGACAGAACTTTCTGCTCCTCCGGTGTGGCAAGCCTGTTTTCTGATTCAATCTGCTTTAAAGTGCGGATTGCATCCATATTCCACTGGTATCTGGTCTTAGCTCCACCTTTTTCCATTTCCCAGAGATTATAGTGGAAGTTGTGCTTCGTCTTCCCGGCAACATTCTTCTCATTTTCAAGACTTTCTACTTGCTGTACTGGTTCCTGCTTTGGTGTAAAATCTACAGTTTCCTGTGATTCTGTATCAGCCTGAATATCATCCACAGATACTGCATCATCTGAAACCACATGTCCATTCTCATCAATCTTGGTTTCCCAGCCATTCACTATTGCTCTTTCCCTGGTTTCAAGACGATTGGCTTTTACACTATCCTCGATATCAAAGAATCTCTTATAGACCGGATTCATCTTATCCCTGTCAGCTTTCTGCTTTGTCTCCTGATAATACTTTTTCTGGTCTTCTCCACAGTAAAATGGCTGTTTTACCATATAGGATAAAATCTCGTATAACTCACGCCAATCGAGTGCACCTTCCTTACGCACACCATTCCTGTTCTTATAGTTGATCTTCACATATCCGCTTCTGATTGAGTACTCCACAAGACCATACTTATTGTTGGAATATGCCTTTCTTTCTGCATTATCTGTCCCTAATGCAATATCCCTGATAAGGTCAAGTTTATTGGGCATAAATGCAAAATCAGACTGCACCACATCCATAAGGAATGCCCTAAACGGAGTGTAGCAGCTGCAATCTGTTACAAGAATCTCCGCCGCATCACGCAGGTCTTCATCAAGCTCTGCAATACGCTTGGAATAATCAATCGGTGTAATATACTGAAGCTCTGACGGATCTTTTTCAGATGTTTCAGCTTCTATCTCTGCACCATATTCTGCCTGTGTTACCATGCGGTCTTCATCGGCAGTTTCCTGTGGTGTCATGCCTTTTGCACTTACATAATCTCTGTTAGAAGCATAGCTCTCCGGCTCATCCGGTATTGCATAATCATCAATCTCTGATTCTGCCTCCTCCGGTTCCACTTCCCGGTATTCGGCATCAATGACCTCATCATCCTCACGGAGTCCGTCCATCGCAAGCTCATCAATACGAGGTGTCTCAGACTGGTATTCTCCTGTAAGAATAAGGACACCAAGCTCTTTTTCGATATCTTTCCACGAAACATATCCTTCAACCTCTCCATCCTCATCTCGCCACTGAAAACGCAGTCCATTCCCATGAAATGTGTCATATCCGTGCAGCCCTAGTCCGTCAACCGGCCAGCCTGCACCTCCCTGACCATACTCTGCTTTGATACGCTTTGCCCTGGTTCCTGCATCAATCTCTGTTTCAAAAATCTTGCATACCCTGCCCTTGCCACCGACAAAGCCTGTACCTCTCATAAGCACCTGTTTGATATACTCACCTGGTACTGTTGCAGACTTTTTGGGATTCAGATAATTGTATTTACCTGCTAATGCAGCTTTTCTGTCCTGCTCGAACTGACGCATAAGCTGATTATTGTTTTCGTCCTCAGTATGAATGGTGCCAATGCTTGCCTGCCCGTTCTGGTCGAAAAAAAAGGAAGCCTGTGTATATTCGGCTTCCTTACTGACACCCAATGAATTGATTTCATCAAGTTCCCTATTCAGTTCTGTATCATCTGATTCTAGTGGAATCGCATCACTATCTGATGGAGTACCACTTCCTCTGCCTGCATCTTCGCCTGCTCTCTTATCTTCCACATCTCCATTGTCGATGACGGATTCTGTGGCTTGTGCTTCGCCAGATACTGCATCTCTAACTGGTCGTACAGCTGGTTCGCTTCCTCCTCTACCGCTGACATCTTCTCGTACATCTTCCCGAATCTCATCAGCGTCTTGTATCTTGCCGGCTCGTTCTCCTTTAGATAGTTCATCGCCATCCTTCCGTATTTGCCCAGCTTCGTGAGATCCTCCGTCTCGTCCGGCATCTCTATCTGCGGATAAAGCAGTCCGTCCACTTCCTTGTAAGTCATTTCTTCTAACATATCCAATTCTCCTTTCGCTCTCGATTGCCTTTAAGTTACGACTAAATTCTCTAAGAACACTACAGGAGACATCGCATACAATGGAACCAAGACGGTAAATGATCTCTTCGTCTTTGATATTTACGATCTGACTAAAATCCTGTTCTTGCACAGATAAGTCAAATCCGCATCTCGTCCCTACAGCATACATGACACTTGCATATACAAGCTGCTCCATGTCCATTTCCTGCTGTAAGCCATTGCGTTTCTTACTTTCTTCCTTTATCACACTACCTGATAGCTGCATAAGCTCGGTCATTCGGTTTCCGAACTCTTCTTTTATTATAAACCAAACATCTGTTCCTGTAAACTGTTTTAATATATTTTTTAGAGACTCCCTGTCGCTGTTATCGTACTGCTCAATCTGACCTTCTGATACAAGAAAATCCAGATAATCCTTAAGATTTTCTCCATCAAGGTCCCATGTCAGTTTGACATTCTTCCCTCCGGTATCACTGATATCAAAGATATACCTCATGCGTGGATTCAGTGCCCTCGACGGGAAGATAGCGCAGCCTTTCGCACCACGCTTTACATATCTTCCCACCTTTTTCCAGGTATCATAATCTGCCATGAGTGTGCTTTTTTCCGGAGGTCTCTGAGCTGTTACCATAACGATATTGTCAAATTCATAGCGGTATAACTGACCTGCGACCTTTAACACATCCTTCCAGTTCTTTTCTGATCTGGTGATGTTACCAATCTCAGAATCGTATATCGCTTTGACCTTCATATCAACGCCCATACCTTTGTCCTCCTCTACTTAAACATCTCTGCAAACGATCCCTTAAATAGCTTTAACTCATCCTTATCCAGCTCGATTGCAAATTCATTGTCGATTGCCTGTTTTTCGCATTTATCCTTTTTCTTTGCAATCTTACGCACCACACGAAGAAGCACATAGCACTCCTTGGACTTTGCAATGCTCTGTTTAAAGGTCAGCTCATCCTCATCGACTGACTTATGTGTCTGATAGATAATCTCTTTTAACTTATCATTGATACCATCTACTTCCTCAAGGGAAATAATAACGGATGCCTTAGAAGCACCCGATCTGTCCCACTCCTTATGAAGTTCCTTTACTAAAAACTCCATGTTCTTAATTACTGTTGTTGAATCACTTTTCATCTTGCTTTTCCTCCGTTTTCTTTTAATGAAGAAGGGGGCTGACCTTCGCTGATAGGCCCAAAATCAACTCCCTTCATGTCCTCTGCTCCAAGGACTATCTGCTCTGCATAATACATATCCATTGCCTTATTGATGGCATCGTCAAGCGACTCTGCCTTTACTTTCTGTACTCGTGAAAGCACTTCTTTTATCTCAACATCAAATTCCTGTTCCATATGATATCGCCTCCTGTAAAAATCTCATCACCGGCTCTTTTCTTCCTTTACCTGTCTTTCCTTAAAGCCCTTATCGTACTTTCCATCTTCCAGCCTGTCGTAAAAACAATCCTCTTCAATCGTTCCGAAATCCTCATACATCTGGTGAAGGAAGTCATTCTGCAGCTTCTTTGGTACATCATCATCCTTTGACATATCCTGAAAAAAATAGAACTTCTGCTTTAGCTTTGCCCTGTAATCATAGATATCCTCTATCTTTTCCGGTGTGCCATACTCCCTCTTGTATGCCTTGAAATTCGTGGTTGAGAGTGTGGAACCAAGATAAATGCCATGCTCCCACGATACCCCGATTGTGGTATTGTCCTTTGTAGGCTTCTCATCCTTCGGATAACGCTTATACTCTGTCGCACCAAGGGCGATTGTAAGAGAACCTGACTTCATATCCATCACCACAAGATTTCTTGGTGATAATGCTTCAAGCACCATGTAATCATGGTCATTGAAGTTATGAAATGTCTGTCCCCTTTCAAATGAGCGGTTCTCCATTTCATAATGCAGGTTAAAATCATCCACCCAGCCCTTATCGGTCATTCCAATCTCCTTAAGCTTTGCAACACATTCATAAGAACTGGCTTCTTTATCAAACCGAAATTCTTTGGAATCGTTATAAAATCCCTGAAGAAAGTGTCCCAGCTGAATATCATCCAGACAGAATCTCGCAGATACCGTTACATTTGCTGCCCTGTAATACTCTGTGAAGTTATCTGCTTTACCAAGCGTCCTTCCAAGCTGCAACAAATTGTCTGCAAGCTCTGACATGTCATCAACTGCTATAAAACTCTTATAATCATCCAGAGTCATCAGCATATTTGTCTCTGTTCCCCTGTCGTTTTCTGTTACCAGTATAATATCTTTTAAATCCATTCTTACCTCCAGTCTCAGAGAGGGACTATGCCCTCTCTGCAAATTTCCTGTTATGGTCTTCCTATCACAACTATCTTCCCTGTGCTTGCCACATCCCTGTAAACAACGCCAAGACTTTCATTAAGTGCCTCTACCACCTTGCCATTTCCGACGTATACTGCCACATGGCTGATGTTCTTATATCTTCCATTACTTGTAAAACTGTAAAAGATAAGGTCTCCCGGCTGTAACTCATCAAAGGAAACAGTCTTTCCGGCTTCATCCAGTCCCTGTGCCTCCGCTGCCGCTGTGGTTGCACCACCGTAACTAATATCCACACCTGCATCCTTCCATGAATAATAGGCTAAGGAGCTGCAGTCATAATAGTTACCGCTATCTCTTAAATCTTGACTATAAGGAAAGCCAACTCTGTGAAGTGCATAGGAGCAAACTGTTTTCTGCCTGCTGTCTGTAATTCCACTAAGGATGGCATTGATTTCATCCTCAGTCATGGAGCTTACTCCCGGACTTCCGCCTCCGCCACCACTTCCGCTTCCGGCATATCCAAGCTGTCCCATAAACTCCGGACTCATGATCTGCTCAAGCATTTCCACCTGATCAGAATTAAATCCATAGACCGAAATCATATCCCTGTACGATTTTAGTGTGACATTCACATACAGAACCGACTTTGTGACAGTAGTTACATTGCCGTCTGCATCCGTTTCTTCCACATCCTTTGTTCCGGTGCTTGTGGTGTATGAACACATATCATTTACAACTGCCTGCAGCCAGCCTTTTGAAGTATCATTCATGACTGTTGCTGTATCTCCGACACCATGCTTGACCATATAGACTGCCATGATGTCATAGTAATTGCTTGGGTTTTCTTCCATACCTTCATAATCCACATATACAAGCTCTCCAAGGTCATATCCGGTATGCTCATTCACTTTCGTATTCACATCCCGGTTAAACTCCTGCACATAAGCACTCGTTACTGTCTGCACGGTATCTCCTGATTCAAGTGGTGGCAGAAATAAAGCAAATGGAGAATTGTAAAGGATTGCTATCACCGCTATAACCGGAACCGCAATCATGGCAACTACAAGAACAAGTAATAAAAGCACCAGTCCGATAATCGGTGCAGCTGCCTTTACCCAGGTAATCGCTTTTCGCACAATCAGATCCTTTACCAGTTTTGCCACGCTGTCTGTCTGATTCTCCTGTGCTTTCATCTTATCCAGAAAGAATTTTATCTTCCTGCTCCGGTTGGTCATCTTTTCATCCTTGACCTCTATGGACACACCTGCAGCATATCCGGCTGCCATGCCGATTGCAGTACCAACTCCCGGTGCAACCGCTGTTCCTGCCGCTGTAGCAGCTGCCTTTGTCGCAGTTTTTGTTGCAACCTTGGCAGTTGTCTTGGCGGTTTCTTTTGCCGTCTCTTTAGCTACCGTCTTGGCTGTATCTTTGGTAGCTTTCTTTGCTGTCTTTTTTGCCAGCTTCTTTCCTGCCTCTACCTTCTTGATACGCTTCTTTGCCTCGGCTGCCGCCTTTTTCCTGAAAAGTGCTGCACCCTTAGAAGCAGTTCCGGTAACAGGTCGGCTTGATTCATATGCAAGATATGCTGCCTGCGATACCTCATGCCCGCCTTCCACCTGCTCCGTTACTGCCCCAGCTGCAAGTGCTCCTGTTCTTCCTGCAATGTGAAGATTCGTGTTCTTGGTCTTGATGGAAGTGTTGGATTCTTTAAGGTTTCGCTTGAATCTTGATAATCCCTTATTCTTCGGCTCCAACTGATGAATGGTACTCTTGCGATAGGACTTCTTTTTATCATCAGATACCTTTGCACCGATAGTCTTAGGACCTCTCTCTACTGTATAGATGTTGCTGCCTTTAATCTTGGCTCCCTTTGGTTCGTGGGCATGAATCTTGGCTTTCTCCTTGGTGTGAATGACCATTGGCTTGTCATCCACTTTCTTTATCTTCAATGTTCTCACCTTCTTTCACTCAATATGCAAAACAGCCACCCAGCTTCCCGGATGGCTATGCTTTGAGGTCACAAATTACGACCTCTATCAACTTTATTCGACATTATTCTGCATTTCACGTTTCTTCTGTTCTGCAATCTTCTCATGAATGTTGGTATTATACAGCCTGTACAAATCTGTATCCTTACTAATCTGATTATCAAACGGAATCACCACCGAGCCACACTTGATAAGTCCCATTCCCGATGCAGTATTGGTTACGAATCTTAGCTGTGCCTCTGATACCCCGATAACTTCCGCCATCTTGGAACTGTCTGTATTCGCCTGTTTTAAGAGTGCCACAAACTCAGAGTTTGCAAGCATTGTGGTTGCTGTATAGTTCTGCAACAGATCGACGACATTCTGCGTGATACCGGTACAAAGTCCTCCCTGCTTTCTTACTTTCTTCCAGAGCTGCTGCAGATATTTTGCAGAATACTCGGAATTAAGCAGGACGTGAAACTCATCAATATAGAGCCATGTTGCCTTGCCTCTCTTACCATTCTCAACAATCCTGTTCTGAATAGACTCCATCATGACAAGCATTGTGATAGGACTAAGCTCCGTACCTAAGTCCCTGATGCCATATACTGTGAATTTGTTATCCACATCCACATTTGTCTGATGATTGAAGATATTAAGTGAACCATTTACGAAAAGCTCCAAAGACAATGCAATGTCCTTTGCCTCATCCTCCGGCTGTGCCATAAGGATATCGTAAAAATCACTCATCACCGGGATATACTTCTCTTTGCTCCTTGCAATGTCGATATACAGTTTTCTCACACAGCGGTCAATGATTGACTTCTGTCTCGAATTTAAGCTGTCTCCGATACACTGCTCACAAAGTCCAAGCATAAACTCGCCCTTTTCTCTTACCATTCCCTTGGAATCATTCGGATCAAGGCTCCACACATCCATCTCCAGCGGATTCACATAGTTATCCGTGTAGGTGGACATATTTACCACTGTTCCACCATAAGTCTCAGCAATATCAAAGTATTCGTTCATTGGATCTATGACGATTATCTCATCATCACCCGACAAGAATACGCTGCCCATCTCCATCTTGCAGAAAAAAGATTTACCGGAACCCGGCACTCCGAAAACAAATCCATTTCCGTTAATAAGCTTCTTTCTGTTGCCGATATTCACATTCTTGCTGATCTGGTTGATGCCATAATAGTTCCCTGTGCTGTCATTTAATTCCTGCACATTAAATGGCATAAGCACCGCAAGTGACTGGGTAAGAAGGGTACGCATTGTCTCCACCTGTCTTACACCAATCGGAAGTGCTGTGTTGAGTGCTTCCCTCTGCTTTAAGTAGTGTGTATCAATCGTGCAGCTATTACGCTTTCCGATAGTCTCCACAGTCTCACATACACTCTCAAGCTCCTTCTTGCTTTCTGCCATAAGAATAATGGTTACTCCCACAAAGAAAAGGCACTGGTCATTCTCACGGACATCATCCATGATTTCCTCAATCTCCTTTTTCTCCGTTCTCTTGGCATATGAGATTTCCGTAGAAAAATCGTTATTCTTATTACGGACTCTCTGCTGCTTGATGATATCCGACTCAATACCAAGGTATTTCTTCTGAAGCACCTTTGTTGTCAGATCCTTGGGAACAGGCACCACATCAATGCTCGTGATGGAATGAACCGGAAGGGAAGTAATCTCATTGATGAATCTGTCTGACAAACTGCTCGGATACTTTTTGATAAAAAGTGCCTTGCAGAATTTACTCTCATCCTCAAAATGGTCCGGGAAATATTTCACCATCCCATTGCACAGATCATTTCTAAAATCTGCCCCGACCTTCTTTGCCTTTTTGATATCAAAATCAAAACTGCCCTCATCTCCAAGATGATAATAGTCATAGAGCACTTTCAGTCTCTCATTGCCATTAAGTGGTACAATCTCCGCACCAAGCTCAATGAAAGCCTTGTGTATCGTTGCCTCAAGGGTTGCAAACTGTGCCTTTGCCTCCTCGAAGTTCTTTCTCTCAATTGTGATTGTCAGGTATCTCTCCTGCTCAATCCCCTGTCTGCCCTCAATAATCTTCTCCTCAATGATGTCATTGTAGATTCTTCTATAATTATTGAAGCCATCGTTTTTCTCAGCAATCAGAACCTTGTCACGGAGTTCATCCATGTTTTTATTCTTATTGTTGATCGTAATCTTATAATTACAGTCCAGCGAATTTAAGAACTTGCAGTATCTCTCAAATATGCCGATCTGCTCATCCTCCGTTGCTGTTGTGTAATTGATGTCCTGAAAGCGGTAGCATTTGGAATACTTATTTTTGCTTACTTCAAAAATGCCGTTTTCAGCCACCGCCATAATCTCTATGGTTTCCTGAATGGATTTAGGTGTCTTATACAAAGGCTCACTCGCCTTCTTTAATAACTTAAATCCGTCTGTAAATAAACCCATGTCTCTAACCTCGCTTTCTTATAATGAAAGCCCGCCGGGAACTTCACCCTGCGGGCTGTGTTCCCGACCTTTCGGTCAGATACTATTCGTTTCTAATGCATTGCCTTATATACTGCAATGCCTGCTACTGCCGCCACAATGACTGCGACAAGTCCAAACAGCATGTTTCTCGTCTTTTTCTTCATTGCTTCAAACTCCTCCTTCTTCTTTACAGCCGAATCAGCTGTTACAGTCTCCGGTTCAGCCTTTCTGCCTTTCTTCTTTACCTGTTCATTCTGTTCTGCTTCTAACTGCTTTATTGCAGGCTCTCCCTCTGTTGATACATAGGTAAGTGCCCTGTTACCAAACATAAAATGCAGTTTCTTTCCCATATACTCGTAGAAATTCATCCCGTTAAAGGAATAGAATCCGCCAAGAGCAATCGGTGCCACACATGGAATTGCCACATAAGCAGAACCAGTAAGACCAATATACTTGTAAAGAAGAAGGACGATACCGCCACCGACCACTACGCTTGCAATGGAAAATATAAGCTGCCTTGCAGTAAGTCCCATCGCAACCGATTCCTGATAGCGGTCAATATCCTTGTTTACTTCGATTACCATTGTCCCTGCCTCCTATCTTGATAAATCCTTTGTTTCCGGCTTTCTTGTCATTCCAATATTCGCCTCATACTTATCCATTCCATCCGGACACAGTTCCCTAAGCTTATCTACATTGAACAGATAAAGAGGATATTCACAGAACCCGCTCCTTTGCGTGAATCCTGTAAACTCTCCAAGGTCGTTATCTGTAATAAACTTTTCAATATCCGGCATGTCATTCACATTCAGATATCCGCAGTAATTTGGTGCTGCAACCGACAAATTCACAGTCACATCCCCAAAAGGCTCCTCATATCCATCTTCATTACACATAAGACTGATAAACATTGCCCTGTTATTCATATACTGCTGGATATCAAATGTCACCTGCGTTTCTCCGGTTATGCTTGAATTATAAGTAACCTGTTTCTTTTCATTATCCATTTCTGCCTCCTTCTATAATCCAAATGCCTTGCTTGTAAGTGTCTGTGCACCCTTCACGCTTCCAACAGTCATTGCTATCGTAAATGTCATTTCACACAGATATATAAGCGTCTGTGCCCAGTCAGCATAACTTCCTGTAAATGCCGGAAGTCCTGCATTGATAAATGCATTACATATCACAATCGCAAGTGCCATCGTTACTGCCTCAAACACACATGACAGGAAATATTTGCAGTAGGTAGCCATTGTATGACTGACCATTCTGTTTCCTGCCATCGTGGAACAGGCAATCGCACCAAGCGGCACAATAATCAGAATCTTTAAGAATCTGAAATAAACTGTGTAGATGATAAAGAATCCACAGATAATAATGATGATTGCAAGCAAGGCTGTAAGTATCAGCATTACCAGACTTTCACCAAATCCAAGTCCCTTAATGATGTCTGCCTGTGTACTGTCAATGGCAAGCTGCGTCGTTGTCCCTGCAGATATAAGTCCCACCAGATTTCCTATGGAAGTAAAAAACGCTTTCATGATCGTGACATTATTTGCAACAAACCATTCTGCAAGTCCCAGTCGGATAAGCATACGAAATATAGACTCAAACCTCATCTCATCTTTAACATCTATGCTTTCCGAACAGAAACCGATAACAAAGAACAGCACAACGAGGGATGAGCCGACCGCTACAAAGACCGGCTCAATACCCTCAATGACTGCCCAGGGACCTCCGCCCTTGAAACTGACCGGTGACTGTCCAAGCATTGCAAAGACCAGGGATATCTGATTGTTCCAAAACCCAAACACCGCCTCAAGAAGTGCAAGGATCTTGTCTCCAAGCTTAAAAATATCCATACTTGTTATTCACCTCTTTCCTTTTACTAAAAGGGGAACTTTTTCCCCCATCTTAGAAGCCTAAGAATGTCAGTACTGTTGAAATACCAGCCATCATGACACCTGCTACAATTCCTTTCAGTGCAGAGTTCATGGTAGATGAATCCTGCTGCTGGTAGGCTTGTGCGAACTCCATAACATTCTTTGCAAGAATGATGACACCAACCGCACCAATGACTGCAATGATAAGTGTCTTTAAATTCTCAAGCGGCTGTGTTACTGCGGAAGTACCTGTACCTGCCGCAAAGCAGGTAGTGCTCATAAGCATTACTCCCATTAGTGCCCCGGATAATGCCGCAACAAATCTCTTTTTAATGTGAATGAATCTGCTCTTCATGCCTTTTTCCTCCATCTGATTGTTGTTTGTCGTAATAATCTGCTCTTTTCTCATGTTGTTTGTCTCCTTTTCGATAAAAAAATAAGCCAGCAGGGATAATCCCTAACTGGCTGTTAAAAGTTACTATATATGATCAGGCAATGCCTGTTGTAATGATTAAATCGGGCTTTCCCCGATGTGGTATGCTTCAACCACCTCCTTTTAAGGTGCAAAAAAGCACCTTAAGCTTACTTACTGCTTCTTCCGATATGAACTCATCTTCTCCACAGTAACCTCCGGATAGAAGTAAGTAAGAATCGTTGCTTTGGGAACTCCTGCAGCTAATGCCTTCTTCACCTCTTCTTTCTGCTCCAGCGTATATGACCAGTGTAGCATTCGATTTGTGATGGTATCCTCCCATTTAGGCTTTTCTCTCTCAGGATTCCTTACAGGCTTAGCACCTGCACTTCCACTAGAAGCGTTTGCACTTTCTGAAGCATCTGACTTCTGTGATTCATCAACATACTCAAGCTCATTTGCCTGTTCCCTGTCTATCTTTGCTTTCTGCTCTGCTTCATCCTGCATGGAGAATCTTCTGCTTAATTCCGCATCGCCAAGCATCATAAACTGCTCATAGGTTAGAGAATCTATATACACATTCTCGCCCTTATCCTTCAGTTTTTCATAATACTTAACTGCCTTGTCTGAAAGAATCTCAAATGGCGGACCGATAAGATTATTTGCTCCTCTTATCTCGTGAACATAAGGCTCTCCCTTGCCATCTGCTGTCTGGTTAAACATCGGATGATTAAATGGAATAAACTTGTTGTCCATGATAGGATCAAATCCACGGATAAAAATAATACATTTCTTATTATCCAGCTTTCTTACCTCATCGGGTGTAAACAGTTCCCTGCCTAAAACATCATAATTTCTTGACGAGCTTCCCTGCCTCCCCTTTGTCTCTCCGCTTGATTTTTTATCAATCGTGCCTTTTCCAAGCAGTTCCGAGACATACTTGTGCGTACTCTGCTCATTGCCTCCAAGATAGATGAAAGTATCGCAGTTGCCTGGAATGGTTTCCCAAGTATCCTTGAAAAGTGCCTTTAACTGGGCAAAGTTCTGAATAATGATAATACTTGAAATCTCACGGCTTCGCATTGTCGATAACAGTGAACAGAAGTCATCTGGCAATGCGACATTCGCAAATTCATCTAACATAAATGTCACATGGATTGGCAGCCTTCCACCACAATTAAAGTCTGCCTGATAGTACAATTCCTGAAATATCTGCGTGTATAACATACCGATAATAAAGTTATAGGATTTATCACTATCCGGGATTACACAAAACAGTGCTGTCTTTGTCTCACCATCCCCATTTACTCCAATACCGATATCGGACAGATTAAGCTCATCTTTTGAGAGTAGTCGTAAAACCTGCTTATTCTCAAGAAATGCAAGTCTTGAGTTGGCACTTATGATAATGGAACGGACGGTATCTCCTGCACCTCTCATACATTTGTTGTACTGCTTGACTGCCGGATGATTGGCTCCAAGTGGGGAACTTTCCTCTAAAAACTTCATACGCACATCCAGCTTTGATGCCTTCCCCTGCTCTGTAACCTCTGCTTCTCCAAGAAGTTTAAGTACTGTCTCAAAGTTTCTCTTTGCCGGCTGTACCTCCAGCCACACATAATAAAAGATAGCCTGTAAGAACAATCCTTCCGCCTTTTCCCAGAACGGATCACTTGGTGTCGCTCCCTTTGGTGTCGTATTGCTGATAAGGTTTGTAATCAGCTTGACCACATCTGTTTCCTCTCTGATATAGGAAAATGGATTGTAACAGTCTGATTTATCCATCTCTAACAGATTAATGACTTTCAGGTTATATCCGTTATTTTTTAACATCTGCCCGCAGCTTCTAAGGATCTCTCCCTTTGGATCGGTACAGATAAAGGAACAGTTATGCGGCATCTGCATAAGATTCGGCTTTACTTCATAAAATGTTTTTCCTGCTCCGGAACCACCACAGATAAGGATATTTCCATTGAGCTTGAGCCTTCTGAAATCCAGCGACATCTTCACATTCTGGCTGAGTATCCGGTTGAAATTTTCATCCTTATCTGCAAGTATCTTGTTGACCTGCTTCGGATTTTCAAATCTTGCCGTACCAAATTCTTTGCCAGGCATATAGTTTCTCTGACTGGTGTAATACATGACAATAGCCATCGCATAGATACCTAATGCAATGGCTACTGCTTTTACTGTATTGGAATTGTAATAGTTGGCAAAGGGAACAGCACATACTTCATTGAATCTGTCCATAAATTCATTAAAGGCAATCCCTTCCGTCCACGCACCATTTATCAGATAACCAAGATACCCTGCTAACACTGCACCCACAAGAATGAATATCAGTGACGGCTTTTTCTTTGTTGTCTGCATAGGCTGCTACCTCGCTTTCTTTGTGGTAACAGTTTTCTTCTGTGTGGTCTTTTTCTGCTGCTTCTGCACTTTCTCGTAACGCTCCCTGACAGATGACTCCACCTTGTCGTAGTGAGTATAAAGCTCGGTTCCTTTCTGGGTTGTCACCACACGATTCTGCTCATCGTAGAGCTTATAATCCTTGGTTGAATCAAGGAAGGTAAGCATTGTCTTTCCACCATGAATCTCCATGATGTTTTCCTTACGGAGCCATACATATCTTGCCTCTTCTCCCCATGTGCCGGGAACTCTGGTCTTAACAGCATGGTCATTTTCTTCGATAATCAGCTTCTTGCTGATTGTCACATCTGACAGGTTCGCATTTTTTGATGCTGCAACTGCCCTCATTCTCTCAGCAAGATCCTGATAGCCTCTGACACGGTTGATAAATGCATCCTTGTCCATCATGACTGTATGGGTGCCATCCTCATTTTTCTTTCCAAGCACACCGATTGTCTCTAGCTGTTTGATAACACTTTCAGCCTGCTCACCATTGATACTGAAATTCTCCTTGACCTGATCCACACTGATAGCTTTCTTTTCCATTGCAAACATTCCGACCTTTTCGATCAGTCCGTCAATAGCGGTATTAACCCTATCCCCTTCTATCGTGTGGCTTTTCTCGTTTCCCTGCTGTTTCTTCAAAAAATCCATCAGCTTTCCAAGGGATTTTTCATCTCCATTCTTCAGATAATCGTCAAATGTAGCAATCTTACCAAACTTGAGCTTCTGTATCATCATATTCACACGGGGAACTGCCTCTGTATGAAAGATTACCTCACTCAGTCCATCTTTCCTGTTACAGTCTGGAAGTACCGAATACAGGATTCCATACTTCTTTGCCATCTTTTCAACCTTTTTCATATCTTCGGTATTAAACTGTAACACCTGTAAATCGCCACCTTTTAAGATCAGCTTTCTCATGGATGTCTTGCCAAGTGACTTTTCATAATCAAGCATCCCTTTTAAGAAATCTATTGCCTTCTGCATGGCAGCAATGCCGCCGCTTCCTACCTTCATGGCAATCTCAATGCCATCATACGCTACACGGATGATCTGCACCGCTTCCTGAATCTCTTCTGCCATTATCGCACCTCCACTTTCTCTCTGACTGTTGTTTTAAGCGTTTCTGTCTCTGTAGTACGGATTTCCTCGGCTGATACATCAATACCATAAGCAGTCAAAATATCTGCCAGATGATTGATTGCTTTCTCCTCCTCGATACGATACATTTCAAGTGCCACAAGCAGGTTTTCCACCTGTTCCACCCATGCAGGCTTCATATCATATTTAGCCCTGTATGTGACCATAATCTCGTCCGACTCAGCCTTATCCGCCGAATGTGCCAAAGCTTCTATAAGAGAAATCGTATCTTCCTTGCTGCCGCTTCTGAATGCGAACTGGACAACAAAGTTTTTCTCTTCCTCTGTAAACTGATGCTCCACACCATTCATCTCTGTTACTGCTTCATTTACTACTGCTAAATTCATAAGTTCCTCCTAATCTGCCATGCTGTTTTCAAGCACAGCAATCTCAATGATCTCCTTCATCTTTTCCGCTGAAATGTTGTTGTTTATAAGCTCTACAAGCTGTGACTCAGTAAGTCCCTTTTCTATTGCACTCTTAATCTGCACAAGCTGCGCCGGAACAAGGTCTCCCGATGCAACCAGCTTTACAATGTCTGCTCTTGACTTTTTCTTAAATGACAGTCTTGCAAAAAGGCTCGCCACTCCGCTGTAGCTGCTCTTTCTCACACTTCTCTCAATCGGAAGTCTCTGCACCACATTTCCAGTACCATCAACTACCGGAATCTGATAATAGACCGGAATCCCGTTTGCCACAGCCTGCATATTCTGAGAAACTGCAACTGTATCAACCATCTTTTTATCTGCCTGTGATACGGACTGGCTTTCCTGCGGCTCTGCCTTACTTTCTGCCTCTTTCTTATTCTCTGTGGCAACACTTATGATCTTATCTTCCAATGACTCTATTCTGTCTCCCATACGCTTCATCTCCTTATCCTTTTTCTCAATATCATCCCTGAGCCTTGCAATCGTACTGCTTGCCTTATTCAGTTCATTCTGCTGACTGTTGATAAGAGCATCCTTATCCTGGTTCTCCTTGACCAGACGCTCCCTGACTTCCTCATCATCTTTGGAAGTTTCTATTTCAGAAAGCTTCTTATTCAAGGCATCATACCTTTCATTCTGGTGATTGATCTTTTCAACCACTTCATCCATCTGAGCTACAAGACTTTTCACATACTCTAAATCCTGTGGCATCTGCTCTTTGGCTTTATTAAGCTTTTCTAATACCACATCAAACATCCTGCGCATATTTACTGCTGTATCATCTTTTTGGACTACCTCTCTGATTGCATCAATCGGCACACCTTTTTCATAGTAATCCAATGCTGTCTGCATCTTAGGTGCTGCCATCCTGCTATCTTTCAGCAGCGTTAACAACTCTTCTGATACACCCTTATGCAGACATTTTGATAACACCTTCATCTGCTCAATGTCATAACTTTTGTTAAGATACAGACCGATTTCATCATCAGTCAGTCCATATTCATAATCGCTTTTGACAAGAGCAATAACCTCACTGTCCATATGCTTATTACGAAGAATCTGTATCTTTCTCTCAATCGCCATTTCACTTAATGGCTCTCTTTTTTCTTCCATATATGCCTCCTAACCACTAAAAAAACAGCCTAACGTATCGGCTGTTCTTTTCTGTCTCTTATTGTTTCTTTGTCATACTGCTTCTCTTCTGCCGAAGCTGATACAGTAAGTTCCTTCCATATTGATCTTCCAAGGCTAAGTTCCTTTGATACCGCCCGTTCTGCCTTACAGTCCTGTGCATACTTGCTCTCATATTTCTTTCTAAGACTCTCGACCTCTTCCACACTGTATCCCTGTGCTAAAAGTTCAGTGTTAAGCCTTTCCCATGCATTGTGCTCATCTTCAAAGAAGGTATCCCCACTCTGATAACACGATTCCGCATCATCAAGCTCCCGGATCTGTTCAGCCTTGTCAAAAATATCTTTGAATCTTTCCTTAGCCTTATAGGTCTTACTCTTTTCCTTTGATGCTTCTTTCTTCTTATCCGTCAGATTATCAAGTACCGAAACAAGTTCTTCCACACTCTCAATCTTATGCCTTACCAGAAATAGATACTGCTCCTGCAGCTTATGCATCTTTCGGATATCATCCCTATACTTCCATACCTGACTGTATGGCTTCTTTTTCAGCTTTCCAATCCGGTAAAGCTTTGCATAATATCTTTTCTGCAAGCCTGACATCTTCGCCCTGTGGTATCTTTTGACATAGCACTTTACTATCGCTGCCTGTTTTTCCTCATTCTGTGACTGGTAAAAAGATAAATCTTCCTTAGCAATACGCTCCACAATAGCTTCCTGTGAATAATTCTCGCCAAGAGTCTTACATCTTCTGAATCTTGTCATCCCCTGTGGTCTGACTGCCAGATACTTTCCCTGCTTGACCTCATATCCTTTTTCCGACAGCAGCTCCAGAAATCCACTGAAATCATTTGCCTGTAAAATGCAGGCATCAAGATCTCTTTTTATCATATCTGCCCACACAAAGCTGCCTTCACGATATTCGCTCCAATCCTTATAATTCTCATGCTTTTTCTCTTTGCTGCCATCCTCCACATCTATAATGGAAAGACCATACTCCTGACACAGCTTATTGGTAATCGGCTGGATATACTTTGCCCAGTCACCTTTCTCGTAGCGATACTTTTTCCCATCCACAAAGCTTACACTGTTAAATACAATGTGTGAATGAACATGGTCTGTATTATCATGAACCACAAATACCGCTTCATAGGCATCGCCAAGATATTCTGCTACAAACTTCTGTGTTATCTCAAAAGCCCTGTCCGGTTCCACCTCATCCTCTTTGAAGGAAAGAATGATGTGATACCCCTGTCGCTTGTCTGTTTTTCCAAACTGCTTCTTTGTATCCATCATCTGTTCAAAAGCCATATCTGCCTGACAGTTAACAGCTCCCACAAGTCTTCCTCTCTGAGTTTTCTCAGGATTCATCACATAATCCAGTGCCCGTTTCAAATGCCTTGCATGAAAAGAATTCCCGCTGTCCTTCATGTGAAGTATCTTACTGATTGCCAATCTTTACCACCGCCTCGCTGACAGACTGATTCAGCTTTTTCATATATGCCACAAGCTGTTCCTTATCTTTCTTGGAATACAACTGTGCATTGCGGTTAAATACAATCTGATTGATGTTAATGCCGATTCGGTTTATCTCATTGATAAGCTCTTTAAGAAGTTTCCTTACTTCCGGATAATCATTTGGTTTCTGACTGATTAGAAGCCTGATATATTCGGCTTCATTCATTCCATTTGCCTTTGCCTTATCAGAAAGTACCTTCGCTTCCTGTGGCATAAGTCTTAGTGTTTTCCTTATACAATGAACTTTATCCGCCATAGAATCACCTTCCTCTCTTACCCGTACTGTATTCTCTTACTCCTTCTGCTACTGTTACAGCAGCTTTTTCCAGTTCTTTATTACCCAGCTGGGCAATAACCCTGTCTGCAAGCTCTGTGGCAACTTCTATAAGTTCCTTACCATAACTGGTTTTATCAAACAATCTGTCCAGTCTCTTTTCATCTGCTTTCAGACTTTCATACTTGCTCTGATACTCGTTATAGTCGTTAAAATCCTTTGGATCACTCCTGTGTGCTTCCGCATCAAGTATCAGTTCATAGTTCCATTCACAGACAATATCTATAACATCATCAATCAAATATGGTTCTATCTCGCCATTCTCTTCAGCAATATCCTGCCTGTACATCTTCCCATCTGAATCTATGCCAATGGCATAATCATGTCCTTCCATATAGTTAAGCAGAATTGCAGCATCTTCTATCGAAGGGTTTAGTAAGATATCAAATGTGTCTGCCCAGGCAATAAGTTCCTCTGGTTCTGCGATTATTGTAAGTTCTTTATCCATTGCTTTCCTGCACCTCCCTTATCCGTGTTTTGTATATCTCTTCCACCCACACGCCTGTCTGAATCTCTTAGGTTTACGGCTAGATACGCATTAGAGACATCTCTGTCCTAATGCCATCTAGTTAGGGAGAAAATCTCCCTAAAACCCTCTGTTTATGAAAGTGGGGGCGCTTTTTGCCCCCACTTTGCTACTTTGGGGGCGCTTTCTGCCCCCATTTTGTTATTTTGGGGGCGCTTTCTGCCCCCACTTTTATTTTTACTTCAGTCCGGATTTTGTCGTGTCCAAATTGTGGGGGCACTTTTTGCCCCCACTTTGACATTTTGGGGGCGCTTTCTGCCCCCACTTTGCTGTTTTGGGGGCGCTTTCTGCCCCCACACATCAAAATCCGGTTTCTCATGCCCTGACTGGTTCATCTGCTCGCTTATTCATCCTGTTCAGATTAAGCTTTGCCGCTACAAGCCACTCGTTGTAATCCTTATATCCGGCTGGAGGCGGGCAGTCTTCTACCTCATATCCAAGCTCATAATACTTTCTCATAAGTTCAGCTGCCGCCTTCCGTCCCGGCTCATCTCCATCAAGGCAGAACCGGATGGAAGTAATCTGCGGATGTTCCCGAAGAAAAGTCTCAAGTGGTGCATCTGCAAGCATCCCAAGTGCCAGCTTATTTGATTCATAATCCGCGAAGATATCGACATAACTCATAAGGTCGATTGCAGCCTCAAATACTACAAGCTCTGTACTGTTAACATTTACCACATTAAATCCATAGTTCTTATCATTGCCTGTGACATCACACTTGAATGGCTTGCCCTGCTTATCAAACACTCCCCGCATACTTGCAAATCTTGTCACTCCATTTTTATCATTTCCTTTGAAAACAACATTGTGGTAATGCCTGCTCTCATAAATCAGTCCTTCTTTTAAAAACAGATCTATGACTGCTCTGCTGATTCCTCTCTCATGATTCAGATAGGAAATAAGATAGGAATTATCTCCTGCCCGTTCTGGTAGGACAAATTGCTTTCTCTCTTCTGCCTGCTTCTGCGATACCTGATGAACAAGTGGCTGCTTTACAGGATTCTCGATTCTTCTGTATCCTGCAAAGTCCAGAAGCCAGAACACAGCCTCTTTTACACTCATTCCACAAAATACCCGTAAGAAATCTATCTGTGAGCCGCCATTGTTGCCTTTGTCAAACTGCCTTGACCATCTGTACCAATGGCTTCTGTTATAGATACGGATGGAATCCATCTCCTTTAAAGTGTGGTATTTGCCAATCCTCTTTACTGTATACCCAAGGCTTTCAGCAACTGCACACAAGTCAACACTCTTTGCTATGGCAAGCTCTTCATCCGTAAATCTTCCATCCATGCTTTCACCTTGCCTTTCCCTGCTCTGCTACAAGCGGTGACTTGATATCAAGTGTCCGGTAATCAGTGCTCAGGGTAATCTTAGGATTATCAATCATGCCTTTTTCCCTGAAACTGAAAAATTCACGATTGTCTCCACCAACTATGATATGGTCAATGAGCGGTATTCCCATCAGTTCACACAGCTTGTTCATGCGGTCTGTCATCATCGTGTCTGCCTTGCTTGGGAATACATTCCCGGATGGATGACAATGGATTAACATCATGCTTGCGGCATTGCTTAAGATACTTGATTTAAACAGTTCTCTCGGATGTGCCATTGCCTCATTTAAAGAGCCAACACTTGCAAAATGCACATTGATAGGTTTTAAATCTGACCTTAGATTGACCACACACACTACTTCCCTGTCAAACTGGCACATACAGTCTCCCATGACAGCAGCTATATCCGCCGGATTGTTAAAGGTGTGCTCCGAATAAATCGGAGCATCCTTTACAAGTCTTACCGAAACCACATCAAGCTTGAAGTCATTCTTCTTTGGCATCAGACACCGCCTCCTCTCCAAACTCGACACGGATAACAAAGTCACCTTTCTGGCTGTTTATGAGAGCAATGAGTTCTTCCATTGTAAGTTCCTGCTCCATAACTGCCTCCTATCTGGACTTTTCCTTCGCATCATATACAAGGGGAGGTTCTGCAACGATACCATCAAGTCTCTTGTTAGGTGTATCAGTTGCAAGTGTGAGTTTTCTTAAATCCTTATCATAGTGATATACCTGATTGGAAAGTCTCTCGTCCAAAGACACCTCCTGCATATTTACCTCGACTACCATCTGTGCAAGCATCTCAGGGCTTCCCATATCTGAAGATACTGCAATAACCTCATGCACGCTCGAAGGGAGAATATAAAGGTCACTCTCTAAACTCTCTGCCAGCTCATGAAGCTCATTCTCATAAAGCATGGATGCTGCACCATTGATACCCTTTTCATTGGAAATCACCCACATCGTCTGCTCCGGTGGAATCTCGGCTATCATCATATCTGCAATCTCCTGTGGCATCCCATCTCTTGCAAACATTTCTCTCATAATGTCATTCATGCTACGAACGACAGGTGGGAAGAGTCTTCTTGTGTTTTCCGCTGCACACTTAAAGAGCTGTTCCTCGCTCATTCCAAGTCTTTTCGCAAATTCATTTGTAATTTTTGAACTCTGCACCGCATCCTTATCTGCACTGATTATTACCTTATACACAATAGAAAGATCCTGGAACTCTCTGTGCGGCACCTGTTCCAAAAATGTTTTATTCTGCTCTGTATTGATGAGCTGGAATACAATCTTCTCGTTAGCATCCCTCATAATGCTGTCCACATCAACAACCGGAGTCTGCTCATATGCCCTTTCCATGAAGTCACATGCAGCCATAAGTGTTTCCTCAAGATCGCCACAGTCCTGATACTTCTTATACATGTCATTGATATAAATCGTAGGCGAAATATTCCTGCCTTCCTCTCTTAAGATGATGCCATCAAGACTCACATTCACCTTTTCCACGGGTTCTGCCACAAGCTCCATTCCTTTGAACTTCTCAGGCATATAATCCATAAACTTTTCTTTTACTACTTCCTTAAAAATCTCGTAATTCATCATATTACGGTTCCTCCTTAATCTAAAAAAGCGGGGAACATAAGTTACTGGCTTACATTCCCCGCAAGGTTAATTGTTACTGTTTATTCTTTTTCTTTCTTCCACGAAGTCCGACTCCAACACCTGTAATAAGTGCAAGTGCACCAATTCCAAGATAAAGAAGCGGATTTGCATTGTCGCCTGTCTGTGGAAGCTTAGGCTCTGTCGGTACATTGACAAGCTTAAGAGTTGCTACAACAACATCCGGTGCATTGTCATCATATCGAAGAGTTACATCATGGGCTGTTTCATCAAGGATATATCCGTCAGCTGCTTTTGTCTCAACTACTGTATAATGGATATCTTCCTTAAAAGTTCCATCCTCGTTGTAAGTACAGATAGGAAGCTCCTTGCTCTCTGCATGACCATTCTTGTCAGTAGTGAGTGTATCAAGCACCTTTCCGTCCTTATCTCTTACTTCAAATACAACACCCTCGATTGGCTTTCCGGTTACTTTGTCAGTTTTCTCAATGACAATCTTACCGACTGCCTGCTCATCCTTCATGGATACCTTCTGGATTTCTGCTGTCTCCTTTACTTCAAAGGTTACATCACTTGCCACCTTATATCCATATGGTGCAGATTCCTCTCTGAGTGTGTACTTTCCGACAGGAAGTCTCTCAATCATATGAGTCTTTCCTGCCTCTGATGTCCAGCTCTCAACAAGCTTTCCATCAGCATCAATAACTGAAAGCTTTGCTCCAGGTAATTCTTTCTCGCCTGTGATATCAGTCTTTGAAATCTCTACCTTGATCGGTGCATTTTCAAATGCTGCCTTAAACTCGATAACCTTTACCTTATCTCCCTGATATGAAGCATCCACATCAAAAATCTTATCAGACTTCACATAGCCCTTTGGTGCCTCAACCTCTTTGACATAATACTGTCCAAGCGGAAGGTCAGAGGTAAATGTTACTTTGCCATCCTTTCCAGTAACACCTCTCTCAATCTGTGTATCTGCTTTGACAATAACCTTTCCATCCTTATTTACGATATCTTCTTTCGCATACAAACCAAATACAGCACCTTCAAGCTCTTTCTTTGTCTCTGAATCAGTCTTTGTAACAGTAATCTGCACTTTCTGACGCTCATTTGTCACATCCATTCCTGCGAAAACAACCTTTGTATTCTGGTCGATATAGGAAAGGTCTGCCTCAATCGGTGTATCATCTAATACAAATCCATCAATGGTCTTTGTCTCAACAAGATAATACTTGCCAAGTGGAAGGTCATCAATTCTTGCGATACCCTTATCATTTGTCACGATGGTTGCCACCTTGTCTCCTGCCTTATGATATACAGTGTCAAGTCCGTCAGCACTTACGATATCCTCTTTTGCATATACATCAAAAGTTACTCCTGCAAGGCTGTCCTTGAAGAAATTGAAGATAAAGTCATACCAGTAACCCTTCATAAGAGTAGTATCTGTTACAAATTCGCCATCCTTATTGATGACAATGGAACCTGTAGGTACTTCATCCTTCATCTCTACATGCTGCACTTTGCCTGTATCCTCTACTGTAAACTGGATATCAGTTGCCTTGAGGTATCCGTAAGGAGCAAATTCCTCACGAAGAGTGTAAGTCTCTCCAACTACAAGTCTCTTGATTACATGTGCTTCCTTAGCATCAGATGTCCATGTGTCTACCACATTTCCATCCTTATCAAGTACAGTAAGTGTTGCACCTGTAAGCTCTGCACCGCTTGTGATATCTGCCTTTGTAAACTCAAAGGTTGTAGGAGTGTTCTTATACTTGCTGTTATATACAGCAGTCTTAACATCCTGTCCCTGATATTTTGTATCATAGTTTACTGCTTCCTCATTTGTCACATATCCGGCAGGCTTTACAAGCTCCCTTGCAACATATTTTGCAAATGGATAATCCTTAACAAAAGCAATCTTTCCATTCTCATCAGATGTTGCCTTCTCAAGAAGTGTACCTTTCTCGATAATAACCCTGCCATCAGCATTCTTGATATCCTCATCTGCATAAAGACCAAATACTGCACCTGCAATCGGTGTGTTATCTTCTGCATCAAGCTTAGTCACTGACATATCAAGCTTCTGTCTGTCATCAGAGAAAGTAAGACTTTCCTTGATAACAGGTGTCTTATCATCCACATATGTGAATGTCACTTTCTGCTCATTCGGATTTAATACATATCCGTATGGAGCTTCCACTTCCACAACTCTGTACTGTCCAAGAGGAAGATTCTTAACTGTTGCCTTTCCATCCTTGCCAGTTGTAAGAGTTGTCACAAGGTCTCCCTTGCTGTAATACTTAATGCGGTTTCCGTCTGCATCCTTCTGGTTGTCTGCTGTGTAAATATCCTCGGCAGCATAAACTTTGAATTTTGCTCCGGCAAGTGAGCCTTCCTTATAAACAAACTCTTTCTCATATGAGCTTGCAAGAAGTCCTCCCTTGAATCCATCAAGTACCTCTCCCTTCTTTTCTACAGTCAGCTCTCCTACTGCAGGGGCATCGGAATATTCCACAGTAATGATTGCATCATTTGTATCACCATCTGTTTCAAATGCTGTATCAGTATCAACAGAGATGCTGACATACTTATCATTTACAACATATCCGTATGGTGCAGATACTTCCTCAATACGGTAGTTACCGATTTTAAGTGCTTCAGGTAAGATTAAATCTCCATCATCGTCAGTAAAGAATGAAGTATGCTCTACCTTTGACGGATAAGTTGTGTACTGCTTCACATATTCGTTCTTATCAATATTGAAGATTTTAAACTCTGCGTTTGGTACAAGTACTGTCTGCTTTGTATCAGAATCCTTCTTGATTACACGAAGCTTTGCTGTAAACTCTCTGTCCAAGAAAACTCTCCATGTCTGAGGCTCTGTTGGATGATTCTCCTTTATCTTTACCTCAAATGGCTTGATTGTCTTCATGTTATGCGGAGTCTTTGATTCAACTACCACATAAGTTCCATAAGGAATTGCAATGGATACTGCATGTCCCTTTTCATCGGATGTGATTGTTGTTGCTCCGTTTTCCCCGATTACCACAGGAGTAGCCTTATCAAAGTCATAACTTCCATCTGCCTTTACGGATAAAGAAGATTTTAAGTATGCTGTGAACTCTGCACCTGCCAACAAGCCTGCTTCAGTATCATCGCCATTGTCAGATACCTTGATAAGCTGGAATGGCTGCTTGATGACCTGCTCTGCTGAGGTTGTGCTTCTTGATACCTCTGCTACAAGGTCTCCCTCATAGTCGCATACTACATCGTGCTCCTCTTCGTCTAAGAGATACCCCTCTGATGGAGTGATTTCTTTCACATAATAGTTTCCAAGGTAAAGGTTATTGACCTCTGCTTCGCCATTCTTATCTGTTGTAAGTGTTGCTACAAGGTCTCCTGCCTTGAATACGACTCCTGTTGCTCCGTCCGGATGCACGATATCGTTTCTCGCATAAAGACCATAAACTGCACCTTCAAGGCTTGCATCTCCCTGGGCTACTGCCTTGCCTGATTCCTTGTCTACCTTGTAGATATGAATCTTTGCTGTAGTTCTGTCATTCACAAATGTGTGACTGAATGATGCCTTTGCCTGTGTTTCAGGTAATACATTGAAATTGAAGCTGTAAACATCTTTACTGTTTCTGATATACGCATATGGTGCCTGTGTCTCTTGGATATAATATCCGTTAGAGATTGGCAGATCCACGCTGTAGCTTGCCTTTCCGTCCGCACCTGTAGTTACTGTCTCAAGAGCTGTACCCTTTGTGACAATAACCTGTCCGGCATAGTTTTTGATGTCATTTCCGGCATAAAGTGTGTACTTGCCACCATCAAGAGGGTTCTCTGTGTCAGAGTCCTTCTTTACGACAGATACATCCGCTTTCTGTCTTGTATTCTCAATCGTAGTTGATTCATACTGTACTGTCACAGTCTGGTCCTTATACTCAACTGCTACTGTCTGAGGTGTGGTATTGATTGTATACCCGTCAATGCTCTTAATCTCAGTTACCACATAAGTTCCAAGATGAAGGTCAGATAATACCACCTGTCCGTCAGTTCCTGTTGTAAGGCTTTCTGCCACAACATCGCCGGCACTATACACCTTTGTACCATCTGCCTTATAGATATCTGCTCCGGCAGTTACCTTAAAGGTTGCTCCGGAAAGCTTCTTTTTCTCATAAGTGAAATTGCTTCCATTCCATGAGCTAAGCACCTCACCCTCTTTATAGATTGTGATTGCTCCAAGCTGCTCTTTATCTGTTGCAGAGATTCCCGTTGTCTGTCCTGCTTTTACAGTAAGTGTATGAACCTTACCGGAAAGGACATATCCCTTTGGTGCGGTAATCTCTTTTACATAATAAGTGCCTGCGACAAGTGCAGCTGACTTTGCATATCCGTTTCCATCTGTTGTCATGGTCTGTACTCTGTTTGTGCATCCGCTGTCAGAATAGATTCCATAGACTGCACCGGAAAGCTTCACTCCGCTTGACTCATCTGTCTTTGTAAGCTCACCATATCCGATGTTCTCTGTCTTGACCTTGATATATGCTTTGATAGGATCTGCTGTCGGTCTTTCAGAAATAAACTCCTGATAACCGCTCTTGCCCGTAAGCCAGAATACACAGCTTGATGTTGTCTCAACCTTACCAGCATTGGATGTGAATGTTCCTGTTGTAGCTGTAGTATTCACGCTCGTTGAAGAGATTGTAATACTGTTGCCATTCTTATCAACAGAATATCCGCTGATGCCAAAATCAAAATCCGATAAAACACCATTGCTGTCAGATAATGTTGTTTCAAATCTCTGACTTCCCTCATTCCACTTTAATTCATAAGTTGGTGCCTCACTGGTTCTGCGTGATGCAAAACTTGGAAGTGTTGCATTGTAGGAGCTGCTGATATTGTCCCTGAGCCTCTCATAATAGCTGTATGAAGAATCAGGACTTGGTGCTGTGTTACAGAGCTTTCTTGCTGCCGAATCACCACTTCCGGTTCCAAAGATATCTGCTACAATAACCCATACCATTGCCTGAGTTGCGATATACTCATCGCACTGACTGTTGCTTGGTGCCGCCTTTTGTGTACTGTTAAACCCATAATAAAGGCAGTAACTTAAAAGCTTTCTCTGCTGTGCTGACATTGATGTGCTCGCATCATCGTAGCTGTTCATAAGCTGACCGCCATCTGCTCTTAATCCGAAATTCATACAATATGCAGAATTTCCGTCAAGAATTGAATACAGAATCTTGCCATGATTATATCCGGGCTTCAGCTCACTTACTTCTCCGGAATTTTTGACTGACGCATTCCAGAACGCAATATTTGCCTGCGGACTGGCTGCAAATGCTGTTGTTCCATTCGTAAAGAGTGTTCCAACCAGTGTGAGCATAGCCATAAATCCTGCCATAAAACGCTTTAGTTTCTGTTTCATGTGCTCTTTCCTCCTTAATTTACGCATAAAAAAAGAAAGACATAAGTTTATGGCTTACATCTTTCTTCATTCTGCTTCTATTCGTTTTTATTTATCTGTGACATCGAAACTCGTAATAGTCTGTGCCGCCTGTCGTGTAAACTCCATCATAACTGATGTAGAATACCGGATCTGTTTCCAAAAGTAACATACTTGCAATATATTCTGCGATTGCATCCTCAGATGATAACCGCTGTCCATCAATGGTACTTGCTTTGTTGAGGTCTGTCTCTACAAACACACTATAATAAGAGCCTTCCATACCATCGTAAGGATAATACTCATTGTACTCTTCCTGCGTGATACTACCGTCATTCAAATGATTCTGTAAATTCTGCTGTGTGGTAATCATCCCTCCTGCCTGACACTTTGCTGTTGCAAGTGACACAACATTCTGTGGACTGTATGCCACGGATGCAGGCTGTGGATTGCTCACATTGTCTTTCGGACTGTCTGTAGTCTGACCACCATTACCTGCATTACTCTGATTTCCTCCAGCTTCCTCATTATCATTTACTGAAGCTTTCTGTTCCGGCTCGTCATTCTGCTTTGGCTTTTCTTCCTGCCTTGAAGCAGTTTCATTATCAGCGGACCGGTTATCTTCCTTATCATTCTTCTCTTCTGAATCTTTAACCTCGGCAATATCTTTCTCTGTCTCTTCACTTCCAGCTTCGGTTGTGACCTCTGTGACAGCTTCCGTTGCCATTTCTGCTTCTTCAGTTGGCTTTACGCTTTCCGTCTGTTTCTCTGTCTGATTATCAGCCTTTTCCTTACCACCATTACAGGCAGCCATTGAAAAGACCAGTACTGCGGATAATAAGATAATACTTATCTTCTTCATAGTAATCGCCCATCCCTTCTCCGCAAGAGGGACGGGCTTTGTGTTCCGTGCCATCCACCCCTTGCGGTGAACTATTTATCTGTAATGCACGGGACACATAGGACTGTCCCGTATTCTGTGCATCTTAAACTCCTTTCATTATACCAGCTCTCTTATTTTAAAGAAATACTGCATAAGTCTTCTGTTTTTCTTATAATTTAAGAATAAACCCTTTACCTGCATAAGCTCACCTCCTCTCAGAATGTGCCCATTCTTACGAATGAAAGAAATATCCTTGCCACCATAGCGAATAGAAGAAGAATTATTCTGGCAAGTCCTAAGACCAGCTTCAACGCTCCAAGAATTATCCTTAATATCCACTTGAGTATCTCTAAAATTACTGTTCCTACGGCTCCCATAACTCTTCTCATAATAATCAGTCTCCTTTCGACATCCATCCCATTGCAAGTCCTGCAACATCTACATCGTCCATAACATCTTCTGTAGGTTCTTGTGCTTCACTATTGGCTGCCTGCATTATTACCGGCTGACCAACATTCATCCCGGATATCACTCCGCCTAACAGCCTTATGACCTCTTTCCTAGCCTCATTGGTTGCTGCTTCAATGACTTCTTCCTTAATGTCATCAATATCTTCTGACCGGATATATTCAGCCCTCTCTTTTTCTTTCTTCTTGATAACAAATGTTTCTTTTCCATAATTATCAATGTAGAACTGAATCGCATCTATAATGAACTGGTTCTTAGATTTGAAAATCTTCGGATCAAGGTTCTGAATCACATCATTTATTTTCACATGCTGAGGATTGCTCATGTTGAGGCGGACAGAAGTTTTTACTTCATATTCAAGTCTTCTTCCCATCATCTGCCTCCTTATGATAATCGCTTAGTGCTTTTAAGTCCCATCGTGGCAAGCTGCTCATATCCTCTTGCATTTGCCTTTACATCAAGGTTATAGGAAATGTTCCTGGCATCGTGACTACCAAAATTCTTCATCACAACCGCCCCGCCTCCGACAAATACAATCGGTGTAGTCTTTAAGTTATACCCAAACTCACGGATTGAGTTATATACCTTATCAACAAAATCCTCTATCTCTGCCTTGATAATGGCAAAGTATTCATCATCAATATCTGACCTGCCATATCGCATGATGTTCTGTATCTCTGACTCGTCTACCTCTCCGTTAAGCTGTCTTACACACTGCTCATTGATAGAACGCATACAGGTAATAAGACCTTTTGGAATCGTCACACACTTTGATTCATCCGGTGACTTGTTGATTACCGGCATAATGTCGATTGTCCAGCTACCGATATCTACTATCAGCGTTTTCTTTGCCATAGCAGGAATCTTGTCCACTACTGCTGCATAGCACTGAGGAAATACTGCAACATCATCAATTTCAATATGATATGGCTCATTCTCATATTTGAAGCTTACACGCTTATTCTTTGTCAGGTACTTGATAAAATCATTCTTCTCTGCTCCAAACCTTGTAAGTGGAAGTCCTACGGCAAGGAATACCTTTGACTCTGCAAGACCTCTTCTTTTAAGTTCCTTAGCAACTGCTGCAAGAGTGAGAAGATAAAAGCTGTCATCTTCGACCTTTGTATCCTTTACTTCCTGCCTTACAGTTCCGACCTTGTAAAACTTTCCTTCATACTCAAGTACATCACCGAAAAGTGCCGGAGTAGTTGTAATCTCCTTTACACCTGTGATAAATACCTGAGAGATTGTTTTCATCATTGACCAGCCATGATCAATGCCGATTACTTCTAACTTGTTATTCATATGTTTTGCACATCCTTTCTTCTTAAACAGCCACTTGAACATCTTAACCACCTACTTTCCTATCAGCTTTCGCATACAAGGAAAACAATAACCATTCCCTTGATAATATGGACATCCGACACATTCTGTCGGAAGTTTCTGTTCTTTTTTCTTAGATGGTTTACAACATGTTCCATTGGCACATCTGTTGTTATGTCCCCAGAAGAATCTACAATGCATACAATCTTTTAATTCTCTTTCAAGCTTTTCTTCTGGAGATACAAACCTGCGTTTCTTATGCTTATCTCTTTTTTCAACTGTTCCCACCAGAGCTCTCCTCCCTTCCAAGGAGTGATTGCTCTCTTATATTTTCCAATATCCTGTCCGACTCACCTGCTGTCCTTGCTAATGAATACAATACAATAAGAACAATAATTATAAATGCTATGCTAAATCCCATCATCACTTTATCCTCCTTCAAATTAGTTGCCATATAGACAAAATTTGAATTTGGAAGTGATATAGTCTACATGGCTATGCTTAATGCTAAGCATGTAGGTACACGCCAGTCTTCTAGACTCCTATATCGCCCCGTGTACAAAGAGGTGTTCTCACCTCCGGGAGTTACAGACGAGCCACAAAATGTGTTTCACGACGCCCTTCTGAATTATTAGAAGCACTATCTCCTCTTTTAGCCTTTTGAGGATAAGGACGAACTTCTCGCCCTCTGTGGTTGATTATCCTTACGCAACATGTCGAATCCTTTTTCCAGATTTCCATCCAACTTCTCACCCTTCATCTTTCGATCCATCAGGCTACTAATATGATAGCTGTGACTTTCATCTTCCAGGTACATGCCCCGTAAATTTACTACCTACAGATACTCTGCAGTGCAAACTACTTTGCAAATCTGTAACTGATTATTAAATTGTTCATCCCAAGTTTTTCTTGGAATGTCCATATATTACATTAGTTTCTATAATGCCGAAAGTGACAATCACGGGTCTTTTTTATCAAAACAGGTACTATTGTGGTCTTTTTTATCTTCGCTTGACAATTTATTCCAAATATGTTTGGGCAATGGTCTTGTTGGTTCCTTAAATTTCTCCAAATACATTTCAAAAATATCTGTATTAATCAATGCTGAATTTCCAACCTTATATACTGCCCCTGCTTCTGAGGCCAAAACCATAATCCTTGATTTACTTATGCCATAAATAATGGCTCCCTCAGTAGCATTTACATATTTTTTCATAATGTCTTTTGTATCTGAATAGAACTTATATGAGTTACTCATTCAATTCACCTTCTTCCTGTCCGTATAACGGCTCTTTCAAAGGTCTTACAGGTTGTCTGAATTGCTCCATGTAATTATCAAATATTTCTAAATTAACCAGTACAGTCCCTCCTGTCCCCTCATTTATTTTATATGTAGCACCTGCTGCTCTAGCCAGCTCGATAAACCTATGCCTTCCAATACTGTATATAATTGAAGCTTCTCCAATTCTCGCAAACTTTTTGATTATCTGCTTATTTGTTCCCGGCACTTTATATATGTGTTTCATAAACTCATCAAACCTTTCCTTTTTTACCAAATGAATACGGGTAAGCTTGTATAAAGAACTTGCAGCCTTAGCTATATATTCAGTTTCCTCAACACTAAATCCATATTCATGAGCCACCTCTTCGACCCTTATGTATCTTTTTATTACCTCCCCACCATGAAGATAAGCCCTAACATCCGGCTGTAATTGTGTTACCATCCTTTTCACCTACTTATAAAATTCATCATCAACTATATGGAATGTCTCAATGTACTCATCAAATATTTTTAAATTCACAAGTACTAACTGTCCTAACTTATAGATTGCTTTGGCATCC
>JAJEQR010000017.1 GCA_020687485.1 Hominifimenecus microfluidus | reverse complement strand
ATGCGGTGAAAGTCGCACGTCCGGTGTGGAGTGGGGGAAAATCCGGCGATAACTTCAAAGGATTACCTATCACTATAGGCAGAGACCCTGCTTTACTGTGCTTTGATTGGTTATATCCACTATGAGGCACCGCTGGAAGAGCAGAACTTTGCAACGCTGATTGAATTTTTGAATGCGATGGAAGTGCGCGAGGATGATGAAACCTTTCAGAATCCAGTGGATCAGATGTTTGAAGCACTGAAAAAGAAGAAGCCGAACCACTTTGCCGTCCGTCAATATGCCAAATTCAAGCTGGCGGCGGGCAAGACCTTAAAGTCGATTCTGGTGAGCTGCGGCGCACGTTTGGCTCCCTTTGATATTGAGGAAGTCCGTGATATCACTATGTACGATGAGCTGTCGCTGGATACGGTGGGAGATAACAAAACGGCTCTGTTCCTCATTATGAGCGACACAGACCCGACTTTTAATTTCCTGATTTCTATGATTTACACACAGCTGTTTAACCTGCTGTGCGAAAAAGCGGATGATGTTTACGGCGGCAGACTGCCGGTGCATGTGCGCTGCCTGATTGATGAGTGTGCGAACATTGGTCAGATTCCGAATCTGGAAAAGCTGGTAGCCACCATCCGATCAAGAGAAATCTCGGCATGTCTGGTACTTCAGGCACAGAGCCAGTTGAAGGCAATCTACAAGGACAATGCCGATACCATCATCGGCAATATGGATTCTCGTATTTTTCTTGGCGGTTCGGAGCCGACTACGCTGAAAGAGCTGAATCAGGCACTGGGAAAAGAAACGATTGATCTGTACAACACTTCCGATACCAGAGGTAATAGCCCATCCTACGGCACCAATTACCAAAAAGTCGGGCATGATATGCCATACTTGTTCGTGAAGAGTTCAGTTGCCTTGAATTTATCATGAACAGGGACACGATCAACTGGATTCTGAAATAACTGAATACAGGAGGTCGAACATGGAGCATTTACCAAAGAAAATCCATCAAAACGGAATCAGCTACACGCTGGTGGGAGACTACTACATCCCCGATCTGGAGCTACCGGAGGAAAGCCGCCCCATTGGGCGGTGGGGCCGGATGCACAAAGCGTTTCTGCAAGAACACCGGCCCGGCCAGTACAATGCCCTGCTTCTGTCGGGAAAACTCTGGACATATCTTGCTGACCTGAACGAACAGGCCGCTGACCGGCTGGCGTGTATCGTCTCGCAGATGCAGGAGGCGGAGGGTGTCACCGAGGAACTGAAAGCCCGTGACCAGCTTGCGTGGGTCGGGGGCATGAACAGCATTCGCAGCCGAGCAGAGGAAATCATCCTCTCTGAGATGATTTTTGTTTAAGGAGGTGCCTGTCTATGAGATACCGTATCGAATACGCCGATGGGCGTTATTGTAACTTTGCCAACGGCAGGGCTGAGCTGCTGAAATGGCTGAAACTGCTGAAGCAAGAGGAAATCTCCGACATCCGCAAAGTATATAAAAGCGGTGTGTCAGATTCCGTCCTGGAAACATACCGGAATTATATCCGCCCAGCATAAGGAGGGGCGCTTATGGGTACAGATATAGAAAAATTGGTTGATTTGATGATTCAGGAGCGGATGCAGAGCCAGTTTGCTAAGTGGCGGGAGGCAGAAACCGGCACGGAGAAAAAAGAGGACTGCCTTCGCTTGGAAAACGAGTATGAAAAAGCAATCAGCGCATTGTCTGAGGAACAGAAGGACGCTGTAAGACACTACTGTGATTCTATTTTCGATTCTGGTGCAGAAAGCGAGTGCTTCTTTTACCGGCTGGGCCTCAAAGATGGCATCCGTCTCTGGAAGTTTATGAAAAAGCTGATGAAAACGGTCAGCTAACGGATGTATAACCACATATTTTATTCCGCCCACAAACGGGTCGAAAGCCGTCCAACGGTACAGATTGGGCGGCTTTCCTGTTATCTGCGTTTCTTCCGCTTGGGCGCATAGTACGGCTGCGGCTTGGCCTTTCCTCTCATGTTGTTGGGATTTTTGAGCATTTTGGACAGGCTCAGTATCCGCAAAAATGCAGAGAAGTCCTCTGAGGAAATCTTCTCGAAGGGTATCTGCATTCTGTCGCAAAATTCGTGGATTACCACTTCCTCTTGGCTGCCCTGTTCGAGCGCCTGTTCAAACTTTTCCTTGACGTCATCCAGCGTGGGCTGCGGGTCGGCGGTGGTCTTGTCCTTGCGGTGTGCTTCCCGGATGTCCCGGACGATGCTGTCCAGATCATCGTGCATGACATGGCTGTAAAAATCGCTTTCCTGCACCTGCCCCAGTTCCAGCGTCCGCATATAGAGGTCATCTTCTCCGGGCGCATACTTGCTCATGACGGTCTGCCGGGTGGCCTCCAACACCAGATTCATCTGCTCCACCCGCATATTGGCGATCTGGTCGATGCAGATTTCCATATCTATCATCAGCCGCCGGAAATTCGGGTGGGCAGCCAGTTCGCAGAGAAGCCGGTTGTTGATTTTGCCGCTGCTCAAAAGTTCCACCATATCATCACTCAGATGCAGAGATTGAAGTTCTGTGTTTGGGTGATTTTTATTTTCCGTCAGCCCCATCAGATAGTCGGTGGACACGCCGTAAAAGTCCGCCAGCGTTGCAATCGCAAACGGGCTGATGTCCTTGTAGTCATCGGTTTCGTATTTTCCCAGCGCGGATTTAGACAGGCCGGTCTGCTCCGCCAGTTGTTCCAGCGTCAGGTGCTTGTCCACCACCCGCAGGTCTTTGAGCCGCTCCGGGATTGTCAGCTTTGCGTACATCCAAAGCCCCCTCTCTCGTTATCTTTTTCAGTGATTACACCCATTATAGCACGATTCCATAAGCGTGGAAATATGCGGATTTCGAGCGTTTTTCCGACGTTTTGGATATACGGGAAAGGGCCTCTTTTTTCGGTAAACTGGTTCTTGCAGACAGGCACAGAACCTTGAAAATCGAATGACCGGCTGCAAGGGGTATGGCCTCCGGGGAAGTGACGCCAGGACAGAAATTGAGCACACCAAAGAGGCCGATACGCCGGGAGAAATTCCGGGCAGGAGCGGCTTGCAGGCAGACCGGCGGACAGGAAACAAGTTTATCATGCGGGGCGCATGGCTCCGCAGCAAAGAAATGGAGGAAATCATTATGACACTGAGTATGAAAGAAAAGAAGATTCTCTACGCTTACGGCTGTCTCAGCCACCACAATACGGTGACACGGCTGAAATGGCTGACGGCTCTGACGGTTGACCCGGAGGCCAAACGCCGGATGCTGGGGCTGGCCCGGAAGGTGGAGACGGAGATGAACGAAAGCTGGTACGAGGATTTTTATCACCATCTGCGCATGGAGATGGACGAGTACCGCCGTCTCAAGCGCAACCTGCGTGTGCTGAAATCTTACACCGATTATGAGGAGGATCTGTATGAAGAAGCTGTCTAAGTATGAGAAAGAAACCATCATCAACTGGAACGAGGCGGAGAACCTTGCCAGCGTCTACACCTTCAACGCCAGCTTGAAGCGCAGGCTGGCTGATTTCAGCCGGAAGTACCCACTGTTGTGCCGGTTGGAGCGCAGCACGCCGGAGGGCAGCGTGACCTATGTGCTGGACAAGTCCCGGCTGTCGATCCGGCTGGTGCCTCCGTACAGCGAAGAACGGAAAGCCGCCGCAAGGGAGTACGCAAAGGAGCATGGCTTTCAGGTGGTGGTAACGGAAGAAAAAATCGCCTAAAATCGGGGTGTTTACGGGAAAAATGACGGGTCTGCACCCGATGTTTTGACCGGCAATCCCCGCAGGCGTATTCCGTATCCACTCCCCGCCTATGGGCGCAAATGTGTGGATACGGAGCCGGTGAAACTGGCAAACACCGTTCCTGCGGTGGAAGCCAGCTTCGCCGGTGCGGAAGTACAGAGGGCGGCCAGCCCTTTGTGGCGGGGTGCAGGGGCGGCAGCGCACTGCTGGGGTCAAGGGGCAACGCCCATTGGCAGGTTAAGGGCGGCAGCCATTATCGGGTCAAGGACGAAGTGCCTTGGCAGGTTGAGGGCAGCCGCCCCATCGGGTCAAGGGTGAAACGCCTTGCCCAGGGAAAGTTGATGCCTGCGTCAACTTGTATTGGGTATTACCTGACGCAAAATTCGCAGGATTTGCGGCTTCGCCGCCCCTTCCCCGGCCCCAGAACATCTTCGCAGGAAGGAGGAAATCTGTTTGAAACTGACACGACACAATGGACGCTCCGGCAAGCATGGCACCTATAATCCCCGCCACAATGACCGCCGGTTCGATGTGGAGAACAGCGAACACATTGACGCAGAACGGGCAAGGCAAAATGTCTACTGGGACTGCTACCGGGGCTTTACCACCCATGAGTTCCGGGAGAACCCGGAGCAGCCGGATTTCAGCTTTGAGGAAATCGAGCGGATGTATTACTACGAGCATTACGGCGGCTATGTGGAAGCTCAGAACGCCCGGAATGAGAAAACCCGGCACACCGAGCGCAACCGCACTGTGGAGGACTTGCTGAAAAACAACAAGACCTGCCCGGAGGAAAGTATCTACCAGATCGGCACGATGGGAGAATCCGTCTCGCCGGATACGCTCTTTTCCATCGTCAATGAGTTTTATCAGGAATTTGAGCGCCGCTTCGGTTCCCATATCCACATCCTGGACTGGGCGCTCCATCTGGACGAGGGGACGCCCCACATCCATGAGCGGCACGTCTTTGACTGTGAGAACCGCTATGGGGAACTGTGCCCCCAGCAGGAAAAGGCGCTGGAAGAACTTGGCATCCCTCTCCCCAACCCGGAGAAGCCCAAAGGCCGGAACAACAACCGCAAGCAGACCTTTGATGCGGTCTGCCGGACGATCCTGTTTGACATCGCCAGACGGCATGGGCTGCATCTGGATCAGGAGCCGTCCTACGGCGGGCGGGACTATCTGGAAAAACAGGATTATATCCTGATGAAGCAGAAGGAGCAGCTTGCGGCGCAGGAGCAGAAGCTGGAAGAACTGACGCTCAAAATCGAGGACGTGGAGACGCTGTTAGATGATGTTTCCGATGCGGCCTATGACAAGGCGGTGGAGGTGGTGACCGATACCGTCCGGCAGGAGACACACAAAGAAGATATTCGTCTGATCGAGGAAACGAAAAAGTGGGTGCTTTCGCCGGAGCGGAAGGCCCCGAAGAAGGAGCGTGACTACGCTGCCGCCCGTCTGGATGGAGTGATTACCAAAATCAAACGGGTCATGCAGAACGCCCTGGCAAAAATCCAGAAAACTCTCATGCAGCCGGAGGTCAAGAAGGCCGGTAAGGAGCAGATTAAGGAGAAGACCAGAGAATCCATCCGGGAGAAGCTGGCGAAAGGCAGGCTGAACGCTGACCGAGATAACCGGGAACGCTGGGAACGTGAGGGGCGGATTGCTCCGAAAAAGAAACACGATATGGAGTTATGAGGCACCTGATTTTCTGCGGAAACGGGTGCTTTTTTCTCTGCCTGGAGGTGAGAAAATCGAATATATTTGAAGCGGTGAAGGAGTCTGTCACCACAAGGCAGGCTGCGGAATATTACGGGGTGCAGGTTGGCAGGAATGGCATGGCCTGCTGTCCCTTCCATGATGACAAACATCCCAGTATGAAGATTGACCATCGGTTCCACTGCTTTGGCTGTCAGGCAGATGGGGATGTGATTGATTTTACCGCCCGTCTGTTTAGTCTGAGCAGTAAGGAGGCGGCGCTGAAGCTGGCGGAGGATTTCTCTGTCCACTATGACGCCAAAGGCCATGACCCGCCCCGCAGGAGGCCGGTCAAGCGAAAAATCAGCGAGGAACTGCGTTACCGGCAGGCGGAGCAGAAATGTTTCCGGGTGCTGTGCAATTACCTGCATCTGCTGGAACGCTGGGAGAAGGAATACGCCCCGCAGACGCCGGATGAAGCGTGGAATCCGCTGTTCGTGGAGGCCCTGCAAAAGAAACCGTACACGGAATATCTGCTGGATATTCTCTTGTCCGGCAGCATGGAGGAACGTGCTTCCGTGGTCGCTGAGTATGGAAAAGAGGTGAGGAAGATTGAGCAGCGAATATCAGAGTTTACCGCTAGCCACCCGGCAGGCCGCCATGAGCGCAGCCGAAGCCTTAGCGCCGGAGCGGAGCGTTGATGAGGTGCGGGAAAGCCTGTCCGTCACCGAGAAGGGCCAGCCCGCCAACACCATCGGCAACTGCCGGACGGTGTTCTGCCATGACCCTCTCCTGCGTGGGGCGATCCGCCTGAACCTTTTGACTGACCGGGTGGACATTGTACAGGATTTAGGCTGGCGCAGGAATACCAGTGCCCTGACGGATACGGACGTGAAATATCTGCTTCTCTATTTTGAGCAGACCTATGGCCTGACCAGTGAGAAAAAGATGACGGCGGCGCTCTCCATCGTGGCGAATGAGAACTGCTACCATCCCATACAGGACGTGCTAAACGGCCTTGTCTGGGACGGGACGCCCCGCATCCGCTCCTGTCTCCATCATTTCTTAGGTGCGGACGAGAGCGACTATGTGGAGGAAATGCTGAAACACTTTTTGCTGGGGGCTATCCGGCGGGTATTCCGCCCCGGCTCCAAATATGAGGAAATGCTCTGTCTGGTGGGCGGTCAGGGGGCTGGCAAGTCCAGCTTCTTCCGCTTGCTGGCGATCCGGGACGAGTGGTTCAGTGACGACCTGAAAAAACTGGACGATGACAGGGTGTATCTGAAGCTGCAAGGACACTGGATTATCGAAATGTCGGAGATGCTGGCTACCAGCAGCGCCAAAAGCATTGAAGAAATCCGCTCCTTTATCAGCCGCCAGAAGGAAACCTACCGGACGCCCTACGAGGCCCAGCCCAAAGACCGGCTGCGGCAGTGTGTGTTCGGCGGTTCGTCCAACACACTGGACTTCCTGCCCCTTGACCGGGCCGGAAATCGGCGCTTTTTGCCGATCATGATTTACCCGGAGAATGCAGAGGTTCACATTTTGGAGGACGAGGACGCCTCCAGAGCCTATCTTTTACAGGTCTGGGCGGAGGCCATGACGATTTACCGCAGCGGCCACTACTCTATGAAGTTCAGCAAGTCCATCCAGCGCCAGCTGGTGGAGGTGCAGAAGGATTTCATGCCGGAGGACACCGAGGCCGGACAGATACAGGGCTTTCTGGAACACTACACCGGCAGCATGGTCTGCTCCAAACAGCTGTTCAAGGAGGCGCTGGGCCACACCTACGATGAGCCGAAGCGGTGGCAGCTGCACAATATCAACGAGATCATGAACACGGTGGTGACGGGCTGGAAACCATTCTCCAATCCCCGGATGTTCACCGGATATGGCAGGCAGAGGGGCTGGGAACGGGACGTTTCCGGCAACGAACTGCCCGGCAACGAAGATGGATTTGTGGAGCTGACCGAGGAAGAATGCTGCCAGCTGGAACTGCCGAAGGAGTGGATCGCATAAAATTAGCGGTCTGTTGCCGGGATGGTTGCCACTTGGTTGCCGGGTTTGTTGCCGGGGATTCTCCGGTCTGGATACGGAAAAAGCCTGTAAATAAGGTATTTTCTAATATCTATCTCTATCTCCGGCAACGAAAACAACGAGATTTTTCAAGAAAATTGATAAAGTAAGATTTGCAGGTCAGACGGTAGTTTACAGGTTTTCAGAGGTTCGTTGCCGGACTTCGTTGCCAGTGCTGCCGTCTGGCCTGCTACTCTATGGAGGTAGCCTATGGAAAAAAGCAAACAGCAGAAAAATAAAGTCCGTTTTGTGGTGGTGCGGGAGTTCTCCGGGGAGAAGTCCATGCGGGAAGCCTTTGAGCAGCTGATCGAGCGCCAGACCTGCGAACACTTCGAGGAATGGCTGGAACAGCGGGAAATGGCCGAAAACGCTGCGTAAAAACGGTTGATTCAGGGGCAGGGACATGGTACTATAATGGTATCGTGTCCCTGTTCATAGAAGGAGAACGCTATGAGCAGGAAAAAACAAGTCTATGAGAAAATCACCGCTCTCTACTGCCGCATCTCTCTGGATGACGGCGGCGACAACGAGAGTATGAGCATCAGCAACCAGAAAATCATGCTTCGGGACTTTGCTGAAAAGCATGGAATGTTCCAGTATGAATATTATGTGGATGACGGCTATACGGGCCGCAATTTCAACCGCCCTGCCTTCCAGCGCATGATCGCTGACATTGAGGCGGGGAAGATCGGCTGCGTCATCACCAAAGACCTATCCAGGCTTGGTAGGAACTATATTGAAGCTGGCAGCTATATCGAAATCTTTTTCCCCAAACACAATGTACGCTATATCGCCATCACGGACGGCGTGGACAGCCTGACCCGTCAGGAGATGGACATTACGCCCTTTAAGAATATCCTGAACGATATGTACAGCCGGGATATTTCTAAAAAGGTGCTGGCAGGCATCACCACCCGCTCCCGGCAGGGGAAGTTCTGCGGAGGGACGCCGCCCTTCGGCCTGATGCGTGACCCGGAGGACAAGGGGCATCTCATCATTGACCCTGAGACAGCGCCAATCATCCGCAAAATCTATGACTATGCCCTTGACGGGCTGGGCTGCATGAGGATTTCCAAACGTCTGATGGAAGAAAAAATCCCAATCACCCATGTCAAAGCCAACACGGAGTTTGACGCCAACTATTATTTCTGGGGCGGAGCCAGAATCAGTCACATCCTGAGAAATCCATTCTATAAGGGCGCACATTTGGTCTTTCGGACGCATCAGAAAGGCATCCGCTCCAACACCTATGACATTATTCCCCGTGACCAGTGGGAAGTGATCGAGGGCTGCCATGAGGCCATTGTGACGCCGGAGGAATGGGAACAGGTGCAGGAACTCATTGACCGCAGGCCGACCATTCAGGGGAATTCCTGCCCCTTTTATAATCTGTTCCACGGTCTGGTCTACTGCGCCACCTGCGGGAAGTCCATGCAGGTGCGGTATGAGAAAGTGGGCCGAACCGGGAAGAACCGCTTCACCGGCGAAATGCGGGAGCCGATTGACAAGGCGTACTATATCTGCCAGACCTACAACCGCATGGGCTGCAAGGTCTGTTCCAGCCACAAGATCGAGGCCAGGGATTTATACAATCTGGTGCTGAAAGACATTCAGGAACTGGCGGCGCAGGCTATGAAGGATGCCGATGCGTTCTACCAGCGGCTCAGCCGCCGGATGGAGCACCGGTATCTGGTGGACGCCTCCCAGACAGAAAAGGAACGCCTGCGGCTGGAAGCCCGAAATCAGGAAATTGACGGGATGTTCCTGAGCCTGTACACCGATAAGGCCAAAGGCATCCTGACCGAGCAGCGGTTTGTGAAGCTGACGGCGGCGCTGGAACAGGAGCAGGAATCCAACCAGAAACGCCTGCATGACCTGGCAATGATGCAAGGTCGTGCCGATGCGCAAGAAAGCGAAGTCCGCACTTTTATCAAGGAAATCCGGCGCTATGCCGCCATCGAGGAACTGGACGAGGCGGTGCTGAACCGGCTCATTAGCCGGATTCTGATTGGAGAAATCAAGAAGATTGATGGTCAGAGGACACAGGAGGTTAAGATTATTTACAATTTTGTTGGGGAAATGTCAAGGTAGAATTTAGACGCTAAATACTTTTAATTTATATCAAAAGTGATACAACAATTTTCTTTTAATGCTATCAGGCAATAAAGTTATTCCTTTGGCCAGAGTAAAAGGGATAACTTTATTTTGCTAAAGCATACTAAAAAGGGCGCGTTGCAGAAAATTATCCGCAACACGCCCTCTTCTATAAGTCCTTATGTCAAAATCAAATTATTGGTAATCTTGAATATTGGGATAAGCGGCACCGTTATTATGCGCGTAAGCTGCTTCAAAGTAGTCGAGGCTTTCAAAAGTAATGCCCTGATAGTTTCCGACATTCAACACATCAAAAGTTAGATTCAGAACATCACCAGCGGAATATTGGTCAAGAAGATTTCCTGCAAATTTCCATCCTATGTTTTCCTCATAAGTATCCTCGGTAAAATAAAATGTAGTCGCATCCTCAGTCGCATCATAACTAATGTCAATAATTATATCAGAGAAATGAACTTGATCTCCAGCATTAAAGTCTTTGAGATAATCTACAGTTTTTCCATCAGCAGGATTAATAAATTGAGCATTAAGTTGTGTCATATCAACAACCTCTGGAGGAAGAGAATTAAGTCTGTAAGATTCTGCAACAGAGAATTGATAAACTCTGTTATTATCCCCAAAGTAAAATCCATCTTCCGTCATAGGAACACTTGAACGAGCATTGGCATTGTAATAATGGGCATAATACAACTGCCATTTGTATGTCTCAGTTGAAACAAACTGTGCTTTCCATGTACCAGAACTGTCTCCTGCTTTCTTTGTATAAAACATATACTGATTTGTACCAGTAGTTGCTTGACTTACCGTATCACCAGAGGCATCTGACAAGATGAGTGCAATCTGTGTAAAAATATCGACAAAGATAATCCTATGTCCATGCATACGGATAGAACCAACGCTGTTATCTACTTCTGGACGAAAATAAACCTCAGGCCCCATATCACCCGTGTTATATTCTATGCTAGGTGAAACAAGATAGGCCCAACTACTATCCTTTTCACTCTGTCCATCGAGATCGATAAGCTTTTCCACATAATCTGAAAGGATAATCCAGCCAATCTTCCACCAATTCACTTTGCTTGCTTCAGCAGAAGAACTGATATTCTCGTTGTCGGCATAAGCAAAAGTAGTGTTAGAAAAACTTATGCACATAACCAAGGAAAGAGTAAGTGCAACAATCTTACGTGTTAGCTTTTTCATTAAAAGCCCCCCTTCTCTTATAAAACCAAAACAATAATGCAAATGATGGATGCAATAAAAAAGAATACTCCAGCAACCCGCATCAAACCAAGATATAAATCTGTAGGTTCACCGCCTTTTACAGAAAAGAAGTGTTCAATTTTCCATAAAAGTTCCGGCTTAAAAATCATAAAAAAACTTAATAGAAGCAAAAGGATAAGCCATATGTTATCTATGTATAACACTTCCTTTCTGCTAATACTGAAAATTCAAATAAAAAAGCGCATAAGTAGACAAATAATCATGCCTAACTTATGCGCAAATAGAAACAATTTTAATTCTAAGCCTCCAAAGCTGGCAGCGTCGGTAAAAATGCTCCATTATTAAGTTAGGCAACTTAACCTTAAAACAAATCATCGGTCTTACCTCCCAACAATATAAATTTCGACTTTTCACTTTTATTTTATCACCTAAAGCAGAACTTGTCAATGAATTTGTCTAAAATAAGTCGATTTTCTTTTTTGATTATGTGCATTTTTAACTAATAGAAAGAAAGTTGTATTGAGGGCGATTGGTGTTCCTTATTCCATATGTCGGAACTGTATGAAGTGAAAATAGTTTATCCGTTGAAGAGTCACTCCACAGGTTATGCTTGATTCTTTCAAAGTTATGTTTCTATAATATGCATCCGTACTGTCATATTATAATTCACATTATTGGATAATATAAATTGACAAGTATAAGATAAACAGACAAGGAGTCGCTGCCACCCGTAAAACGGGTGGCTCGGGACGCAGGCTTTAAGCCCACTCTACTTGGCCGCGCCTCAAGGCGCTAGCTTTCTCTTTTAGGCTATACTAAAGTTTTTATTTCCCTGGTACAACCGGGGATTTTTTTGCTTCAAGCCGCCAATTAGAACGGCAGCCACAAAGATTTTTCTTTGCGGCTGCCGTTTTCTTGAATTCATCACTTGACAATGTGGCAAAGACCTGGCCTCGGTGGATGAACTGGCTGTGTTGGATGGCGGAAAGTGCATTTTGCAGCTGCGCGGTGTGAGACCGTTCAAGTCAGATAAATATGATCTGACCCAGCATCCGAACTACAAGCTCACTGCTGGTGCTGATAAGAAAAACACATTCAGCATCGAGGCGTTTCTTGACCATCGGCTGAAGCTCAAGCCCGGTGATAAGTACGAAGTGGTTGACGCAGATCATGCCAAGTAAGTTTATTGCAGTGACGAAGATGTCGTGGGTGCAGAATAAGAAGGGGCGGCGAGCTGCCGCCTCTTTACATAGCCAGGTTTCTGATTAGGATTGGAGACCTGGCTATATGTTTGCCCATTTGCAGGTGCACATGCAGATGGAAACCACTATTCATTCGCCCATAAGGGCGCAGCGTACAAGGAGGTAAACATTTATGGCATTTTTCAACAGCGCAGTAACCGTTCTTCAGACTCTCGTCATCGCACTGGGTGCCGGTCTCGGCATCTGGGGAGCTATCAACCTGCTGGAGGGCTACGGCAACGACAACCCCGGTGCCAAGTCTCAGGGCATGAAGCAGCTCATGGCTGGCGGCGGCGTGGCACTGATCGGCACGACTCTGGTGCCGCTGCTTTCCGGTCTGTTCGGTTAAGCAAAGGCTGTCGGAGCGAAGATTCCGACCGGGCGGCGAAAGCTGCCTGTTACATAGTCAGGTGCAGGCAATATCCGCAGCTGGCTATTTTCTGCGCTCTCTGGCAGGTGCACATGTTGGAAGTATGGCGCAGAACCGCAGTTTAGAATCGCACCGGCTGATAGGCCGGACAAGTTACAGGAGGACAAATCTATGGCGTTTCTTACTACAACTGCATCGGCACTGTCTCTTTTCTCTCAGCTGTTCATGCTTCTGTCCCGGATGGCGAAGCTGTTCGGCGTGTTTGCGTAAGGAAGGAGGCAGCTCATGCAGAGTATCCTTGAACAGATCACAGATTGGCTCAAAAGCATGATCATCAGCGGTATCATGGGAAATCTTTCAGGGATGTTCGATTCGGTCAACCAGCAGGTTGGACAGATCGCAGGCGATGTGGGAACCACACCGGCGAACTTTTCACCTGCGGTCTTTTCTATGATCCGCAACATCTCGGAATCCGTGATCCTGCCCATTGCCGGAATGGTGCTGACTTTCATCGCCTGTTATGAGCTGATCCAGATGCTCATTGAGCATAACAATCTGGCAAATTTCGAGACATGGACATTTTTTAAATGGGTCTTTAAGACCTTTCTGGCAGTGACCCTGATCTCGAACACATTCAATATCACGATGGCTGTCTTTGATGTAGCGCAGCAAGTGATCTCCCGAAGCGGCGGTCTGATTTCCGGCAGTACGTCCGTCAGCGATGCGACCCTGACAGCGATGCAGGCCACACTGGAAGGCATGGACTTGGGACCGCTGCTGGGACTGTATTTGCAGACATTTGTGGTTCAGGTCACGATGCTGGCATTGTCGGCTATCATCTTTGTTATCGTGTATGGCCGAATGGTGGAAATATATCTCATGGTGAGCCTTGCGCCGATTCCATTCGCAACCTTTGGAAACCATGAGCAGAGCCATACCGGTCAAAACTACCTGCGCTCCCTGTTTGCACTGGGATTCCAAGGCTTTCTTATCATGATCTGTGTAGGCATCTATGCAGTTCTGATTCAGAACCTGTCCTTTTCGGATAACATTATCAGCAGCATTTGGGGTGTTTTGGGATATACGGTTTTGCTGGCATTTACGCTGTTTAAGACGGGAAGCCTCGCGAAATCCGTGTTTGCAGCGCACTAAGAGAGGAGGAATGATTCATGGCATCTTATATTTCTGTGCCGCGAGACCTTTCAAAGGTCAAAACCAAGGTCTTTATGAACCTGACCAAACGGCAGATTCTCTGCTTCGGAGCCGGTGCGCTGATTGGCGTTCCGGTTTTCTTTTTGCTCAAATCCAGCGGGAATCTGAGCCTTGCCGCACTTGGCATGATGGCAGTAATGCTGCCGCTTTTCTTTCTTGCCATGTATGAGAAAGACGGTCAGCCGCTGGAAGTGGTGGCAAAGCATTTCTATGAGGCAAAGTTCAAGAGGCCGAAAACGCGGCCTTACAAAACAAAAAATTACTATGCACTGCTGGTACAGCAGGCAGACGTGGAAATGGAGGTAAATCGCATTGTTCAAAATTCTCGAAAAGCTGACAGCGAAGAATAAAAAGCAGGATGACATCCGAATGCCGTCTCATCTGTCAGCCGCAGAGCAGAAGCAGGTGCAGACGGTGATCAACCGTGCAAGGGGTGACCGCACGGTTCCGCACTCGGCACAGGAGAGCATTCCCTTTCAGCGGATGTTCCCGGACGGTATTTGCCGTGTGACGGACAACTACTACACCAAAACCATTCAGTTTCAGGATATCAATTATCAGCTGGCACAACAGGAAGATCAGACAGCTATCTTTGAAGAATGGTGCAGCTTCCTGAATTTCTTTGATTCCAGCATCCGCTTTGAGCTTTCTTTTATGAATATGGCTACGGATGCCTCGAATTTTGAGAAGATGGTGCGCATCCCGTACCAGAAGGATCATTTCAATCCGGTGCGCACGGAGTACAGCACCATGCTGCGCCGCCAGCTTGCCCAGGGCAACAACGGCCTAACCAAGACGAAGTATCTGACGTTTGGCATTGAGGCGGAATCCATGAAACAGGCAAAGCCGAGGCTCATTCACATCGAGATCGACCTGATGAACAACTTCAAACGCTTGGGTGTCCGGGCAAAACTGCTGAATGGTAAGGAACGGCTTCATCTGATGCACGATATGTTCCACATGGGTGACCATGATCGGTTCAATTTCGATTGGAAATGGCTGCCGGAGAGTGGGCTGTCGGTAAAGGATTTTATTGCACCGACCGGTTTTGCCTTCCCGAAAAACCGTATTTTTCAGATGGGTGGGATGTATGGTTCCATGTCCTATCTCCAGATTACTGCTTCCGATTTGTCGGATCAGCTGCTGAAGGACTTTCTGGATATGGAATCCAGCCAGATTGTGACCATGCACATTCAGTCGGTAGACCAGAATAAAGCAATCAAATCCATCAAGCACACCATTACGGAGCTGGATCGTTCCAAGATTGAGGAACAGAAGAAGGCTGTCCGTTCCGGATACGATATGGACATCATTCCGTCAGATTTGGCAACTTACGGCAAGGACGCAAAGGCACTGCTGAAGGAATTGCAGAGCCAGAATGAACGCATGTTCCTGCTGACTTTTCTGGTGATGAACACCGGCGAGACGGAGCAGGAGCTGGAAACCAATGTGTTTCAGGCTTCCAGCATCGCACAGAAGTACAACTGCAACCTGCGCCGTCTGGACTTTCAGCAGGAGCAGGGGCTGATGAGCTGCCTGCCGCTGGCACAGAATCTGATTGAGATTCAGCGCAGCATGACGACCAGCAGCACGGCAATTTTCGTGCCGTTTACCACTCAGGAGCTGTTTCAGACTGGGAAAGAGGCTCTGTACTATGGGTTGAATGCGCTGTCCAACAACCTGATTATGGTTGACCGGAAAAAGCTCAAAAACCCCAACGGGCTGATTCTGGGTACCCCCGGTTCCGGTAAATCCTTCTCTGCCAAGAGAGAAATCGCCAATGCGTTCCTGGTGACGGATGACGATGTAATCGTGTGCGATCCGGAAGCCGAGTACACGGCACTGGTGCAGAAATTTGAGGGGCAGGTCATTAAAATCAGCCCTTCCAGCACGCAGTATATCAACCCGATGGACATCAACGCGAATTATTCAGAAGAAGATAATCCGATTGCCCTGAAAGCAGATTTCATCCTGTCCCTGTGTGAGCTGATCGTGGGCGGCAAAGAAGGCTTGCAGCCGGTAGAAAAGACAGTCATCGACCGCTGCGTTCATCAGATTTACCAGACTTATTTTGAACACCCGGTGCCGGAGAATATGCCGGTGTTGCAAGACTTGTATGAGGCACTGCTCCGGCAGGATGAAAAGGAGGCACACCATGTGGCAACGGCACTGGAAATCTATGTGACCGGTTCCCTGAACCTGTTTAACCACCGCACCAACGTAGATATAAATAACCGGCTGGTCTGCTATGACATCAAGGAGCTGGGCAAGCAGCTGAAAAAGATCGGTATGCTGGTGGTGCAGGATCAGGTCTGGGGGCGTGTAACCGCCAACCGTAACGCCGGTAAAGCCACCCGCTACTATATGGACGAGTTCCATCTGCTTTTGAAAGAAGAGCAGACAGCGGCTTACAGCGTGGAAATCTGGAAGCGATTCCGTAAATGGGGTGGTATTCCCACCGGCATCACCCAGAACGTAAAAGATCTGCTTTCTTCCCGCGAAGTGACAAACATTTTTGAGAACAGCGACTTCATTTATATGCTGAATCAGGCAGCCGGTGACCGTCAAATTCTGGCGGATCAGCTGAACATCAGCCCGCACCAGCTGTCCTATGTGACTCACTCCGGTGAAGGCGAAGGACTGTTGTTCTACGGAAATGTGATTTTGCCGTTCGTTGATCGTTTCCCGACCGATCTGGAACTGTACCGGATTATGACGACCAAATTAACCGAAGTGCAGGAAGTAAAGGGGGTGTAAGCGATGGCTGGCAAGAAAAATCCGAATCTCGGAGACAAGCTGCGGCAGGAGCGCGAGGGTGCGGAGAACACCCTTCGCGATTCCAGGAACAAAGCCGCCGATAGCAGTACGGGAGAAAGCAGCAAGAAAAAAGCTGAACACCGAAGGCAGATTCGTCACGAGGCCGATCTTGCTAAGATGCGCAGTAAGAAGCTGAAATCAGAGCAGGAAGTAAAAGCGAAAAAGAATGCAGCAGCTTCCGGGAAAAAAGGCGGAAAGCCAAAGAAGCCGGGGAATCTTGCGGCAGATACACTTTCAGCCAAAGCACATCAGGGGGTGCGCAATGCCGACCAGGATAATAATTCTGGTGTGGAGGCAGCGCATTTTATCGAAGGCTCAGCGGAAGGTGCAGCCCGTGCTGGTTCCCGGTTCCAATATGGTCGAAAGCTGCGGCAATACAAAAAGCAGGAGCGGCTGGAGAAAAAGGCAGATAAAGATGCCGTGGATTCCATCTTTGCGGAACGCATGAAGTCTGATCCGCAGGCTGGCTCGAATTTCTTTTCCAGATGGCGGCAGAAGCAGGCCATCAAAAAAGAGTATGCCGCTGCGAAGGCAGGTGCGGCCGCTGCGGAGAACACAGCAGCTGGCACAGCCAAAGCTGCGCAGGGTACTGCCAGCATGACGGAAAAGGCGTTTCAGTTTGTGCAGAGCCACTCGCATATCATCATCGGTATCGCGGCCGTGGGACTGCTTGTTTTGGTGATTGCCGGGTCGGTATCGTCCTGCTCTGTCTTGATCAATGGCGGCGGCAATGTGGTGCTGGGGACTTCCTACACAGCGGAAGATGAAGATTTGAAAGGCGTGGAGACGGATTATACCAAGCTGGAAGATAAACTTCGCAAACAAATCGACCGCATTGAAACCGACCATCCGGGCTATGACGAGTATCGCTACAATTTGGCAGAGATCGGACACAATCCCTATGAGTTGGCTTCTCTGCTGACTGTAGAATTTGAAAACTACACGAGAAGCCAGGTGCAGGCGCGGCTCCAGAGTATTTTTGAAGCGCAGTATGAGTTGAAGCTGGTGGAAAAGGTGGAAATCCGGACAAGGAAAGAAACTCGTGTGGGTTATAGTTACAATCCGATCACCGGAACCGGACACACCTACACCTATCAGGTGACGGTACAGTATGAGTATAAAATCCTCAATGTAGCGCTGCTCAATCGTGGCGTTGACTATGTTGCCAGAAATTCCGGTCTTACAGATGACCAGCTGGAACGCTACGAAGTCACATTGGAGTGCCGGGGCAATCGGGATGACCTGTTTGCAGGCATAGCCTTTGCAACGCCGGATGGCGCGGGTTCCAGCGGAGAATATCAGGATTACGACATTCCGGGCGAAGCTCTGACGGATGAAAAATTCCGGAAGATGATTACCGAAGCTGAGAAATATCTCGGTTATCCCTATGTTTGGGGCGGCAGCTCGCCGAGTACCAGTTTTGACTGCTCCGGTTTTGTAAGCTGGGTCATCAACCACTGCGGCAATGGCTGGAATGTAGGCAGGCAGACGGCCAACGGTCTGATGGGAAAATGCGACATTATCCCGAAGAGTGAGGCAAAGCCCGGAGACCTGATCTTCTTCCAGAAAACCTACAACACCAGTGGCGCATCCCATGTGGGCATTTATGTCGGCAACGGGATGATGATTCACTGCGGCAACCCAATTTCCTATGCTTCCATTGAGACGAACTACTGGCGGCAGCATTACTACTGTATGGGAAGAATTCGATAAAAACAGGGCGTTTATTCGTCCGGAAAGGAAACGATATGAGCTTGAAACTGGAAAAGATTGCTGCGGAGCGGGAGAAAGCCCGCAGAAAACGCGATGAGTGGGAGGAGCGCAGAAAGGAATGGGACAGAAAGTACCACGAACAGGAAAACAGCGAAATCTGTGAAATGGTACATGCCCAGAGCCTGACCCCGGAACAGCTGGCAGTCATCATTCAGATGGCGCAGGCTGCGGTTCCCAACCCGGAAAACATGAAACTGGACGAGAAAGAAACGGAGGATATGGAATGAAAAAGATGATGGCAATGCTGCTTGCCAGCGTGATGGTGGCAGGAACCTTTGCGACTACTGCGTTTGCCTATACGGGCGATGATGTGCAGAAGAACACATCTGTCAGTACCGCTGCGCAGGAAGCGGATGCAGCAGGAAGCGCAAATGCAGGGAAAACGGACAATACCGACAGCATCGAAATCGACCCGGATATGCAGGTGCTGCCGGATGGCTATGAGGTTTCTACGGATGCGGATGGGAACCTGATCGTTACGGTGGGCGGCAAGGAATACAACATCGGCAGCGAAAAGTCTCGAAAGCAGATGGGTACAGTGGTGCCGGGTATCACCAGCCTGCATTTTCGTTCCGGTCCCGGCATGGATCAGGAGATTATCGGATATCTGCATTCAGGCGATACGGTGGAGATTGTCGAAAAATACGGTGACTGGTATAAGGTGAATTTCAACGGCAAAACCGGATATGCACATGGAAAGTACCTGAATGTCACGGATTCCGCAAATGACAGCAGCATGTTCAGTGAAGATGCTCTGAAGCTGTTTCTGGATCTGATGCAGGGCGGAATGTCATCCGAGGATGAGACGGAATCCAGTACAGCTTTGACTCCGGAAGGAAATATGACGCTGGTGGATGATATCGGTGAGGAAGAAGATAAATCCAGCCAGCAGTTCATTACGCTGGTGACAAAGGCGGGCAACACCTTCTATCTGATTATCGACCGCGATAAAGACGGCAACCAGAATGTGCATTTCCTGAACATGGTGGATGAGGCCGATCTGCTTGCACTGATGGATGAAGAGGAAGCCGCCAAGTATCAGGAGAAGGAGCCGGAAGTCACGGAACCTGCGGAAACCGAAAAGCCGCAGGAGACGGAGCCTGCACCGGAAGAGCAGAAAACAGAGAGCGAGCAGAAGAAAGCGTCTCCGCTTCCGATGATTATGCTGCTTCTGTTTGTGATTGGTGCAGCCGGTGTCGGCGGTTATCTCTATATCAAGATGAAGGGCGTAAAGCCTGCATCCAAGAAAAATCAACCGGACCCTGATGCGGATTATCACGATGAGGATGAAGACGCGCTCCAGCTGCCGGAGGATGACGGTGACGAGGACGAAGAAGTGGATGTAAACGAGGATTACGAAGCGGAATCGGATGATGAACCTGTCTAATTAAGACTGTGTTGACCTGAGGGGCGGCTGAGAAGCCGTCCCTTTTACATAGCTAAATGGTTTGTGAATGGAGTGTTTTGAGCAATGAAGCTATGGAAACTGTAGGTGATATCTGATAAAATAGAGAGAGAACAGTGATACAAATCGAAATTTAGAGGGAAAGAAAATCTAAAAACATCGAAAAAACAAGCATTTGCGGGCATGATACGAATCGTATCATGCATGTGAAAGAGCGTTTCTTTCATAGTTTTACACTTTTTGATAAGGTGGAGTTGTCGGAAAGACAAGCCAAAACAGAAAGGATGTAGAATTATGAAAAAGAGCGAAAAGAAGAATTTGCTGATTGGAAGCATATTCCTTGCAATGTTTGCAGTATGGACAGCTTTGATTCAGTCTGTGGATGTGCAGCCGCTTGGTCAAAACGGAACAAGTATTGGATTTGCAACATTCAATTGCTGGTTTCACCATTTCACAGGGGTAAACATGGCAATTTATACGATTACCGATTGGATGGGGCTGGTGCCTGTCGTAATATGCCTTATTTTCGCAGGGATTGGACTTGTACAGTTGATCAAAAGAAGAAGCCTTTTCAGGGTGGATGCAGATATCATGATTTTGGGTGTGTATTTTGTCATCGTGTTCTTGGCATATGCGATTTTTGAAATGATCCCAATCAATTACAGACCGATTTTAATCGAAGGAATTATGGAGGCTTCTTATCCGTCCTCAACTACCTTGTTGGTATTAAGTGTAATGCCTGTCTTGATCGAGCAAATCCAGCGTAGACTTTCTGGCATTGGGGTAAAACGAATCATAACGATTGCGGCAATCGCTTTTTCGGTATTCATGGTGACTGGGAGATTGATTTCCGGAGTACATTGGTTTACGGATATCGTAGGCGGTGTACTGCTAAGTGCCGGATTGTTTAAGCTTTATAAAGCGGCAGTTATGCTGGCATTAAAAGAAAAATAGAATTGGTATGGGAGGTGCAGGTTTTGGAATTTCATGAAAAGCTTCAGGAATTAAGAAAGAGTCGAGGTTTGACACAGGAAGAATTAGCCGAGGCATTATTTGTTTCCAGAACCGCTATTTCAAAATGGGAGTCCGGAAGAGGATACCCAAGCATAGATTCATTAAAGGAAATATCCAGCTATTTTTCTGTATCAATTGATGATTTGTTATCTGGAGAGCAATTGATTTTCATAGCAGAAAAAGAAAACAAATCAAATCTCAATGGCGTATGCGATTTGTTATTGGGGTTTGTTGACTTGTTTTCACTGATGCTGATATTTCTTCCGCTGTATCCCAAACCGGTCAATGGATATATCTATTCGGTAAATCTCTTAGGATATGTAGATGGAAATGCTTTCATAATCAGGATCTATTGGGCATTGTTTATCAGCTTGACGATTGCCGGAATCGTGAAAATACTGATGGTCTATTTCAAGTTTGAAAAGGGCAAAAAAGCGGTTACATTCATCTCTGTAGGACTCAGTATCATTGCTGTTTTGTTTTTGGCTATGGCGAGAGAGCCGTATGCGATAACAGTAACGTTCCTGTTATTGCTTATCAAAGGCATTCTGCTTTATAAGCAGGCTAAGGCAGGTCGATAAGATATTGTGCCCTGCAACTTCCAGTTTGTAGACCTAAAATAGAATACAGTTCCTTACATAGCAGTCATGTACTTCGGTGCCTGGCTGCTAATTTTTTGCGAAAGGAGCAGTATCGAATGAAGCTTGTATTAGCGGAAAAGCCCTCGGTTGCCATGAGTCTCTCGAAGGTGATCGGGGCAAATCAGCGCGGGGACGGTTATATGGAGGGCAATGGCTACTTTGTCAGCTGGTGTGTGGGGCATCTGGTGGAACTTTCCCAGCCGGAAGCCTATGATGAAAAGTATGCCAAGTGGAGGTATGATGATCTTCCGATTTTGCCGGATCATTGGCGGTATCAGGTATCTGCCAGCACGAAAAAGCAGTTCGGAATCCTGAAAAAGCTCATGCAGCGGAAAGATGTGGAGAGTCTGATCTGTGCAACCGATGCAGGGCGTGAGGGAGAACTGATTTTCCGACTGGTTTACCATCAGTGCGGCTGCAAAAAGCCGGTGGAACGACTTTGGATTTCCTCGATGGAGGACAGTGCGATCCGGGAAGGCTTTCAGAAGCTCCGGCCGGGAACAGAATATGATGCCTTATATGAGGCGGCTTTATGCCGGGAGCGTGCCGACTGGATTGTCGGAATCAACGCCACCCGGCTTTTTTCATGTCTGTATGGGCAGACCCTGAATGTGGGGCGCGTGATGACACCAACGCTTGCGATGGTGGTCATGCGGGATGCAGCAATCCGGGCTTTCAAGCCAGAGCCGTTCTACTCGGCAGAATTGAAATTCCGGGATTTTCAAGCAGGTGGTGAGCGGATGAAAGAAAAAGCAGAAGCAGAAAAACTGGTGGCAGAGTGCTGTCAGGCAGGTAGTGCCATCATTACTAAGGTGGAGCAGAAAGAAAAATCAGAGAAGCCCCCGGCATTGTTTGATCTGACCTCGCTTCAGAGAGAAGCAAACCGGCAGCTGGGATTCACTGCCCAGCAGACCTTGGATTACACGCAGGCTCTGTACGAGAAGAAACTCGTGACCTATCCCCGTACCGACAGCCGGTATCTGACGGATGATATGGCACCGCTGGTGCCGGAACTTGTTTCTGTGATCCAGCAGAACTTTCAGATTCAACCGGATGAGCCAGCACCGGTGAATGCAGCGCAGGTCATCAATTCTAAGAAAGTTACCGATCACCATGCTATTATCCCTACAAAAACAGCGGCGGGTTATGACATTTCCTCTCTTCCCAGTGGAGAACAGGCGATTCTTACCATGCTGGCGGTGCGGCTGATTTGTGCAGTCGGAACACCTTATCGCTATGCAGAAACCATAGTGGAAACAGAATGCGCCGGTCAGAAGTTCCGTACAAAAGGCAAAACAGTCACGGATATGGGCTGGAGGCAATATGCAGGAAAGCCGGTTGAAGATGCTGAGAAGAATGCGGAGGCGGGTGATCTTCCGGAGCTTTCGGAAGGCATGACACTGGAACTTGCCGGTGTCAATCTGAAAGAAGGCAAGACCAGCCCACCCAAGAGGTTTACCGAAGATCTTCTGCTTTCAGCGATGGAGAGTGCCAGCTCGGACGAATTCCCGGCTGGTGTAGAGCGAAAAGGCATCGGTACACCAGCCACACGCGCTGCCATCATCGAAAAACTGGTGCAGAAAGGCTTTATCGAGCGCAGGGGTGATAGGAAAACGAAATTCCTTTGCTCTACGGATAAGGGAAATGCGCTGGTGACGGTGGTGCCGGAACAGATTCAGTCCCCATCCATGACGGCAGACTGGGAGGACAAACTGCTGAAAATGGAACACGGCGAGTATGACAGCGATGCCTTTATGGGTGAAATCAGCAGCATGGTCAGCGGACTTGTTAAAACCTACGAGGCTGTAAAAGGGGCTGATGTTCTGATACAGCCGGAGCGCAAGGTCATTGGCTCCTGTCCCGCCTGCGGCAGCGATGTCTGTGAAACGGCAAAGGGTTGGTTTTGCAGGGATAAGAACTGTAAATTTGCACTCTGGAAGGAAAACAGGTTCTTTCAGACACTGGGAAAACAGATGACAGAGGAACTGGCAAAGCAACTGGTAAATCAGGGAAAAGCACGGCTTACCCATTGCTATTCCAGGAAGTCTGGACGTTACTATGACACAACCGTTCGTGTAGAGGCCGGCGAGGACGGTGCAGCAGCATTTAAGCTGGAGTTTGGAGGTAAAAAATGAGCATGAAAATGATGAATGCAGCTTATCTGGTGGATAATGCTGCGCTGCTTTCCTTGCAGGAAAAGCAGGACGGCGTGGAATTCCATTGCTTTGATATGGACAGCAAGGTGCAGATTGCAGAGGGCCACATTGGCTGGGATGTGTTGGATAAACAGCCGTTTCCTACGCTGGAAGAAAGCGCGAGGATGGCGGCACTCCAGAAGATTCCCCAGTTTGCTGGTCTTGCTATTGCACCGGTAGCCCCGGAGATGCTGGAGCAGGTACGCGGCGGCAGAAAGGTTCTCTGGCAGATGAAAAAGGCTGATCCTGAGCTGGAGAATGCAAAAAATATCCGGTTTATCACCAGCAGCTACGAGGATCGGTTCAAAATTCCGGATGGCAGTGCGGTGGAGATTGAGTATCCGAATCGGAAATTTTCAGCCCGTTGCGAATATATGGACGAATATCATTTGCGCCTGGGGTATGATGTTTTGCACATCTGTCAGCTGGCAGAAATGCTGGAACGCGGCGGTGGCACCTGCCGCCCAGAGCCGCTGATTACGGAAGAACGCAGTGCATGGGATTTGGGAAGCAAGGGCTTTCTTGCCATTCAGACCTGTGAGGACGGTTACGACTATACCTTATATCATAAGGACTTTACGGAAATTGACGGTGGACAGATCGACAACCCGGAAATCAGCATGAATGCAGCCAGAGACCAGATTCTTTCGGATTATGGGTTCGGTGGCCGCACCATGACGCGGATTGACTATGATGAACTTTGTGATCGTGCAGAGGAAGCGGAAATCAGCAGACGGGAATCTGTGCTGGGTAAACTCTCGGATTTATCGTCCAGAACGGATACGCCTGTGAAAGCTGCTAAGGCGAAGGAGGCGGAGCGATGAAATACAAGCTTACGAAGGCAGAGCAGGAAACCGTCATCAATTTTGATAATGAACTGGATACCGCCAGCATTTATACCCATGACAGCCGCCTGATTAAGAAGCTTCGGGAACTGCGAAAACAGTATCCGGAGCAGTTTATTTTGGAGCACCGGGAGCATGGGTCGGTCACTTATACGATTCCGAAACGCTGTGTTGGTATCCGACCGCCTTATAGTGAAAAGCGGCGGGAACAGCAGCGACAGGAAGCAAAGGAAAACGGCTTGCCGTTTATGGAGAAGGGAGAGATGAACGATGGCAAGAATTGAAAAATGGGATGAAGTGCACGGAACGCAGGAACCGGACGAAAGAATGATGGCATTTCTCGACAGTGCTACTGACCAGTATGCGATTTTGCAGCTTCGCCGCAGCGAGGATACGGTATATGAACGCTTTTCGTCTATGCGTGAACTGGAACGGATGGGGCTGGAACCGGATATTGACCATTATGAGGTGGTTTATACGGCTCCGCTTCTTCCCTACAAGGATCAGAATACGATGTTGGAGGAACTGTATGCGAAATTCAATGTTTCCCGCCCTGATGATTTTACTGGGCATAGTCTTTCTGTGTCTGACATCGTGGCTTTACGGCAGAATGGTGTTGTAAGCTGTCACTATGTGGATTCCATCGGCTTCCAGGAACTGCCCGGATTTTTAAAACCGGAGAATTACCTGAAAGCCGCAGAAATGGCGATGGAGGACGATTACGGCATGATTGACGGCGTGATCAATAACGGAAAGAAGGAAGAACCGGCGGAGAAAGCATCGGTTCTGGATCAGCTGAAGGAAAAGCAGGAGGCTGTGCCGCCTGCGCCACCTCGCAGGTGCTGCGAAGAAAAGGAGTTATAAATGCGTTTTACGGATGACGAATGGATGCTCATGATGCTTTACAGCCCTGGCACACGGACAGGGCTGATCGAAGAGCTTCAAAAGATGCAAAAAAGTCTGACCGGCAGAGATAGAAATCTGCGCAGGTGGACGGCCTCGCTGCTTGCAAAACTGGCAGAGATGACGGATGCAGAATATGAGGCACTGGATTTGTATCCGGACGAATAAAGGAGAGGAGGAAAAAGACAGATGATGACGAAAACGGCATATTATATGCAGATGGCACAGGAAGCAGCGGCGCAGATCACTGGCAGCAAAGAGCAGTGGACAGCGTTTTTGACCACATCCGCACGGCTTTATAAGTATCCCTTTGCGGAGCAGCTGATGATCTATAAGCAGAGACCAGAAGCAACGGCCTGTGCAGAGTACGATCTCTGGAATGATCGGATGAACCGCTATGTGAAGCGTGGTTCCAAGGGCATTGCTCTTTTGGACATGCGCGGCGAGCAGCCGAAACTGCGGTATGTATTTGATGTGGCAGATACCGGAGAACGGAAGAATTCCCGACCGGTACAGCTCTGGAAAATGAATGCGGAGCATGAGCAGCCAATCATTCGCGCACTGGATGCAGCATTTGATGTTCCTTCCGGTGCTGGGTCTCTGGAAAATCATATCATGGAAGCGGCAGAACGCCTTGCAAGGGAGTACTGGGAGGAAAACCGCAGGCAGATCAGTGACATCGTTGCAGATTCCTATCTGGAAGGATATGATGAACTCAACATCGGAGCTTCCTTTAAGAGAGCTGCCGCTGTCAGCATCGCATATTCCGTCTTTACCCGGACGGTGGGCAATGCAGATGACTATTTTGAGCACGAGGATTTTCTGGACATCTTTGATTTTAATACGCAGGCTGCCGCCAATGTGCTGGGAACTGCGGTCAGCGAAATGTCCAGCCAGATCTTCCGGGAAATTGAACGCACGATCCGAACCTATGAAAGAGATAAGCAGGCAGAAAGGAGCCAAAACTATGATGGAGCTGAATTACACGAAGAACGGCGATTACCTGATTCCGGACATCCAGTTGTCGGTGCAGGAACAGAAGCCCCTGGGCAAGTACGGGAGGATGCGCAGAGCGTTTCTGCAGGAGAACAACACGCTGCTGTACAATCACCTGATCCTGACCGAGAAGCTGTACCCGCACCTGTGGGAGATCCAGGAGACCGCGACCGCACGGATGGAGCAGATGATGGCGGATCTTCTGAAAGCGAATCCGGCACCGGACAAGAAATTGAACCAGATGGCCTGGGTGCAGCACATGAACATGCTGAAAGCGCAGGCAGAGGGAGTCATTCTAACGGAACTTATCAACAGTTAAACTTCATGAGTCTGTTTCAGTCCGAAGCAGAGCAGATTCAGAAAATTGATGCGGCGGCAGAAAATGCAGCCAAAGAAGCGGAGAGCGAAAAGCCCTCCGCTTTTGTCATTTCTGAGGATGAAATCGACCGGATGCTGCGGACAGGCTCCAATTTTGAAGGCGGAAAGATCCGTATTTATGCGCTGTATCAGCAGCAAGGGGACGCAAAAGAACGAGCTGCATTCTTGAAAGCGGAATACGGTCTCGGTGGCCACAGCTATACCTTTATGGATGGCAGTCGCGGTTTTTCCGATTATAACGGAAGAGGTATTCTGCTTCGCAATTATGACCATGACCGGGAAGTGCGACTCACATGGTCGGCGGTGGATAAGCGGTTAGACCGGCTTGTGGAAAATGATCAGTACCTGACCGCGCTGGAAATGGAAGAGTATCGGAAGCTGGAGCAGGAATACGGCGCGCCGCTTCCTATGCCGACTGCCGCCCATGTGTTTCCGCCAACGCCACCGGAACGCTACGATACCGGAAATGAGCATGTGGACAACATGCTGAATACGGCTGCGAATGTATATGCCCGGAGTGAACTGGCGGCACCACAGCGGTTTACCGTGATGGAGACAGACGATGGTTATGCGGTCTGGGATGATATTCAGGACGGCATTCATGTGGAGCCGGATGGTGTCAGCGAAGAGTTTACCAGCGAATGGGAGGCAGAGACCTACCGCCAGCAGTTGATTGAAAAAGTTCAGGAACGGGAAGCAAAAGACTGGCTCTATGTTGAACAGAGCAAGCAGAATTTGCAGCAGGACATTCCATTCCCAGATGTGGAATCCGAAGAAGTACAGGAATCGGCTCACGCAGAGACAGATCCTCTGGTACTGGAAATGCAGGAACACGCCAGCGAACTTTCCAGAGAGTCTGGCTATGCACCGGATGAACGGTTTGTGGTCACAATGACCGGCAAGAACTTTCCGGATTCTAAAGATGCGTTTGCCATCTGGGATTATGTCAAAGAAGAGTATTACGGATATTCGGACGGAAAAGTGCAGACATTTGCCGATTATGTGAGTGCATCAGAGGCGTTGCAGGAGATTCGCGGCAGGAACATGGAGGCTGAAAAAGAGCCTGCAACTGTGCAGCCAGAACCCGCAGCTCCGGTGCAGCCGGATTATCGCGTTGGCGATACGCTGTATCTGGACGGAAAGGCATTTACGATTGAAAAAGTCGGGCTTTTCGATGTGGAGCTTCGGGACCCGGATTCCGTGTATCCGATCTTCCGCTCGGAAAGCAAGGAAAATCTGGCAAGACTTTTGGGGCATGAGGAAAATGTTCACCTGCACAATCTGGTGGTTGAGCTGAAGCCTGGAAAAGAAGAAGCGTTCCGGGCAGGGCATGAAGCAAAACATGCGGAGAACTACCGCATCAACAGCTTTCACCTCGGCGAAGGCAGTTCAAAGCAGAAATTCCGTGCCAACATGGATGCCATCTATACGCTGAAAACCTTGGAAAATCAGCACAGGGATGCGACACCGGAGGAACAGGAAACGCTGGCCAATTATGTCGGCTGGGGCGGGCTGGCAGATGCCTTTGACGCAGAGAAAACTGCCTGGACAGGCGAATATAAGGAGCTGAAAGCAGCTCTTACGGAAGAAGAATATGCCGCAGCCAGAGCTTCGACTCTGAATGCGCACTACACCAGCCCTACCGTGATCCGTGCAATCTATGAAGCATTGGACGGTATGGGATTTGAGAAAGGCAATATTCTGGAACCGTCGATGGGTGTCGGCAACTTCTTCGGTATGCTGCCGGATTCCATGCTGGGGAGCAGGCTCTATGGTGTGGAACTGGATTCCATCACCGGGCGTATTGCGCAAAAGCTGTATCCGCAGGCAGAAATCAAGGTGGCAGGCTTTGAGACCACCGACCGGCGTGATTTTTATGATCTGGCCGTGGGCAATGTGCCTTTTGGCAACTACCGTGTCAGCGATAAGCCATATGATAAACTCGGATTTTCTATCCACAACTATTTCTTTGCCAAGGCACTGGATCAGGTTCGGCCCGGTGGTATCGTGGCCTTTGTTACCAGCCGCTATACGATGGATTCCAAAAATCCGGACGCACGAAAGTATCTGGCGCAGCGGGCAGAATTGCTGGGAGCTATCCGACTTCCCAACAACGCATTCCGTGCCAATGCCGGTACGGATGTGGTGTCGGATATCATTTTCCTGCAAAAGAGAGACCATCCCATTGATATCGAACCGGATTGGGTGCATCTGGGGCTGACATCGGAGGGGATTACCCTCAACGGCTACTTTGTTGACCACCCGGAAATGGTGCTGGGTGAGATTACAACGGAAAGTACCCAGTACGGCAAGGAAGAATGTACGGTTATTCCGATTCCAGGTGCGGATCTGGGAGACCAGCTGCATGAGGCGGTGCAGCACATCGGCGGTCATTATGAAGCACAGGAGCTGGCACCGGAGGAGGAGTTGTCCTTGCAGGGCGAAACTATTCCGGCAGACCCCAATGTCAAGAACTTCTCCTATGCCGTAGTGGATGGGGATGTCTACTTCCGTGAGAACAGCATCATGCGGAAGGCTGATCTTTCTGCGACAGCCACCGGCAGGATCAAAGGCATGGTGGAGCTTCGCACCATTGTGCAGGAACTGATCGACTATCAGTTGAACGATTACCCGGAGGAAGCGATTGCCCAGAAACAGCGGGAACTGAATGTAGCCTATGACCGATTCGCCGATCAGTATGGGCTTATCAATTCCCGTGCAAATGCACAGGCTTTTTCGGAAGATTCGTCTTATTATCTGCTCTGCTCTCTGGAAAATGTGGATGAAAACGGCAGGCTGGAATCCAAGGCGGATATGTTCACCAAACGGACGATTCGACCGGAACGGGCTGTTACCAGCGTGGATACTCCGGCTGAAGCTCTGGCAATCTCCATTGGAGAGCGCGGCAGAGTGGATTTGCCCTATATGTCGGAGCTTTTAGGTACACCAGGGGAATATGAAAAAATCCAGCAGGAACTGCATGGTGTCATTTTCAAAGACCCGATGACGCAGGGAAGCGAGGAAACCGGCTGGGTAACAGCTGATGAATATCTGTCCGGCAATGTCCGGGAAAAGCTCCGCGTGGCAGAGTTGGCTGCGGCCTCTGACCCTGCCTTTGCGGTGAACGCGGAATATTTGAAGAAGGCACAGCCAAAAGACCTGGATGCTTCGGAGATTGATGTGCGCCTTGGTGCCACATGGGTCAATCGGGATTATATCCAGCAGTTTATGGAAGAAACCTTTGAACCGCCGTTCTATCTGCGCAGAAATATTGAAGTGAAATTCTCTCCCATGACGGCAGAGTGGCAGATTACCGGCAAGAGTACACCGAGCCGGAATGATGTTCATGCCTATATGACCTACGGCACCAGCCGTGCCAATGCCTACCGAATTCTGGAGGATACGCTGAATCTGCGGGATATTCGTATTTACGATACCGTGGAGGATGCAGACGGCAAGCAGAAGCGGGTTCTGAATAAAAAGGAGACCACCCTCGCCCAGCAGAAACAGCAGGCCATTAAGGATGCGTTCCAAAACTGGGTGTGGAAAGACCCTTATCGCCGCGCGGAACTTGTGGAAAAGTATAACGAGCTGTTCAACAGCACTCGTCCCCGTGAGTACGATGGTTCTCATATCCGCTTTGGCGGCATGAATCCGGAAATCCGGCTGCGGGAACACCAGCAGAATGCCATTGCACATGTGCTGTACGGCGGCAATACGCTGCTGGCCCACGAAGTGGGTGCCGGCAAGACTTTCGAGATGGCCGCTTCTGCTATGGAGGCAAAACGGCTGGGACTGTGCCAGAAATCCATGTTTGTCGTTCCGAATCACTTAACCCTTCAGTGGGCAAATGAGTTCCTGCGCCTGTATCCGAGTGCAAAACTGCTGGTGGCAAGCAAAAAGGACTTTGAAACCGCCCGCAGAAAGAAGTTCTGCGCACGAATTGCCACTGGCGATTACGATGCAGTCATCATTGGGCATTCCCAGTTTGAGAAAATCCCGGTGTCCGCAGAACGGCAGGAGCGGATTTTGACTGCCCAGATTGATGAAATCGAAAACGCCATTGCTGAGATGAAATCCCAGAATGGCGAACGTTTCTCTATTAAACAGATGGAAAAGACCCGGAAAGGATTGGAGGCGAGATTGGAGAAACTCCGGGCAACCGACCGAAAAGACGATGTGATTACCTTTGAGCAGCTGGGCGTAGACCGGCTGTTTGTAGACGAGGCACACGCGTTTAAGAACCTGTTTCTCTACACAAAAATGCGCAATGTTGCAGGCTTGTCCACTTCGGAAGCGCAGAAATCTTCGGATATGTTTATGAAGTGCCAGTATATGGACGAGTTGACAGGCGGGCGCGGCATCATTTTTGCGACCGGAACCCCGGTCAGCAACAGCATGACGGAGCTTTACACCATGATGCGGTATCTCCAGTACGGCACGTTGCAGCAGAAAGGGCTGACCCATTTCGACAGCTGGGCTTCTACCTTTGGTGAGACCACCACAGCCATTGAGCTGGCACCGGAGGGAACCGGATACCGGGCAAGAACAAGATTTGCAAAGTTCTTCAACCTTCCGGAGCTGATGAATATGTTCAAGGAAGTGGCGGATATCAAGACTTCCGATCAGCTGCATCTGCCGGTGCCGGAGGCAAAGTTTGAAACCGTGGTGGTGCAGCCTTCGGAGCATCAGCAGGCGATGGTGGCGGAACTTTCGGAACGGGCGGCGGCTGTGCATTCCGGCGTGGTAGACCCGTCGGTCGATAACATGCTGAAAATCACATCGGATGGCAGAAAGCTGGGGCTGGATCAGCGGCTGATGAATCCGCTTCTACCGGATGACCCCAACAGCAAGCTCAATGCCTGTGTGCGGAATGTGCTTCGGATTTATGAGGAAGGACAGTCGGATAAGCTGACCCAGCTGCTGTTCTGCGACCTCAGCACACCGAAGAACGATGGAACCTTTAATGTGTATGAGGATATCCGCGCCAAACTCATCCAGTCCGGTGTGCCAGAGGAAGAAATCGCATTTATCCATGATGCCGATACCGAGGCAAAAAAGAAGGATTTGTTTGCCAAAGTGCGTACCGGACAGGTGCGGGTGTTGTTAGGTTCGACACAGAAGATGGGTGCAGGCACGAACGTGCAGGACAGGCTGGTGGCCGTGCATCATCTGGATGTGGGCTGGCGGCCTGCGGACATGACCCAGCGAAATGGTCGTATTATCCGTCAGGGAAACCGAAACAAAGAAGTGCAGGTTTATCAGTATGTGACGGAAGGAACCTTTGACGCCTACCTCTATCAGACACTGGAGAATAAGCAGAAGTTCATCAGCCAGATCATGACCAGCAAATCTCCGGTACGTTCCTGTGACGATGTGGATGAGCAGGCACTTTCCTATGCAGAGATCAAGGCACTTTGTGCAGGAGACCCGCAGATCAAGGAAAAAATGGACTTGGATGTAGATGTTGCAAGGCTGAAGGTGTTGAAAGCTGATCATCAGAGCCAGCAGTACCGATTAGAAGATAAGCTGATGAAATATTTCCCTGCGGAGATTGAGAAAACGCAGGGGTTCATCAAGGGCTTTCAGTCGGATATTCGGACGGTGGCGGCACATCCGCTGCCGGAAGAAGGGTTCTGCAGTATGGAGGTGAATGGCACACGATTTACTGAAAAAGCCGAGGCCGGTGAAGCAATCCTTGCGGCCTGTAAAGCCAATCAGAGTCTGGAGCCGGTGCCGCTTGGCAGCTATCGAGGTTTCAAGATGGAGCTGGCATTTGATAGCTTCCAGAAAGAGTATCAGGTGCTGCTGAAAGGCGAGATGACCCACCGGGTACCCATCGGCACCAGTGCTGCGGGCAATATCCAGCGTCTGGACAATGCTCTTGCTGGGATTCCTGCAAGGCTGGAAAAGGCGGAGCAGCAGCTGGACAATCTTAGCAGCCAGCAGGAAGCGGCGCAGGCCGAGCTTGGAAAGCCATTTCCCCAGGAGGCAGAATTGGCAGAAAAGAGTGCAAGACTGGCAGAACTGGACGCACTGCTGAATATGGATGACCGCGGAAATGATGATCCAGACCGTGAGAAAACGGCGGAAAAGCCGTCTGTCCTGGCAGAATTGCGTGACCGTGCCGGTCGCATTCCGCCGATGGCACATCGAGATGATGAGGAGGTGGCACTATGAGTGTTCGGGAACACTGGATCAACGTCCGGGTAAATCCGGAAGAGCTGGCGAGGATTCATGAAAAGCAGAAAGAATTAGGCATCCGCAATACCGGTGCCTATATGAGAAAAATGGCGATGGACGGGTACTGCGTAAATCTTGATTTGTCGGATGTGGCGCAGGTATCCACCCTTCTTCGCCGATGCAGCAACAACCTGAACCAGTACGCAAAACGAGCCAATGAATCCGGAAGCATCTATGCGGAGGATATCCGGGATTTGCAGAAGCGGCTGGATGAACTCTGGGAGATGCAGAAGCTGATCCTGAAGAGGCTTTCTGATATTCGCTGACGGCGCAAATGTGCGGGATTTCTACAGCACATGGCACAGATGAAACTGTCTGTGCCGTTACATATTTTTGAGGTCTTCCTATTGACATCGTGGTGTTTGGCAAGCGGGTACAGTAAAATGAAGATGAAAAGAAAAACGAAGGGGTGAAATCCATGAAGATCGTATGTTTTTTGTTGAAGCTGATGCTGAAAATCCTGTTGCTGCCAGTTGCGTTTCTGCTGCGATTTCTGTGCTTTATCTGGAATCTGCTGATGCAGCTATCCCTGTGGGTGCTTTCGCCAATCATGCTGTTTGTTCTTGGCTGCGGCATCTATTCGGTGGTTCGGGCGAGCTGGACGGATGTGTTCCTGCTGACCCTGATTGAGATGGGACTGTTTGCAGCTGCGGTTGGTGCGGGCGGCATCATGGAACTAATGGAACGGCTGTGCGAGCGTGTAGAGGATGTTTTGACAATTTGAGGAGGGATTAGATGGATATTCAGTTTATGAAAGATTATTATGATTTACGATACGAGGAAACAGATGGAGAAAATCATTTTGTGGAAGAGGCAGCTTATCAGGAAAAACAGTCTGAGCAATCGAAGATGGAAGACCAGCTGATGGAAATGGTGGGAGGCAGCGAATCTAATGTGTGGAAGCTGTATGAAAGCATCATGTGCGTCTATTTCGATATGGAAGAAATCATCAAGCAGGCCGTTTATTTGCAGGGAGCTTATGACCGGGAACGGATGTTAAAATGAGAATAGTAGATTGGTAAGAGCTGCCTTCGGGTAGCTCTTTTTAGATGGAGGAATAAGGAATGGCGGCTACAAGACTAATTGCGCTGCATATCAATAAAGGAAAGACGGTAGCGCAGTGTCTGGCTGACCGTACTGATTATTCTGAGAATGCAGCAAAGACGGAAGATGGAAAATACATCAGTGCGTATGCCTGTGATGCTAAGACCTGTGATGAAGAATTCATGCTTTCCAAACGGCAGTATGAGCACATCACGGGAAGAACTCAGGCGCATGATGTGATTGCATATCAGATTCGACAATCCTTTAAACCCGGAGAGATCTCACCGGAGGAAGCAAACAAGGTTGGGTATGAGACGGCCAAGAGATTCACCAAGGGAAAACATGCATTTATCGTGGCTACCCATGTTGATCGTGCGCACATTCATAACCATATTATTTTTAATTCGACTACATTAGACTGCACCAGAAAATTCCGAGATTTTCGCCTGTCCGGTCTTGCACTGGCAAGGCTCAGTGATATCGTCTGTCTGGAACACCGGTTGTCGGTCATTATCCGGAAGCCCTATGGAGAGCGGCAGAAGAGAACGGAATACCCGGAGAAAAAATCGCAGCGGGATGAAATCTGCGAGTCCATTGATGCAGCATTGGCAAGAAAACCGAAAGACTTCCGGGAACTGATTGGAATTTTGCAGGAAGCAGGGTACGAGTATAAAGATGGAAAACAGCCTGCACTGCGGGGAAAAGGCCATGCCAGATTTGCCCGCTTCCGCTCTCTTGGCAAAGGATATTCGATTGAAGAACTCTGCGAAGTGATTGCCGGGAATGCGGTTCATAAAAGCAAATTTGCAGAGAAAACCCGCACAAGCGCACGGTCAGCACAGGTGCATCAGAAGGCGGAGCTGTCGTTCCTTATTGATGTCCGTGCAAAAATGCAGGCGGGCAAAGGCGCGGGATATGCGCGTTGGGCGAAAGTCTTTAATTTGAAGCAGATGGCAAAAGCCATGATGTTCATGGAAGAGCATGGAATCAAGAGCTATGCAGAGCTGAAGGAAAAGGCAGATGGAATTTCTGAAAAATGCGATGCGCTGCTGGAATCTGTAAAGGCAGATGAGGCACGGATGTCGGAAGTGTCAGTGCTGCGGAAGCATCTAATCAATTATGCCAAGACAAAAGATGTTTTTGCCGCGTATAAAGCATCCGGCTACAATCGAGAGTTCTATGAAGCCCACCGGGATACGCTGGCCTTGCGCAGCGCAGCAAAAAAGGCGTTTGATACTTATAAGAAAGAGAACGGCTCTGACAAAAAGCTCCCGCGCATCAGCGAGCTGAACGCAGAGTATGCGATGCTTCTGGAACGAAAGAAAAGCTCCTATGCAGAGTACCGCAAAACAAAATCAGAAATGCAGGATTGGCTTGTGGCACAGAAAATCGTGCAGGAAATCCTGAAAGAGGACGAACAGAAGAAAGAGCAGCTGCATGAGCAAGAAGTGCGGCAGGAAGAAGAAAATAGACAAAGCAGTCGATGATGGAAAGTCCGGTGCAGTGTGGGTGTAATGCTCATGCTGCACCGGGCTTTTTTTCTTTGGCAGGAACTGCCGTTAAAGCATCCGGAACGGATGCGCAGCCCGATGCCGCAGGCAGCGTTCTAAGGGGATTGGGGAGTTTCCCCAACAAGCAGAAAATCGCTTTCGTGTCACGAAAGCCCTGCTTGCAGAAGAGTTGGTTCTAAAAAATCGTTCAAAATTTGGAAGAACTTTCGATTGATTTTGTTCGTTTCTTGGAGTAGAATATAAATGAGAAATTTTAACTTGCTGCGAGTGACTTTAGACATCGAAAAAGAGGTTCCGTATGGATTTCATGACGATTAAGCAGGCTTCTGAAAAATGGGGAATCTGCACAAGAAGAGTACAGACATTATGCACGGAAGGGCGAATTGATGGTGCCGAGCGTTTAGGCCATCAGTGGGTCATTCCTATTAACGCCGAAAAGCCGAAGGATGCCAGAATCAAAAGCGGCAGATACATTAAAACAAAATCCGGAAATGGAGAGAACGAAGATGGAAAGAAAACCGTATAGTGCCGGAGCAGTGAAATTTTCGTTTTGGTTTATGGAATTTCGGAAAACCGTGCAGCTTTTGAGCGAGGGTAAGAGCTTTGCAGACATTAAAAAGTTGAATGAAGAGACAAACATTTATGGCGCACCGACAAAACTACGAGCGCAGCAGATTTATTCTACTGTAACAGCCCGTATCAAGACATTAGATGAAAGCTTTTATCCAATCTTTCTGAGCAGTGATCTGGCTACACAAAAATTATTTGTGCTGACTGCGGCTCTTTTGCATGACACGCTGTTCTTTGATTTTGTGTATGAAGTAGTGCGGGAAAACATGATTCTTGGTTCCGATGAGCTGACGGATGCAGATATCCGGATATTTTTCAAAAATAAGCAGGAACAGAGTGAGAAAGTGGCTTCTCTTCAAGACTATACGCTGCACCGCCTTGGCTCCTGCTATAAAACGCAGCTTTATGAAGCTGGGCTTTTAGAAAGCAACCGGGCAAACAGCACAAGAAAAATACTGAAGCCAATTCTTGATATTGCATTTGAGCATTGGCTTTATGACCATGACCTTGGCATCATGGTAAAAACACTGACGGGGGTAAGATGAAATGGATTTAAGCCAAAGACTGGATGAGATGGAGCTTGCAATCCATAAGCCGTCTTTCCGAAAAGGAACAGGCCGCGCAAATGAGGTCAACTATTGGGTGTTTGATTATCCACCGGAAAAGGAACTGGAAGTTCGGGAGCGTGTAGAGTATCTGAAAAATAAGAACGACAGGGGCGATGATGATTTTGAGCTTGTGGTCTTTGACCTGTATGATATCATCATTGACTTTTTGGAAAAGAAAAACTTCATGGAAAAGTGCTATGACTTTGAAAAAAAGCGAGGAATCGAGCGTATCGTCAAGGCAGTGACCAACTCCATGAAGGTAAATGACGATGACAGCCTGATCGTGCAATATATCAAAGAACATACACCGGAGAATGCAGTCGTGTTCCTGACCGGTATCGGCAAGTGCTATCCGATTTTGCGCTCCCACAAGGTGCTTAACAACTTGCACCAGGCGTTTGTGCGCTGCCCGGTCGTGATGTTCTTTCCGGGAACCTATAATGAGCAGGAGCTGATTCTGTTCAATGAGATTAAAGACGATAACTATTACCGGGCATTCCGACTGGTAAAGTAATGGATGGAGGAAACTGTTATGCAGATCAAGGACATGTTCCGAAAGAAAATTGACCGTGAGATACAGGGCGTTATCATTGTCGGTCAGGGTGAAGAGACAAATGTAGCGCAGGAGCTGGAAGAGTATGTTGTGACCCGTGAGCTTCAGCGTCATTTTGCGGATTTCTTTGCAGCATATAAAAAAGGTATTCAGGGAACCACACCGAAAATGGGTGTCTGGATTTCCGGCTTTTTTGGAAGTGGTAAATCTCATTTCCTGAAAATTCTGTCCTATCTGCTTCAGAATAAACAGGTCGGAGACAAACATGCCATCGACTACTTTATCGAAGATCAGAAGATTACCAATCAGATGGTGCTGGCAGATATGCAGCTGGCAGCAAACACCCCATCAGATGTGATTCTTTTCAACATTGATTCCAAAAGCGATTCGAATGGCAAAGAAAATAAAGATGCCATTGTGAACGTATTCCTGAAAGTTTTCAATGAAATGCAGGGCTTCTGCGGTTCCATGCCGCACCTTGCTGACCTGGAGCGCAGACTTTCCGAGGAAGGTCGTTTTGAAGAGTTTAAGGAAAAGTTTGAAGAAGAGTATGGCGATCCGTGGGAAAGCTCTCGTCAGGACTTCGATTTCATTCAGGATTCCGTTGTCGATGTTCTTTCTGACATGGATTTCATGAGTGAATCAGCTGCCCGTAACTGGTGCGAGAAAGCAACCGAGAGCTACCAGATCAGCATTGAGGATTTTGCCAAGCGTGTGAAGTCCTATATTGATAAAAAAGGTAACAACCACCATGTGGTTTTCCTTGTGGATGAGATTGGTCAGTACATTGGCGATGATTCCAAGCTGATGCTGAACCTCCAGACAGTGACGGAAGAACTGGGCAAGGAGTGTATGGGTAAGGCTTGGGTAATCGTAACGAGCCAGCAGGATATCGACTCCATTACCAAGGTGAAGGGTAACGACTTCTCCAAGATTCAGGGACGTTTCGATACACGCCTTTCTCTGTCCTCTGCCAATGTAGACGCTGTTATCAAAAAGCGTATTCTGGATAAGACAGAGACCGCAGCACAGAGCCTGCGTCTGCTCTATGACCAGAAAGCAACCATCATCAAAAATCTGATTGTCTTCAACGACGGTGTGGAGAAAAAACTGTACGCCAACGCAGAAGACTTTGCAGAGGTTTATCCTTTTGTTCCGTACCAGTTTAATTTGCTTGCCAGCGTGCTGACCAGCATCCGTACCCACGGTGCATCCGGCAAGCACCTGTCCGAAGGTGAACGTTCCATGCTGGCTCTGTTCAAAGAGTCTGCCATGCAGCTGATGGACGATGAGATGGGGGCAATCGTGCCGTTCTATCGGTTCTATGATGCATTGGAGAACTTCCTCGACCACAGCCACAGCAGCGTGATCATCCGCGCTTATGATAACAGCTACATCAACCCGGAAAAGAAGGAAAAAGATGTCTTTGCCATCAATGTGCTGAAGACCCTTTTCCTGATTAAATATGTTCTGGAGATCGAAGCCAACGTGGACAACATCGTCAGCCTGATGATTACCAGCATTGACGATGATCGTATTTCTTTGAAGGCACAGGTGGAGGATGCACTGAAAGTGCTGATGCGCCAGATGCTGATCCAGAAGAATGGCTCCATCTATGTATTCCTGACCGATGAGGAACAGGAAATCAACAACGAAATCGAAAAAGAAAATGTGGAGATGCCGGAGGTCATCACAAAGATCGCGGAGATGATCTATGAGGACATTTTCTCCAGTAAAAAGTATCAGTACCCAAGCTTCAGTGGACGGTATGCGTTCTCCTTCAATCAGACAGTGGATGACCGCCCCTATAAGGCAAACCAGAATTACGATATCGGCCTCCGTGTGCTGACCCCGTGGTATGAGGGCGGCACCGATGATGGTACGCTGCGCCTGCTCTCTGGCCAGGGCAAGGAAGTCCTTGTAGTTCTGCCGAACGATGATGCGTTCCTGACGGAAATGCGGGCATACTTGAAAATTGAGCGGTTCCTGCGCAAGAATACTTCTGTGCGGCTTGCCAAGTATGAGACCATTAAGGAAGCAAAGCGCGTGGAGATGCGGGAACGCAACGGGAACGCCAAGCTTTACCTGACGGAAGCTCTGAAAGAGGCTACCATCTATGTCAATGGCGATGTGCTGCACACTTCCGGCAAGGAAGTGACCAGCCGCATCAACGAGGCAATCGGAAGATTGGTGCAGACGGTTTACCACAAGCTGTCCTACATCGACGCAGCGATGGGCGAAGCAGACATCCGGAAGATGTTCAAGACCAGCAATCAGCTGTCGCTGGCACTGGGAGATACCGGAGAATCCAATGTTCACGCGCTGGATGATGTGCTGCAATTCGTGGCAGGTAACTCCCGGATGCACATGAAAACCTCTATGAAAACCATCAAGGATCGCTTTATGAAAGCACCCTATGGCTTTGTGGAAGATGACATCCATTGGCTGGTGGCACGTCTCTTTAAGCGTGGAGATCTGTCCTTTACGGTCAATGGTGAGAGCGTCAATCTGAACAACCGTTCCGAGGAAGAAATCATCGGCTATATCACGAAGAAGCAGTTCGTGGATAAGCTGCTGACGGAAGTGCGCGTGCGGGTACCGGAAAACCAGAAAAAGGCCGTCCGCACTGTGATGAAAGAGCTGTTCAAGGTGGCACCGCCTGCCGATGACGAAGATACCATCATGAAGAACTTCCAGCATTACTGCGAGAATCGAATCACCGAGATTGAGCGGCTGGAACCGAAATATGAGAATTACACCTATCCCGGAAAAGAACTTCTGGAAAAGGGCAAGAAGCGGCTTTCCGCACTGGTACAGATTCAGGCACCGCTTGAATTCTTTAAGACCGTATTTGACGAGCAGGACGATCTGATGGATTTTGGCGAAGACTATGAGCCTATCCGAGATTTCTTTGGCAGTGAGCAGCTGAACATCTTCACTCGTGCGCTGGATATGCTGAATATCTACGAGGACAGCAAGACCTACATCGTGGATGCAGAACTGGAGGACGTGGTGGCTAAGATGCGCACCATCGTCCGGATGCCGAAGCCCTACAAAGAGATTCCGAAGCTGCCGGAGCTGCGCGAGAAGTTTATGAACTGCTATATGCGCATTCTGGAAGAGCAGGCAGAGCCGGTCAAGGATTCCATAGGTCAGGACCAGAACCGTGTCTTTGAAGTGCTGAACACCAAGCCCTATAAGGATGCGAAGTTCAACCGTTATCTGGAACAGTTTAAGGAGATCATGGACGGTGCGGAGCACTGCAACAATGTCTCCACTCTGCGCAGTTATGCAGATAAGGCGGAGGCACTGAAGCTGCGCCTGCTCAACGAGATGAACACAGAGGATATTCGCCTTGCGAAGGAAGCAGAGGCAAAGGCCGAGGCAGAGCGCAAGCGTCAGGAAGAAGAGGCGAAAAAACGCGGCGAGACCGTGAAACCGGCAGAAAAGGTCGCAGAACCGCAGCCGGTATATAAGGTGCGCACCACGAAGAATGTTTCCATCAAGACGGTTGCCAAGACGGCATCGTGGCGGCTGGAAAGCAAGGAGGATGTTGATAAATACCTTGCTGTATTGCGTGAAAACCTGCTGAAAGAGATGGACGAAGATACAATCGTCAACATTGAACTATAAATGACAGGAGGAGTGGCTCCATGAACAAGACAGCCATAAAGAATTTTGCGATCTGGGCGCGGAATAAACTGATTGCAGATGTTAGCTATGATGCCCGCCTGATCGGTATTACGGAGGACGGCATTGCCAAGCCGTTGCCGCAGAGCTTCGGCGGCACTCAGTTCTTCGATATCGGCACTGCAGAACCGTATTCGATTTCCGGTGAGGCCGTGCGCCAGCGTAACAAGCTGGTGGAGGTCATCCAGCAGAAGGAACAGGATACCGACTACAAAACCGCATATCAGTATGTGATCGAGGAGGTTGCTTATACATGGTTCAACCGCCTGATCGCCATCCGTTTCATGGAGGTCAATGACTACCTGCCTTCCCATATCCGTGTGCTTTCTTCCGAGAGCGGAAAGCTGGAGCCGGATCTGGTCACAACGCCGTTTGACGCAGAGCTTCCCTTCACTGCGGAGGAAGAAGCTCAGATTTTCCAGCTGAAGCAGGACAATAAGCTGGACGAAGTGTTCCGCATCCTGCTCCTGAAACAGTGCAATGCCCTGAACGAGATTCTGCCTGCTCTGTTTGAAAAGACAAAGAACTACACTGAGCTGCTGCTCAGCTTGTCCGTTATTGACCAGGATGGCGTGGTCTATCATCTGATTCACGATATTCCGGAGGATGACTTCAACATCGAGCGCGGTGGTCAGGTAGAAATCATCGGCTGGTTGTACCAGTATTACAACACTGAGCCGAAGGCCGCTGCCTTTGCCAAGAACGGTAAAATCACCAAAGAGGAAATCCCTGCCGTGACCCAGCTGTTCACCCCGGACTGGATCGTCCGTTACATGGTGGAGAACAGCCTTGGCCGTCTGTGGGTGGAAGGACACCCGGACTGCGGCCTGAAAGAAAACTGGAAATACTATCTGGAAGAAGCACAGCAGGAGCCGGAGGTGCAGGCAAAACTGGCTGAAATTCGCAAAGAGTATGCCGCCCTGAATCCGGAAGACATCAAGCTCATCGACCCCTGCATGGGTTCCGGCCATATCCTCGTATACGCCTTTGATGTGCTGATGCAGATTTACGAGAGTGCCGGTTACAGCCAGCGTGATGCTGCAAAGAGCATTCTGGAGCACAACATTTACGGTTTGGACATTGATGACCGTGCCTATCAGCTGGCGTACTTTGCCGTGATGATGAAAGCACGGCAGTACAATCGCCGTATCCTTAACGGTGAAAACAGCTGCCATGTCTATGCCATTCAGGAGAGCAACAGCATCAACCGTGCGCACCTGAAGTATTTCGGCGCAGGGATGGATGATATTGAGAAGAACGCCGCCAAGATGCAGCTGGAAGGCCTGCTGGACACCCTGACCGATGCAAAGGAGTACGGCTCCATTCTGAATGTGGAGAGCTACAACTGGGATTTACTGCGCCGGTTTGTGGCAGCGGAGGATACCGCCGGTCAGATCAGCATGGACAGCGTGGGCGTGGAAGATACCGCCGAACAGCTGAATCGGCTCATTGACATTGGTGAGACTATGGCGCGGAAGTATGATGTGGTTGTGACAAATCCGCCTTATATGGGGAATGCAGGATTCTCCTCAAAATTGGCTGAGTACGCAAAATCCAATTACGCAAACACCAAAAATGACTTGTATAGCATTATGATTGAAAAATGCGGTTATATGACGGCTCCTAACTGTTTTGCGGCGTTGATTACAATGCAATCCTGGGTAAATGCGCCTACATTCAAAAATTTACGCAGACAATTGTTTGAAGATTATGTTTTTGATTCGATAATTAATATGGGATCAAGAGCGTTTGAAGAAATTACTGGCGAGAAAGTCAAGAACGTTGCTTTTGTCTTTTCTAATAGGCAAATAAGAAATTGGAAGCCGTTATTCGTTGATTTGACTGAAATTTCTGGTGAAGCTGCAAAAAAGGAACTTTTTCTTACGCATGAGAAGTTATTCGATTTTACAAAGCAAGATGATTTTCTTAAACACGAACAATGTCTGGTGATTTATAAAACACGGCATGTGAAAGATATTTATGAACCTGAGTGCAAAATTTCCGATGTGTCGGAAGTGAGACGTTGTATTGCGACAGGTAACGATGAAGCTTTTATTCGTACATGGGTTGAAGTGAACAATAACTCAATATCTCCAGTTGTTGAAAAAGATAATGACAGCAAATGGTTCTTTATTGCAGAGGGCGGTGAGAGGAGGCGCTGGTACGGCAATATTTCAAGTGTTTTGAATTGGGAAAATTCAGGAAGAAGTCTCAGAGAATTTAATGATCGGACTGGGAAGTCTACTCTCAGAAATGTACAGTATATGTTTAAGGATGGGATTACTTATACATATACATCCATGGGAAGTGGAATATTTAATGCGCGAGAGGTACTGCCAGGAATGGCAAGTATTGGCGTGGGACCAGTGATTGTTGATTGTACTGATAAAAACTATATGATGGCATTCGTCAACTCGGTAGTATTTCGGTGGTTCTGGGATACAATGTACGGTAAAGTATCTACTTTTGAAACTGGAAATGTTGGCCAAATTGCATATAAAGTGGTGAAAGACAATTCTATTGAATTACGAGTAGATGAGTGTATACAAGAAGCAAAAAGCGACTGGGACTCTTTTGAAACCTCTTGGGACTTTAAGACGCACCCACTTGTTGGCTTTAGCAAAGGCCTGTGGGATGCCACGGCTACTGCTACCGCAATGGACTACTATTATGGCTATCTGCCGGAAGCAAGCTGTCCGTTGGAAATTTGCTACCTCCTGTGGCAAGGCCGGTGCAATGAACGTTTTAACCAGCTGAAAGCCAACGAGGAAGAGCTAAACCGTATTTTTATTGATATTTACGGCTTGCAGGATGAACTGACCCCGGAAGTGGAAGATAAAGATGTGACGGTGCGTAAGGCCGACTTGCAGCGGGACATCAAGAGCCTGCTGAGCTATGCGGTTGGCTGTATGTTTGGTCGCTACTCACTGGATGTGGAAGAATTGGCCTATGCAGGCGGCGAGTGGGATAGCAGCAAATACAAGAGCTATATCCCGGATGCCGATAACGTCATCCCTATCACCGATGAAGAATATCTGGACGATGATATCGTATCGCGCCTGTGTGCATGGCTGAAGGTGGTGTACGGTGCTGATACGCTGGAAGCAAACCTTGATTACATCGCAAAAGCCCTTGGCAATAAGGGCAGCACCAGCCGGGAGATCATCCGCAACTATTTTCTGAACGATTTCTTCAAGGATCACTGCCAGACCTATTCTGTTACCGGCTCCGGCAAGCGTCCGATCTACTGGCTGTTTGACAGTGGCAAGCAGAACGGCTTCAAGGCACTGGTTTATCTGCACCGCTACACGCCGGATACCATCGGCAACCTGCGTATCGACTACCTGCACAAGATGCAGCGTGTGTATGAATCCGAAATCAACCGGATGCAGGATATGATGGATCACAGCGAGAATGCCCGTGAAGTGGCAGCAGCCTCCAAGCGCAAGGATAAACTTGCCAAGCAGCTGAAGGAATGCCGGGAATACGATGAGAAGATCAGCCATCTGGCACTTTCCCGTATCGAGCTTGACCTTGATGACGGTGTAAAGGTCAACTACCGCAAGCTCCAGACTGCGCAGGATGGTAAGTTCTATGAGGTTCTGGCGGACAGCAAGAATATCATGGCGAAGCAACGAGGAAAAGTGTGACCGTGCTTGCACGAGTCGCACCTTGACGAGTGCCGACATCGAGGCGACAGCCGAGATGGTAAAAGAGAAGAAATGAGAAAAATGACCGGAGGGAGTGGGAAAATGCAAAATCACTGGACAAAGGATGATATCGCGGCGGCATGGCAGCGTTTTGAACGCACATATGCCCATGATCCGGTGGCATACCGCCTCCTCTGCGGTCATTGTATTCAAGATGAAACCGATGAAGATGCGTTGGATTACAATATCATTGGTGTCTGGCTTGTCTGTCATAGAAAATATCGTGACTGGTCAACTGAGAAATCCTATGATCTGGCATGGATACTGGAATTTATGCAGGCGTATCACATGACGATTCCACGGTACATCAAAAGGACAAAGTTCTACCGGAAAAAGATGAAGCAGATGCGGTATTCTTATGTAAAAAGGAGGGATTTCGTTGACGATTGAAGAAATTCTTGCAGGTGAATCCAAAAACGTTGAGTTTAAAGTACAACGTCCTAAGGATAGCTCAAAATATATGAAAACAGTAGTTGCTTTTTCCAACGGAGAAGGTGGACGTATCGTATTTGGTGTTGATGATGGTAGTCGGAAAGTAGTAGGAATTCCGAAGGATATTGTCTTTTCTGAGATTGATGCCATCACGACGGCAATTTCTGACAGTTGTGAGCCGGTTGTGATTCCCGATGTGTATTTGCAGTCGATTGACGACAAAACGATTATTATAGCTGAAATCAGTGCAGGCAAGCAAAGACCGTATTATATCAAATCCTTAGGAATTAAAGATGGTACCTATATTCGAGTTTCAGGAACTTCACGTCCTGCTGGGCGTGATCTGACTGCTGAGATGTATTATGAAGATGAAGGGCGTTCTTATGATAAGGTTATTCGTAAAGATTTAACAGTTACGGATGAAGAAATCGCAGAATTATGCCATCAAATGAAAGAGGTGGCTGTCGCCAATGCAAAATCCAAGACACAGACAGAAACAATTAGGAATGTAACAAAAAATGTGTTGCTGAGCTGGGGGCTCTTAGCGGAAGCGGAGGATGGAAGCATTCATCCAACAAATGGATATGTTTTTCTTTTGGGTAAAGATGAGTTTCTTTCGCAAATCCAGTGTGGAATGTTTAAGGGAACGACGCGTGCTGTTTTTATAGATAAACGGGAGTATTCTGGCCCATTATGGAAGCAAATTGACGATGCATTTCAGTTTGTATTGCGGAATATTCATTTGGGTGCAAGGTTGGAAGGAATTTATCGGAAGGATATTTATGAGTTACCACCGGATAGTATTCGAGAGCTTATTATCAACGCGGTGATGAATTGTAGCTTTTTGCAAAATTCACGTATTCAAGTAGCTATCTATGATGATCGCTTGGAAATCACTTCTCCTGGTGGCCTTATGCCTGGGGTCACTTTAGACAAAATGAAAGAAGGTTATTCCAAAATACGAAACCGTGCGCTTGCACATGCCTTCTCCTATATGAATTTGATTGAGGCATGGGGAAGTGGAATCCCGAAACTGCTGGAATCCATGCAGGAGTATGGATTACGAGAACCGGAATTTTGCGATTTGGAGATTGGTTTTCGCATAAATCTATATCGTAAGACAGAAGATAAAAAGTCGGAGATCACACAAGTTGAATTGATTGCAGGAGATGAACCAGACAGAGAACACAGTGAAAATGAAAAGGAGCCAAAAAGGAGCCAAAAAGGAGCCAAAAAGGAGCCGAAAAAGAGCCGAAAAAGGGAGCCAAAAGATGGAGCTGAAATTAGAAACGGTATCTTACAACGTATGCAGGAGAACCCAGCAATAACACAGTTGAAGCTAATGGAGGAATTTGAACTTACGAGAAAACGAGTCCAGATTATAATTAAGGATTTACAGAAGAATGGATTTGTAGAAAGACAGGGTTCCAATAGAAGCGGAAAATGGGTCGTGAAGAAAGAAGAATAAGAGATCAAATATGGCAGAATTGAACCTGAAACAAATTATAGACCGCCTGAATGCGGAATTTACCGGGGAGACCCGGAAACTGGTTTTCTGGTACGATGACAAGGCAGAATTTGCCGAGGATATGGAGACGGTGGAGCTTCAGGATGCGAAGATCTACCATCTCCAGCCGGATAACCAGTTCTATACAAAGTATTTTCTGGAGCGTGTGGATAAGACCACGAATTATCTGATCTATGCACCGTTCCCCAAACCGGATGTAAGGGACAACCATCTGGAAGATACAATGCTGTATTCCAGACGGTTCTTTGCTGACCGAGCCTCCCTGCTGTCGGTTGACCTCGGTATTGAGGAAAAGTACAAGCCGGTTATTGAGAAGCACATTAAGTTTTTCGCCAACAAAGAGCGCACTCAGCGGTTCTATGATTTGGAAATCGAGAACTTCAATGAAGAAAATATCCTTGTCGGTCTGCTGAGTGCAGTCTGCAAGGCGCGTACCTGCTCTTTTGAGGAAGTCGTGCGCATCGTATTGACTGACGGCGAGCTGGTGGACAATGCTTTCTTGCAGGAGTTTGAAAAATACGACCTGCTGTCTGCATTCTGGCAGCTCTGTGAGCAGCATTTCGGATACACCGATACAAAACCGAGTTTGGAACGGCTGCTGGTAACATTGTTCGTTACTTATACTGGGCGATATGTGCAGGCAGAGCTTCCGGCAGCATGGAAGAGCTTTGTCTCCTACAAGTCAGGCAATATTATCACATTCCTCGATAGCCTGATGAACAGCGTCCTGTACCGGGATAAATACGATGCTCTGTCGGCACATGTTGCCAAAGGGCTGAATGTTTTTTCGGCATTTGCAGGAATGCGAGTGGACGATTTGGTGGAGTGCGACACTTTCCTTGCCGTGGATCAGGTGCTGGTAAAGTGGCTCATTAGCAGACTTGTTTCGGAAGATATTGGTGCAATCGTAAACGGATTTACCATTCCGGAACTCTGTGAAAAGCGGGCTAAAATGCACTTTGGCAGAAAGACCGGGAAGACATATCAGCTGCTTTCCAGTGCGTACAGCATGGTGAAGGAAGCGGATTACCATGCCGCAGATGGCTTAAAGTCAATCATCGACCGATATCTTGCTGCGGATTACAATATGGATCAGCAGTATCGGAAATTCTACTATTATTACGACCAGCTGGAGAGTACGGAAAGCTTTGAGCCGCTTCGGGAACTGGTGGAAAATATCTACACAAACGAATATCTGGCTTGCCTGCTCCCTGCCTGGAATGCTGGAATTCAGCAGGATGCCGCATTTTCTGCAATTCCGTTGCAGCGGGAGTTTTACAATGCCAACCTGCGCTATACCAAAGAACGCACCGTGGTTATCATTTCGGATGCCATGCGTTACGAGGTCGGACAGGAGTTGTTTGCCCGAATGCAGGATGACCCGAAATGCACGGCAAAACTTTCTGTACAGTTGAGTGTCCTGCCGTCTTATACAAGGCTCGGTATGGCAGCACTTTTACCGCATAAAACACTGGAGATGACGGATGACTTCCAGGTGCTGGTAGATGGTATCCTTTGCGATAATCTGGCAGGTCGGCAGCAGGTGCTGCAAAGCTATAACCCGGATAGTGTCTGTGTACAGTTCGATGATATCAAAAATTTGAAAGTGGCAGAGCTGCGAGATGTGCTGACAAAGCGTCAGATTATCTATGTATATCATAATCAGATTGACGCGCGCGGAGACAAGGCAAATACCGAGGATGAGGTGTTTCATGCGTGTGAGGAGGCCGTTCAGGAAATCATGGACTTGATTCATCGAATCTCCGTCAGCGGCAATACCTATCATTTTATCGTTACTGCCGATCATGGCTTTATTTATAAGCGTGATAAGCTGACAGAAAGTGACAAAATCTCCGGGAAAAGCGCGGACAAAGCATTTGTCAATCGCAGATTTATTGTGTCCAAGGCGGCACTGGAAGATGACGGCATCGACCATATGAGCATGGGATGCGTTCTGGGGAATGAGGACAGCAAGGTGGTGTCCTATCCAGTCAGCAGCAATGTCTTTAAGGTGGCCGGAGGCGGTGCTAACTATGTGCATGGCGGTTCCTCACCGCAGGAAATGCTGGTGCCGGTGCTGGAGTTTAAGATGGAGCGCGGTCACATGGAAACAAAGAATGCAGAGATTGCTCTGGTCAGCATCGTTCATAAGATTACGAACCTGATCACGTCCATGGACTTTATTCAGTCGGATGCCATTAGCGATACTGTAAAAGCTGCAAAATACCGCATTTTCTTCCTCTCGGAAGACAATGAGAAAATCTCGAACGAAAACAGTTATGTGGCGGACAGTCGTGAGGAAAATGCGCAGAAGCGTATCTTCCGGATGCGGTTCACATTCAAGAATAAGAAATACGACAAGGACAAGCAGTATTACCTTGTGGTTTACGACGAAGAAAACGGTCTGGAGCAGTGGAGGCAGCCTGTCATCATGGACATTGCCTTTGCAGATGACTTTGGATTCGGATTCTGATATAGAGGAGGCAGGAATTCCGTATGGAAATGATGGATATGGCGGCAGACGATAATCGTGAAGAACTGCGCCGGAAGCTGCGCAGCAACTTTGACGGGCGGATCGTCCGCAAAGACCTGACAAAGAAAATAAAAGAAGGAGCGAATGTTCCGGTCTATGTGCTGGAGTTCCTGCTGGGTCAGTATTGTAGTTCAGACGATGAGACAATCATTGAGCAGGGCGTTCAGAATGTAAAACGCATTCTGGCAGATAATTTTGTCCGCCCGGATGAGGCTCAGAAAATTCTCTCACAACTGCGCAAGAACGGGAGCCATACCATTATTGATATGGTGACAGTACATCTCGACATCAAAAAGGATTGCTTTTTTGCAGAGTTCTCTAACCTTGGTCTCACCAATGTGCCGATTACGGATGATTATCCGGAAAAATATGACCGGCTGCTTTGCGGCGGTATCTGGTGCATCGTGCAGCTGGAATATGAGTCTGAGGGAGACAGCAGCTTTGGAATCACGGATATAGATGGACAGCCGATTTCCTCTAAACAGAAAAAGCAGAAGGACATCTCTCCCATCAGCATTCATAAGCTGACTCCGATTCAGATGCCCCATATCGACATTGAAGAAGTTCGAGAGGGACGCAAGGCATTCACACAGGAAGAGTGGATGGATGTTATGCTGCGTTCCTGCGGATATGAGCCGGAACAGCTGAACAATCGGGAAAAGTGGCTGCTGCTTGCGCGTATGCTGCCGTTGGTGGAGAACAACTTCAATCTCTGTGAGTTGGGGCCGCGCAGCACAGGAAAGTCCCATATCTATAAAGAAATCAGCCCGAACAGTATCCTGGTATCCGGTGGTCAGACGACCGTTGCAAATCTGTTTTACAATATGGGGCGCAAAACCGTAGGTTTGGTAGGCTTATGGGACTGCGTTGCCTTTGATGAGGTTGCCGGAATCAAGTTTAAGGACAAAGACGGCATTCAGATTATGAAAGACTATATGGCTTCCGGCTCCTTTGCCCGTGGCAAAGAGGAAAAGGCAGCATCGGCATCTATGGTCTTTGTAGGAAACATCAATCAGAGCGTGGATGTGTTGCTCAAGACATCCTCTCTGTTTGACCCGTTCCCGCCGGAGATGGGAACGGACACAGCCTTTCTTGACCGTCTGCATTGCTACATTCCAGGCTGGGAGATCCCGAAGTTCCGTCCGGAGCATTTTACCAATGATTATGGCTTTATCACGGATTATCTGGCGGAGTTTATCCGAGAACTGCGGAAGGAACAGTATGGTGATGCGTTGGATAAGTATTTCCGCCTTGGAAAGAACCTGAACCAGCGTGATACGATTGCTGTCCGCAAGATTGTAGGCGGCTATGTGAAATTGCTGTATCCGGATGGAGAATTCACGAAGGAACAGATTGAAGAAATTCTTGTATTTGCGCTGGAAATGCGCCGTCGCGTCAAGGAGCAGCTGAAAAAGCTGGGTGGAATGGAGTTCTATGATGTGAACTTCAGCTATATCGACCTTGATACCTTTGAAGAAAAATTTGTTTCCGTGCCAGAGCAGGGCGGTGGGAAGCTCATCCCCGATGGCATCTGCAATCCGGGACAGGTATATACCGTAAGTCAGGGGAAATCCGGTATGATCGGTGTATTCCGCCTTGAAAGCCAGATGCTGCCCGGCAACGGAAAATTTGAGCGCACTGGCCTTGGCAGCGACCGTGACTGCAAGGAATCCACGAATACAGCATTCAATTTCCTGAAGGCTAACGGAAATCGTATTAGTGGCAGCATCAGCACCACGATGCGGGATTACATCATCAACTATCAGGATTTACAGGGCATTGGCATGACCGGAAAGCTGGCATTGCCTACATTGATTGCACTATGCAGCATCGCTCTTGGACGGCCTACGGTCAGTACACTTGCCGTGCTGGGAGAAATCAGTATTAGCGGCACAATTCTGAAAGTGGACGAGCTTGCCAATAGTTTGCAGGTGTGTCTCGATAGCGGAGCAAAGAAAGTGCTGCTTCCGATTACCAGCGCAGCAGACCTTGGCACCGTGCCGCCGGAGCTGGTGGGCAGTTTTAATCTGATTTTCTACAGCAGTGCGGAAGATGCGGTGTTTAAGGCGTTGGGGGTAGAGTAACAGGTCTCTGAATGAAAGAAGGTGTTTTTGCTTATGCCGTATAAGGTGCAATCTTCGGAAAAATTAAGAAAATCAGGTGCTGACTTTGAGACAAAGGCGATGCTTTATCTTTTGAATTTTCGGGAAGATAGTTCGCAAATCAAGAAATGCCTGGCTATGATGAGATAAGTGAAGAATTACTTCATTCTGCAAGAGCTATCATTGAAGCAGATAATGAAATGCAGAGAATAAAAGACAAAATTGGTATGTTCCACGAAATTTAGGGAGAAAACTGAGCAAGTAGGAAGGCGGAATATATATGAAACAAGATACTTTAGAGGGCAAAGCAAAAACAAAAAATGGGGTAAAACGGCTGTGTTTTTCCATAATCTGCATTCTTCTGGAAGTGATTTTTATTATTACTATCGTAACACGCTTGAATGAATATGCAGAAGTCATAAATTTATTTACAAGGATTTTGAGTGGGATCTTGGTTTTGGGATTGTACGCATCAAATAAGACATCCTCTATGAAAATGCCTTGGGTCATCTTAATTCTAATTTTCCCAATTATGGGTGTAGGCCTGTATTTGTTGATTGGTTTGAATGGTGGCACACATAAAATGCGTGAGCGGTATGCAGAAATTGATAGCAAATTGTTACCAATGCTTCCGGACAGTCAGGAGTGTTTGAGCAGAATAAAAGAAACAATTCCGAAAGCAGGAAATATAGCAAGTTACATACAAAGAAATTCGCAGTATCCAATCTATCAGAATACGGATATTGTGTATTTTGATGAAGCAGTGAAAGGATTAGAGGCACAGCTTAAGGATTTGGAGAAAGCACAAAAGTTTATCTTTATGGAATATCATGCGATAGAAGACGCTGAAGCATGGCATAAGATTCAAGATGTTCTGGAAGAGCGAGTAAAAGCAGGTGTGGAAGTTAGAGTATTCTACGATGATATGGGTTCTATAGGCTTTATTAACACAGATTTTGTGAAAAAAATGGAGACAATAGGAATTCATTGCCGTGTATTCAATCCGTTTATGCCAGGTTTAAATCTGTTTTTGAACAATCGTGATCATAGAAAAATAACAGTTATTGATGGAAAAGTCGGATTTACAGGTGGATATAATCTAGCAAACGAATATTTTAATTACACACACCCGTATGGACAGTGGAAAGATACAGGTATTCGTTTAGAAGGAGATGCTGTTCAGTCGCTTACAGTGACATTTTTAGAAATGTGGAATGCTGTTGGTGAAAAAGCTACGAATGATACTGATTTTAGTAAATACATTATTCATTACGATTATAAAGCACAGCAAACAGGTTTTGTTCAGCCTTATGCAGACAGTCCTATGGATAATGAGCAGGTCGGAGAAGAAGTTTATATCAGTATGATAAATAAAGCTGAAAAATATTGTTGGTTTATGACTCCATATCTAATCATAACAGATGAAATGACGCATGCGTTATGTCTGGCTGCTAAGCGAGGGGTAGACGTAAGAATTATCACACCTGGTATCCCTGATAAAAAATTCATTTATAATGTAACTCGTTCTTTTTATCATGGATTAGTTAAACATGGTGTTCGTGTTTATGAGTGGACTCCTGGTTTCTGTCATGCAAAAATGAGTGTGGCAGATGACTGTATGGCAACTTGTGGAACAATTAATTTGGATTATCGAAGTTTATATCACCATTTTGAAAACGGCTGTTTTATGGCAGATTGTCAGGCAGTTGTGGAAATAAAAAATGATCTGATAAGAACGATGGGAGAATGTCGTGATGTGACAGACCAATATCAAACCGGACGAAGTGCATATTTGCGACTGGGACAATTATTTATGAGATTATTTGCTGGATTGCTATAAGAATCTGATGAAACGACCTTTCAAAAAACAGTTGATTTAGAAGTTAACTGTTTTTGAAAGGCCGTTTTTGCTATATCTAACAGTCTGTTGTACAAAGAAGATTTTGCATGGATGAAAAAACAAACCTTGTTGAGGTTAAATTGAGTTTTCCATTGTATTGTATTGCTAATGAATAAGAATAAGAAATAAAAAGGAATCAGGTGATGTACAATGAAAAAGCATAAAATATGTAAAATCCTTCTTGTTATACTGGCAATTTTTTTATGTGTGGCTTTTTATGAATTGCTCGGAATCTGCGTTGCATATAAAAAGCAGCCGGAAGTGTCCAATACAACCAAAAAAGAAACAAAAAATGGGTCATGGAACGAATGCAGTGAAAATACAGAACGGGCAGTAATCATAGAAAAGAATCCAGAAGCGCTTTTACAAAGAGTGCGTTTGATCAAGAATGCAAAAAAGGAAATTATTCTTTCTACTTTTGCATTTCAATCCGATGAAAGTGGAAAATTGATCTTAGGAGCACTGCATGATGCGGCAGACAGAGGTGTACATATTCGTCTGTTAGTAGATGGAATGGAGAGCTGGATTGATATGGAAGGAAATCCGTATTTCTATGGATTATCTTCCCATGAGAATGTTGAAATTAAACTGTATAATAAGGCCAATCCGTTGAAACCGTGGAAAATGATGGGTAGAATGCATGATAAATATTTGATTGCAGATGGAAAGAGATATATTCTTGGGGGAAGAAATACATACAATTATTTCCTGGGTGATTTTCCGGGACATAAGAACTATGACAGAGACGTGTTAGTGGTTTGCGATGAACCTGAGAAAGAAAATTCAGTTAACCAGTTGTTAGAGTATTTTGAAACGATATGGGAACAAGAAGACAGTGATTATTTTCATGACAATAAAAAACTGGCAAATAGAAAATCTGTAAAGAACGCAGTTTTAGAGCTGCAGAACGGCTATCAGAAATATTTTGAAGAGAATAAGGAAAGAATCTGCGATACCGATTACACGGACGAAACTTTTGAGACAGAAAAGATTGCATTAGTGTCAAATCCTATTCACACAGGTTCCAAAGAACCAGTAGTGTGGTATCAGTTGGGAGAATTGATGAAAAATGCAAAAAATCGTGTGAAGATCCACACGCCATATATTATCTGTAATGATATGATGTATAATACATGGGAGGAGATTGCAGAGAACGTTTCAGATTTTTCTATCATGACAAATTCAGTTGCGAATAATGGGAATCCATTTGGGGCTGCCGATTATGCGAAAAACAGAAATAGAATCTTAAGTACAGGAATTAATATCTGGGAATATGAAGGCGGTTATTCATACCACGGAAAAAGTATTCTGATTGACGATGATCTGTCTGTAATCGGTTCCTTTAATATGGACATGAGAAGTGCATATCTGGATACGGAACTGATGCTTGTAATTCGCAGTAAAGATATTAATAAACAGTTGGAAGAGGGCATGATGGAATATGAAAGAGTGTCCCGCCAGGTATTGGAAGATGGAACCTATCGTGATCCATATCATGTAGAGCCAATCGAATTAACAAAGAAACGTCAGAGAAAAATATTTTTGGTACAGCATCTGCTTGGATGGGCAAGGTATCTGTTTTAATAAGGAGGAAGGAAAACGTGTTTCAAATATTGATTGTAGAAGATGATAAAGAATTAAGCCAGCTATTCCAAAAAGTGCTTGAGAAGAATGGATATCAAGTCAAAAGTGCATCGGATGGAGCACAGGCATTAGAAGTATTGGATAAGGAATATATTGATCTGATCATTTCTGATATTATGATGCCGGTTATGGATGGCTATGAACTGGTGTCAGAACTTCGCTCAGCAGGATATCAGATACCAGTGCTTATGATCACTGCGAAAGGTTCCTTTGATGATATGCGCCAGGGATTTCTTTCGGGAAGTGACGATTATATGGTAAAACCGGTAAATGTGAATGAAATGGTTTTAAGAGTCGGAGCACTGCTTCGCCGTGCACAGATACTGAATGAACACAAAATTGTGATCGGTTCAACAGAGTTTGATTATGATGCAATGACGGTTACAACTGATAAGGAAAGTCTTGTTTTGCCTAAAAAAGAATTCCTGCTTTTATATAAGCTTGCAACTTCGCCAGGCAGAACATTTACAAAACAACAGTTGATGGATGAAGTATGGGGATACGAGACGGAGGCAGACCCACATACGATAGAGGTACATATAGGAAGAATCAGAGAGCGTTTTAAAGATAACCCGGATTTTGAAATTGTAACAATGCGTGGAATTGGATACAAGGTGGTGAAAAAATAATGGAACAAAAGAAAGAAAAAGGATTGCGGATCCGATCCTGTCTGACTGGTGCAATCTGGCTGGCACTTGTATTTTCAACAGTTATATCTGCTTTATTATTTGCTTTTTTGAATCATTTTTTTAATCTGCCGGGCAGCATACCTGTGCTTGGCTGGCTTTTGATTTTCAATACATTGATTGCAGGGCTGATCACTTCCTTTATTAATGCAAAGTTACTGGAACCAATTACAAGACTTAGTAAAGCAATGAAGGAAGTTTCTCGGGGAGATTTTGAACAGCATTTGGAAACGAATAGCCGTATAGCAGAAGTTGGAGAATCTTATCAAAGTTTTAACGTTATGACAAAAGAACTTCGTGCAACAGAGGTGCTGCAGATGGATTTTGTATCTGATGTTTCTCATGAGTTTAAGACCCCGATTAATGCCATTGAAGGATATACAATGCTGCTTCAGGGAGAAGAACTGTCTCCGGATCAAGAGGAATATGTAGAAAAAATCTTATTTAACACCCAAAGACTTTCCGGATTGGTTGGTAATATTTTGCTGTTATCCAAGTTAGAGAATCAGAATATACCAATGAAAAAAACAGAATATCGTCTGGATGAACAGATCCGCCAGGCAGTTCTTTCATTGGAAACAAAATGGACAGAAAAAGAAATTGGTTTTCAGGTAGAATTGGAGGAAGTTAAATATACTGCGAATGAAGGACTTTTTATGCATATCTGGATAAATCTTTTAGATAATGCGATTAAGTTCAGCCCTTCAAAGGGGACAATTACGATGTTTCTGAAACAAGAACAGGATTCTGTTAAGTTCATTCTGGAAGATGAAGGACCAGGAATAGAGGATGATGTAAAATCCAGAATATTTGACAAGTTCTATCAGGTAGATGGATCTCATAAAGCAGAAGGAAATGGCCTAGGTCTTGCACTTGTAAAACGGATTGTAGATAGTGCCGGAGGAACAATCAAAGCAGAAAACCGTGAATATGGTGGATGCAGATTTGTTATAGAGCTGCCAAAGCAGAAAGATGAGATTATCTAGTTTTAAGATAAATTAGAAGATGGGAGGATTTATATGACATTTTATCAGGAGTTGCAGTTAAATCAGGCAGGTTCTAAAAACCTGTTGAAAAAGAGTGAAACACTAAAAGAAAAACTATATCATATGTGGGTATATCTGGTGAAGATAGCTGCTACAATGGCATTTTGTTTTTTCTTTGTTAGTATTTTCAGCATCCTATTTGGAAATGAGAACAGCATTGTAGGTGTAGTAGTCTTATTATGTCTCATGGTGTTTAGGAATGCGGATCTGGGGATCCACACCGGACAATCTACGATGCTTTTGGCTTTGTTCTTTGTAATTATGACTGTATGTCCGCATTTAGCAAATCAGTTTTCACCGGTATTGGGAATGCTGTTAAATATTGCGGCACTGGCTGTGTTGATTCTGTTCGGATGCCATAATCCATTCATGTTTAATCAATCTACATTGGTTCTTGGGTATCTGCTGCTATATGGTTATGATGTTACGGGAAAAAGCTATCAGATGCGATTAGTCGGAATGGCTTTAGGTGCAGCACTTACCTGCTTCGTATTTTATCGAAATCATAAAAACAGAACTTATAAAAGAAATCTGAAAGATCTGATACAAGAATTTGATATCACTTCTTCCAGAACAAAATGGCAGATATGTCAGATTTTATGCGTACCGATTGTCCTTTGCATTGCAGAACTTTGTAATATGCCACGTGCAATGTGGGCTGGTATTGCGGCCATGTCCGTGATTTTGCCATTTATGGAAGATATGCACTACAGAGTCCGTAAAAGGATTGTCGGAAATATTGCAGGTGTTATATGTTTTACAGTATTATATTTTCTGCTTCCTTCGTCAATCTATGCATATATAGGAATTCTTGGTGGAATCGGTGTAGGATTTTCAGCACAATATGGCTGGCAGGCAGTATTTAACACATTTGGTGCTTTAGCCATTGCTGCAGAAACATATGGACTACAAGGAGCGGTTAGTCTTAGAGTGAGTCAAAATGTTTTTGGTGTTGTGTTTGCTTTAGCATTTTGTGTTATATTTTATTGGTTTATGCCTAAAAAAAAGGAAAGTGAGGTGACCGTACATGCAGAGTGAAGTGAATCAGGAAGAAAATTTGAATAGAATTATTACGGTTCCTAATCTTCTTTCTTTTTTCGGCTTTGTCTGATTCCGGTAATTATATGGAGTTATATGGTAACGAGATTTATGCAACCCGATACATGAAATCCCTATTTCTCTTTGGACGGAGGTGGATAGGATATTTTCGATTGTACTTGACAGGTGTCAGATACTTTTGTATGAGAAGCATGGACTCTGTTTCGTTACCATCGGGTTTGAGATATGCCCTGCATATGTTTACTGCATTTGAAACGGATTTACTCTGCATCTGGAGCATAAACTGAATATACTCGCGGAAAGAAAGTTTGCGGTTCCTGGTAAAATCACTTTCCGGATTACGGCAGAACATGGAGTGAATTTCATCGAGTTCTGTGATGCAGTTGTCGAGTGCGGATTTTAAATTAGATAAGAAAAAATCAGCCATAATGAGCCTCCTTGAAATATGTTTATAATCAAGGCTTGCGCAACATATATTGGCTTACTTGTCAACTGTTTTTTGTAATATTTTTAAAGTTTTTAGGCATAAAAACAGTGGCTTTCTATGACAGAAAACCACTAAAATGATGCTTAACTGAATGGCATTTCTTTATCACCACTTTGAAAATGGTTGTTTTATGGCGGATAGTCAGACAGTTTTGGATATAAGAGATGATCTGGGAGCAACCATGAATGAATGCAGGGAAGTGACCGAAAAGTACCGCACAGGACGGAGTGCATATTTATGGCTCGGACAGTTGTTTATGAGATTGTTTGCAGGACTATTATAGCAGAAAGAAGAGGTGTTCGATATGTGTACAGCAGTAACTTACAAAACAAAAGATTTTTATATGGGCAGAACGCTTGATTATGAATTTTCCTATGGGGAACAGATCACGATAACGCCAAGAAATTACGAATTTGATTTCCGGTTTGCCGGGAAGATAAAAAGCCATTATGCTTTGATCGGAATGGCATTTGTTGCAGGAGGTTATCCGCTTTATTATGATGCTGTTAATGAAAAAGGCCTTGGAATGGCAGGTCTTAATTTTGTCGGCAATGCGGCATATGAAGAGGCTTTGCCGGAAGATGAAACAGAAGTCAGCCAGGTGGCACAGTTCGAGTTCATCCCATGGATCCTTACACAGTGTGCTACTGTAGCAGAGGCGAGAGAGAAGCTGGCAGCAATGAGACTGACAGGCACAGCATTCAGTGAACAGCTGCCGACAGCACAGCTTCACTGGATCATTGCAGACAAAGACTCCTGTATCGTTGTTGAGTCTATGAAGGATGGGCTGCATGTATATGATAATCCGGTAGGAGTGCTTACCAATAATCCACCATTCCCGGGTCAGATGTTTGCACTTAATAATTATGCCGGAGTATCCAGAAAACAACCGGAGAGTACTTTTGCAGGAGTATTACAGCTTGATGCATATAGCAGAGGAATGGGTGGAATGGGAATACCTGGAGATCTTTCCAGCCAGTCAAGATTTGTGAAAGTTGCCTTTACAAAATTAAATTCGATCTCCGGTGAAGAAGAGGATGAGAGTGTAAGCCAGTTCTTCCATATCTTAGGATCCGTAGATCAGCAGCGTGGATGCTGTGAGGTGATAGAAGGCAAATATGAGATCACGATATACACGTCCTGTTGTAATACAGCAAAAGGTATTTATTATTATACGACTTATGATAATCATCAGATTACAGCGGTTGACATGCATGCGGAAAATCTAGATTCAGATCAGCTGATCTGTTATCCGCTTCTGTCCAAGGGTGAAGTCAGATGGCAGAATAAATAATACGAAAATGCACGGAGAAAGCATAACGCAGAACAACAGGAGGACAATATCGAGATTGTATGGAATACAGATGATCCATTTTTCAGGTAAGATGGATGTTTAAAGAGTGTGGAGTGCCGAGAAAATGTGGCACTCCTTTCTTCTGCAGGCATAAATATTGCTTTCAATATACTGCAATAGCAGGTATAATGGGAAGTGATATTTGAGGGTACAAAAAAATCAATTTTTTTTGGTCTGGAGTTGACACGAGCAGGAATTGTTACGACTGATACTCGAAAGAAAGCCTCTATGTCACAGGTACTGGCAGATATAAAGCCTTACATAACGAAAAAGTTCATGGCGGCTCCCTGTGTTAAGGAGCAAGACATTCAGGCTATCTGTCAAATCCTCCTGCCCAGATACAAGAATGTGCAGCTCATGCAGGGACTGACCAACAACAAGCCGGATTTCAGAATTCAGGTAAAAAGTTTGTTCGGGACAGAAGAGAAACGGTTTGAAGTGGTTGGTGGTGATAAGAAAAGATTAGCAGCCAAGAAAAAATCTGACTTGGGCTGGATTGATCGGCTGGAAGAGATAGATGCTGCGCTGGATGATTTCTGATATCAATGCAGCGTGGAGAGTTATCTGAGGCAAGAATTTGTGCAACAGGTTGTTGCACAAAACCACACATAAAACAGCGGGGAAGCGATGGAGTGACACGACAAGAATTATTTACATGGATACGCCAGCAGTACGGCACGGAGCCAGAATACCCCTGGCATGACTGGAATGCTGTGTTGCGGCACAACGACAATAATAAATGGTATGGTGTGGTTCTGGAAGTATCTGCTGATAAGTTGGGATTGCCGGAGGCAGGCATCATTGATGTCCTTAATGTGAAAAGCGATCCGCTGCTGATTGGTTCTCTGCGTGGGCAGGACGGCTACTTTCCAGCCTATCACATGAACAAGGAAAAATGGCTCAGTATTCAGCTCGGCAAACCGGAGCTGGATGATGCCATCAAAGACCTGCTTTCTTTGAGCCATGAGCTGACAGCACCGAAAAAGCGCAACCCAAAATCATCAGCAAAAAATCCGGGAGATTCCGCAAATGGCAAAGAAAAAGAAATTGACGAAGGCTGAGCGAAAGGAAGCACGCCTCCGCAAAGGCAAGCAGTGGCTGCTCACCTATACCGGCTCACCGAAAAAGATGAACAAGCATTACCGGGAACGCTTTCATGTGGATGCTGTGACTGCCGCTAAAGATTTGCAGGAGCTTGGAGTCAATTATACACAGGAGCAGCTTGACCAGATTAAACGGGCTGAAGAACAGCGGCTTCGGCAGCGGAGAATGGAGCGGGAAGCGAAAGAGAGGGAACGGCTGGCAGAACTGTATGAGGACTGCGATGATCGTTTTGCCTTTATCGCTGGATATACAGATGGCGGTGCACCGTATGGTGTGATGTGGGAAGAAGTCGGCATTGATCCGGGGCTGCCATTCAAGGAAAAGGTGAGGCTCTATCGCATGCAGATGTGAAATGGATAGTAATTGTAAGAAAGGGAGCCGAAAAGGAGCCGAAAAGGAGCTAAAAAAGGAGCTAAAAAAGGAGCCGAAATAAAAACGATATCGAATACAATGTGTGCAAGAAAATCTGGAAATAATTGTGCAAGCACCGCCTGCACAATTTGCAACAAAAAAGAGGAGCCGATCCAGGCTCCTCGAAGGTACATTATTTCAAAAAATTGCTCTTATGTTCCAGTGCGTGCAGATTATAACCAAGTGTTGCCAGGTGTGCTACCTTCAGCGCAACCAGATTGATGTCGGTGGACATCGCGCTGGCGATCTGCTCGGCTGTGTATCCATATTCATAGATGTAGCGAAGGACTTCATTGCTGTCCATCAGGATCTCCGCTGCTATGATGTTGGCTTCATATTCTGGTTTGGATTTCATGTCATAGAGCATGAACTCATGAATCGGGGTGGTTTTCGCCATATTCCGGTGAAGCTGGTCATGCCCTAATTCATGTGCGCATACGATGCGCAGCATATTTTCATCCAGACTGTTATTCAGGAAAATAAAGCGATTTCGCTTAATCACTCGGTACATTCCCTTCAGGGAACCAAAATTTTCGCAAAGCATGACATTGATACCAAGCTGCCTTGCAATTTCAAAAGGGTCTCTGGAACCGCAGCGTTTTACCAGTTTCTCACCGACCTGTGAAAGCTGTTCCGCATTCATCATACCACCTCCAGTTTACAGTATAGCGAAAAGTGTGTACGATAAATATCACTGATCGGATTTTTTACGCCTCGTTTTTGGGGCGTATTTTTTATTGTTCTCTTTGGCAATCCAGTAGGCATCGGTCAGAGCTTTATAAGCTCCTTCGATGGCATCTTCGCTTAATTCGCCGCCAGCGAACATACCGGTCACTTCGCTGACCAGTTCTTCAATATCTTTCGCTGCTTTTGCGCCGCCTTTTTCATGAGCTTCTACGACATAGGTGCCGCTGCTTCCCAGCAGGTACTCAGTAGTAGTATTCAGCGCATCCGCAATCTTCTGGATCGTGACCATATTGGATGGTTTACGGCTGCCAAGCTCATAATTCTGAATTGTGCGGGCGGTTACACCGGCCTTCTCTGCAAGTTCTACCTGAGTTAAATTGGCTTCTGTTCTTTTTTCTTTCAACCTTTCTTTGAAGACCATAGGAATACCTCTTTCTTTTTTGATGACGAACACGAACACTTTTTCATAAAAATCTATTGACACGAAAAACTGTGCTTGCTATAATGACGATGAAAACACGAAATACAATTCGTGTAATTATAGTATCACAAGAAATGCTGTGTGTCAATGCGTTCATGAAAAATTGTTCGTGCTTTCGTGAACGGAGAGGAGGAATACGAGATGCAAAGAGTGATTCTTCACTGTGGTATGAATAATTTCTATGCCTCTGTCGAGTGTATGCTGAATCCGGGACTGAAGAACAAGCCGGTGGCAGTGTGTGGTTCTGTAGAGGAACGGCATGGTATCGTACTTGCGAAGAACTATGCAGCAAAGGCGTTTGGTGTTTCCACGGGAGAGGCAATCTGGCAGGCAAAGCAGAAGTGCCAGGATCTTGTGATCGTGGAGCCGCACTATGAGCAATATATGAAGTTTTCAAAGGCCCATGTCCGGCTGTAGCCAGCTTCAGGTATTCCGTTTGAGAGGCCGATAGATTGTGAATTTTCGTCTGAATGTTCGTATTCTGCATGCGAGTTGCATAAATACTTCCAAAATGCTAAAATAGGAAAGCGTTTTTAGATATCTAAAATATCTCAGCCTGAATTTCTAACGCGATTAGAAATCCGGTTCTCAAGCAATTCTTCCATCTGGTCGATCTGCAAGCATCACATCGAATTAGATATATTGGTCATACTATATACAAGAAATATTTTTGCGGCAGTAAAATGATATTACTGCCGCAAAAATAATCTGATGGAAGTGTAGGAATGACCGATTCGAGATATTTTGAAGATACAAAGATTCAAAACTGCGTGTGGGATGTCCGTCGATTTATCTTGCTCACTAACTTGGTCATTAACTAAGTTTTTCTAACTAAGTTAGTAATTTATATTTTTCAAGATGACTCTGAAATCTGTTGCCGTTGAGAAAATTTCAGGATTATATGCCGCTGTATATCCAGGCGGCTTTTCGGTTTCCCTGACGATTTTGCGTAGGCCGCTTCCATGACGCTCCATGTATTTCATGCGGTGGAACGGGTCAGCAATCACAGGGCTTGCCACATTGAACGGGTACTCTTTAGTGTCAAAAACAATTTAAAAAATAAAAACGGAAAATCCGTTGATATTTTCCGGTTTGCGGCGTATAATAAGATTACAAGAAAATAAAAACGAAAAAACCGTTTTTAGAGGAGGACTACCTATGAAAATACTCCGCATCACCGCACAAGGACTCCCATTATTCAAAAAAGACTTGGATATTTGCTTTTATACGCAGCAACGTGTTTGCGAAGAGGACAAAGATAGTCTTTACCGTTTGACGGATAACTACTATCTCCACTCTGCCTGTGCTTTCATTGGAATTAACGCATCTGGCAAGACCTCGGTATTAAAGGTCATTAGCTTGGCCTTAAATATTGTGAAAAATGAGCCCATCAATCATGTGGAGGCAAAAAGCATTCTTGGCGGAGTGAAGAAGGCTACAATCCGCACATATTTTTATGATAAGCGTAGCTACGTCTGCTGCTTGGAAACTGTAATTGCGGCAAAGAAGTCGAAAACAGGGGAATATGTGTATTCGATTCTGTCTGAAAGCCTTTGGGAAAAACCGATTGCAACCGTTAAGTCGAAAAAGTATCTGACAGATTTTACAGGAATGAAGCCTGTAGAGCAGCGCAATAGCGATGAAGCATACCTTTCTGATGATGTCAGCTTTGTCATTGCACATAATAAAAAGGCGAATGATACAGTGGAAATATTCAGCCTGCTTTCCTATACGAATGTGAATGTGCTTCCATTTACCGAAGATATTCCATTGGAGGTAATTGCATTTCTCGATCCGACCATTGAGAAATTGTGTTTTGAGCAGACAGAGGGAAAAACATTTATCCACTTGAAGTTTAAGGATGAAGAAGAGATTATCCTGAATAATGTGGCAGACCTTGAGCAGTATCTGTCCTCTGGTACGATTAAGGGTATTATTACATTCTCGATGGTAAAGGAAGTTCTTCATTCAGGTGGTTATCTTCTGGTAGATGAAATAGAGAATCATTTCAACAAGGAAATTGTAACGACCTTAGTGCGCTTCTTTATGGACAGCCGACTGAACAAAAATGGCGGAACGCTTATTTTCACTACGCATTATCCGGAACTGCTGGACGAATATGACCGAAATGACGGAATTTGTATCGTTAGAAACCGTAATGGCATTACAGCAGAAAATTTGAGCTATATATTGAAACGTAATGATATTAAAAAGAGTGATGCTTACCAGAGCGGCTTCCTTGAGGGAACAACGCCAGCATATGAAGCGTATATGCGCTTGAAGAAAAGCCTGGCTGCTTCAATCAATTAAGGAGACGGCAGAATGGAATTAGCAAAATACAAGGCGTGTATATGTGAAGGCTCTGCCGAAGAAGCTATTATCGACATACTGGTTGATAATGATCTTCTGATTTTCAACAGAGAAGAAATGTTGGAAGAACGTGTTATCCGTTGCAGAAGTGCTAAACGATTCGAGGAGCGATACTTACGGAAAGGATTCGATGAGCAGATTTCAGTAATCCTCAGCTCTTGGTGAAAGCCATAAAAGAGTATCGCAGAACAGCAAATATCCCCAAAGGAGAATACAGCTTGTCTGATTTGCTGAGATGAGCGTTGCTTTTTTGATACATTAGCCGTGACTCAAATGGTCACCAGGAGATAAACAGGTACCAGTTTACAGAAAACAGAATAGAATCATTTTTGATGCCTCGTTGGGAAAACAATGGGGTATTTTTTTGCCCCAATCCGGCTGCATAGGACACCGAAAAAATCAAAACGAACCGTAGGTAGTCCTGCAAGGACAACCAAAGTGCGCCTACGAGGCCAACCGAAATCGGAGGATTCTTGTTAAACTTACTTTGTAAGGACGAAAGTCCGGATGTACCTGAAAACTGAATACTCATTCTTCAGGTACATTCCTGTTTGGTCAAGCCTTCGACTGCACGTCATGAAGCCTATCGGGGCGATAGCGGTTTCGCAGAAGCAAATGCCGGATTGCAACCGGCGGCGGTGTTAAAGCCAGACAGGGACAATGATACTTCCGTAATTCGCGGTCCGGCCATAAGGAAGGCGGGATGGTTAAATTCCAATAGAGCAGTGAAGCACACTGCCGCCTGTGAGAAATCCTACATCTCTGGGGTGATAAGAAAAAATACAGAGAAACCATATTTTCAGAAAGCACTGCCGGATGCTGTATCAGCATGATATCTGGCAGGCTTTATCCATATCAGTGTATGGAGATTGGAGACAACAGCAAATGAAAGAAAACTGGGTTTATCGGCGAGGTGATTTATATCTCGCCAATCTCGGTGTTCCGGTCTCTTTCCTCTGTTAGCGATAAAGCCTATTCAATCCGGGAGGGAATGAAAACCGCCGAGCAGCGCATGAAAGAACTGCAAAAACTTATGGAGTACGGCAGAAATTATCAGACCTACAAGCCCATACAGGACGAGTACCGGAAAATCCGTTGGAAAGGAAAACAGGAGAAGTTTGCGGAAGCCCGCCGCGCCGAGCTTACCCTATGGAACGCGGCAAACCGCTATCTCCATGCCCATTTGCCGGAGGGCGTAAAAACCTGCCGATCTCCGCGTGGGAGAAAGAATATACCGCCCTCAAAGCGGAAAATCAAATGCTGTGGGTGCAAAGGATGAACAACATCCGCAGTGCTGCTATGGAAATCGTTGCAAACGATTTGATTTACTGTTAGGAGGACGGCTATGAAGGTCAAGCTGGATGATTATGAGGTGCGAGTGCTGATAAACGGCTTGATGCAGCAGCACAGGGGGTACGATACAGAAACTAACGCTCAGATTGATAATCTTGCCCTCCGCCTGTGCGACATTGCGGAAGCTATGAAGCCGGGGCGGAAGAAGAAAATCCCCTTTGAGCCGGTAGAAATCAAAATCATTCGCCAGTGCCTTATGGAATGGCGAAACCGAGAGATACAAGCTGAAAGGTACGGTGCCGTGGATGCCTTAACCGAATTGATGATACAGTTTACCCGCTAAAGAGAAAAGTTGCTGCCAACAGACGGCGGCTTTTCCTTTTCGGGTAGTATTCAAGAAGTCATAAAGTTCTTTGATTAATGGAAGAAGCCAGCGTTTGCGGAAAAGTCACAATTTACGGAGGTAAAGCTTCAAATACCACTTGCCTTTTTGTTCTTGCTGTGATATTATTGGTATACATACTAAGACACTTGAGTGGAGGTGATATATTTGCGGAGAGACAGCAGTGAAACAAAGAGAAAAATACTGACCGTATGCGTCCGTCTCTTTTTGGAGCAGGGGTATAAAAACACCTCTGTCAGTCAGATTGTGGACGAAGCAGGCGTGGCAAGGGGAAGCTATTTGAATCTGTTTCCTACCAAGGACAGAATTTTGCTGGAATTGACCGAAACGATGTTTGGTGGACAGTTCGGCGTGGCAAGAAACATTGCAGACAGCAAGCTGCTACCGGTTTACGCCTATGCGGTGGAAACGGCGATCCAACTGACCCTGACCGAGCTGAACGAGAACCTGCGGGAAATCTACATCGAAGCCTACTCCTTGCCCGACACGTCGGAATATATTTACCTGCATACCACAGCAGAGCTGAAGCAGATTTTTGGTGAAAATTTCCCCGATGATACCGAGAGCGACTTTTACGAGATGGAAATCGGCACGGCGGGACTGATG
>JAJEQR010000016.1 GCA_020687485.1 Hominifimenecus microfluidus | reverse complement strand
ATATTGTGCGGAACTATGACCGGATTGCGATCGAAGATCTGGCACCGGCGAATATGAAGAAAAATCGGAAGTTAGCCAGATCCATTTCCGATGCTTCCTGGAGTGAGTTTCGCAGGCAGTTAAAATATAAAGCTGCATGGTATGGAAAGCAGGTAGTCATTATAGATCGTTTTTTCCCTTCCTCGCAGATTTGTTCCTCCTGTGGAGTACAATGGCCGGGTACAAAAGATCTCTCCATCAGAACGTGGATCTGCCCTGCCTGCGGAACCGTCCATGACCGGGATATCAATGCAGCGAAGAATATTTTAAAAGAAGGACTGCGCATGCTGGCGTAGTATGCCTCTATGGTAGGGCGGGACACGCCCGAACCGAACGCTCGGGGACCTTGTATAAGACCTTGCAGATGCAGGGCTGTGAGGGAAGAACCGAGAATCCCCTGCCTTTAGGCATGGGAGTGTCAATGTTAAGATCAGAGACAAACAAAAAAATATACGGATTCCGAGTCTTAACAGAGAATTTACACCAGATGTTGTATTCTTATCGTGCATCCGGAAAGAAACGAAGAAAAAGAAACGAAACAACAGCAACGAAATAACAACGAAACAACAGTAATAAACGAAAAAGAAATGAAGGAAAGTGAAAAGACAAATATGCAGTTAAAACAATCACTGATACGCCTCATCCTGCTGGCTGCAGGCGTCATCATGGTCCTGTTCGGTGTTCTGCGAGGCGAGGCAGGCATCGTACTGGCAAAAGCCATTCGATTATGTCTGGAGTGTGTCGGCATTGGATAAGTCAGGAAAAACCGGAAATTCCGTAAAGAAGGGAATCTCGTTTCTTCTCGCCCGCTCTCGCTGCGGCATCCAGTTTCTGGCTACGCTGCTGACCAACATTCACCTGCCCAACTTTTTCAAAGGCAAAATCTATCAGGGAAGCGGCAAGACCGTCTGTGTACCCGGTCTGAACTGCTATTCCTGCCCCGGCGCTGCAGGCTCCTGCCCCATCGGCGCACTGCAGGCAGTCATCGGCTCTTCAAAGTTCCGATTTTCCTATTATATTACAGGATTTCTGATTCTGCTGGGAGTCCTGCTGGGAAGATTTATCTGCGGCTTTCTCTGTCCGTTCGGTTGGTTTCAAGATCTGCTGCATAAAATTCCAGGGAAGAAATTCTCCACGAAGAAGCTGCGCCCCCTGCGCTATCTGAAATACGCAGTGCTGCTGATCCTGGTGCTGATTCTTCCGGCTGTGATCACTAATTCCGCAGGTATGGGCAATCCATTCTTCTGCAAATATCTCTGTCCGCAGGGAGTACTGGAAGGCGCGATCCCTCTTGCGCTAGCGGATTCCGGTATTCGCTCCGCACTTGGAAATCTGTTTGCCTGGAAGAGCGTGGTTCTGATCACTGTGATCGTGCTCAGCATCCTCTTCTACCGCCCGTTCTGCAAATGGATCTGCCCGCTGGGCGCTTTCTACTCGCTCTTTAACCGCGTCTCGCTGTTTCAGATGCAGGTAGACGAGAGTAAGTGCATCTCCTGCGGCAAATGCCGGAAAGCCTGCAAAATGGACGTTGATGTTACCCAATCACCCAATCATCCGGAATGTATCCGCTGCGGCGCCTGTATTCATGCCTGCCCCACACAGGCAGTGTGTTATCACTATGGATTTAATACAAACAAAACTAAACAAGAATATGAAATCAAAGGAGACGTAAAGAAATGAAGAAAAAAATGGTAATGCTTTTACTTGTATCCACCATGCTGACCGGAGCCTATGGATGCTCCTCTTCCGCAACAAACGCAAGCAGCTCTGCCACTGCAGAAACTATCGCCGCGGAAACCACTGCTGCCGCAATTACCGACAGCTCCGCAGCCTCCGCTGACAGCAGCGATCTGCCGGATGATCTCAACGAGCTCTTCCAAATGGAGAACGATATCTTTGCAGAGCACAATACACTCTGGGAGAAGGTATTTGCATCTATGGATAAAGCCACCCCTCCGGCCTCCGATGACTACGCATCCTTCCTCGCCGCTACGATTGATGCAATTAAAGAGGAACTGAGTGAAGAAGACCTAGCGACACTGAATGCGGACGTAGAACAAATCCGAAAGATTGAAGATAAAATGACGGAAGTACAGAGCACCGATTCGGATACCATCTTCGGATCTGATATCTCCGCCGGTGAAAAGTTTCCGGCTTTCGAAGGTACCGATTTTGACGGCAATGCGATCAGCGACAGCATTTTCTCCGAACATGCCGTAACACTTGTGAATTTCTGGTTCAACGAATGCAGCCCCTGTGTGGAAGAACTTCCCACGTTAAGTGAGTTAAACAAAACCCTGCAGGAAAAAGGCGGCACGCTCATCGGTATCAACACGGAGGTATTCGACAATAATGAGGACGCCATCGCTGCCGCGAAGGAACTTCTGGCCACGCAGGGCGCTTCCTACACGAATCTGATTCTCTCTTCCGACAGCGAAGCCGGTAAATATGCTTCCGGCATCATGTCCTTCCCGACTACGCTGATTATCGACCGGAATGGAAATATCGTCGGTGACCCGATCATCGGCAACCTGAACGGCGGCGATAACCTGCAGAACCTGATGGATCGCATCGATGCTGTAATCGCAGCCGATCAGAAATAATCCTATGAAAAACAATACCGCCGAATTACTGATTCGGCGGTATTGTTCTTTAACGATCCATTTCATCCTTGCATTGCTATATCAAAAAGAGCACCCTGCGATCAAGGTGCTCTTCCGTATGGAGCATAGGGGATTCGAACCCCTGGCCTCTTGACTGCCAGTCAAGCGCGATCCCAACTTCGCCAATGCCCCAGATTTGTTACTTGGTAACTATATCATATCTTCTTTTCGAATGCAAGCGTTTTCTCTTTTTCTGTGGATTTTTTATTGTGCTCATGGTATGATAGCTATGGACTGTTTTTTGTACTGATATGCGACTGCGGTCCATTACTTTTACTGAAATAAACGGAGAATATAGATTATGTGGATTGCTGACCATTGGAAAGACTATGGAATTATTGACACCAGCCAAGGCGAGAAGCTGGAACACTGGGGAAAGTACCTGCTGGTTCGTCCGGACCCTCAGGTGATCTGGAACACTCCCAGAAATCTTCCCGGATGGAAGAAGCCGAATGCACATTATCACCGCAGCGCGCGCGGCGGCGGCGAGTGGGAGTTCTTCGATCTGCCGGAGCAGTGGACCATTCATTATCAGAAGCTGAACCTAACCTTTAACCTGAAACCGTTCAGCTTCAAGCACACAGGACTCTTCCCGGAGCAGGCGGCGAACTGGGATTGGTTCTCGGAAAAGATCCACCACGCAGGACGCCCGATCAAGGTACTGAATCTCTTCGCCTATACCGGCGGCGCTACACTGGCAGCCGCACAGGCCGGAGCCAGTGTAACCCATGTGGATGCGTCGAAAGGAATGGTTGCCTGGGCGAAGGAGAATGCCCGGTCCAGCGGCCTGGAGGATCGGCCGATCCGCTGGATCGTAGATGACTGCATGAAGTTCGTGGAGCGCGAGATCCGCCGGGGCAATCATTACGATGCCATTATCATGGACCCGCCTTCTTACGGCCGTGGTCCGAAGGGCGAGATCTGGAAGATCGAGGAGGCGATTCATCCGCTGGTAGCCAGCTGCGCAAAGCTGCTCTCCGACCAGCCGCTTTTCTTCCTGATTAACTCGTATACGACCGGCCTTGCGCCCTCCGTGCTGTCCTATCTGCTGGGACTGGAAGTTGGCAGCCGTTTCGAGGGAAGCATCGCCGCCGATGAGGTCGGACTTCCGGTTGAGCACACGAAGATGGTACTTCCCTGCGGAGCTTCCGGACGCTGGGAGAGCCGCTGATATTTCGTCTTTCCGCTTAAGGCGGCTGAGAAGCGCGTGAATTTAGTTGTGTGAGGCTCACGAACCACTGAAAATTATCTTATCGCTGTGGACTTACGAAAAAGAACGGCAGATCGTGATTGATCTGCCGTTCTTCGTTTCTTATCATTTTCTCACATCCATCATTTTCGGAATCTATATTCCGTCTGATATGCTCATCTGAGAATTTCTGCGCTTTCTTAGTTTTCGTCAGACTCAATACCTTCGGTACGATAAACAAACTTTACATTACCTTCCATGTTATCGGTCAGACCGGTGAAGGAATTGTAACCTCTGCCCGCATCAATGATTGCATCGAAACGATCCATCAGACCTTCCAGATCATCATGATAGAGATCCATCAGCTTATCAATGGCTTCCGTCTTGAACTCGTTCATACCTTCTGCCAGCTGCTGTGCGCCGTCATCCAGCTGAGTAACACCATCGGTCAGCTGACTGCCTCCATCCTTCAGAGTATTCAGGCCATCGGCCAGTGTCTGTGCGCCGCTTAAGAGCTGACTCGTACCACTCTTCAGAGAAGAAGCACCGCTTGCCAGCTGTGCCGCACCACTGACCAGAGAACCGGAGCCTGTAAGAAGCTGTTCCGCTCCGCCCAGCAGAGTCTGTGTGCCATCATACAGAGTGGAAGTACCATCGAACAATGCGCAGCTGCCGCTGGAAAGCTGCATGGAACCGGTAACCAAAGCATCGGAACCATCCGTCAGAAGGCCAACTCCGTCTTTCAGATCTTTCGTACCGGATGCCAATGTACCTACGCCTGCCTTCAGCGTCTCGCTTCCGGTATAAGCCGTATCCACGCCTTCGGTATAATCGACCAGTCCCTGATAGAACGTATTGTAATCATCCAAACTCTTCTTTAGGGATGCCAGCGCACTGCCACTGCTTTCTGCTGTCTTCACAGCCGCGTCAATCTGCTTCTGAACATCTTCGCTCTGCATATTCTGATCGACCAGCTCACTGATCTTGCTGTCTGTTGCGGAAGCAATCTTTGCCTGAATCTCTTCAGAATCCATCTGAGCATCGATGGCTGCATCCACTGCTGCAACAGCTGCCAGAACCTCTTCGCTTACACCTTCGGTATTGCCGCTCTTGATGCTCTGATATACCTCCGCATCCATACCGGACGCGGAAAGTACCTCAGAAGTTACACTCTCTCTTACCGCCGCGGTCACACCGGCCTCGATCGTGCTTCTCTGTGCCTCTACTGCTTCCTGTACTTTAGCCTTCGCGGCTGCGTAAGCCATCTTATAAGCGGAATCCGCACTTACCTTATCCATCAAACCTTCCAGAACGGTATCGTAATTCTCCATGGTCAGATCCTGATCCAGCGTCATGCCTGCCGCGGAAAGCTGTGCCTTCAGCTGTGTATTCGCTGTATCCAGCAGAGACTGGAATACCTGCTTTGCTCCTGCCCGCAGCGTATCGCTGTTGGAGGAAAGCTCACCCAAACCGCTGGCTAGCTCACTGGCTCCCTCGGTCAGAGACGGCTGCTTCGAACTGCCCTCATTCACACCTGTGTTTAAGGTATTGATGCCGCTGGCCAGAGCATCCAGACCATCCTTCAAACTGATTGTGCCGCTCGACAGATCGGAAAGACCGTCCTTCAGGCTTCCCGCTCCATTCTTCAGCTCACCGGCTCCCTGGTTCACAGAAATGATACCATCATGCAGACTTTCCATGCCATCGTTCAGCGTACCCGCTCCATTCTTCAATGTGGTGGTTCCATCTTTCAGGCTTCCCGCTCCATTATCCAGAGTGGCTACACCATCCTTCAGAGTCTGAGAACCGTCTGCCAGCTGATTGACACCGCTGATCAGCTCTCCGGACTTTTCAAGCAGAGTATGTACGCCGTCGTACAGCGCCTGGGAACCATCGACCAGCTTGTCAGTGGCATCCTGCAGATCATCCAGCTTATCTTCCATATCCTTTACATTCTCGGAATCACTGATATGATCGGAATCCTCCAGATTCGCAGTTGCATTCGCTACCAGTGTCAGAGTAGTAGCAAGAGTAAAGTCCTGAACATCCGCCTCAACTTCTACGTAGTCCGGAAGGTCTATATCATCCTTCTCCACATCCAGGCTCTCCTGCATACCAGGAAGCGCATATCCGACAACTAGCGTTCTCTCACCGTCATTGATTGCCTTACCGTTCGTCACTTCGATATTGGAGAAGTGATCATTATCCAGCATCATACCGGACATTGCAAGGAAAGGAATATAGATTTCTTCCTGCTTGCCATCAATCGTCGCAGTAGTCTTTTCATTGTTCGTATAATCGAAGCGGATTACTACATGACCGCTCTTTCCGGCCAGACTGTCCGGATTTACCTCCGCTCCATCCAGAGTGTAAGTAATCTTCACTTCTACCGGAAGCTTTTTCGTGCTGGTACCCTGATAGTAGATGTCATTTCCTGCGGCATCCCAGGTCAGGTTGCTGCCGCTCTGGGCGAAGGTCTCATCACCTTTGACATTCTTGATATCGGACAGATCCGTGATATCCGTCAGGGAGTCGTCGCCGAGTCCATTCTTCAGCCAGTCGCTGACAATCACCTTCTGGCTGCTGCCGTCTGCGCCTACGATTACGTAGACGGTCTCTTCCTTTTCATTATGATCCATGCTGCCGGCAGAGCTTCCTGCGGACGTCTGGGTCAGCAGCTCTGTAACAGCCGCTGCCTCCGCTGCGGAAGCACTGCTATCCTCTGTCGTCTCCGTTCCACAGCCGCACAGGCTGATCGTCATTGCACCTGCCATACCAAGCGCTAAAAGCTTCATTCTCAATTCTCTATTCTTCATGGGAGGACACTCCTTTCTTCATTTCCCGGTCTTTATTTCTGATTCTTGCGGGTCTTATCTACAAATCCCATGCTGGTCTTGCAGATGATCTTATCAAACAGCATATACATCGAAGGCAGTACAAAGGCAACCGAGCAGAGACTGATGATTGCGCCTCTTGCCATCAAGTCACACAGGGAACCGATGATATCAATATCCGAGTAAACACTGACACCGAAGGTTGCTGCAAAGAAACCAAGCGCACTTACCACGATGGAAGGAAGTGACGTCGACAATGCAGTGCATACCGCATCCTTCTTGCTGTTGCCTTCATAACGTTCTCTCTTGTAACGGGTTGTCATCAGGATCGCATAGTCAACGGTTGCACCCAGCTGAATCGTACTGATACAAATCGGTGCAATGAAGGGAAGTACCGTATTCGTATAATAGGGAATTCCCAGGTTGATGAAGATCGCGAACTCGATAACCATTACCAGGACAAACGGCAGGCTCAGGGAACGCAGCGTCAGAGCAATGATGACGAAGATCGCTACGATCGAGATTGCGTTTACGACTTTGAAGTCATGATCGGTAATCGTGATCAGATCCTTCGTACAGGGTGCTTCACCAATCAACATTCCGTTCGGATCGTACTTCTTCAGGATATTGTTCAGTGTCGTTACCTGTTCATTTACCTCATCGGTTGCCGTCTTGTACTCTGAACCGATCAGCATCAGCTGATAATTATCGGACTTCAGGATCTCTACCGCTTCCTCCGGAAGAAGCTCCTCCGGAATCTCGGAGCCTACGAAGCTGTCCAGTCCCAGTGCCATCTGTACGCCTGGAACCTCTTCCATCTCCTTCAGCATTGCTTTGACATCCTTCGAATCCATGTTGGTATCCGCCAGGATCATGTGCGTGCTTCCCATGTCGAAGTCTTCGCTCAGCTTATTGGTCGCGATGACATAATCCATATCCGCCGGCAGCCTGGAACCCAGATCATAATAAGTAGGAGTCCGGTTATTGCCATATACAGCCGGAACCAGAATCACTACAAACAGTACCAGGAAGATTGCGTAGTGATCAGTAACAAAATGAGCGAACTTATCGAACTTCGGCATCAGCGGACGGTGCTTCGTCTTCCGGATCGCTTTGTCAAACAAAAGGATCAGGGAAGGAAGAACCGTGATGCAACCGATAACACCGAGAATAACACCCTTCGCCATAACGAGACCAAGGTCAAGTCCCAAGGTAAATGTCATGAAGCAAAGAGCGATGAAACCTGCCACCGTGGTGGTGGAACTTCCGATTACGGAGGTCAGTGTCTTACCGATGGCAATCGCCATTGCGTTTTTCTTATTACTGGAATCAATCTCCAGCTCCTCGCTGTAACTGTGCCAGAGGAAGATGGAATAGTCCATCGTAACCGCCAGCTGAAGGACTGCTGCCAGCGCCTTCGTTATGTAGGAAATCTCACCGAGGAATACGTTCGATCCCAGGTTCCAGATGATTGCGATTCCGATGCTTACCAGGAACAGGATCGGCAGCAGGAAGGAATCCAGGAAAAGCATCATGGCAATACACGAGAAGATAACTGCCAGACCAACATAAATCGGTTCCTCACGCTCACACAGCTCTTTCAGTTCCGTAACCATGGCGGACATACCGGAGACAAATACCTGTTTGCCTGCTACAGACTTGATCTCATCAATTGCCTGGATGGTCTCATCTGCCGAGGTGGAACTATCAAGGAATACCGCCATCATCGTACAATCATCGGTATTAAATGCGTCATACAGTTTATCTGGTAAAAGTTCTTTCGGGATGGAAATATCCGCGAACGTATCATACCAGATAACACTGTCTACGTGGTCAATCTGTTCAATCTTCTCTTTCAGCGCCGCTACATCCTTATCCTCCATGCCTTCTACCATAACCATGGAGAATGCGCCTTTTCCGAATTCATCCAGCAGGATGTCCTGCCCCTTGATGGTGTCGATCTCATCCGGCAGATACATCAGCATATCGTAATTGATACGCGTGGATAATATACCGAGGGCTGACGGGATCAACAGCAGGATACCGATAATCAGAATTGGTATCCGGAATTTAACAACTGCCTTTCCAAAGCGATCCATTTTTTACCTCCTCAGACAACTTTTTTAGTAACTTATGTAATGTTACCCATATAAGTGTTGACTTATTAACTAACGTTTATTATAATTATTATTGTTGACTAGTCAATAGCCAATTTATTATCGAACGTTTGTTATCAAACATGCATCGATGTTTTGTCATTTATTAATAGATTTTTTATTTGTTGTTTATTTCCGGTACAGACGCCGGGAAAGATAGGAGGATACCATGAGTACATCAAACGTGGAAGCCGTAGAAGTCAAGAAGGAGGATCGACGGGTTCGAAAAACCAAAAGACTCCTTCGCAGCGCTCTGACAGATCTTCTGAAAGAGAAGCCGATTCAAGAGATTAAGGTTCGTGAGATTGCGGATATGGTAGACATCAACCGGGGAACTTTTTATCAGCATTACCGTGATGTCTACGATATGCTGAACAGTATTGAGGATGAAATCTTCATTGACTTCCGAACCTTTTTCAGCAACAATTCGGACAGCCTGGAGGAAGAGGCCGATCATTTCTTTATCAGTCTCTTTACTTATATGAAGGAGAATTCCGAGCTTATTACTGTTCTGCTCGGTCCGAACGGAGATCCATCCTTCATTGAGCGCCTGGAAAATATGGTACGGGATAAATGTCTGAATGAATGGATTGTCAAGTATAACGTCGTGAACAGCAAAGAGTTCGAATACTACTATGCCTTTATGGTAACCGGCTGCATCGGTCTGATTCGCCTGTGGCTGAATACAGAAATGGTCGAGAGCCCGGAAGAGATGGCGCGCATTCTGGAGCGTTTCCTGATCCGGGGCGCCACCTCTGTGATTCCAATGTGAAGAGAGATGCAAAGATCGAAAAAGGGATCCGTGATATAATTTCACAGATCCCTTTTTGATATAATTATTTTGTAACTATTCAGAGCCATGCGGATTTTGATCAAATATACGGTTTATGCTGATTTGAATTTCATATACGAATCATGCTTGTATGAATGAGCATATGAAATTCAAATCGGCAGTTCATGCTTGCATGAATGAGGATATTTGGAAAAATCCATATGGCGAGAAGCCACAGCTCGATTTCGCTTACAGCGCCACTTAATTATTGTACAGAAGTAACAAAGTCCTGGTAAACGTACCCAATTCCGAACATTTCCGACTTAATATGAATCCAGCCGTTCTCTGTCTCTCCGTCGGTCTGAACGGTATCGCCATAGCTTAGGTTACCGAGAATGGTGCCTCTCGGCGTCTCGCGGACACGAGCGCCATCTGAGATGCAACGGACCATCCCAGTCGCGATAAATCCATCTGCCGGAACGGTTGTCTCTTCCACCGAGGAAGACTCCTCTGTGCTTGTCTCTGCTGCCGCAGATGAGGAAGCCACCGCGGAAGCAGGCTGCACTGCCACCTGCTGTGATTCTGACTCTGCCTCAGAGGATGCCGGAAGCGCTGCAACCATTCCGGCTTCTTCCGTTGTTTCAAGAGCAGATGCGGGAACTTCACTGGCATCGTATTCCACCACGATCGTCTCACCATTCGCATCCTCCGCCGCCACCTTAACCGTTCCTTCTGTCGGCTCAAGCGCGATAACTGTTGTATTCGTTCCACCTGTGGAAGTACATCCGGCAAGAAGAAATGATGCCAGGAGCACAGGGTACATTTGTTTATACATATATAATCCCTCTCTGCTATTTGCCCAATGATCCAGGCTTTGTCAGGTGCTGATACTTTCAATATTTTCCGGCTCTGAATCATTTTTATATTTTTTGACTCTTTTCTTCCCTATTATAATAGATAATCCATGAAGTTGCAATCTCTATTTCAAGTCGAGCAGCCGCGAGACTTGGCGCGTGATTCTGGTCAGCGTAAGCTGACATATTCTTTTCAGAATCACTGCGCATCCTCGCGGAGCGTTTATCTCAGTCGGAGATTGGACTCCCACTGAGACAAATTTGCTGTCATTCGCCACCTGAAAGAGGTGGGAGTCTTCTCGACTGAGATAAACTTCCGGAGACAGATCGCTCTCATCGCTGCCTGATTTTCATCAACAGAAAAACCCCGGAAACCTTTCGGCTCCGGGGCATCTTACGCTTGAACACAATGTACCGTGCGGTACACATTATATAACTTATTACAATTCAGCGCCCTCAGCTCGATTCCGCTTACGCTACATCACGCTGTGGCTTCTCGCCATATGGATTTTAAAAATGTATTCGCTCATGCAAGCATGGCTCACACATTTATTGCAAATCTGCATGGCTCTGAATTGTTACACTTACTCGATGATGGTGGTAACGGTGCCTGCACCAACGGTACGGCCACCCTCACGGATAGCGAAGCGCAGACCCTGCTCCATAGCTACCTTGTGGATCAGCTCAACGGTCATGGATACGTTGTCACCAGGCATGCACATCTCTACGCCCTCGGGCAGTTCGCAAACACCGGTAACGTCAGTAGTTCTGAAGTAGAACTGAGGACGGTAGTTGTTGAAGAAAGGAGTATGACGGCCACCCTCGTCCTTGGACAGAACGTATACCTGACAGGTGAACTTGTGATGAGGGGTGATGGTGCCGGGCTTAGCCAGAACCTGTCCTCTCTCGATCTCAGTTCTCTGAACACCACGAAGCAGAGCACCGATGTTATCACCAGCCTGGCCTTCGTCCAGCAGCTTGTGGAACATCTCAACGCCGGTGCAAACCACCTTACGGGTCTCATCCTTAACGCCTACGATCTCAACTTCATCAGATACATGGATTACACCACGCTCTACACGGCCGGTAGCAACGGTACCACGACCGGTGATGGAGAATACGTCCTCAACAGGCATCAGGAAAGGCTTGTCGGTGTCACGCTCGGGATCCGGGATATACTCGTCGATGGTGTGCATCAGCTCCAGGATCTTGTCGCCCCATACGCTGTAGGGATCTTCCAGAGCCTTCAGAGCGGAACCCTGAATGATCGGGGTGTCATCGCCCGGGAACTCGTACTCGTTCAGCAGCTCACGGATCTCCATGTCAACCAACTCAAGCAGCTCTTCGTCCTCAACCATGTCGCACTTGTTCATGAATACAACAACGTAAGGTACGCCTACCTGACGAGCCAGCAGGATGTGCTCACGGGTCTGAGCCATAACACCATCAGTAGCAGCTACTACCAGGATAGCGCCATCCATCTGAGCAGCACCGGTGATCATGTTCTTTACATAGTCAGCATGGCCGGGGCAGTCAACGTGTGCGTAATGTCTCTTTTCGGTCTCATACTCAACGTGAGCGGTAGAGATGGTGATACCACGCTCTCTCTCTTCGGGAGCCTTATCGATATTCTCGAATGCTACAGCTTCACCGGTACCCAGTCTCTCATGCAGGGTCTTGGTGATAGCTGCGGTCAGGGTAGTCTTACCATGGTCAACATGGCCGATGGTACCAATGTTACAATGGGGTTTGGTTCTCTCAAACTTAACTTTAGCCATTTTTGAATGTCCTCCTTGATTTTTGTCCGCCTGCTGCGGACTACGGTTTAAAGTGGTTGCAAAAAAACGATATTAATCAACCTTAGTATATAGCATATACCTTAGATTTTCAAGCTATTTCTGCTTGTTTGCGATAATTTTTTCCTGTACGGACTTGGGAGCGGGCTCATACTTATCGAAGAACATGGAGTATGCACCACGGCCCTGGGTCTTGGAACGCAGGTCGGTGGAATATCCGAACAGCTCAGCCAGCGGTACGAAACCGTGGATCAGCTGAGTGCCGTTCTGGTTCTCCATACCTTCGATGCGCCCGCGACGGCTGTTGATATCGCCGATTACATCACCCATGTATTCCTCAGGGGTGGTAACCTCAACACGCATGATCGGCTCGAGGATAATGCATCCTGCCTTCTCCATTGCCTGCTTGAAAGCCATGGAACCGGCGATCTTGAATGCCATTTCATTCGAGTCAACTTCATGGTAGGAACCGTCGTATACGGTAGCCTTTACACCCAGTACAGGGAATCCGGCCAGGATACCTGCCTTGGTAGCCTCTTCGATACCAGCACCGACTGCGGGGATGTATTCCTTCGGAATTGCACCGCCGACAACCTCGGAGTTGAACTCGAAGGTCTTCTCTGCATTGGCATCCATCGGCTCGAAGCGAACCTTACAATGACCATACTGACCACGGCCACCGGACTGCTTCGCGTACTTGCTGTCTACGTCAACAGCCTTGGTGAAGCCTTCCTTGTATGCTACCTGAGGAGCGCCAACGTTAGCCTCTACGTGGAACTCACGCAGCAGACGGTCAACGATGATCTCCAGATGCAGCTCACCCATACCAGCGATGATGGTCTGACCGGTCTCCTTGTTGGTGGATACGCGGAAGGTAGGATCTTCTTCTGCCAGCTTGGCAAGAGCTTCACCCATCTTATCCTGACCAGCCTTGGTCTTGGGCTCAATTGCGATATCAATAACGGGTTCCGGGAATACCATGGACTCCAGGATTACCGGATGCTGCTCGTCACACAGAGTATCACCGGTGGTGGTGATTTTCAGACCTACAGCAGCTGCGATATCGCCGGAATATACCTTATCCAGCTCCTGACGCTTGTTCGCGTGCATCTGCAGGATACGGCCGACACGCTCCTTCTTGCCCTTGGTTGCATTCAATACGTAGGAACCGGAATTCATGGTACCGGAGTATACGCGGAAGAATGCCAGCTTACCAACGAAAGGATCGGTCATGATCTTGAATGCCAGAGCTGCGAAAGGCTCGTCATCGGAGGAGTGCTTCTCAATCTCGTTGCCTTCCATATCAACACCCTTGATTGCAGGGATGTCAATAGGAGAGGGCATGTACTCCAGAACAGCGTCCAGAAGCTTCTGAACACCCTTGTTACGGTATGCGCTGCCGCAGCAAACCGGGATTGCAGTACACTCGCAGGTGCCCTTTCTCAGAGCAGCCTTCAGATCTTCAACAGAAGGCTCTTCCCCTTCCAGATACTGCATCATCAGATCATCATCAAGCTCGCAGATCTTCTCGATCAGCTCGGTGTGATACAGCTCTGCATCATCCTTCATATCTTCGGGGATCTCGGTGATGGTAATATCCTCACCCTTATCATCATTGTAGATGTAAGCCTGCATCTCGAACAGGTCGATGAGGCCCTTAAACTCGTCTTCCTTACCAATCGGCAGCTGCAGGCAGATAGCGTTCTTACCCAGGCGGGTACGGATCTGCTCTACGGCACCGTAGAAGTTAGCACCCAGGATGTCCATCTTGTTGATGAATGCCATACGGGGTACGTTGTAGGTGTCTGCCTGACGCCATACGTTCTCAGACTGAGGTTCTACACCGCCCTTTGCACAGAACACGCCGACAGCGCCGTCCAGTACACGCAGGGAACGCTCTACCTCAACAGTAAAGTCTACGTGACCAGGGGTGTCGATGATGTTGATGCGGTGCTCCAGAGCGCCGGGAGCCGGCTTGTTCTCCTTCTGAAGCGTCCAGTGGCAGGTAGTAGCAGCGGAGGTAATGGTAATACCACGCTCCTGCTCCTGTTCCATCCAGTCCATGGTAGCAGTACCTTCATGGGTATCACCGATCTTATAGTTAACACCGGTGTAGTACAGGATACGCTCCGTCAATGTGGTCTTACCAGCATCGATGTGCGCCATGATACCAATGTTTCTGGTTCTCTCTAACGGATATTCTCTTCCAGCCACAGGTGTTTCCTCCTAATTAAAAGCGATAATGAGCAAATGCCTTGTTGGCCTCTGCCATCTTGTGCATGTCTTCTTTTCTCTTCACGGATGCACCAGTGTTATTAGATGCGTCCAGAATCTCGTTCGCCAGGCGATCTTCCATGGTCTTCTCGCCTCTCTTGCGGGAGAACATGGTCATCCAGCGAAGAGCCAGAGCCTGACGTCTCTCGGGCTTAACTTCGATGGGCACCTGGTAGGTAGCTCCGCCGATACGCTTTGCCTTTACTTCCAGGACGGGCATGATGTTGTTCATAGCCTCTTCGAAGACTTCGATTGCAGGCTTGCCTGCCTTCTCTTCGACCTGAGCAAATGCGCCGTATACGATCTTCTGAGCTACGCCTTTCTTGCCGTCCAGCATGATGTTGTTGATCAGCTTGGTTACAACCTTATTGTTGTAAACCGGATCGGCTAATACGTCTCTTTTTTGGGTATGTCCTTTACGCGGCACGTTACTTCCCTCCTTAAACATTTTTCCCGAAAACGGGATATTTTAATTCATCGGTACTCACATGTCAAAATGAATAATGTGTGGGGCCTGGGACATAGGGTTTACGATATCTAAAAGTGAAATCATATGCCTACATTCCAGCACTTTCATAAACAGTCAGACTGTGTTTACTCGAGTTGTGAAACCTAATTGTCTATTACTTCTTAGGCTTCTTTGCACCGTACTTGGAACGAGCCTGCTTACGGTTAGCAACTCCTGCAGTATCCAGAGTACCACGAACGATGTGGTAACGGGTACCGGGCAGGTCCTTTACTCTTCCGCCTCTAACGAGAACCACGCTATGCTCCTGAAGGTTGTGACCTTCACCGGGAATGTAGCTGGTTACTTCAATACCGTTAGAAAGACGAACTCTGGCGATCTTACGCAGAGCGGAGTTCGGCTTCTTAGGGGTAGTTGTCTTAACAGCGGTGCATACGCCTCTCTTCTGAGGAGCGGATTCATCCGTTGCCTTCTTGTGCAGAGAGTTGTAACCCTTCTGCAGAGCAGGTGCTGTAGACTTCTTCTCCGTCGTTGTTCTGCCTTTTCTCACTAACTGATTAAATGTGGGCATGAGTTTCACCTCCTGTGATTATTTTGTGGGATACCGGATGCTTCCGGTTCCGCAAGTGTGACGCAAAAAGAAAACGCATCCAATTGCGCACACTTGCTTATTATAGCATACCGTGAATAGAAGTCAAGGTGTTTTGCTTTATTTTTTTCAGACCGGAACGCGGAATTATTACGTTTTATGCCTTTTCTTCCCGCAGAAGACTGGGAAAGTCGTGGAAATAGCGTTCGCGATCCTCCGCAGACAGGTTCAGCAGCATCTGCAGAGATTCAATGCTGATATATCCGGCGGAGAAGAGCATCTCCGTATAATCCCACTTATTGAAGCCCAGTTCCTGCTCCCACTGAGTAATCTTCTTCATGCCGTAATAGTAGCAGGTAAAGTAACCCGGTGTATTCTGATGCGCCTGTACCTGAGCACGGGCAGTCACGCGGTCGAAACCAAGCTCTTTCTCATAGACTGCTACCACGTCTTCCAGCGCCGCGCCATAGTAGAACATCATCAGGTCCACCAGAATACGCACGGAAGCATGGTGACGGCGGTATGCCACGAACAGGGCGAATACCGGATCTTCCGCAAAGATAAACTGAAACGCGCGCTCCGTACGCAGGCATGTTCCCTCCAGGATCGGGATCAGCTTCGTGCCGATCTTTACAGTCTCCGGTGTCGGATCCATCGCCGCACGCACATACTGTACATGGTGTCCCGGATACGCTTCGTGAAGCGAGTTCAGCTTGATCCAGCCATCCGTGATATTCTGATAATTATACTGATTCAGGAACATCTGACCGTGATAGGGGACTTTGCGGAAGTCGCCGCCTTCATAGCCGCCCCACGGATAAGAATCCTTATAGCAGTCTGGCAGTGGTACGCAGCGGCACTGCTCATGATCCGGCAGCTTCACATACTCATGCGCCAGCGCTCTTGTACGTTTCAGATACTGATTGGCGCGCTCGAACATCTCCTCCGCGCTCTCGCAGGGAGGCTCCAGACGAAACAGGATATCACGTACATCGAGCATATCCTTCACCGGCTCCTCAAGCCCCAGCTCATTCGCAATCTTCAGGCACTCCGAGCGGGTCTTCTCGATCTCTTCCTTATGCCATGCCAGCAGCTCATCCAGTGATACTCCCAGCTGATCGCGCAGCAGCGCACGGTACTCTTCCACATCCATCTTCACCGTGCGGCTCAGATCATCCGCCATGGGATCGGCTTTCGGCGTTTCCTGCTCCAGAGCCTTCGCCATGCGATCCAACAGCTCCAGCTGAGCCTGAACCGTATCGGCCAGCTCCTTCTTCTGCTCCTCCGAGAAATCCGAATAATACTCGTCAATATGCTTTCCCTCGGATTCCAGCATTACCTTTTCTCTGGCAAATGACTGTGAGAGACCTCCCCACTCACTCTGTGGATGGCGCGCCTTAATCAGATTCAGATATTCTGCCTCTCGCTGCTGCATCCAGCGCAGTCCGCTCGCAGCAGCTGCCAGTCGCTCCTCTGCCGGACCATTATTGCCTCTGCCAACAGAAGCAAGACCATAATGTGCCGACAGGAATGGCCCTTCCGGATAATTCTTTGCATCAAGAATTGCAAAATGCAAGGAATCCAGGAAATCCTGAAAATGATGCTTTAGCAGCGCATAGACACCGTCCGGCGCCGGAAGCGCCTCCACCTGATTCTTCAGAGATTCCCATTCCTTCTCCACTTCCGCATTCGCTTCATCGGTTGCCAGGTAAGGAGCCTTGTCCTTCTCTCCCGACTCATGAATCCGGGCATGAAGCTCCGCCAGCTTCCGGTCCATCTCCCGATAAGTCAGATTCATTTTTTCATCTCTCATGTTGTGTCTCCTTTTTTATATTTTCACTAAAGTATCAAGCCGAACAGGGCAACCACCCGGATAGAGATTCTCTATCACCGAAGCTGCCCTGCCTGTGTTCTTTTCTGTAGCAATAGTTTCGTATTACTTATTGCTTCTTACTTTCCGGCGTAACGTTCCATCTCTTCATCGGAAAGAAGCACATAATGCGTTCCGCTTACCAGATGCATGGACGGCTGCTGTACGCTGTAATCATGGATGCCGGGATCGTAAGTCTCGCAGCCTCTCCACTTCTCGTAGCCAGGGTCCGGAACCGGAATCGCCGAGAGAAGCGCCTTCGTATAAGGATGAACCGGATTCGCGTAAATTTCTTCCGGCGTGCCCTTCTCTACCAGGCGTCCCTTGTTCATAACTCCGATGTAGTCGCAGAAATACTTTACGACCGACAGGTTATGCGCAATGAAGAGAATCGTCAGTCCGAGCTCACGCTTCAGTTCATTCAGCAGATTCAGTACCTGCGCCTGAATGGATACATCCAGAGCGGAGATCGGCTCGTCCGCAATAATCAGGCCTGGATTCGTGGCCAACACACGCGCGATACCGATACGCTGACGCTGTCCGCCGGAGAACTCATGAGGATAACGGCTCAGGTGATCCTCGCTCAGCCCAACCAGCTTGATCATCTTCAGTACGCGTTCATACAGTTCTTTCTCATTCTTCACCGCCTTATTGATGATCAGGCCCTCTCCTATGATCTCCTTGATGGTCATACGGGGATCCAGAGAGGAAATCGGGTCCTGGAAAATCATCTGAATACCCTGATGCACCATCCGGCTGTCTTCCTTATTCAATTTGCCGGAGATCAGCTTCCCGTTGAAGTAAACCTCGCCGTTCGTCGGCTTGTATAGGCGGATAACGGTACGACCGGTAGTCGTCTTGCCGCAGCCGGACTCTCCTACAAGTCCGAAGGTCTGACCCCTGGCGATCTTGAAGCTGACATCATCCACCGCTTTTACTACTACTTTATTCTTTCCGACGCCATTGTGAAAGTACTGTTTCAGATTCCGGACATCCAGCACAATTTCTTTCTCAGCCATTGGCCATCTCCTCCTTCCTCTTCAGGCTTCTCTGAATCCGGCGCTCCAGAACATGCGGCCGCTCTACCTTCGGCGCACCGGGGTGCAACAGCCAGGTTGCCGCATAATGCGTATCACTGATCCGGAACATCGGGGGCTCCTTCTCGAAGTCCACCTGCAGCGGCCAGGGATTTCTCTCTGCAAACGCGTCACCGGGCGGCGGCACCAGCATATTGGGCGGTGTGCCCTGAAGAGCCACCAGCTCCTCATCCTGTGACAGGTCCATATCCGGCATGGAGGCCATCAGGCTCCAGGTATACGGATGTCTGGGATCATAGAAAATATCCTCCGCCGTGCCGTACTCCACGATCTTGCCGGCATACATAACAGCTACACGATCCGCTACATGGGCTACAACGCCCAGGTCATGCGTGATAAAGATCGTCGATACGTTTCTCTCCTTCTGCATCTTGCCGATCAGATCCAGCACCTGTGCCTGGATCGTTACATCCAGAGCCGTCGTCGGCTCGTCACAGATCAGGATCTGCGGATTCGAGGCCAGCGCGATCGCAATTACGATACGCTGACGCATACCGCCGGAGAAATGGAAAGGATACTGGTTATAGCGCTTCTCCGGTTCCGGAATACCTACGGCCCGCATCAGCTCCAACGCCTTCTTCTCTGCTTCCTTCTTCGGCTCCTTATAGAGCACGGTAAAAATCTCAGAAATCTGCTTGCCGATCTTCTTGATCGGATTCAGGGAGGACAGGGGGTCCTGAAAGATCATAGCGATCTCACGGGCACGCACCTTCTCCCACTCCTTCTCGTTCAGCTCCAGCAGATTTCGGCCCTGATACATAGCCGTTCCTTTTTCAATATGTGCGGTCTTTCCCAGAAGTCCCATCAGAGACTTTACCGATACCGACTTGCCGGAACCGGACTCGCCCACGATTGCAAGCGTCTCACCCTTATAAAGGTCGAAGCTTACACCGCGAACTGCCTGAACATTACCGGCATAGGTATGGAAAGTTACGGTCAGATCCCTGACTTCCAGGATTTTTTCTTTTTCCTTTGATTTATTTTCAACATTCATCGTCTACGCTATCCTTTCTCGGTAGTTCTTACTCACGAAGCGTGGGGTTAAACGCGTCGCGCAGTCCGTTGCCCATCAGGTTAAAGGCCAGCATCAGCAGTACGATAACGACGCCGGGCGCAACGATCATAAAGGGATAATCCAGCAGTGCCTTCTGGCCATCCGACAGCAGCATACCGATGGACGGGTTCGGCGCCTGTACACCGAGTCCCAGATAGGACAGACCGGCTTCCTGGAATACTACGTTGGGAACTGACAGTGCGCACTGCGTGATAATCGTGCCAACCGCATTCGGAAGGATATGGCGCGCCATCGTACGTGCGTCGCTGGAACCCATGGTGCGGGAAGCCAGGACATATTCCCGGTTCTTGTAACGATAGAACTGCATACGCACACCATTCGCGGTTCCCATCCAGCCGGTCAGACAGAATACCAGAACCAGCGGCAGGATACCGGAGCCGAACAGCATAATCAGCAGAATCGTCAGCGGCAGCGACGGAATATTCCACACAACATCCATCAGTCGCTGAATCAGCATATCCACCCAGCCGCCGTAGTAGCCGCAGATCGCGCCGACGATCAGGCCGATGGTCAGGTTAATCATTACTACGGAGAATGCCAGCAGCAGCGAAACTCTTGTTCCCTGCCAGAGACGGGAGAAAAGGTCGCGTCCCAGAGCATCCGTTCCAAACCAGAAATACTCATCACCGATACCGTTGTACTCATAAAGATTAATTTTCAGGCGAACCATGGTACCGGTACCGAACGCGGATTTTACTTCGAAGGTACCGAGATTCTCGATGATGCAGTCTGCGTAGTTCTCCAGCTCGCCTTCCTGGATCTCGATGACCTGAGAACCATCCAGGATTCCCAGTTTTTCCAGTCCCTGCACACGGGGAGGCATATTCTTCAGTGCCAGGTTCTGCTCCAGATAGTCATGCGGGCTAAGATAAGGGCCGATGATTCCCATCAGGATAATCAGGAGAATGATCACCAGAGACACGATCGTTACCTTGCTGCGAACGAAACGCCGCCATACATCCTTGCCGTAGGAGACGGCTTCCGTCTTGAACTCAACATCCGTAATCTTCTCTTCCCGTTCTACCAGCTTCAGCTGTTCCGGGGTCATACTCAGCAGATCCTCGCCCAGAGGATCTCCATTTTCCAAACAGATGGTACGATTATCAGTCATTCTTTTTACCTCCCATCCGGATACGGGGATCCACGATGCCGTAGGACAGATCCGCCAGAATCGCCATAAACAGGCCAATGAATACGTAGAAGATAACAATTCCCATCGTAAGCCAGTGATCCTTACCATTAATCGATGCCAGCAGCGTCTTACTGAGACCAGGTACGCCGAAGATCTGCTCGATAACCAGGGAACTGGACAATACACCGAGGAACAAATATAAGAAGGTGCTCGCTAACGGCACACAGGAATTTCGAAGGGCATGACGGGTAATCGCCTGACGGTAGGTAAATCCCTTGGCTTTTGCCAGAAGCATGAAGTCCATCGTCAGCACCTCTGCCAGCTCCGCACGCAGAGTACGGGCAATACTGGCGATACCGCCGAAACTCAATGCCAGAATGGGAAGGATCATGGAGTAGAACTTCGTCCATGTCAGGTGATCCTCCGCCGACAGAATCAACGGGAACCATTCCAGCTTATAGGCCAGGAAGTACTGCATCAGCGCCGCCAATACAAATGAGGGCACCGATATCAGCAGAATTACGATACTGCTGGCCACATGATCATATACCGTATTCTTTTTTATCGCCATGGTAATACCGAAGAACAGACCGAATGGCAATATAACGAGAGCGGCCAGGTAATTCAGCTGAATCGTAACCGGCAGACGCTCCAGAACTACCTGAAAGACCGGCACACCAGGTCTTACCTTCAGGGAGTAACCAAAATCAAAATGCAGATAATCCGACATCGTATAACCGAACTGAACAATCAGCGGGTCATCCAGATGATACTTATTAATAATCATCTGGCGAACGTTCGGGTCCAGCTTGGGAGAGAAATCAATGATATCTCCCGGCATGGAATGAAGTACAAAAAACACAACGACTACAATGACAAGAAACGTAAAAAACGCAGCGACAATTCTCTGTAATATGTATTTTAACACATGCTCCACCTCTTCCTTTTATCCTGTAAAAAACAACAGACAACCTCGTTTTCAACCTATAAAGAACGGTGCAGCTCCGGGACGGAGCTGCACCGTCTGGTCATATCTGGGAAGCGTCCGACGGTTTATCTCCGGCAAAATCCGTAGTAAAACGCCGGCTGCCCATTAGTTAAACGTTGCCTGCATCAGGCAGAACTGCAGATCCCAGTCACCGGTCTCCATCAGAGGAGTAATCTCCTGGCTGAAGAACCAGCGGTATCCTCTGGAGTAAGCAGGAACGAAACTGCAATCGTTGTAGAGGATTTCTTCCAGGCGGGCCGTACCTTCCAGCTTTGCCTGATCGTCGTGCTTCTTATCGCCGGTTGCCAGAGAGTAGAAGATCTCATCCCACTCCTGCCGTGCGCTCTCATCGGCGATGGTGCAGTACTGAGTATTGTAGGTGTAAGGGCCACTGTAAACCCAGTTGGTGTTGTTCCAAGGCTTATCTACCACGTTGTACCAGCCGCAGGATACGCAGATATCGTAGTTCATCTTCTCGCGGCTGATCTCTTCATACATGATGGCTGCGGGTACTGCCTGCAGCGTCAGCTCCAGACGATCCTCGCCGAACAGAGTCTGATAATGGCTCTGCAGAGCTTCCGCCCAGTTACGATTTGTATCGTTGCTGTCCGCATACTTTACAGTGATAGTGATCTTCTGGTTTCCATTTGCTTCGTAAGCCTTGTCGAAATATTCCTTCGCCAGATCCGGATTGTAGGAAATCTGATCTACTTCATGTCCGTCCATGCGGATTGCCTTCGCTTCAGGAGTATCGTGATACTGCAGTACGGAACTTACCGGATCTGCGGGATCCGCGATTGTGGAGATCGGCAGGTACATGTATGCGCTCGGCATGGAGGTCGGGAATACTGCCTTTACAACATTTTCACGATCCAGGCCCCAGAACAGCGCGTAACGGAAGTTGACATCCTTCAGCACTTCTGCTTCCGGAGATACAGAGTTCAGATACAGACCCATATTGTCCGCCGTGTATACGTAGCGGGCGCCGGAGTATCCGTCATAAGCAGGCTGGTTCGCGATAACTGCGGAGAGCTCGCCTTTCTCAAACATCTGAACCTTGGTATTGGCGTCGGTAACTGCGTAGTACTCGACGCGGTCCGGTGTGTATACATCGCCCAGAAGCTCTTTGCCATCGGTTCTTCTGTCCAGTGCAAGATACTGACCCTGAATCAGCTCCGTCGGCTGATACAGACCGGATGCCACAAAGCTGTCCAGATTGGAACCATACGTACAAGAAGTGCGGTCTGCGCTCATACACGCCTCATAGGTTGCTTCATGAACGGCGCCGGTACCTACAAATGCGAACAGCTCCATCATATCACGGATGCTGGCGGGCTCGCGGCCTTCCATAAACTCTACTTCGATTGTATTCGCATCCACTGCCTTAAATCCCACCTCCGACCACTCACATTCACCGGCCAGATATGATTCACCATTCAGCAGGTCGCTGGCATCTACGTTGCGGTTCGCCAGCTTCGGATCGTTCAGCATCTTCATGCTGTAATCAAAGGTATTCGCATCGATCGGAGTCCCGTCCGCAAAGGTATATCCGTCCTGAACCTTGATCGTCCATTTCATCAGCGTATCATCTGCAGGAACCGGCTCGCCGTCCGCTACGCTCGGGATAAACTGCATGCTCGCAGTCTCCGGATCATAAACCTTGCGGTAAAGAGTCGCCGTCATATCCAGAAGGAGTTCATAGTTCGCAGCCGTCGTATGCGGGTTCAGGGTCTCCGGCGTATCGCTGATATCCAGCTTCAATACTTTTCCGCCCTCGCTGGTTCCGGTATCCCCGCTGCCGCCGTTGTCTGCTGCCGCAGCCGCCGTTGTCTCTGCAGTTGCTCCGCCATTGTCAGACGCTGTGGTGGAAGGTGTGCTGCCGCCACCGCCGCAGGCCGTCAGTCCCATCGTTGCTGCCAGCAGAAGCGCCAGCGTTCCAAGTCGTTTTCTCTTCATAGATTGTCCCCCTTTTATGAAATTAAAGTGACTATAATGTCAGCTCTGTATCGACCTATCTCCCTATAACCGACAAAAGCAACGCTCCCTCTAACGGACAGAAGCCAGAAGAAATGCCAGAATATAACCGACCGCACCAACGGCCAGAGAATATATCACCGGCTTCTGCCGCATCTCATCCATGACAACATTCTGCGTATATTCTGCCATGCTCATGGGACGCATCTCTCCGTCTCCGCACTTACCGTGCCTCCAGCGCTTTTTATATGCCATATAGGAAAAAGTCTTAAACAGACCAACATTTCGTATGTAACGGGTTCCGCCAACTACGATCAGCACCGTACCCAGCGAGAAAAAGAAATCGGAAAAATTATTGAGCACTCCTGAGCGATGCCTCAGTCCCAGCAGAACAATCGCAAAAACGATTGCAATCGTCGTCACCCGTACTTCGTCCATTTTCCAGAGTCTTTTTATTGAAAGCTTCATATATCTGTCTCCTGTGAATCTGAGATTCACCTTTTGCTTTTTAAATCCATTGTTTTTACTATAGCACTTTATAAAAATTTTATCAACCACTAAAATGTAAATATTTTGAAATTTTCATTTTATTCTATTGCTTTTCCCCATGTTTTTTCTTTTTTTCTGAATTGCAAAAATGTTTTAATAGAAGAGAGGGTACAGAAAGCCTCTGCTCTCTGTACCCTCTCCATTGAAGTTCATATAGGTTTTATCGATTTTGTCAGTTTTACGAAAACTATCTGGCCGGATTCTCCATACCAGGTTCTCCGTAATAAGGATGGTAATTCACCTTGTCGGCAGGAAGAGCAATACCATCGCCTTCCGGATTTGCCGGATCGAAGTCATAGCTATTGGAAGCAGCCCACAGAACCCAGTGTGCATCCGGATATGTGTCGGTCAGACTCTCCGGGAAGGTTGCTCCCCACTTCAGAATATCATCGTTGGAGGCATCCGCTTCCACTGCTGTTCCGTCGGTATACCACAGATTCGTATCTCCATTGAAATAGATCTTCTTCATCAGCTCATAGCCAACCGGATCGTAGCGGTAAAGCTCTTCGCGGGTGTTGATCGGAGAAAGCGTGCCGTCCCAGGTTCCGCTTGCGGATTCACGCATCGTTCCATGCCAGATATTGCTCAGAGTTGCGAAATATTCCGCGCGGTTGCTTCCGGCATAAGTTTCTTCCGGCCAGCGGGTGGATCCATCGGTACGGTCATAGGCTCTTCCTTCATATACAGCACCGATTTCATCATAGAGTTCCGGCAGATATACTTCTGTTGAGCTCTCAATCGTATGCGCGAACTCGTGTCCCAGAATGAATTCACCCTTATATCTGGTGAAAGCCAGATCACGGCAAAGGTTTGCTTCCGTTGTCTGGCAGATACCGCCGCCGAATCCCTCTACGTACAGGTAATACATGTACAGGTCGTTATCATATGCGAATCGAAGATCCGGCTGCTGGTACGCGTGATGGCCGTAAGCGATAATCTGTGCGCCGCGATTCGTCTTTACCATGCCATCTGCGATCTTCTGACCGATATTGTCTGTCTCATTCGAGAGAATGATATCAATATATGCGCCGGCCAGTTCCAGAGAGGAGCGTTTCACATCATTATCCGCGTAAACATAAACACCGGCCTTCTCACTGCGGTATGCCTGACCCAGATAAGGTTTGAAGACAGCTTCATTGTTCACGTCACCCAATGCGTTATCTGCCCAGTCACAGATCTTATCGCCGCCATTTACCAGCTTTACCGTAAGCGTTCCGTCAATACCGGCTCCGCGCTCGGACATCAGCTTCTCTACGTCAATATACTCGCCCTTCTCCAGAGCTGTCTCACTGACCTTCACTTCCGGATCGTTCTTCACCCATTCACCGGCATTCTTCAGGTCCTTCTCAGTAAAGCCCATGATACTGGAACCAATGGAACCGTTGCTAACATTGACTTCTGCCTCATAATCGCCAAGCTGAAGGGTAAGCGTCTTCCACTGATATCTCTGGCAGATCAATGCCGTGTCCCCGGTACCGTCCCCGGTGAAGGTAACGGTGTTGCCATCCTTCGTCCATTCTACCTGCCAGTTCGTCGCTGTACGCAACTCATCCAGGTCGCGAACCTCACGATTGAACACCAGCTCTACCTGATTCGCCGAAATCAGGTTCGTCTCTACAATTGCAAGCGGAGCATATGCTTCCCCATTGATATCGTAATTATCCACCTGATTGTGCTTGTACCAGGGCTGATTCACACGGATCTCAGAATCCACAGCAGTATTGCACTGATCCGCTGTTCCACAGAAATACTTGTATTCGGTATAAACCTCTACCATTACAGAATACAGATCCGGGTCATACGCCTGCATTTCAGTACGGGTATTCACCGGGAAAGTCTCTTTCTGCCAGCTGCCATCCGCTGATTCGGGGATCGTCTCAAACCATACCATCGTACCGTAGGTAAAGTAATTCTCTACACTCTCCATCATCGCCGTGCCGGGCCAGAGGTTTGCTGCCTTTGCCGCTGCATAGGCGTCCTCCAGATGCTTTACATAGTTATAGGCATCCGGATCATCGTTGATGCTGAGCGGGTATTTCTCCCAGCCGGGCGTTACGCCGATCTCCCAGAACAGCTGCGCAAAATCGTGGATCATCTCGAAACGGTCACTCTTCTTACGCTTCATATCTCCAGAAGAATCCTGCCGCATCACATCATCTGCTGTGGTAACAATAATCGGTTTTTCCTTTGTGCCTGGAATTGTCCGTCTTGTTGCCGCGTCATCCGCATTATACAGCTCGCGGTATTCCGGAGCCATATAGACGGATTGATCTGCGCCAACTACAACAATTTCCATCCCGTTATTATGAGCTTCCAGTCCGGTATAATCTGACTGGCCAAGAATCTGATACATACCACCCTGGCAGTAATCCAACACATAATTATAATCATAGGTATCATTCAGCCCGGAGTTCTCATTCCCCCGCACCGGAATAAATACATTGCGAAGCACTTTTTCTTCCGTATAGAAAGGAACATATTCTGCTGTCTCTTCCTTCCCGCCGATCGATACGGTGATCTTCGCCGTCGCCGGGTCGGCAACCGCTTCCGTCAGGCGCAGGTTCAGCATACCGTCGAACCAGGACAGGTATTCATACGCCGCGTCCGCGCCGTCTACCTGAACTTTGATTTCCGCTTCCGCAGTTGCCTGATCCACAGCTTCCGGAGTTCCAATCTCGATCTCCTTATCCGTAATCAGATGCACATACTCCGTCGGAATCGAAGCCTCTGCAGCCACCGTTGACGTCTCCGCTTCCGTCGGAGCTTCCGTGGAAGCCTGGGAGGATTCTTTGGATGAATCCGATCCACAGCCTGTCAGAGACAGTCCCATACAAAATACAGCCAACAACAGTAACACTTCTTTCTTCTTCATTCATTTTCCTCCTCATTCTTTTTTACAGGCCGTCCTCGCTTAGTCGCAATTGTTTCCATTTTCTGCTTCTTTGCCTGTATATAATAGAAATACTATCAAATATTCCGTCTTTTTGTCTATGCGCAAGCGCTCAAAATTCTTGCAGAAACGCTCCTGTTTTTTCTGTTTTTATTGATATTTTCACTCAATATGCTAATATAAGGATGTTCAATGTTTTTTTGTCTGCCTATAAAGGAAGGGGGATTGAGAAATGTCTTCACACGCTCCAATTCAGTTTCATGAAGTCTGCCATGACAGCAACGGTCCACTGAACACGTATTCTCTGCATCCGGCTCTCAGCACAGAGATGCATTATCACAACCTGATCGAGATCGGCTGGTGCCTGAAAGGACAGGGAACCTTCATGGTTGAAGATCAGATTCAGAACTATCAGGAAGGTGATGTCGATGTTGTCTTCCCCTACCAGAAGCATTTCGCCCATACACATGAGAATGACAGTTCTCAATGGTATCTCATCAATCTGGACTTTCAGAAAGTAATGCAGACATCGCTTTCCCCGATTCTGTACTCGGATCTTTCCATCCTGACACAGCGTGAAATCGGCGTCTACGGAATCTTCCGCCCGGAAGAACATCCGAACGTCGTTCGCCTTGTCCGTCAGCTCATCCAGACCATCACGGAACCTAGTGAGCTAGCCATGCGCCGGGAGATTTTGCTGCTAGCACAGCTGATGCTTGAGCTGTCGCTGCTCTCCCTGGGACGTCCGCCTTATCCACGTTCCGGCTCCCGTCAGTATTACTCCCGGATCGAACCAGCCGTACATCTTGCCCAGCAACGAATCCGTCGGGGTGAGAAGATTCAGGTCAGTGATATGTCTCAGATCTGCCTGATGAGCAGCGGCTATTTTCGCCGTACGTTTCACGCAGTGCTTGGCTGTTCCCCGCAGCAGTACATCAATGACCTGATGATTGCTCAGGCCAAATTCATGCTGATAGAGACGAACACCAGCATTCTTGAGATTGCGAATCATATCGGCTTCGATGATGCCTCCGGATTCAACCGCGCCTTTCTGCGCTCGTGCGGGATGACACCAAGTTCCTTCCGGACACTGTTTTAAATAGTCTTAAAAAATACAGAAACTCCAGGCTGAAAGCATTTCTTATTTTCAACCGGGAGTTCCCATATTACCTATTGGATTTTTTCAATTATTCTACATCCTGCAGTGCATCAAAGTCTTCTTCACCTGTACGGATCTTATATACCTTCGCAACATTGTATACGAAAATCTTACCATCACCGATATGACCGGTAAACAGTGCCTTTCTTGCGCCTTCAATGATCGTCTCTACCGGGATCTTGCTGACAACGATCTCTACCTTAAATTTCGGCAGAAGAGTTGCATCCATCTCAACACCTCGATACATATCGCCGGCACCTTTCTGAATTCCACAGCCCATAACCTGTGTAACGGTCATGCCGGTAACACCCAGTGCGTTCATCGCTCTCCGGAGAGCGTCATAGCGGGTCAGCTTCGCAATGATAACAACCTTGTGCATACCGGTGGAAAGCTCTGCCGGCTCTCTTGTTACCGGTACGGAAGCCTTCTTCGCAGCTGTGCTTGCCTTCTCATAATCCGAAACACCAAGATCTGTGTTCTCGTTGACATCCATGGTCATATCGCTGGCATCCATAATGGTAAAGCCGCCGTATGCGGAAGGAAGGCCATGCTCCGTCGGATCCAGACCGACGATTTCCTCTTCCTCGCTGACGCGGATACCTACCGTAGCCTTAATAATCAGGAATGCAATCGTGATTGTAACTGCCGTCCAGGCACCAACACTTAAAATACCCAACAGCTGCTTGCCCAGCAGATCAAAACCGCCACCGTAGAACAGGCCAACCAGAGTATCATTCTCCGGTGCGGAAGTGGTCGCGAACAGACCAACAGCAATCGTGCCCCAGATACCGTTCAGGCAGTGAACCGCAACCGCGCCGACAGGATCATCAATACGAAGGACATAATCCAGCAGCCATACTCCAAAAACAACCAGAATACCAGCCACAATACCAATTACGATCGCGCCGAACGCATCCGTCACGTCACAGGAAGCGGTGATGGCAACCAACCCGGCCAACGAGGCATTCAGACACATAGAAACATCGGGCTTGCCGTACTTGATCCAGGTAAAGATCATGCAGCTTACGGTTGCCAGCGCCGGAGCGATCGTAGTGGTTACAAAGATACTTGCCAGCTGATCCAGACTCGTTGCAGCAGCGCCGTTGAAGCCGTACCAGCCAAGCCACAGAATAAATACGCCAAGGGAGCCGATCGGAAGGTTATGACCGGGAAAGGCATTTACTTTTACAATCTTTCCGTCCTTATCCTTCGAAAATTTTCCGATTCGGGGACCAAGGATCTTCGCGCCGATCAGAGCGGAAATACCGCCAACCATATGAATTGCGCAGGAACCAGCAAAATCATGAAAGCCCAGCTGAGACAGCCAGCCGCCGCCCCAGATCCAATGCGCTTCAATCGGATAGATCAGAGCGGAGATCACTGCGGAGTAAATACAGTAAGATAAGAATTTGGTTCTCTCTGCCATAGCACCGGATACGATCGTCGCTGTCGTGGCACAGAATACCAGGTTAAATACAAAGTTGGACCAGTCGAAATCCGCATAGGATGTGAAAATATCAAATCCTGGCTTACCGATCAGCCCCATGAAATCTTCACCAAGAAGAAGACTGAAACCGATCAGAATAAATACTAGCGTGCCGATACAGAAGTCCATCAGGTTCTTCATGATAATGTTGCCGGCGTTCTTCGCTCTGGTGAATCCAGTCTCCACCATGGCGAAGCCTGCCTGCATCCAGAATACCAGCGCTGCTCCGATCAGGAACCATACCCCAAATAGTTCTCCTCTGAAAAGTTCATACATGTCCATACTCCCTACCTCCTCACAAAAATAGACCGCGTGTAACAAAAGAAACGCAAAGCACAGGGCTTGCCGAGGGGTGCAAGCGCCTTTGCTTTGCGTTCTTTATACTTATACTCAAAAAGGCACTACGAGAGGGGATCTCATAGCGCCTTTGCTAAGTATGGTTGCATTATACCGTCCCTTCTCCCGGTTGTCAATAGCTTTGCTTAATTTAATTAAGTTCACATTATTGTTTTCTTAACTTTATTAAGTGTTTTTTTCTGATCTTTTTTGTAAAAGTACTTGCCTTCTGACCTGCGCTGCGCTATACTAAGTATAGTTTCATATTGCACGTTACAGGTGTCCGTCAACGACGGATGAAAAGGGAATCCGGTGTGAATCCGGAGCTGTCTCGCAACTGTATTCGAGATGCAGCTTCATATGCCACTGAGTGATTGGGAAGGCGAAGCTGTGAGAGATCGTAAGTCAGGAGACCTGCCTGTAATAAGATTTATCTATGACCCACTCAAGATGGCAGATAGATGACGGATTCCAATGTGAATCTGGAAATTCTTAGTATGCTGTCCCATCGGGATAGCATTTTTTGTGTGATTGAAACCTACTCTTCTACATTATTCTTCTATACCGAAAGAGCCCCCAGCCTGGATCACTGGGGGTTCTTTCAGTATTCTGCTACATCATGGTGTCATACGTATGCAGCCAGTTCGATTTTAACAGATAGATCAGGAAGACAATGCTGCTCAGTCCCCAGGTAAGAGGGTACGCCCAGCAGATCGTCTGGAAGACCGGAACGATCTGGATCGCAATCGTCACATAGAGGACACGGACGCCGCACCAGATTCCCAGCATCGTCACCATGGGAACGATTGACCTGCCGCTGCCTCTCAGCACGCCCGTTGCGCTGTGTGAGAAGGCCATCAGCCCATAAAAGAGCGTCATAATCCGTTCCTGAATAACTCCGTAGCGAACCGCCTCTTCGGATTTCGCGAAAATATGTATCAGCTGCGGAGAGAAGACATATACGATCAGGCCGATACCTTCCGCCAGAATCACACTCGTCAGAATTCCGAAGAGCGCTCCCTTCTTCGCGCGATCATACTCTTTCGCTCCCAGGTTCTGACTGATAAAAGTAGGAAGCGTCAGCACCATCGAGGTAATCGGGATAAAGACAAAGCCCTCGATCTTGGAATGAGCGCCGGCCCCTGTCATGGCGAATTCACCGAACGCATTAATATTCGTCTGGATGACAACGTTGCCGATGCTGATAACAGAGTTCTGAATGCCGGCCGGAAGCCCCTGTTGAATTACCTTCTTCATCATCTGCGGATACCACTTAATCTTCTTCCAGCTGATCCTGGTGTAGTCCTTACTCTTCCGCATCCGCATCAGGCAGAGCAGCATACTGAGTCCCTGGGAAAGAACCGTCGCAAAAGCAGCGCCCGCGACACCCTGATGAAACTTCGCAACCAGCAGCAGATCCAGTACAACATTTACAACCGATGAGAACGCCAGATAATACAGTGGATGAATACTGTCGCCCAGCGCACGCATGATTGATGTAAATACATTGTAGAGAATAACTGTCGCACTTCCCGCGAAATAAATCCGAAAATACAGCAGAGACTGCGGCAGAACATCTTCCGGCACCTTCATCAGCTTTATCATCTGCGGAATCAAAAAGAGACCGGCCAGTGTCACCAGAACTGAGGCGATCAGGCCGAAGAGTACGTTCGTATGGATCGCCATCTCCACGCCCTTCTCATCCTTCGCGCCGAAGTAACGTGAGATCACAACGCCGCCTCCGATCGCCGTTCCATTGAACAAACCAATCATAAGAAAGATCAGACTGTTCGTCGAGCTGACGGCTGCGAACGCGGTATTATCTGCATAGTTTCCCAGTACCCAGGCATCCGCAATGCTGTAGAGCTGCTGCAGAATCTGACCGAATATGACTGGGATGGTAAACTGAACCAATCCTTTTGCAATGGAACCTTTGGTCAGATCCATCATTCCCTGATTTGCCTTCATTGTTTTTCCTCCGTATGATTTCCTTACTCCTTTCTCTCCAGTTTAAACAGGAACTGACAGAATGTCAATCGTATGTACAAAAAAGGAGGAAACCGTAACCGGATTCCTCCTCTTCTTATCAGAAAAACTGCGCTTTCCTGTCCATTTTTAGTTGTAATACGAAATCATCCACGGATTATTCCTGCTTACTCCTCGTCAGAGTCTTCTAGATCATCCGCCTCTGCATCTGCATCCTCAGCAGCTTCTGCATCCTCCTCAGCAGTATCTTCTGCTGTGGTGTCTGCCGCCTCAGTATCTGCTGTCGTGATGTCCTCGTCCTCTTCGGAATCGTAATCCTCATCCTCCGAAACTTCATCGATCAGATCGCTGCCATCCGTATTCAGAACAACCGAACGATACTTCTTCATACCGGTTCCGGCAGGAATCAGCTTACCAATGATAACGTTCTCTTTCAGACCGATCAGAGGATCTACCTTACCGTTAATTGCAGCTTCGGTCAGAACCTTCGTAGTCTCCTGGAAGGATGCTGCTGACAGGAAGGAGTTGGTCGCCAGGGATGCCTTGGTGATACCAAGCATAACCTGCTTGCCTTCCGCCGGAGTCCTGCCTTCTGCTTCCAGCTTCTCATTCATATCATAGAAGTCCAGAACATCCATGGACGTGCCAGGCAGAACACCGCTGTCTCCGGCCTCTTCGATACGGATCTTCTTCAGCATCTGGCGTACGATAACCTCGATATGCTTATCGTTGATTTCTACACCCTGCAGACGATATACTCGCTGTACTTCACGCAGCATGTAATCCTGAACCGCACGAACTCCCTTGATCTTCAGCAGATCGTGAGGGTTGATGCTGCCTTCGGTCAGTTCATCACCGGGCTCCAGAACCTGACCATCCTGAATCTTGATACGGGAACCGTAAGGGATCAGGTAGGTCTTGCTCTCACCAGTCTCCGGATTCGTGATGATAACTTCTCTCTTCTTCTTCGTATCCTTCAGGAATGCCTCGCCGCCGATCTCTGCAATGATCGCAAGACCCTTCGGCTTACGTGCCTCGAACAGCTCCTCGACACGGGGAAGACCCTGTGTGATATCGTTACCTGCTACACCGCCGGTATGGAAGGTACGCATGGTCAGCTGCGTACCGGGCTCACCGATGGACTGTGCGGCGATGATGCCGACAGCCTCACCGACCTGAACACTCTCGCCGGTTGCCAGGTTCGCGCCGTAGCACTTCGCGCACACGCCCACATGGGAGCGGCAGGTCAGTACATTACGGATCTTTGCAGTCTTAATGCCGGTCTTCATAACAGCAGCCGCCTTACGGGGAGTCATCAGCTCATTCGCATGGCCGACGATCTCTCCGGTAACCGGATCAATGATATCCTCCGCCAGAGTACGTCCGGTGATACGTTCCTGCAGGCTCTCGATGACTTCCTGGCCATCCATGAAGGCACCGATCTCCAGGTAAGGGATCTTGCCGTTCTCGGCACAGTCAGTCTCACGGATGATCAGATCCTGAGATACGTCTACCAGACGTCTGGTCAGGTAACCAGAGTCCGCGGTACGAAGCGCGGTATCGGACAAGCCCTTACGTGCGCCGTGCGCGGAGATGAAGTATTCCAGTACGTCCAGACCTTCACGGAAGTTGGACTTGATGGGCAGCTCGATGGTACGTCCTGTCGTGTCCGCCATCAGTCCGCGCATGCCGGCCAGCTGCTTGATCTGCTTATCCGAACCACGGGCACCGGAATCCGCCATCATGTAAATGTTATTGTATTTATCCAGACCGCCCAGCAGAGCCTTTGTCAGAACATCATCGGTCTCTTTCCAGGTCTCGATAACTTCCTTGTAACGCTCTTCCTCCGTGATCAGGCCACGACGGAAGTTCTTGCTGATCAGGTCTACCTGTGCCTCAGCGGCGCTGATCAGATCTTTCTTCTGCGCAGGCACAGTCATATCCGAAATGGATACGGTCATCGCCGCGCGGGTGGAGTACTTGTAGCCGATCGCTTTGATGCGGTCAAGTACCTCAGCAGTCTCGGTCGTGCCGTGAGTATTGATAACCTTCTCCAGGATCTGCTTCAGGCCTTTCTTGCCTACGTGGAAATCAACTTCCAGCTTCAGCTCGTTGCCGGGGATGGAACGATCTACAAAGCCCAGATCCTGTTCGATGATCTCGTTGAAGATGAAACGTCCCAGCGTAGACTCTACATTGCCGGTCAATTCCGTACCGTCAGGCATGGTCTTCGTCATGCGGACGAAGATGCGCGCGTGCAGATCCAACTGCTGGTTCTCGTATGCCAGCATTGCCTCGTTGACGTCTTTGAAGTGACCGCCTTCACCCGGAGTACCAGGGCGTTCCTGAGTCAGGTAATAGATACCAAGTACCATATCCTGCGAAGGAACCGCTACGGGACCGCCGTCCGAAGGCTTCAGGAGGTTGTTCGGGGAAAGCAGCAGGAAACGGCACTCTGCCTGTGCCTCTACGCTCAGAGGCAGATGTACTGCCATCTGGTCGCCATCGAAGTCCGCATTGAATGCAGTACAAACCAGCGGATGCAGCTTAATCGCCTTACCTTCTACCAGAATCGGCTCGAAGGCCTGAATACCCAGACGATGCAGAGTAGGAGCACGGTTCAGCATAACCGGATGTTCCTTGATAACCTCTTCCAGTACATCGAATACTTCCGACTGGGAACGTTCTACCATCTTCTTCGCGCTCTTGATATTGTGAGCGATGCCGCGGCTTACCAGCTCCTTCATCACGAAGGGCTTAAACAGCTCGATCGCCATCTCCTTCGGCAGACCACACTGGAAGATCTTCAGTTCGGGGCCTACAACGATAACGGAACGACCGGAATAGTCAACACGCTTACCCAGCAGGTTCTGACGGAAACGTCCCTGCTTACCCTTTAACATATCGGAAAGGGACTTCAGCGGGCGGTTGCCGGGGCCGGTAACGGGACGGCCTCTGCGGCCGTTATCGATCAGCGCATCGACTGCTTCCTGCAGCATACGCTTCTCGTTGCGTACGATAATGTCCGGAGCGCCCAGTTCCAGCAGGCGGGCCAGACGGTTATTGCGGTTAATGATACGGCGATACAGATCATTCAGATCAGAAGTCGCGAAACGTCCGCCGTCGAGCTGTACCATAGGACGCAGATCCGGGGGAATGACAGGGACAACATCCATGATCATCCACTCCGGCTTGTTGCCGGAAGCCTTGAAGGCCTCTACGACCTCCAGACGCTTGATGATACGGGCACGCTTCTGGCCGGAAGCGTCCTCCAGCTTGCTCTTGAGCTCCTCGGAATCCTTATCCAGGTCAATCGCCTTGAGAAGCTCCTGAATCGCCTCCGCGCCCATTCCGACACGGAAGGAAGCTCTGCCCCACTTATCCACAGCTTCGCGGTACTCCTTCTCGGAAAGCACCTGCTTGTACTGCAGATCGGTATTTCCCTTGTCCAGAACGATATAGGAGGCAAAGTACAGGACTTTCTCCAGGGTACGGGGAGAAAGATCCAGGATCAGACCCATACGGCTGGGGATTCCCTTGAAATACCAGATGTGGGATACCGGCGCTGCCAGTGCAATATGACCCATGCGCTCACGGCGTACGGAAGCCTTGGTAACTTCCACGCCGCAGCGGTCACAGATCACACCCTTATAGCGAATCTTCTTGTACTTTCCGCAATGGCACTCCCAGTCCTTGTTCGGACCGAAAATGCGCTCGCAGAAGAGACCGTCCTTTTCCGGCTTTAAGGTTCTGTAGTTGATCGTCTCCGGCTTCTTTACCTCACCGTGAGACCAGCTCATGATCTTTTCCGGAGATGCTAAGCCAATCTTAATCGCGTCAAACACCAACGGCTGGTAAGTTTCTTCATTCACTGCTGCAGGCATGTGTATCTCCTTTCTATTCCTCGTCAATATCTACATTATCGTTCGCGTTGTCAAAGTCCATGCTGGCCAGCAGATCATTCTCAATATCAACCAGTTCGCCCTCGTCTGAGAACTCTTTCTGCTGATAACCCATGCTACCATAGGACTCATCGTCGTCACGATAGTGACGGTCACCTTCGATTACAGAACGCAGATCGCGGTTCACATCCGTATCCACGCTTTCCTTAACCTCAACCTCGGTACCGTCCTCACGCAGAAGCTTTACATCCAGTCCTAGGGATTGCAGCTCCTTCAGAAGTACCTTGAAGGATTCCGGCACACCGGGAGTCGGGATATTGCTACCCTTGATAATAGCTTCATACGTCTTCACACGTCCAACAACATCATCCGACTTCACAGTCAGAATCTCCTGCAGCGTGTACGCCGCGCCGTAAGCCTCCAGTGCCCAAACCTCCATCTCACCGAAACGCTGACCGCCGAACTGAGCCTTGCCGCCCAGAGGCTGCTGCGTTACCAGGGAGTAAGGGCCGGTGGAACGCGCATGGATCTTATCGTCTACCAGATGATGCAGCTTCAGATAGTGCATGTGACCGATCGTAACTCTGCCGTCGAACATCTCGCCGGTACGGCCATCGCGCAGCTGAACCTTCCCGTCGCTGGAAAGCGGTACGCCCTTCCACAGAGCACGATGATCCAGATGATCATGCAGATATTCCATAACATCTGCGCGAACACTGTCTTTATATTTTTCTTCGAATTCTTCCCATTCGGTATTTACATAATCGTTCGCGAGCTCCAGAGTAGCCATAATATCTACCTCATTCGCGCCGTCAAATACCGGTGTGATAATCTTGAAGCCAAGAGCTTCAGAAGCAAGACTCAGGTGAGTCTCCAGTACCTGTCCGATATTCATACGGGAAGGTACACCCAGAGGGTTCAGTACGATATCCAGCGGACGTCCGTTCGGAAGATAAGGCATATCCTCTACAGGAAGTACGCGGGAGACAACACCTTTGTTGCCGTGACGGCCTGCCATCTTATCGCCGACGGAAATCTTTCTCTTCTGCGCGATGTAGATGCGAACCGACTCATTTACGCCCGGAGGCAGCTCATCGCCGTTCTCACGGGTGAATACGCGGGCCTCCAGAATAATGCCGTACGCGCCGTGCGGTACCTTCAGAGAGGTATCGCGAACCTCGCGGGCCTTCTCACCAAAGATCGCGCGCAGCAGACGCTCCTCTGCGGTCAGCTCGGTCTCTCCCTTGGGAGTTACCTTACCTACCAGGATATCACCGGCACGAACCTCCGCGCCGATGCGGATGATACCGCGCTCGTCCAGATCTTTCAGAGAATCATCTCCGACACCGGGAACGTCACGGGTAATCTCTTCCGGTCCCAGCTTGGTATCACGAGCTTCCGCCTCGTACTCTTCAATATGAATGGATGTGTATACATCGTCCTGCACCAGACGCTCGCTGAGCAGAACTGCATCCTCGTAGTTGTATCCTTCCCAGGTCATGAATCCGATCAGAGGATTCTTACCCAGGCCGATCTCGCCGTTATGAGTGGAAGGACCGTCAGCCAGGACTTCGCCCTTCTCTACCTGCTGTCCCTTGTCCACGATGGGCTTCTGGTTGTAGCAGTTACTCTGGTTGCTTCTCTTGAACTTGGTCAGGTGGTACTCGTCACGGTTACCGTCCTCGCAGCGAACAGTAATGGAGTTGGATGAAACCTTCTCAACCACACCCGCATGCTTCGCAAGTACGCATACGCCGGAGTCAACGGCCGCCTTGGCTTCCATACCAGTACCTACGATCGCGCTGTCTGTGATCATCAGCGGTACGGCCTGACGCTGCATGTTCGATCCCATCAGTGCGCGGTTCGCGTCATCGTTCTCCAGGAAAGGAATCATGGAGGTAGCTACCGAGAATACCATCTTAGGAGATACGTCCATCAGGTCGATCTTCGTCTTCTGCCACTGGGAAGTCTCTTCGCGGTAACGACCGGCAACGTTGTTGTTCACGAAATAGCCTTCCTCATCCAGAGGGGAGTTTGCCTGTGCAACAACGTAATTATCTTCTTCATCCGCGGTCAGGTATACAACTTCATCCGTAACCTTCGGATTCTTCGGATCACTCTTGTCTACGCGGCGGTAGGGAGCTTCGATAAAGCCGTATTCATTCACTCTCGCATAAGTTGCCAGAGAGTTGATCAGGCCAATGTTGGGACCTTCTGGTGTCTCGATGGGGCACATACGTCCGTAATGGGTGTAGTGTACATCTCGAACCTCGAATCCGGCACGGTCACGGGACAGACCGCCCGGGCCCAATGCGGACAGACGGCGCTTATGCGTCAGCTCTGCCAGAGGATTGTTCTGATCCATAAACTGGGACAGCTGGGAGCTTCCGAAAAATTCCTTTACAGCTGCCGTCACAGGCTTGATATTGATCAGAGACTGCGGGCTGACATCTTCCTGATCCTGTGTGGTCATACGCTCGCGTACCACACGCTCCATACGGGACAGACCGATACGGTACTGATTCTGCAGCAGCTCGCCGACTGCACGGATACGACGATTGCCCAGATGGTCGATGTCATCCTTGCTGCCAAGACCGTAGCTCAGATGAATGCAATAGTTAATGGAAGCAAAGATGTCTTCCTTCGTAATATGCTTCGGAACCAGATCTGCCAGACGCTTCGGAACAGCGACAGCCAGTTCCTCCTCGTTCGGGAACTCTTCCATCAGGGCAGCTAACGCCGGATAGAATACGCTCTCATGAATACCGACGCTCATCGGATCAAAGCTTACATAGCGGGACATATCCACCATGCGGTTGGACAGCACCTTGATCTTGTGATCCTCTTCCCCCTGGATCCACAGGAAAGGAATACCTGCATCCTGAATATCCGTTGCCATCTCCTTGGTAACGATCGCTCCAGCCTCACCGAGGATCTCGCCGGTCTCCTCGTTGATTACATCTTCTGCCAGAACATGGCCTACGATACGGTTCTTAAGGTGAAGCTTCTTATTAAACTTATAGCGGCCTACCTTCGCCAGATCGTAACGTCTGGCATCGAAGAACATGCTCTCCAGCAGGCTGCGGGCATTGTCCACGTACAGCGGCTCGCCCGGGCGGATCTTCTTATACAGATCCAGCAGACCTTCGTCTGCATTCGTAGCGGTATCCTTGCCAAGGCTTGCCAGGATCATCGGCTCCTCGCCGAAGAGATCCAGGATCTCCTGATTGGAACCCACGCCCAGGGCACGGATCAGAACCGTAACCGGCACCTTACGGGTACGGTCAACACGAACATAAAATACATCGTTGGAATCTGTCTCGTACTCCAGCCATGCACCGCGATTCGGGATTACGGTGCAGGAATAGAGGCTCTTGCCAATCTTGTCATGGCCGATTCCATAGTAGATACCAGGGGAACGAACCAACTGGCTTACGATAACACGCTCTGCACCATTAATAACGAAAGAACCGGTGTCGGTCATCAGGGGCAGGTCGCCCATGAAAATCTCATGTTCCTTAATCTCACTGGTATCCTCATTGATCAAACGCACTTTTACTTTCAGGGGAGCAGCAAAAGTCGCATCTCTCTCTTTACACTCTTCGATTGAATACTTCACATCGTTTCTGCATAATGTGAAGTCCACAAACTCCAGGCTCATATGTCCGCTAAAGTCTGCGATGGGGGAAATGTCATCAAAAACCTCTTTCAACCCTTCATCCAGGAACCATTGATAGGAATCCTTCTGGATTTCGATCAGGTTCGGCATTCCCAGCACTTCTTTTTGTCTCGAGTAACTCATTCGCACGCCTTTACCGGATTTGACCGGGCGCATTCTGTAATTCTCCATAGACGCTTCACCCCTAAATTTCTATATTACACTGCCATTGTAGCGGTAGGCATATCACACCACAATAGTGCAAATTTCATATTAGCAAAAGAATTGCAACCTGTCAATGCTTTTTTCCTGCTTTTTCATTTTTTTTGCCATTTTTCTTGATTTTCCCGGTGACTTCTGCTTGCAAATTCGTAGTGCCTTATGTTATAATTTCATTTGTGGTGTGCTTATTTTCACCGCAAAGCAAAATCTAATGAAAAAAGCGGAGGATTTTTCATGAATTTCGGGACGGTTCTTCTTATTATTCTCCTGATTGTTGCAGCCGCTCTTGTCGCCCTCTATTTCTTTGGACGTAAGATGCAGCGCCGTCAGGCTGAGACTCAGACGCAGATGGAAGCGATGAAGCAGACGGTTTCCATGCTAATCATCGATAAGAAAAAACTAAAAATCAAAGAATCCGGTCTTCCTCAGGTCGTGATCGACCAGACTCCCAAGTATATGCGCCTGACCAAGTACCCCATCGTAAAGGCGAAGGTTGGTCCCCGTATCATGACTCTGGTTGCCGACAAGCCGGTATGGGATATTCTTCCCGTTAAGCAGGAAGTCAAAGTAGAGCTGAGCGGCATCTACATCACCGCCATCAAGAGCGTTCGCGGAGGAAAGATTCCTTCCGCTCCGAAGAAGCAGGGCTTTTTCGCACGTTTTCGCAAGAACAAGTAACCATTGCATAACTTCATAAAAAAGCAGCAGGCAAAGCGCCTGCTGTTTTTTTATCTAAAACTTCTTCTGGATTGCAGTCTCTTCCGTCCTGCATTTTTTTATCTGTAATCCCTGCCGGAGCGTTCTCTTGCTCTCTGCTGTCTGCGGCGTCTGCGCATCTTTCTGCGATGACGTTTCACTGCCTGAATAATGAACCAGTAGGTTGCCACCAGCACAAGCAATACCATCAGCACGATCAGAATCCAGAATAGGATTCCATGGCCAGAGTTTTTCGCATCCGTTGTTACCGTCATGCGGCCAGCTGTCGTCTCCGGCTGGCTTTCGGAATCGGATACAGCCGCAGTCTCTGATTCTGACGTGACTGCACTGTCGGAGTCAGAAGCAGATGCCGCTTCCGACGCTGCCAGCTCACTTTCTGAGACAACCGGCGCTGTGAGCGAAGCTTCCTCCGCGCGCATCAGGCGCACCGGCTGTGAAGTCAAAACAGTTCCGCCGCTGCAGAACTGCACACGCCCCACGGTTCCTTCTGCATCAGAGTTGTCCGCCGCTACAAACTTCATGGTCACTTCACTGATATCCTTCGGAAGGACAATCGCGCTGCTGCCATCCACGATCAGCGGCATGGGATAACCGGCATTCAGACCATTACAGAAATTCTGACTCACCGCCGTCAGATCTTTCATCCGGAAGTTATCAAAGCCATAATCTAACAGTTTTTTCGTATCGTTGTAGATCACTCCGCCGCCATCCGACTTCATCACCACGCATACCAGTTGCATACCGTCTCGCTCCGCATAGGTTAAGAGCGTGTTCTTCGCAACCGAAGTATAACCGGTTTTGCCTGCCTTTACTCCGTCATAGTAATATTCACTGCCAGAGAGCATCATCTTGTGGTGCATCGTCAGCTGATGACCGGCGGTTCTCCCCTCCGCTGCCGGAATCGTATATGACGTTGCGGAATCAATCCGGTAGAAATCCTCGTTCTGCAGAGCCGCCCAGAACAGCAGCCCCATATCATGCGCCGTCGTCGTATGACTCTCATCATTCAGACCGTGCGGATTGTTAAAATGCGTATTCGTACATCCGACTTCTGCTGCCTTTTCATTCATCATATCCGCAAATGCGGAGACAGAACCCGCCACATGCTCGGCCAGCGCATAGCCGCATTCATTTACCGATTCAAGCAAAAATGCGTACAGGCACTGCTCGACCGTCAGGATCTCTCCTTCCTTGTAATCCCAGTGATGGCCGCCATCCTCGATATCCGTAACCGCCGCATGGGAGAACGTCACATCCTCCTGCAGATTATCGCAGTGCTCCAGTACCACCAGACTGGTCACAATCTTCGTAATGCTGGCCGGATACCGCGTCTCATTCTCGTTCTTCGTATACAGCACCATTCCGGAATTGGCTTCCAGAAGGAATGCACTCTGACCGACGATCTCCGGTCCGTCCGGCCAGTTTTCCTCTTCCGCGCGGATATCATTCTCGCTGACACCGGCACCGCCGACTGCGTATGCCGATCCCGGAGAGAGAACGATTGCCATAACCAGCAGCCATGCCATCCAGATCCCCGCGTGCTTTCTTCTGTTTTTTCTCACATCCAACCTCCGCTTTTACGATATGCAGAACTGTTCCCCGCCGGACTGAATATCAATCGAAATCGAGCAGTCGCTGGCGTGTTCATAGTTAATTTCAAGCTCATAATCCACATGAACCCGAATCTTCTGTTCTTCCTCCGAAACCTTCATGTCCTTCGTGCGGATTCCCATCACCAGCGTTCCAAACGGCGTAGTATAGTGGGAAGCCGTGAAATTTCCCCGGTTGAATACCATCGTGCTCTCAATCAGTCCCCGCTTCATAATACTGACTTCATCAGGACTAATCTTCAGCGTATTCATAATCGGCTCTTCAAATTCTTCGTTAATCTCCACGTAACGGATGTAGTGCTTTCCATTCTTCCAATGATACTCTCCCGGAGAAATCACCTCAACATCCTCGGATTCTCCGCCCTTTCCCTGAGCGAACAGCATCCCGCTCACACTGACAATTACATTCTTATCCATGTTATACTTTCCTTAGTATTCTTCAATATTGATCACGTGCGTGGTCTTAATATCATACGGAAGAATCGAGTTCGCGAAAATTTTGAATTTCTCCGCGCCGTCGCTCACATAGAACTCATGAACCGGATCGACATCCAGCTTCTGCGCGTTCAGGTGATTCTCCGCCAGCAGGTGCTTCAGCCCGATGGCCGTCTCATAAGCCGGATTCACCAGCTGTACCTCCACACCCATAATGCGGCTCAGCATGGAGCGAAGCAGCGGATAATGCGTACAGCCAAGGATCAGCGTGTCGATATCCTTCTGCTGCAAATCCGCCAGATAGCGTCTTGCGATCTCCTCCGTCACAAAATCGTGCGTAAGTCCCTCTTCCACCAACGGACAGAACAGGGGGCAGGCTTTGCTAAACACTTTCAGCTTCGGGTTCAGGCTGCGGATAAATTTCGGGTAAAGACCGCTGCTGATGGTCGCCTCCGTGGCAATCACACCAATCCTTCCGTTCACCGTGCTTTCCGCCGCCGTCTTCGCGCCGGGCTTGATCACTCCGATCACAGGAACGTCAACTTCCTTCTCGATCGTCTCCAGCGTATATGCGCTGGCAGTATTGCAGGCAATCACAATCGCCTTTACCTCTTTCGTCTCCAGGAAGCGTACAATCTGACGGACATAGCGCAGGATCGTATCCCTGGACTTGGAGCCGTAGGGAACTCTGGCCGTATCGCCGAAATAAACCAACGACTCCTCCGGAGCCTGACGCATGATCTCACGTGCCACCGTAAGTCCGCCGACGCCGGAATCAAAGACACCGACAGGTGCATTTACATTCATCACTTATGCCCTCCGAGTGTAGGCCGATTGAATCAGAGCCTCCACCAACTCCGGCTTCTTCCGGCCTCTGGCCTCCCAGAGCATCGGATACATGCTGATCGCCGTAAAGCCGGGCAACGTGTTGATCTCGTTGAAGATTACGCGGTTCGTATCCTTCTCCAGGAAGAAGTCCACACGCGCCAGACCACAGCCATCCACTGCCTGAAAGATCGCCTTCGCTGCCTCGCGGATCTCATCCATCTTGCCCTCCGGAAGCTCCGGATTAATCACCGTGCGGGACTCCGCGTTGTTATACTTCGCATCGTAATCATAGAAATCTGCGGCTGCCAGAATCTCACCGATGCCGGATGCTTCCGTCTCGCCGCTGTTGAAAATCGCGCACTCCAGCTCACGGCCGACGATCATCTCCTCGACCAGGATCTTCACATCCTCCGCCGCTGCCACCTCAAGCGCGTGAATCAGGCTCTCTCTGTCCGTCGCCTTGGATACGCCCTTGGAGGAGCCGGCGCAGCTGGGCTTTACAAATACCGGGTAAGAGAAACGGCTCTCCACACGGGCAACAACCGTATTCATATCCTTCAGCTCTCTGCGCAACACCGGAACGTATGCCGCCTGCGCAACACCGATGGAATCCACAATAATCTTCGTATACAGCTTATCCATGGAGACAGCAGAAGCCAGAACTCCGCAGCCCACATAGGGGATACCTGCCAGTTCCAGAACTCCCTGGATCGTACCATCCTCGCCCCAGAGGCCATGAAGCACAGGGAATACGACATCGACCTTCTCCAGTGTAGCATGACCATTCTCCAGGAAGAGGACACCCTTCATGGATGCGTCCGGAGAAAGGATCGCGCCTACGGTACCCTCTCTCCAGGAACCATCCTCCACTGCTTCGATGGAATCCACTTTCAGCCAGCGGCCCTCCTTTGTAATACCGATGATAAGAATGTTATATTTACTCTCGTCAATCTGGCGAAGAACTGTCGCCACAGAAATACAGGAAATCTCGTGTTCGGAAGACTGACCGCCAAACACGACAGCAATCGTTTTCTTATCCATAATCTACCTCATCTATTTTAATTCTGGACAACCCGAAAAAGGTCACCCGCAGGCATCAGCGCTATCGTATATTTCATAGAACTGTGCAATTTTACATTTTACTCTAAACGCCTGAATAATTCAACCATTATTGGGAAATACTGTGAGATGGATCCGGAAAGGCTGGTGCTTATGAAGCTCAATCCTCGTTACTTTGTTTCTATTATGTTTCCGAAAAGAAATTTCTTCGCAATGCAGCATTCACACGCAGGAAGGCATCTTTTTCTTACGCTGCTTGCCATGCTTGCGTCCTGGCTGATCTTCGCCGGCTCCCTCGCCGGTCTCCGCCAGGATCGCTTCGTCCGCCCGGCAGCGGACCACCTGCTTCGCCTCCGGATTCTGCCAGAGGACAATTCCTCCGAAGCCCAGGAAGAGAAGCTCCGGGTTCGGGATGCGGTTCTCGCGCAACTTGCCGCCGCGCTTCCGCCGAATGCAGATCGCAGCCAGGTGGAAGACTATATTCTCACGCACTCCGGAGCACTGGAAAATACGGTAAAAAGCGCTCTTTCCGGCAATGAACGCAGCTTTTCACTGTCTCTCACGGATTGCTGGTTCCCGGAGAAGACCTACGGCTCGCTCTTCTTCCCACAGGGTACGTATCATGCTCTGCTCATCCGTATCGGGCAGGCCTCTGGCAGGAACTGGTGGTGCTGCCTCTACCCGCAACTGTGCTACCGGGATGCCGTCACGGCCGCCGTCTCACCGGAAAGTGAGGAAGAACTCCGCTCTGTCCTGACGGAGGAGGATTCCGAAGTTCTGGATGGAAGACGGAAAATCTCCTTCTTTCTTCTCGAATGGCTCTCGGAGATCTTTCACGCGTAACTCACGCGTCCGCTGCTCACACTGCATAGCAGAAAGCTCCGGGGTTGGAATCTTTTGATTTCTCCGCCGGAGCTTTCTTATTTTCAGTATGTCAGTTCTGTAACAATTCGGAGCCGCCCGGTTTTCCTTGCCGGCTTAGCACTTCTCCGGTTCGGGATACTCCACGCCGAAGGTCTCCGCCGTCATGCTCTGAATCTTCTGAGGAGCCAGCGGACGATCCTGGAAGTTCGTGGGTACGTTCGCGATTGCGTCCACTACATCCAGACCTTCGATGACTTTACCAAATGCTGCATACTGGCCATCCAGATGCGGAGAAGTCTCATGCATAATGAAGAACTGGGAGCCTGCGGAATCCGGATGCATGGCTCTTGCCATGGAAAGAACGCCGGGTGTGTGCTTCAGCGGATTCTTGAAGCCGTTCATGTCGAACTCACCCTTGATATCATAGCCGGGGCCTCCCATTCCGGTTCCGTCCGGGCATCCGCCCTGGATCATGAAACCGCGGATAACGCGGTGGAAGATCAATCCGTCATAAAAGCCCTTGTTAACCAGGCTCAGGAAATTATTTACCGTGTTGGGAGCGATCTCCGGATAAAGTTCCGCCTTCATTACACTGCCATCCTCCATGGTGATGGTTACGATTGGATTCTGTGCCATATTCATGTCTCCTTTGATTATTCTGCTTACTGCAACAATTCCAAAATGCTGTCGAATAGCGCCTTTATTTCAGAACTGTTATTCGTAACTATTTTAACAGATTTCCTTCTCGCTGTCCATTCACAATCTATTCATATTTATTTCAAGAATCATTTACATGTCATGCATGATTCTTTCATGATTCTCTCCTATTATATAACCATAGCATCAATCATTTTTTTCATAATTTGAGTCGTACAACGACTCCCTCCCTTTTTCTATAATGAAAGACCTGCATTCCCGGCGGGTCTTTCATTTTGTCTGTTTTTCCGCGTTCACTTTTTTTGTTTCTTTTCCTGACTTATCTTCGTAAGACATTATTTATACTTTATTTATAATTTTTATGTAACCTTTCGGTCGTGGTCATAATTTGGACACGATTGTTTTGTATACTGTATTCAACAACAAAGCAAGTTGTTGTTATTCATAGTTTTTCTGATAAGGGCCGGCTTCATCCCCGGAACCTTATCACCCCTCTCCTTTCTCACAAAAAGAGCCCGCCTCCCCAAGGCGGGTTCTTTTGTATTTTACAATTTTACGATAAAAAATAGAGGATTGCTTCGTGCTGACGCACTTCCGCAATCCTCACCGCATTCGCAGTCCGGCGTATCCGCCTTCCTGCTCATTCGTTTTACCTGTCCGATAGTCACGAATTCGCTCATGCAAGCATGGCTCACTCGTGACTGCCGTCCAGTTTTTTATCGTTTTAGACCTCGAACAGCATATCGCCATAGCTCGGATACGGCCACATCTTCTTATCCATCGTCATCTCCAGGGTATCAACCGGTGCGCGCAGAGCGTCCATCGCCGGAAGTATGGTATCTTTGAAGTAATGAGCCTCCGCTACGATATCCTCGATGCCGGAAGCACCTGCGAGAACATCCTCCAACGCAATATCCGCTGCCTTGATATCCGCAAGCAGGGAAGAGGACTCCATCAGAAGCTTCTTCTGTACGCTGACATCTGCCTCAGGGCATGCGCTCTGAACCGCTGTCAGGGACTCAGCCAGCTTCGTGGTGTAGCTGATCGCTGCCGGAATGATCTGCTTGTTCGCAATGTTCAGCATAGCTCTTGCTTCGATGTTGAGCTGCTTTACATAAGACTCATAGCGGATCTCCGCACGGGCCTCCAGCTCTTCCTTCGTGAATACGCCAAGCTTCTCGAACATGGCAACTGCCTTGTCGCTGACCATCGAAGGAATCGCATCCACCATCGTAGGCAGGTTCGGCAGACCGCGGCGAGTTGCTTCTTCTACCCACTCTGCGGAGTAACCGTTGCCGTTGAATACAACTCTCTGATGCTCTGCGGCATAGCGCTTGATCAGATCATGAACCGCCAGATCCTTATCCTCCGCCTTCTCGATATAATCGGAAGCCTCAGCAAAGGACTCGGCAACGATCGAGTTCAGAATCGTGTTCGCGCAGGCAATGGAATCATTGGAACCAACCATACGGAACTCGAACTTGTTGCCGGTGAAAGCGAACGGCGATGTACGGTTGCGGTCGGTGGCATCTTTCTCGAATGCCGGCAGATAATTTACGCCAGTCTTCAGAGCTTCACCAGCCAGACTGTGCGTAGCGAAACCGGTCTCAATCAGCTGTGTCAGAACATCCTGCAGCTGTTCGCCCAGGAATACGGAAATAATTGCGGGCGGTGCCTCCTGCTTGCCCAGTCTGTGGTCGTTGCCGGTGCTGGCAGCGGACAGACGAAGCAGGTCTGCATGCTCGTCAACTGCCTTCAGGATACAGGTCAATACCAGAAGGAACTGAATATTCTCGTGAGGAGCCTTGCCGGGATCCAGAAGATTGATTCCGTCATCGGTCGTGATGGACCAGTTGTCATGCTTACCAGAACCATTGACGCCATTGAAGGGCTTCTCATGCAGCAGGCAGGCCAGGCCATGACGGCTTGCCACCTTCTTCAGAGTCTCCATAACCATCTGGTTCTGGTCGGTGGCAACATTCACCGTGCCGTAGATCGGAGCAATCTCATGCTGTGCGGGAGCAACCTCATTGTGACGGGTTTTAGCCGGAACGCCCAGCTTCCACAGCTCTTCGTCCACATCCTTCATGTATGCACCAATTCTCTCACGGATGCTTCCGAAGTAGTGATCCTCCAGCTCCTGGCCCTTGGCGGGCATCGTGCCGAACAGAGTTCTTCCGGTATATACCAGATCCTTTCTCTTTAAGAACTTCTCACGGTCAATAATGAAGTATTCCTGCTCTGCTCCTACAGAAGGAGTGATGCGCTTCGAAGTCGTATTGCCCAGCAGGCGGATCAGGCGAAGACCTTCACGGTTGATGGCTTCCATGGAACGAAGAAGAGGAGTCTTCTTGTCCAGAGCCACGCCGGTATAGGAACAGAAAGCGGTAGGAATGCACAGAACCACACCGGAAGCATCTTCCTTTAAAAATGCCGGAGAAGTACAATCCCATGCAGTATAGCCTCTGGCCTCAAAGGTCGCACGAAGTCCGCCGGAAGGGAACGAGGAAGCATCCGGCTCGCCCTTGATCAGCTCCTTGCCAGAAAACTCCATGATTACCTTGCCATTCTTCGGCGGACAGATAAAGGAATCATGCTTCTCTGCCGTGATACCGTTCAGAGGCTGGAACCAGTGCGTATAATGAGTCGCGCCGTGCTCAACCGCCCAGTCCTTCATGGCGTTGGCAACCACTTCCGCCGTCGCCGGCTTCAGCTCTGCGCCCTCTTCTATGGTATTCTTCAGGTCAGCGTAGATCTTCTTCGGAAGGCGTTCCTTCATAACGGAATCATTGAAGACGCGGGTACCGAAGATCTCAGCAACATTCATAGCTTCGCTCATATGTATCTCCTCCTTTATTTTTCATTTCCCAACGAAATAATATGGTGATACCATACACCATTTCGCTTTCTTTTGCAAGAGTTTTCTTTAATAAAATTAGTTAAATTAGCTCTTTTGATTTATTTTATTATCTTATTATTGCTTTTTGCCTTATTTAATTATGTTTGAGGCGCACTTCACCATAGAAAATTCTGTTTTCAGATTTTTCATCCCTGCAAGCGCAGATCTCTCCGCCACCCGTATATAAAAGAAGAGGGCAGTGTCCCTGTGACACCGCCCCATTGCGTTTCGTTCTTACATGTATGTTTATTTCTTTATGCCTTGCCGACAGAACCGAACAGCGTCAGCTTCTGGCGTACGGTCTCCTTGATGGCTTCCGCGCCGGGGAGAAGAAGCTTGCGAGGATCAAAGCCCTTGCCCTGAAGATCTCTGCCTTCCTCGATGTACTTGCGGGTCGCCGCCGCGAAGCTCAGCTGGCACTCAGTATTTACGTTGATCTTGGCAACTCCGAGAGAGATCGCCTTCTTAATCATATCCTCCGGAATACCGGTACCGCCGTGAAGAACCAGAGGAAGATCACCAACCTTCTCCTTGATCGCCTCCAGCGTCTCGAAGCTGAGTCCCTTCCAGTTTGCCGGATACTGACCGTGAATATTGCCGATGCCGGCAGCCAGGAAATCGATGCCAAGATCTGCGATGCGCTTGCACTCGTCCGGATCTGCGCACTCGCCCTGTGCAGCTACGCCATCCTCATCGCCGCCGATGGCACCAACTTCCGCCTCCAGAGAAATGCCCTTCTTGTGGCATACCTCTACGAGTTCTTTCGTCTTTGCTACATTCTCCTCAATTGGATAGGAAGAACCATCGAACATGATGGACATAAATCCGGCATCGATGCACTGATAGCAGTGCTCATAACTGCCGTGGTCCAGATGCAGGGCAACCGGAACCGTGATATTCATGCTCTCCAGCATACCATTCACCATCCCCACTACAGTCTTGTAACCGGTCATATACTTGCCCGCGCCCTGGGTGCAGCCCAGGATAATCGGAGAACGAAGTTCCTCCGCTACAGTAAGTACGGACTTGGTCCACTCCAGGTTGTTAATATTAATCTGTGCTACTGCATACTTGCCGGCTCTTGCCTCCTGCAGCATCTCCTTGGCAGAAATTACCATAAAATGATCCCTCCTAGAATACCTATATTCTGAATCGTTGCTTTTCTGCGTTTATTATACCGCGCTATCTTCAAAAAGGGAATCCCCTTTTTCGAATGATTCCCCCCAGCGTTTCTGACTTTCGAACCGATTCTCAGCCATATACCCGGATCATACCGGAAATCTCGCGCACCATGGACATGCCCTGCAGAATCGTCAGAGCGTCGCGGATGCGTCTTTCCTCCACATTCTCCGTGATAATCACAAGCTCCGCCTTTCCGTCATGGCGCGCCTTCTGAACCACCTGATAGATGCTCACGCCATTATTGCCGAATACACTGGCGATTCCGGCCAGTGCGCCGGAACGGTCTTCCACCTGCAGGCGAAGGAAATAGCGGCTCGATGTCTGCTCCATCGGCTTGATATGTTTCTTCTTATAACAGCTGCAGCCGATCCGTCCGCTGCAGCCCTGAATCAGATTGCGCACCGCATCAATCAGATCACCCATCACTGCACTGGCAGTCGGGAACTCTCCGGCTCCCCGCCCCATAAACATCGCGTCGTCCACTGCGTCGCCGTGTACGAAAACGGCATTAAACGCATCATTGACCGTTGCCAGCGGATGCGTCGCCGGGATCAGCATAGGATGCACCCGCACTTCCACACCGTCCTCCTGCTCTCTGGCCACTCCCAGCAGCTTGATCACATAGCCAAACTCACTGGCATAGCGGATATCCGCTGCCGTAATCTTCGTAATGCCTTCGGTATATACATCCTCAAACTTCACGCGGGTATGGAACGCAATGGAAGCCATGATTGCGATCTTGCGCCCGGCGTCATAGCCTTCTACATCCGCCGTAGGGTCTGCTTCGGCATAGCCAAGCTCCGTCGCCTGCGCCAGCGCCTCGGCATAATCCATCCCCTCGCCGGTCATCTTGCTCAGGATATAATTCGTCGTACCGTTCACGATTCCCATAACCTCTGTGAGATCATTGCCCTCCAGGCACTGCTTCAGCGGATGGATAATCGGGATACCGCCGCCGACGGAAGCCTCATACAGCATATCGCAGTGATTCTCGGTGACCGCCTCCATCAGCTCGTCCCCGTACTCCGCCAGCAGATCCTTATTCGCAGTGATCACCTGCTTGCCAGCTCGCATGGCTTCCAGCAGATAGGTTCTCGCAGGCTCGATGCCTCCCATCAGCTCGATCACAATCTTAATCTCCGGATCGTTCACGATGGACTTCCAGTCATCCGTAAGGAGCTCATCCGGGATGCCTTCTCTGTGCTTCGAGGTATTCCGCACAAGAATCCGGCTGATCTCCACATTCGCTCCCGCCTTGTATGGGAGCTCATCCTTCTGGCGCTGTACCAGCTTATATACACCGCCGCCCACGGTTCCCGCGCCTAGCAGCGCCGCCTTAATCGTTGGAATCTGATTCATCTTTTCCTCCTGTTGCTTCAGGGACTGCATTTCCCTGGCGATATGCTTCCCGCTCTCCGCACAGTTCACGGTAGAGCCGGCGTGAGCTCCAGCTGACATTATGGGGAGTTACCACTGCCTTCAGCACCACTCCCGGAATTCCTCTTCGCTTCAGCTGCTCAAGAAAATGATCCAGTGTGCGGCTATTGAATCCGGCCATGACCATCATCTCTTCGCTGATCTGCACGCCCTGTTCTTCTTCCGTCTCCTCCTGCACCTCCACAGGCTTCCCCAGAAGACTCCCGATCGCCTCCCCGTAACGGGAAGGATCTACACTCTTCACGCGAATCCCCAGCAAAAGAGCCGCTGTCTTTATTTTCTTTCCCTTTTCCGTATTCAATCCATAGCAAAGAATTGTATGCCCAGTTAACTTCATTCTGCCTGCTGCTCCTTTATGCGTTATTATAACGGATGTTCCCTGTCATGTCAAACCGTCTCCCTGGGATAAATATTTCCACATCTTTCCAATCGAATATTTTAAGCAGTCTTTTTTCAGTATTTAAATATTTACGGCTACCGCTCGTTTTTTTGCAATTCAGTATACTCATTTGCGGGGAGATTTTACTATGGATGAAACCTTCATCAGGGAACGAATCAGTCAGCTTGCCGCCGAATCCGGCAAATCAGAGAAACAAATCAGCCGGGAACTCGGACGCTCCGCCGGATACATTCAGGCACTGACCTCCGGGAAGTCGATGCCATCCATTACCATGCTTTTTCAACTCTGTGAGTATTTCGAAGTCAGTCCAAGAGATTTCTTCGATCCGGGTATAAAATATCCGCTGACACTTCAAAATATTCTGACCTGTGCATCGCATCTGAATGACGATGATCTAGAAACACTGGAAATGATCTCCCGCAAACTATCCATGTCCCCGGAGGATCCGGAAGGCTCCGAATAGTAACCGTCGGTACAATCTCGAGAATCCAGATAAAAAATCTACATGAAAAACATCAAAATAGAAAGACCGGCATAGCCTTCCCGAAACAGCTTCGGATGAACACCTGCCGGTCTTATCTTATATACAAGTATCGATTCCGATATACTCCCGAACCTAGAAACAATAGAAGCGGTACTCCGTCACCGTATCATAGACTTCACCCTTCTTCAGAACCGCCGTCGGGAAATTCTCCTTATGAACAGCATCCGGGAAAGCCTGGGACTCGAAGCAGTAACCGGTTCTTCTGCCGTAGGCCGCACCTTCCTTGCCAGGGAACTCTCCCGCCAGGAAATTGCCGGTATAAAACTGCAGCCCCGGCTGGTCAGTATACACGCTCATCCCGATTCCGCTGGCATCACTCTCCGCGCGGGCAGCCAGAGAAAAAACACTGGGCTGATGATTCAGCACAAAGTTGTGATCATAACCTCCTGCCTGTACCAGTGGAAGAAAATCCTCGTCAATTGAAAGACCGATCCGGCGGAATCTGCGGAAATCCAGCGGAGTGCCCGCCACCGGCGCGATCTCTCCGGTCGGAATCAGCGCTGCGTCCGAAGGCGTATAGGAATCCGCGTCAATCCAGACCCTCTGCTCTGAAAAATCACCGGCCGCATGACCATCCAGCTGAAAATAGCTGTGATTCGTCAGGTTAACTACCGTGTCCTGATCGCAGGTTACATGGTAATGAATGCGGATACCGCGCTCTGTCAAAGTGTACTCTGTCGAAATCACGGCGTTTCCGGGGAATCCCTGATCGCCGTCTGGACTCTCCAGGCGAAAAGTCACGCTGTTCTCGCCCGGCTCCGCGTTCCACAGGCGGACACGATAAAAATCATTGCCACTGTGAAGGTTATTCTCTCCGTCGTTCTTCGTCAGCGGATATTCCTTCCCATTCAGAGTAAAAGAAGCTCCTCCGATGCGGTTGGCGTTTCTTCCGATGACGGCTCCCAGATGCGGCGGATTCTGCAGGCAAGCGTTCAGGTCATCGTATCCCAGCACAACATCCCGCAACTTTCCTTCGCGGTCTGGCGTCTTCAGGGACAGCAGGATTGCTCCCAGATTTGTAACCACAGCCTCCGTGCTGCCTTCACCGCTGATATAATAGCGATAGACCACTCCAACCTCCGGAAGAGTGCCCCAGTATTCTTTTCTTACTGCCATTTTCTGTATCCTCTTTCTTTTCCTTTTCTTCCATTTCTCTTAAACCAAATCGTTCTGAATCGTTTCATTTTCTGCTGACCGGACGAACAGTAAACACGACACTGCGCGCCTTCTCCGAATCCAGAATATACGGCTCATGAACCGGAGCCCCCCAACTGTCATCGCCGCCGACACCCTTCTGTGCCGCCATCAAGCGCACCCAGGTGTAATTCACCTGCGGCAGTTCTTCCCGGTGCAGTGCATTCTCCAGTTCATACTCACTGTACGGAAGAACGCTGCAGGCGAAGGGCTTCCCCTCCGCTTCGAACCGAAGTCCCTGTCCATCGTCATCCAGAACCTCCAGCCAACGCACATCCATGCGGCTGCCCGTCTCCTGCGGAAGCAGATACCCGGCCACATTCTCCCCGGCATTTCCTTCAAAAACGCCAAGCCTTGCGCCGCATTCCCGGTCGGAGTAATTCTCCTCCGGCCCCATGCCATAATAACGGAAATGATTCCACCTTTTCTTCAATTTCCAGTCGGAGGCGAATACCGGCAGATCCGGAAGCCCGCTGATGCCAGGATACGTACAGCACACATGCAGCGTACCGGAAGCATCCACGCGGTAAGTCACCGTCGAGAGGAACGAGGGCTGAGACGCTGACTCCCAGGTAAAGGTCAGAGATACTTCATCGTCACCGATCTCTTTCCGGAAGAGATCATAGCGGTGACGCTGACCCATGCCTGCAATCAGCCACTGAGCATGCGTAAATCCCGCCTGCGTACCGCGGTCATTATCCGTCAGAGCCCTCCAATAGGACAGCAGAGGTGCACGGGTAATATATTCCGTGCCGTCAGCCACAAGAGAAATGATCCCGCCTTCTGTCAGCGAGAACATCGCCTGCCATCCGTCTCCGCAGATACCGATATTGCCGTCGCCGGGAATTACCCGGAATTTCGGAGATTTCTCCTGTGCATGTTCCTCATGTATGTTTTCTGTATGCATTTTATTTTCCATTTCCGTTTCTGCACTTTTTTCAAGTGTGTGTTTCTTTTGGAAGATATACTGGCCGAAGGAAACCTCCGCACCGGCTTTTGCCCAGAAGGTCTCCTTTCGTGTCAGCGCCTGAATCGTGACAACATATTCCCCGGTGTTCTCCGGAGGCAATATCGAATGCGGTCGAAATACGGAATCGCCTGGTGCTCCCTCCAGCGTAAAGGTTTCTTCCCCAAGAACCTGATCCTCCTTCGTCAGCACTGCACGGAAGCAATACTCAGAAAGCGGCAGGAAGAGATTGCGGTTCTCCACCGTCACACCGGTCTCATCCACGGTAAGGCGCACCGGCGCATACAGCTGCTTCACTTCCTGCATCTTCGGCGATGGCGTGCGATCCGCATACACAATACCATCTGTACAGAAGATATAATCCGTCGAACGGTCATCAAAATCTCCGCCGTACACCAGGTGTTTCTCTCCGCTTTCATCAATCTTGTACATTGCCTGATCAATGTAATCCCAGATAAAGCCGCCCTGGTACTGATCACTCAGATCCTCCAGCTCGGTGTAGAACTGCATGCCTCCGCAGGAATTCCCCATCGCGTGCATATATTCGCAGCTGATATAAGGCTTGTCCGGCTTACTCTCCAGATATTCACGGATTCCCTGCGGCTTCAGATACATGCGGCTCTCCATATCGGTCGTCCGGTCAAACTCCCGCGCATGGCTCGTTCCCTCGTAATGCACCAGTCTCGTCGGATCGTTCGCATGGAAATAATCACTCATGGCCAGGATATCCTTCCCTCCGAAAGACTCGTTGCCGCACGACCAGATCAGTACCGACGGATGATTCTTGTCTCGCTGCAGCATAGACGCCGCACGATCCACCACACAATCCTTCCACTCCGGCAGGGAGCCGGGAACATGCCAGGACGGGTCCACACCATCCATCAGCGACCAGCTGCCGTGCGATTCCAGGTTCGCCTCATCGATCAGGTACAGCCCATACCGGTCGCAGAGCTCATACCAGAGGCTCTGATTCGGATAATGCGAAGTGCGCACTGCATTGATATTGTAGGACTTCAGGATACGGATGTCGGCAAGCATCTCCTCCTCACCGATCGCGCGTCCCTTTTCTGGATGAAATTCATGGCGGTTCACGCCGCGGAAGATGATACGCTTTCCGTTCAAGAGCATCAGACCGTCCTTCATCTCAAAGGTGCGGAAGCCCACCGGCTGTGATACCAGCTCCGTCAGGTTTCCGTCCGCGTCAGACAGCTCGATCAGAAGCTCATACAGAGCCGGGCGCTCCGCGCTCCATGCCTGCACCGCCGGGATCTGCGCCGTAAGGTAATTCTCCTTCTTCAAAGCCAGCTTTCCAGTCCCGTACACAGGACGCCCGTCCGGGTCCTTCAGGATCAGATCATACGATGCCGCCGCAGGCTCCTCCAGCAGCGAGAAGGAAAGCGAAAGTTCTCCATCCTGATAATCGCGAACCAACGGAGACTGCACGAACAGATCTCTCACATGCACTTCCGGCGCGGCATAGAGATATACACTGCGGAAAATGCCGGAGAAGCGCCAGAAATCCTGATCCTCCAGCCAGCTCGCGCTGCTTCTCGCGTACACCTCCACACAGAGCCGGTTTCTTCCCGCTTTTAAATACGGGGTCACTTCGAACTCCGACGGCGTGAAGCTATCCTCACTGTAGCCGACAAAGCTGCCGTTTATCCACACATAAAAGGCGGTTTCCACACCCTGAAAGTTCACAAATACCCGACGCCCTTCCCAGGACGGGTCCAGATCAAAGTCGCGCGCATAGCTTCCGACTTCATTTTCTTCCTTCGGGACATGCGGCGGGCGCAGAAATTCCTTTCCATCCCACGGGTACAGAGAATTCGTATACTGCGGGCATCCGTACCCCTGTGTCTGCCAGTGACCAGGAACCTGAATCGTTCCGAAACTGTCAAGATTGACGCCTGCATGATAGAACGCCAGCGGGCGAAGCGCAGGACTCTGGCTGTATTCGAACATCCACTCCCCGTCCAGACTCTGACGCAGACTTCCCTCCGGATGCTGCCGCATTTCCTCATAAGAAGTATAGAAACGGTGATCCGAATGTGCTGGTTCACGCCCCACCTGATAGATTTCCGGATCACTCAGCCATTCCAATGTAGGTTTCATACACATATCTCCTCTCAGCTTCTCTTTCGTTTACAAGAGAAGCCGTCCGCAGTAAACTGCAGACGGCTTCTGTCTTACAGGGAAAGTGTCCGCACGAAACGACGGAACGCCTCACGGCCTTCCTCATTGCACTTGTACACTCCGGCATCCTCCAGTACCCGGCAGAATACTTTTCCGGTCTCTTTCCGGAGGATCTGTTCCACATTATCGCTGCGGAAGCTGCCGTAGGAAGCGGTAAGCTCCTCCGCCCAGTCCGCATGCTTTCCCAGAACCTCATCGCCGCGAATGTCCCGGCCATCCACCAGCGCTTCGCCGAGAGCCGTAAGCTCCTTCTGAAGACGCGCCGGAAGAATCGCCAGACCCATCACCTCGATCAGGCCGATATTCTCTTTCTTGATATGATGCAGCTCCTCATGCGGGTGATACACGCCCAGAGGGTGCTCTTTCGTCGTGATATTGTTGCGCAGCACAAGATCCAGCTCATAGCGGCCGTCACGCATCCGCGCGATCGGCGTGATCGTATTGTGTTTCTCTCCCTCCGTCTCTGCGAAGACGAAGGCTGCTTCATCCGTGTAGCCTCTCCACGCGTTCAGGATCTTCTCCGCCAGTGCCTGCACCTGCGCGCGGTTGGCGCTGCTTAAGCGAATCACAGACATCGGCCAGCGCACGATTCCCGCGCTGACATCCTCAAAACCAGGCACGGAGAACTCTTCCTCCAGCCCCGCTTTTGCCATCGGGAACTCGTAGTTGCCGCCCTGGAAATGGTCGTGGCTCAGGATGGAACCTCCCACAATGGGAAGATCCGCGTTCGATCCCACCATGTAGTGCGGGAAACGGTCGATAAAATCAAACATCTTCCGGAAAGTTCCGGCGTCAATCCGCATCGGCGTATGCTCTCCGCAGAAAACGATGCAATGCTCGTTATAGTACACATACGGCGAATACTGGAACCACCACTGCTTCCCGTCGATCGTCACCGGAATCACCCGATGATTCTCTCTGGCCGGATAATTCACTCTTCCGGCGTATCCCACGGCTTCCTTGCACAGCTGGCACTTCGGATAGGAAGTATCCACCGCGCGCCCCGCCGCCGCAATCGCCTTTGGATCCTTCTCCGGCTTGGACAGATTGATGGAGATATCCAGCGGCCCGTAGGGGCTGTCCACCTTCCAGCGCAGGTCCTTCTTCACGCGGTAACGGCGGATATAATCGCTGTCCTGGCTCAGCTTATAGAAATAATCGGTCGCCTTCTTCGGGCTCTCCTTCTCATACTCCAGGAAGGTACGGATGACTTCCTTCGGCCGGGGAACCAGACAATTCATCAGCCGGGTATCCCAGAGATCCCGGTAGGTCACGCTGTCTTCCGGAAGAAGGCCGCGACGCACAGCCTCATCCAGAAGCTCCTTCAGGATATCCTCCAGATCATCTGCCGTCACACCTTCCGCTTCCGGCTCCTCATAAGAATCCTCATGGTACAGATCCAGCAGCAGATTCCTGCTGTAGATCCGCTCCTCCTCCGGAATCAGACCGGTTACGATACCGTAAGAGACCAGGCGCGCAATTTCTCGATTCAGCATAGCACTTCCCCTCCGGTTACTTAGAAAGTCTGCGGGCACCGTCGCCGGCCTCCACAACATAGAAATCCGCCGCGTATCCGATCACAGACTCGTACTTCCTCCCAACGTTCTCGATAAAGTCATCGATCGCGTCATTCTTCACAATGCTCACCGTGCATCCACCGAAACCGGCGCCCGTCATCCGGGAACCGATCACACCAGGCTGCTCCCAGGCGGTCTCCGCCAGCGTATCCAGCTCGATGCCGGTTACCTCATAGTCATCGCGCAGCGATACGTGCGACTCATTCATCAGGCGTCCGAACTCCGCCAGATCGCCCTTCTTCAGAGCTTCCGCTGCCTTGCGGGTTCTCTGGTTCTCATAGACCGCATGACGGGCTCTGCGCACACGCACCGGATCCTTGATCGCGTCCTTGTACTGTTCGAACTCCTCTTCGCTCAGATCGCCCAGTGTATCCACCTTCACCACCTGCTGAAGTTCCTGCAGCGCCGTCTCGCACTCGCTGCGGCGCGTATTATAAGCCGAATCCGCCAGACCGCGCTTCTTGTTGCTGCACGCGATCACGATGCGCGCATCGCCCAGCTCCAGCGGTGCGTACTCGTACTCCAGCGTCGCCGTGTCCAGATAGATCGCATGATTCTTCTTCCCCATGGCAACCGCGAACTGATCCATGATACCGCAGTTCACACCATTGTAGTGATTCTCCGAATACTGGCCGATCTTCGCGATCTCCTCCATCGTAAGCATATCCAGGCCGTAGAACTTCTTCGCGATCGTACCGATCAGCACTTCCAGCGATGCGGAGGAAGACAGTCCGGAACCATTCGGGATATTGCCGTACACCAGAAGATCGAATCCGAACGGAACCTCATAACCCTTCTCCTGCAATGCCCACAGCACGCCCTTCGGATAATTCGTCCAGCGATCCTCCGGGCAGGGCGTCAGCTCATCCAGCGAGGTCTCCCAGATTCCGGTTCCGGAGAAATTCATCGAGTAAAGACGAAGCTTCCGATCCTCTCTCTTTCTCACCGCACCATAGGTACCGATCGTCAGTGCGCACGGAAATACATGTCCTCCGTTATAGTCCGTATGCTCGCCGATCAAATTCACACGTCCCGGTGAAAAGAACAGCTCCGCCTGCCCATCGCCTCCAAAAATCTTCGAAAATTCTGCTAAAAGTTTTTCTTTCATGGCTCCCCTCCTCATATTCGCCTACATTGTATCATATTTTACCTTATCTGACGAGTACAGATTACAACGATACAGGAGGAAAATTTTATCTTCTCAGCCCTTTCGGGTAATGATTCTTCAGCTGACCGCCACTAACCTTTCCCCAACCGATGGGATAGCCCTCCGCGAGTGCCAGCGTCCAGCCGTTCTCTCCGTCCGCAGGAACCGACTCACCGCGCAGCCAGGCCGATACCATATCCCAGCTCTCATCCGGGTTCGGGTGCAGCTCCAGGCTGCGCGCCGCCTCCTGTGCACGCAGCACCATCGCGAGCGCATGCGCAGGCTCCAGACGATTCTTCTTCCAGGTACCCACATGCAGCCCCGGCCGCAGTACCTTCAGTCCCTTCAGCGGGATCGCCACCGGAAGCAGGTAGAGCTGCTCTCCGAACAGCACCGGAATCCCTTCCGGTGTTTCACGCAGATTCACCGCCGCAAACTCCTCCCACGCGCGGCAGACCGCCCGATCCGCCTTCGGTACTTTTCCGAATGAAGCATGCTCCGGAAGCTCGCCCGCCTTCTGCAGGACAGCTGCGTAATGCCCTTCCCCCTTTAAGACATGCGGCCACAGACGAAAGGTCGCTTTCAGCTCTTCGGGGCCATCCACCCACTCCGGGTGACCGGGACGGAAGCCCTCCGGCGAAGGAACCTTCTTCACAGAGAATTCCGGGTGCGCGTTCAGAAAGCGTACCATGCTGCCCTCGTCTTCCTCCGGTGCGAATGTGCAGGTCGAATACACCAGCGTTCCGCCCGGTGCCAGCATCTTCGCCGCTTCTTCCAGGATCTCATCCTGACGGGAAGCACACATCTGCACATTCTCCGGACTCCAATGGATCAGCGCCTGCTCCTCCTTGAAGAACATGCCCTCGCCAGAGCACGGAGCGTCCACTATAATCCGATCGAAAAACGCAGGAAAGCGCAGCGCCAGGCTCTGCGGCGTCTCGTTCGTCACCAGCGCATTGCGCACCCCCATTCGTTCGATATTCTGAGAAAGGATCTTCGCCCGCGCCGGATGAATCTCATTCGCAACCAGAAGTCCCTGCCCTTGCAGGGCAGACGCCAGCTGCGTGGACTTGCCGCCCGGAGCCGCGCAGAGGTCCAGCACATATTCTCCCGGCTGCACATCCGCCAGCGCCGCTGCTGACATCGCGCTCGGTTCCTGGATATAGTAGAGTCCAGCCTCATGGAACGGATGCTTTCCCGGCCGTTCGTTCTCGCCATAGTAGAAGCCATTCTCACACCACGGAACCGGCTCCAGATCGAAGAGACCACGTTCCAGGAACTCCTTCCGGCGGATCTTCAGCGTATTCACGCGGAGCGCATGGTACTTCTCTCTCTCATAACTTTTCAAAAACTGTTCGTATTCCTCCGGCGGCAGCATCCGGCGCATACGCTCTTCAAACAGAACCGGCAACTCCATAAAAATTCCTCCTATAAGCCTGCAGTCGCCGCATCAATGCGCACAAGCTCCTCCTCGCCGAGAGGCGAGCCTTCGAACGCGCGGCAGTTCTCAATCAGTTGCTCCGGACGGGAAGCGCCCACCAGCACGGACGTCACCGCACCGTCGCGCATCACCCACTTCAGTGCCATACGGGCCAGTGTCTCTCCGCGTTCCTCCGCAATCGCATTCAGCGCACGCAGCGCCTGCACCTTCTCCGGCGTAATAAACTCCGGCTTCAGATAGCGGGCATCCTTCGCCGCACGACTGTCTGCCGGGATTCCGTTCAGGTAATGATCCGTCAACATGCCCTGTGCCAGCGGACTGAAGGCAATGATTCCCTTTCCGTTCTTCACGCTGGCCTCCTTCAGACCATTCTGCTCAATATTGCGCACCAGGATGCTGTACTTGTTCTGGTTGATCACGAAGGGGCAGTGCAGCTCCTCCAGAATCTTCGCCGCGCGCTCCATCGTTGGGCCATCGTAATTCGAGAGTCCAACATAGAGAGCCTTTCCACTGATAACCGCCTGCGCCAGAGCGCCCATCGTCTCCTCCAGAGGCGTATCCGGGTCCATGCGATGATGATAGAAAATATCTACATAGTCCAGTCCCAGACGCTTCAGACTCTGATCCAGGCTGGCCAGCAGGTACTTGCGGCTGCCATGATCCCCGTAAGGGCCGGGCCACATATCGTAACCAGCCTTCGTGCTGATAATCAACTCATCCCGGTAAGCCGCGAAATCCTCCTTCAGAATCCGTCCGGCATTCGCTTCCGCCGCGCCGTAAGCCGGGCCATAGTTATTCGCCAGGTCAAAATGCGTAATGCCAAGGTCGAACGCCGTGAACATCAGCTTCTTCATATTGTCGCGGCTGCAGTTATCTCCGAAATTGTGCCAGAAGCCAAGAGAAACCTTCGGCAGGCACAGGCCGCTCCGGCCGCAGCGCGGATATTCCATCTTCTCATAACGCTTCTCATCTGCGAGATAAGTCATAGTTATTCTCCCTTCTATTTCTTTCTCACTATTTTTTTCTTGCTGCTTCTTATTTATCGCTTCTTTTTTATCTTCTGTATTTCTGTTTTCTATATGCAGCTTTTCGTTTTTCTCTTCTGATTAACCATTCTATTTTCTGAAGTCTTATGACGGGCCGCGCCCGATACAGATCACACAGCCGTACACTTTCTCCGCTCCGGCTGCCTGCAGAGCGCGGGTACACGCCTGTAGTGTACTTCCCGTCGTATAGATATCGTCCACTACCAGAACCCTCTTCAGCCCGGTCAGCGGCTGCTTCACGCGAAGTGCCTGTTCCAGGTTATGCTGGCGCGCCGCCGGGCCCAGCTCTTTCTGCGCAATCGTCTTCTTCTCCCTCACCAGGAGATCCGACCTCACCGGGAGATGCAGCGCCTTCCCCAGGCGCACGGCCAGCTCTTCTGCCTGATTATAGCCGCGTTCCCGCCGCCTGCTCTTATGTACCGGCACTGGAATAATCAGCTGCGGCCGCCATCCGGCAATCAGAGCCCCTTTTCGCTTCACAAGCTCCGATATATAGTAATCCGCGTACTCTCTGCGGCCGCCGTACTTGAACTTCGCCATGGAAGCCGCCGCTGTGCTGTCGTAATTGATCAGCGCCGTGGACTGCTCGAAATCCCGATGCCCCCGGCTGCAGTCATAGCAAAGTTCCTGTTCCTCCGCATCCAGTTCCTGCCCGCATTTCATGCACACCGGAGAGCGCGTAAAAGAAAAATCGTCCCGGCACTCCGGGCAGATCCACTCCCCCCTTTTACTTACAATATCGTGACAGGCCGGGCAGCGGCGCGGATACAACAGACTAATCAGAGATTCTCCATATTTTCTTTCCATTGCGCCATCTCCTCCAGACAGGCATTCAGCCCTGAATACCGCTTCTGCTCCTCCGCGTTGTCCACCATCGCCTGAAAGGCTTCCGGAACGCCGACGATGCATACGCACTTTCTGGCGCGGGTCACTGCCGTATAGATCAGGTTCCGGTTCATCAGCATGCGCGGACCCGTCAGCACCGGAATCACAACCGCCGGATACTCGCTGCCTTGCGACTTATGTACCGTAATCGCATAGGCCAGCTCCAGCTCATCCGCTTGCCGGAACGGATAGCGCACCTGCTTTCCTTCATCGAACTCCACCAGAATCTCCTCTGAGAAAAGGTTCAGTTCCTTCACGAAACCCATATCGCCGTTGAACACCCCCGTTCCCTTCTCCTTCGGGATGCCGTAGCGGTTCACAATCTCCCATTCCGCCTGATAATTATTCCTGATCTGCATAACTTTATCACCCTCACGCAGGATTCCATGTGGGGAGGTATGCTCCTTCTTCTTGTCCGACGGTGGATTCAAATACTCTTGCAGGATCTTGTTCAGGTTCTCCACACCAAGAACCCCTTTGCGCATCGGCGTCATCACCTGTACATCGAATATCTTCGCGTGGACATAGGGCGGAAGCTTCTCCTTCACCAGTGTAATCGTCGCATTGATGATGCTGTTCGCGTCCTGCCGCCGCACAAAGAGGAAATCCTTACTCTTCTTCCCGTAGTCGATGGACTCTCCCGAGTGAATCCGGTGCGCGTTCATCACGATATCGCTGGCCTCCGACTGGCGGAAAATGTGCGTCAGCTTCACAACATGGAACTGCCCGGAGGAAATGATATCGCGCAGAACATTTCCTGGCCCGACGCTGGGCAGCTGATTCGCATCGCCCACCAGAATCAGGCGTGCACCCACCGGAACTGCCTTCAATAGCGCGTACATCAGGTAAATATCCACCATAGACATCTCATCGATTACCACGACGTCCGCATCCAGCGGGTGATTCTCGTTCCGCTCGAAATGAACACCGTCACCATGCTCCTCCTCGCCCGGAGTCCCCATAAATTCCAGCATCCGATGGATGGTGCGAGCTTCATAGCCGGTCGCCTCCGTCATGCGCTTCGCCGCCCGGCCGGTCGGAGCCGCCAACTCGATCTGCAGCCCCTCCATCTCAAAATAGCGGAGAATTGTGTTGATCGTGGTTGTCTTACCAGTGCCCGGACCTCCCGTAATCACCGTAACTCCCCGGCCGATCGCCTCCGCAACCGCTTCTCGCTGTCGGACATCCAACTCCAGCTTCTCCTCCGCCTCGATCCGGCGCAGCCAGTCCTCCATCTGCTTCGTGTCCATCGGATAAGCCACATCCAGATCCGTCAGCATCTTCGCCGTGTTCAGCTCCATATAGTAATACGTCGCCGCATAAACGATCGGCTCCCCGTCCCGCTCCTTCACGACCAGTCGCTTATCCAGCACCAGATCCATGATGTGCTTCTCCATCGCTTCCTGCGGTACACCCAGTAACTTCGACGCATTCCGCAGCAGCACCTCCTGCGGCAGATAGACATGCCCGGCCTGGACGCCGCGCATCAGCGTATAGTAAATCCCGCTGCGTATCCGGAAATCCGAATCCGAATGAATCCCGGCTTTCTTCGCGATCTCGTCCGCCACACGAAAGCCCACGCCCGGAATATCATCCGCCATCTTGTAAGGGTTGCTCTGAAGAATTGTATAGATCTGCGGCCCGTATGCCTCATAGATTTTCACAGCCAGATTCAGGGAAATGCCGTACTGTTGCAGAAAAAGCATGGCCTGACGCAGATCCCGCTTCTCCGCCACCTGCGCCGCAATCTGCCTGGCGCCATTCTCACTGATTCCGCGAACCTCTGCCAACCGCTCCGGTTCCTCATCAATGATCCGCATGGTATCTCGCTTGAACTTCTTTACGATCCTGGCAGCCAGCGAAGGTCCGATCCCCTTCACCGCACCGGAACCGAGGTAGCGCTCGATGGAGACCACATCCTGCGGAGCTGTCACCTCGTAGCGGCTCACAATCAGCTGCTCGCCGTATACCGCGTGCGTCGTAAATTCGCCCTCGGCCTCCAACGGCTCGCCCTCGCTCACCATCGGCATCGTACCGACCAACGTAAAGGAACCGCTGTCCGCCGCCAGCTCCAGCACGGTATAACCATTCTCCTCATTCCGGTAAATAATATGCTCTACATATCCGGTTAGTACTGCCATATCCTACCTATAAAGAAAGGGGCGTTCTACCGCCCCTTCTCTCCGTTCCTCTCTGGATTTCATGATCAGATATCCTTTCATCCTGCGATTCCGGTCCGCAGGATATATGACATCTGTTATAATCGTTGCTTTACTTGTACTCGTCCTTCTTTTTGTCATGGATGAACTCAATGAACTTGCCGGTACCGGTTGCTACTACCGTCATGGCGTCCTCTGCCACCATGGTATTGATACCGGTCTTCTCCTCGATCAGCTCGTCCAGACCGCGAAGCAGGCTGCCGCCGCCGGTCATCACAATACCGCGCTCATAGACATCCGCCGCCAGTTCCGGAGGAGTACGCTCCAGTACATTGTGAACCGCCTCTACGATGTGCATCGCAGGTTCCTTCAGTGCGTCCATCATCTCATCCGAAGTAACGGTCATCGTCTTCGGCAGACCTGTTACCAGGTTACGGCCGCGAACATCCATCGTCGTCATCTCGGGACGCGGATATGCGCTTCCGATCGCGATCTTGATCTCCTCTGCAGTACGCTCACCGATCAGCAGGTTGTGCTTCTTTCTCATATAGCGAACAATCGCCTCATCAAAGTCATCACCGGCAATCTTAACCGAAGTGCTGACTACCGTACCGCCCAGGGAAATAACGGCAACGTCCGATGTACCGCCGCCGATATCAACGATCATGTTGCCGCAGGCCTTGGAGATGTCGATGCCCGCGCCGATCGCTGCCGCTACCGGCTCCTCGATGATGCTTACTTCGCGCGCGCCTGCCTGATAGGTCGCGTCCTCAACGGCCTTCTTCTCAACCTCGGTCGCACCGCTGGGAATGCAGACACTGATTCTGGGCTTGCGAAGCGTCTTCTTACCCATGGCCTTCTTGATGAAGTACTTCAGCATCTTCTCTGTGATGTCATAATCCGAGATTACGCCCTGACGCAGCGGGCGGATTGCAACAATATTACCGGGAGTACGGCCGATCATCTTGCGGGCCTCCTCACCGATCTCCTTGATCTCATTCGTATCTCTGTCGAATGCTACTACCGAGGGCTCCTTCAGGACAATTCCCTTGCCTTTAATATATACCAGAATGCTGGCAGTTCCCAGATCGATACCGATATCGTAGGAAAGCATAAATGTAGTTCCTCCTATACAGCAGCATCCGCTGCCATTCTCTGTAAAAATCAGATGTTACTGATTTATCTAATTGGTCTATTGGTCTATTGACATAGCTTTACTTATGTTATTATATACAAAATCCACGTTTTTTCAATGGGTTTTTGTGACTTCATATTTTTTTAAGGTTTCTTGCAACATCGAATTCATCAAATTTTCTGCCCGCACTTTCCTTTTACTTCTTTTTTATTGGATTGCCTATTTTTTACGGACACTGCGGTCACGCAGTCGCTGGATGCTATCGCCAAACCATCGGCTGCTCATGCCGGGATTTCGCTTTGCCGCACCCTTTGATACCTTGTACGCCTTCTCCATAAGAGCATCCAGACGCTCCTGCTGAGCGGAAAGGAATGCCACCTTCTTCTGTTGGTACTCCTCCATGTACTGACGGGCCGCTTCCCTGCGGGCTTCACGTTCTTCTCTGGAAAGTTCCTTGCGTACTGCCATATTTTCCCTGGCACCATCCATACGGGTTGCAAGATTCTCTCTGGCTTCATCTACACGGATTGCAATATTTTCTTTCGCCTCATCCATACGTGCCGCTATATTCGCTCTGCGAACCTCCCGCTCTTCCAGGGATTGTTCTCTGCGGATCGCCCGATTTTCCCTGGCTTCATCTACACGGGCTCCGATATTCTCCCTGGCTTCATCCATACGGACTGCAAGGTTTTCCCTGGCTTCATCCATGCGAACTGCAAAGTTTTCTTTTGCTTCGTCCATGCGGACTTCCAAATTTTCTTTTGCCTCATCCATATACGCGGCAGCCTTCTCCTCCATATTCCGAAGTTCCTCAGCCATCGCTTTCTTCGCCTGCTCGATACTGGTCAGTACCTTGGCCAGATCCAGAGCCGCCTTCGTGGAAATAACCGTATCGTAGATAAATGCTACGCTAATTACGGATACGATAGCTGCCAGTAAAGGCGTTGACAGGGAAAGAACTGCCCGCTCGATTGGCTTTTGCGCTACCTCCATGAGGAATACCGAAAGCACACCCCAGAACAACGTAGAGGATAAGCAAATTACGCCTTTATAATTAAACTTTTGATTGCTGTAATCCCAATATTTAACCTTGAACAGCTGCTCCATCGCCAGGCCAACTACCAGTTCCAGGACTGTTGCCGCTGCCGCACCTGCGAAATAAACCAGGACGGGATTGTCTCGAATGGGAAGGGATACAAACAGCACTACGATTGCACCACTGCCATAGATCGGCAGCAGAGGAAGGTGAAGGAAGCCTCTGTTTACCCAATGATGCTTCTTTGCGGAAACATAACAGCTCTCCCAAACCCATCCAAAGAAACAATACAGATAGAAGAACAAGAGCCATTGCAGCCAGGTGTAAGAATACATATCATCATCCTTTCGTAGCTTTTATTATTACGATTCATCGTTATACAATCCATATGCCGATGTGTCTATCAATTATAATAATTTCCTGTTTTACTGTCAATCCTCTGTCAAAAACCCGGCGGTATCTGCTGCACTGCCGGGTTTTGCTTGTAATTTTAATTTTACTGGTAATTTCAGTTATATGTTTCTGCTTGTCTATCCATAATTACATGTTCGGCACCTTGTTACATTCCTGCATCAGATGCTGATATTTTTCTCTTGTAGCCATTCCTCCACGAATATGCCGCTCCGACTTATTGACATCCAGTACATGCCGCACCTGCGAGGCCAGCGACGGATTAATGTGCGGCAGGCGATCCGCTACATCCTTATGAACAGTCGATTTAGACACCGAAAATTTTTTGGCAGCCTGCCGCACGGTTGCGTTGGTCTCTATGATATAGTCTGCGATTGACACTGCACGTTCCTCGATGTAATCCTTCACATTATTCTCCCGCGCATATTATTTTTACAAACTATGCGTGGAAGGTGGCTTATATGTGTTGCTTTTGCTTGGATTTGCGGCTTCTGTAAGAGAAACTAATTATTTAGATTGTTTGCTTTTCCAAGCTTCAATGTATTTCAATTCACGATTTCCTTGCAGAAACCGACCAGAGAGGAGCATGTCCTTGCAATTTTCTCAGATGTTTCAACTCACGGCTCCCTTGCGGGAGCCGACAGGTATGCCAGGTCATACAGGTTCCGCGTCAGGCGTTTCAACTCACGGCTCCCTTGCGGGAGCCGACCCAAAGCTCCGGTTCCGTCGTGGGATCGAAAAAATGTTTCAACTCACGGCTCCCTTGCGGGAGCCGACTATGGGTAGATGATCGCAGTCTTGCCTATATAGTGTTTCAACTCACGGCTCCCTTGCGGGAGCCGACTTAAGCGGCGCCCGGAATAATCCGGACGCCTTGGGTTTCAACTCACGGCTCCCTTGCGGGAGCCGACGACGTTG
>JAJEQR010000015.1 GCA_020687485.1 Hominifimenecus microfluidus | reverse complement strand
TGAGGCGGAGCTTCTGGCAGGTTAAAATGAGGAGAATTTTTTCATTTTAACTTGTACTAAATCTTGACATAGGACCAATCCAGTTAGCAATGCAAAGATATTTGAATGGGATGAGGATTTTAGATATGGAGCTCATTATCATGCAATGATGGTAGAATGGAATGGAAAACATGGGGCTCTTCACTATCTTCCCGGAAGTCCTGTTCCTGAGCCGTGGAACTCAATTTATTTTGGAGAATAATTATGGTAATAAATATAACAAACGGAGAAATTATAAATACTAAGGATATATCTCTACATGATGATATCCTTGAAGAGCTTTCATTTGATCGAAAGAATAAAAAGTTGCATCTTATTCTTTTTAGAGAATGTGACAATAGAAAAATTTCAATGTTTTTCTTAAATGTTGTTGCTTTTGAAATGACGGCGTGCGATTTTTGGGGAGAATCTCCTTACATTTTTGATTTTGAATATATTGCTCCAGATGAGCGTACTATTATTCCAAAGTTATTTGAAAGAAAAGAAAATTTTGATGACCCTGCGTGCACATTGGGGTATCCAGAAATGTATATTGAAGCAGAAATGACATTTGTGTCTGGTGATCGTCTGATTATCGCGTGTGAAAGCATTGTTATGTGAAAAAGCGACAACTTTTCGTAGAATAATATTGGAAATAGTAGAGAATCCACATTCTTTATATCAAGAAAGTGTTTCGGATTTTGAAATGCCTGATATTGATTATATTACGATTCTGATAAACTAGAATAACGGTATAGAAAAAATAGAAGGAACAGCTGTGCAGTCGCCTGCATCCGTTAGGGGGGCGGCTGCGTAGCTGTATATACAATCGCTTTTCATTTTCATATTTTTCAATTCTGTATTCATGAACTTTATTCTTCGGATCATAGTTAATGTCGACCAGCAGAATTTCTCCGGTGTAGTGCAGGATCGACTCAGGATAATTCCGTTCCCTGATTTGTTGCAGAGTTGTACGGGCATTTTTATTCCACTTCACTTCAAGTGAATGCTCTCTACCGCTGAAAACAAGTTCCTGGCGGATTTCTTCATTGGGAACAAAGGCTGTCTGACGGTTTGGATCATATCCCAGGTATCTCAGGTGCATTAGGTAAGTGAGTACATCATTTCTATTCTGGAAGTTTACGGCGTCATTTCGAAACGTGGATGTATTCACGGGAATCGCGGCGCCGGACAGCATTTCCAGAATGTAGGTTTTCAGACCGTCGAAATCCATGTTGATCAGTGGAACGATGGCATCGTAACATTCGGTCTCAGACCAGTAGCTTCGGAAGTCTCTAATCTACCTTCCTCCAGTGCCTGCGTCAGTTCGCGGAAGGTGGCGAATGACGTTCCGGCATATTCTTCCCCGCGGCTGTTCAGCTGAACCGCGTGCATGCCGAGAAGTCCGGTGGCTTTCAGGTTCTTGACTCTGTCGTCTACGTACAGACAGTCGCTGGCGGGAACATCGAGCTTCTCCAGCGTCATGCGGAAGATGCGCTCGTCCGGCTTCTTGATGCCGATATCTCCGCTGATGCTGATGGCGTCAAAATATTGATTTAACTGGAATTTCTCGCGGACATAGCGGCTCCATCCGCTGGAATCATTGGAGATCAGCGCCAGCTTATACTTTCCCTGTGCGCTGCGAAGAAAATCCAGAACGTTGTCATTCAGTTCGAGCGTATCCAGATATTCCTTCTCCAGTTCTTCCGGATCTTCCGTGAAGCCGAGCTCGCGCCAGATATCCAGAGATGTAACTTCTCCGGCGTTGGCCCGGAACCAGGGACTTTGAATCTGCTCCGCGGTCAGCTCCGGATGCGTCCGGTGGATGTAAGGAACGAAATCGTCCCCGGTCTGTTTTATAATGACGCCATACATATCGAGTAATATTGCCTTTATCATATGTGAATCCTCTTTATTCTCTTTATTCTCGTTATTCTCTTTATCCTCTTTATCCTATTTATCATATCTATCATATCATGGAAGAAGACAAAATGCACACTTTTTCTGAACGGATGCCCCAGTGTTGGAATTTTCGCAACTATTTCAGTGGCTGTTTTTTGCATAAATTGACAAGGACACATATTTCCGTTATGATAGTTATGTGACACAGGAACCAATCCCCATATAGAACGAAGGAGAAAAAATATGTCTCAGATGATTCCAGAAGAATTAGAAGAATTTGTAACGATCACCATTCCGCAGGAGGATGGAACCGAGCAGGAATTTGCCATTGTGGATTCCTTTAATGCGGATGGCAGCCACTATATCGTTGTTTCCCGTGTAGAGGGAGACCTGGTATACGATGACGAGGCTTATATCTACCGTGCGAAGGAGACCGAGACGGATGTGGATGTAGAGCCGATCAACGATGAGGAAGAGTATAAGAAGGTAATCGAAGCTTACGAGGCCACCTTCGAGAACAACTAAGCGGAAAGAAGGATAAGAGATATGTCGATTCGATGCACGAAGACGGCGCGTATGCTGTTCCCGAAGGCAGGGACGGATCTGGCGCGCTGGTCGGTGATTGCCTGCGATCAGTATACTTCGGAGCCGGAGTACTGGGAGAAGGCGGAAGAGCTGGTCGGTGATGCGCCGTCCACCCTGCGCCTGACGCTTCCGGAGGTTTATCTGGAGGATGCGGACGTAGAAGATAAGATTGCGGCGATTCATGCAGCTATGAAGGAATATGAAGAGCAGGGCATCCTGGAGGAGCTTCCGGCTGGTATGATGCTGGTATCCCGCGATACCGGCGGGGCCTGCGACCGCAAGGGAATCGTGATGGCCTTCGATCTGGAAGCGTATGATTACAAGGCAGGATCGGATTCACCGATTCGTCCAACTGAAAAGACAGTGGAATCTCGCATTCCTCCACGCCTGAAGGTAAGAAAAGGCGCTCCGATGGAGCTGCCGCATATCATGCTTCTGATCGATGATCCGGAACGCACCGTGATCGAGCCGCTTTTTGAGAAGACAGCAGAACTGGAAGAGAAGTATGATGTGGAGCTGATGCAGAACGGCGGTCACCTGAAGGGCTGGTTTATTCCGGAAGGAGAGCTTACGGATCAGATTGAAGATGCTCTGGAGCGTCTGTCTGACCGCGAGGTCTTTAATGCAAAGTACGGCCTGACGAAGGATCTGCCCCTGCTTCCATTTGCTACCGGTGATGGCAATCATTCCATGGCAACCGCCAAGGCTTACTGGGAAGAAGTGAAGAAGACGCTGACACCTGAAGAGCAGGAGGATCACCCGGCCCGCTACGTCTTGGCGGAGGTTGTGAACATCCATGATGAGAGCCTGATTATTGAAGCGATTTATCGTGTGCTTTTCGGCGCGGAGCCGAAGGCGGTTCTTACGGCAGCGAAGGCTTTCTTTGTGGCGCACGGAGCGGAAGTTCTGGAAGGCGAAGGTCAGGGGGACAGCGTGCAGGTATTCCCCTGGTATGCCGGAGCGGAGAGCGGAAGCTTCTCCGTGAAGAATTCCCCCTGGGCGCTCCCGGTAGCCTCCCTGCAGGCTTTCCTGGATGATTATGTAACTGCTCATCCGGAGACAAAAATTGACTATATCCATGGCTTGAACAGCCTGAAGAAGCTTTCCGCCGAAGCCGGAAATATGGGCTTCTATCTTCCCGACCCGGCGAAGGGCGACCTGTTCCGCGGTGTCATCCTGGACGGTGTTCTTCCGAGAAAGACCTTCTCCATGGGTGAAGCCAGAGAGAAGCGCTACTATATGGAAGCGAAGAAGATTGAGAAGTAAACGCTAACAAAAACGCCCGGTGAGCATCCTTTCGGTGCTTTACCGGGCGTTTTTTCACAAAGTGGATTACTTCACCGTCTTATCCTCCTTCAGCGTCAGCACTTTCCGGAAGAAATGAATCTGGAAGGGAACGGCAACGAAGAAGGTAAGCAGATCCGCGCCGGGCTGTGCCATCTCCACACCGGTCACATCGAGGATTGCTGGAAGCAGAAGAACCAGTGGGATGAAGCAGATGCCCTGGCGGAGACTGGCCAGGATCGTAGCCGGAACCCGGAAGCCCAGGCACTGATAGATCTGGTTCACATACGTCGAGTAGCCCATGAATGGCATAACCGCGCAGGAGAAGTACAGCGCTCTTGTACCGATCCGGAGAACATCCGGATCATCCGGGCGGAACCAGGCGATTACTGTGGGAGCATTCAGCGCCAGCAGAACGGCAGCCGTCGTACAGATCACAGTTCCCAGCAGCGTAGCGAAGCGGAAAGCCTCACGTACCCGGCGCTTATTTCCGGCGCCGTAATTATAACCGGCAACCGGCTGGAAGCCCTGGCCAACGCCGATGACCAGGTTGCGGACCAGCATGTAGATCTTATTCGCAATCGTAACGGCGGCAACGGCAGCGTCGCCGAAGACAGCCGCCTGTACATTCAACATGGCGGAAGAGAGGCTTCCCAGTCCCTGGCGGCAAATCGTCGGGAAGCCACTGGTGATAATCAGCGTATAATCCGAAAGCTTATGGCTGACATATTTGAGCTTCAGCGTGACGATGCTCTTTCGGCGAATGAATACCAGTGCCAGGATAAAGCAGCTGATGCACTGGCTCAAAACCGTTGCAAGTGCGGCTCCCGAAATACCCATGTCGAAGTAGAAAATGAACAGCGGGTCCAGGAACATATTTAAAATACCGCCGGTGCAGAGTCCCCACATGGCGTACATCGCCATACCTTCCGCACGCAGGATGTTGTTCAGCACAAAGGCCGGACACATGATCGGCGCTCCAAACAGGATAAAATGCGCGTAGGCTCTGGCGTAGGGAAGAATCGTATCCGTAGAGCCCAGCAGCCGCATCAGCGGCTCGATCGCCAGCGTGCCGAAGATCATAAGCAGTATACCGAAGACGATGGCCAGTGCAAGACTGGAGGCAGCAACCGCATTCGCTTCCTCCTCTCTCTTTGCGCCTAACTTCGGACTGATCAGACTTAAAGAGCCCATACCGATACCAAAGCCAACCGCCTGGATGATCGACATCAGGGAAAATACGACGCCGACGGCAGCGGAAGCGCTGGTTCCGATCTGCGATACAAAGTAGGTATCGGCGGTATTGTAGATCGTACTCACAAGCTGGCTGCATGTCGTAGGAATCGCCATGGAAGTGACCAGACGCGGGATCGGCGTCTGGGTCATACGCCGATGCTGTTCTTCTTTTGTATAATTCATAGTATCACTTCTCTCCATTGATTTGTATATTTTGGTAACTATTCGACTCCGTATAGGAAATCGGTGCTCTATATGGAGTTAGCTTGTTACGGTATTTCTGTTCTGTCTCTATATGATACCGCGTTTTTTACAAAAATGGAAATAGAAAATAGAAATCAGATAATAATAAAATGCTATGGCACAAAAAGCCTCCGGGATTCCCGGAGGCTTGATTGGCTTGTATACATCTGCGAATACAGATGCTTTTTATTCCTTATTTTTTATTTCTCAGCCTTCTTTGCTTCTTCTGCTTCACGAGCCAGCTTCTTCATCGCGCGAACCTTCAGAGGCAGGCCGAACAGGTTGATGAAGCCCTCTGCATCGTGATGATCATACAGCTCGCCGGTGGTGAAGCTTGCCAGGCTTTCGCTGTACAGAGAATAGGGAGAAGTCGTACCGGCCTTGATGATGTTGCCCTTGTAAAGCTTGAACTTAACTTCACCGGTTACATATTCCTGCGTGGATTCGATGAATGCCTGAATGGCCTCACGCAGAGGAGTGAACCACTTGCCTTCGTATACGATCTGAGCAAACTTGTCGCCCATTTCCTTCTTCACTTCGTAGGTGGCACGGTCCAGGATCAGCTCTTCCAGCTGCTGATGAGCCTCCATCAGGATGGTTCCGCCGGGAGTCTCATATACGCCGCGGGACTTCATGCCTACGACACGGTTCTCTACGATATCAACAATACCAATACCATTCTTGCCGCCCAGCTCATTCAGCTTGGTGATGATCTCGGAAACCTTCATCTTCTCACCGTTCAGGCTGGTGGGAACGCCCTTTTCGAAGGTCATGGTAACATACTCTGCTTTATCGGGAGCCTTCTCAGGAGTTACGCCGAGAACCAGCAGGTGATCGTAGTTGGGCTCATTTGCCGGATCTTCGAGCTCCAGACCCTCATGGCTGATGTGCCACAGGTTGCGGTCACGGCTGTAACTGGAATCTGCGGAGAACGGCAGATCGATACCATGCTGATGGCAGTATTCGATCTCATCTTCACGGGACTGCATCTTCCAGGTCTCGTTGCAGCGCCAGGGAGCAATGATCTTCAGGTCGGGAGCCAGAGCCTTGATGCCCAGCTCGAAACGAACCTGGTCGTTGCCCTTGCCGGTAGCGCCGTGGCAGATGGCAACTGCGCCTTCCTTGCGGGCGATTTCTACCAGCTTTTTCGCGATCAGCGGACGAGCCATGGAGGTACCCAGCAGGTACTTGTTCTCATATACGGAATGAGCCTGAACGCAGGGAACAATATAATCATCGCAGAACTCATCGATGACATTCAGAATGTATAACTTCTCAGCGCCGGAAAGCTTTGCTCTCTCTTCCAGACCGTCCAGTTCATTGCCCTGACCGACGTCGATGCAGCAGCATACAACATCGTAATCATAGTTCTCTTTCAGCCACGGGATAATTGCGGTAGTATCCAGACCGCCGGAATAAGCTAATACAACTTTTTCTTTCATTGCTATATATCCTCTCTTTCGTGATATCATAATGGATACGGCACGCTCTGCCGTAAATCTGTGGAAAGTATACAACAAGCTGGAACAATTTGCAAGTATTTTTATAAAAAAACTTGCATAAAAATAAAAAAAGTTGTATACTGTCAACGTGAAAGAATGGCCAAAAGCGGAAAGTGCGGAAAGACCATTTAAAAATGATGAATAAACATGAATAAATCAGTAATTTTATACTGAAAAAACAACGAAAAAATTCTATATCGCAAGGGAATACGAAAACAAAGGGTGAATATTTTGTATAATTATTACATGACAAGCCTGACAAAGCCCCTAGGATATTTTGGGCGGAATCGGATTCTCCGGCAGTATGGACAAAGAAAAGGTGGAAAAGACATGATCAAGGCAGGAATTATCGGTTCGACCGGATATGCCGGTGCGGAACTCGCAAGACTTCTCTATCAGCATCCGGAAGCGGAGGTCGTATGGTATGGTTCGAGAAGCTATATCGGTGAAGATTTCTCTTCTGTATACAGAAACCTGTTCCGCATGGTGGACGCAAAATGTCTGGATGACAATATGGAAGCGCTGGCGGAAGAGGCGGATGTTATCTTCACGGCGACGCCGCAGGGCTTCTGCGCATCCATGGTGAATGACAATATCCTTTCGAAGACGAAGATCATCGACCTGAGCGCAGATTTCCGTATTAAGGATGTAAAGGTATACGAGAAGTGGTACAAGATCGAGCACAAGAGCCCGCAGTACATTCCGGAGGCAGTCTATGGTCTGTGCGAGATCAACCGGAAGGACATTCCAGGAGCCCGTATTCTGGCGAATCCTGGCTGCTACACGACCTGCTCAATTCTGACGCTGTATCCGTTGGTGAAGGAAGGCCTGGTAGACCCCGATACGATCATTATCGATGCCAAGTCAGGTACCTCCGGTGCAGGCCGCGGAGCCAAGGTTGCGAACCTGTTCTGCGAAGTGAATGAGAATATGAAGGCATACGGCGTGACGAATCACCGCCATACGCCGGAGATCGAGGAGCAGCTGGGCTATGCGGCAGGCAGAGAGATTCTCCTGAACTTCACACCTCATCTGGTTCCCATGAACCGCGGTATCCTCGTGACCGCTTACGCGAACCTGAAGGACGGCGTGACGAAGGAACAGATCCAGGAAGCTTATGAGAAGTATTATAAGGATGAGTATTTCATCCGTCTGCTGGGCCATGGCGTATGCGCAGAGACCCGCTGGGTCGAGGGCAGCAACTTCGTGGATATCGGCTTCCAGGTAGACCCCCGCACGAAGAGAGTTGTAGCGATGGGCGCGCTGGATAATGTTGTAAAGGGTGCAGCCGGACAGGCCGTTCAGAATATGAACCTGATGTTCGGGTTGCTAGAGAATACTGGATTGCAGCAGCTCCCGATGTTTCCGTAGTAAGACGGAGAGAGCGTGAAATCGGAACCAGACAGAGATTGAGATTCTGAACCGCTATAAGAATGACACAGACCGCCTGGTCAGAGGCGGTGGAAGGAGTATTATATATGAAGGTTATTGACGGTGGCGTAACGGCGCCAATCGGTTATCAGGCTGCCGGAATTCAGGCAGGCATAAAGAAGGATAAGAAGGATATGGCGCTGGTATACAGCGAGTCTCCCTGCGAGGCGGCCGGCGTATTCACCCGCAACCTGGTTCAGGCGGCTCCGGTCAAGTGGGATCGCATGGTCGTACAGAGCGGCGCGAAGTGCCATGCCGTAGTTGTGAACAGCGGCGTTGCGAATGCCTGCACCGGTGAGGAGGGCATGGGCTACTGCAAGGATACCTGTGACGAGGCGGCAAAGGTACTTGGCATTCCCGCAGACAGCGTGTTGGTGGCATCCACCGGCGTGATTGGTTTCCAGCTTCCCATGGACAAGTTGCTTCCCGGTATTTCCATACTGAAGGATCACCTGGGCAGTGCGAGAGAGGATGCACATGAGGCGGCGACTGCGATCATGACGACCGATACGGTTCCGAAGGAGACGGCGGTTCAGGTCGAGATCGGCGGCAAGACCGTTACCGTTGCCGGTATGTGCAAGGGTTCCGGCATGATTCACCCGAATATGTGCACGATGCTCTGCTTCCTCACCACGGATGCGAATATCAGCAAGGAGCTGTTACAGAAGGCGCTGAGCAAGGATGTGGAGGACACTTTCAATATGATCTCTGTGGACGGAGATACCTCCACGAACGATACCGTTCTGGTGCTGGCGAACGGTCAGTCCGGCTGTCCCCGCATTGAGACGGAAGGTGAGGATTATGATACCTTCTACGCAGCGTTCCATCAGGTGATGGAAACTCTGTGCAAGAAGATTGCCGGTGATGGCGAAGGCTGCACGGCTCTCTTCGAGGTGAAGGTTGTCGGCGCGGACAGCAGAGAGCAGGCCCGCACGCTGGCGAAGTCCATCGTAACCTCCAGCCTGACCAAGGCGGCGATCTACGGCCATGATGCGAACTGGGGACGTATCCTGTGCGCAATGGGCTATTCCGGCGCGAGCTTCGATCCGGAGAAGGTGGATATCTACTTTGAGAGCGAGAACGGGAAGTTGAAGATCGTGGAGAATGGTACGGCGACGGATTACAGCGAAGAGAAGGCGACGGAGATTTTGTCAGCCTCCGCTGTGACAGCGATCGCTGATGTGAAGATGGGAGAAGAGTCCGCAACGGCCTGGGGCTGCGACCTGACACACGAATATGTATCCATCAACGCAGACTACCGCAGTTAAAACCGAGACAGAGAACGAGTATACTATAGTTTATACTTTTTTATACATAGAAGAAAGAAGGGTTAAAGAATCATGGAACAGGAAATCATGAGAAAAGCGGAAGTCCTGATTGAGGCACTTCCTTATATTCAGAAATTCAATCGTAAGATTATTGTAGTAAAGTACGGCGGAAGCGCAATGCTGGACGAGCAGCTCAAAGAGAACGTAATTAAGGACGTTGTACTGCTGAAGCTGGTAGGCTTTAAGCCGATTATCGTTCACGGCGGCGGCAAGGATATCAGTAAATGGGTCAGCAAGGCCGGTATGGAACCGAAGTTCATCAACGGTCTTCGTGTAACGGATGCTCCCACGATGGAGATCGCTGAGATGGTTCTGAACCGTGTGAATAAAAGTTTGGTTCAGATGGTGGAGAAGCTGGGCGTTCACGCGGTCGGCATCAGCGGTAAGGACGGTGGTCTGCTGAAGGTTCAGAAGAGAATCTCCGGCGGCAAGGATCTCGGCTTCGTCGGCGAGATCACCGAAGTAAATCCGAAGGTAATCATGGATCTTCTGGAGAAGGATTTCCTTCCGATTATCTGCCCGATCGGTTATGACGATAATTATGACAGCTATAACATCAATGCAGATGATGCGGCCTGTGCGATCGCATCGGCGGTTCATGCGGAGAAGCTGGCGTTCCTGACGGATACCGAAGGTGTATTCCGTGTCTTTGAGGATAAGGACAGCTTTATTCCTACAATGACTGTAACGGAGGCAGAGGAGTTTGTTGCCAGCGGAGCGGCAACCGGTGGTATGCTTCCGAAGCTGACGAATTGCATCCAGGCGCTGAAGGATGGCGTATCCCGTGTACATATCCTGGACGGACGTATCGCTCACTGCCTGCTGCTTGAAATCTTTACAAATCGTGGTATCGGCACAGCCATCACCAGCGATCATTCTGCGGAGGAACATCATGAATAAGAAGACGGAAAATATTATTGAGAAGGGCGAGCAGTACCTGCTTCACACCTATAACCGCTATCCGCTGGCATTGGATCATGGTGACGGCGTATATCTGTATGATACGGAAGGAAAGAAATATCTGGATTTCTTTGCCGGAATCGCAGTATTCGCTCTGGGTTATAATAATAAGGAATTTAATGACGCGGTCAAGGCTCAGGTCGATAAGATCGTTCATATCTCGAATTACTTTTACAGCGAGCCTACCGTAGAGGCAGCGGAGAAGCTGGTGAAGGCGTCCGGCATTCCAGGCGGCAAAGCATTCTTCTGCAACAGCGGTACGGAGGCGATTGAGGGCGCGATGAAGACGGCGCTTCGCTATGCTTACGACAGAGACGGCAAGGCAGGTCATGAGATTATTGCCATGCAGCACTCCTTCCATGGCCGCAGCCTGGGAGCCCTCTCTCTGACCGGCAATGCGCATTATCAGGATCCGTTCAAGCCTCTGATTTCCGGCATTCATTTTGCGGAGTACAACAACCTGGAGAGCGTTAAGTCTCTGGTCAATGAGAAGACCTGTGCCATCATTCTGGAGCCGGTACAGGGCGAAGGCGGTATCTATCCTGCAACGGAAGAATTCCTGAAGGGCATCCGTGAGCTTTGCGATGAGAAGGATATCCTGATGATCTGCGATGAGATTCAGTGCGGTATGGGACGTACTGGCGAGATGTTCGCTTATCAGCGCTACGGCGTGATTCCGGATGTTATGACGGCTGCTAAGGCGATTGGCTGCGGCGTACCGGTCGGCGCATTTGTCTGCAGCAAGAAGGCACAGTCATTAAAGCCGGGTGATCATGGCAGCACGTTCGGCGGTAATCCTCTGGCAGGCGCTACGGCAAGCAAGATTTTTGATCTGTTTGAGAGTCAGCATGTGTTAGAGAACGTAAAGACGGTAGGTGTTTATCTGTATGAGCGTCTGGAAAAGCTGAAAGATAAGCATGAAGATATCATCGCGCATCGCGGTGTTGGTCTGATCCAGGGACTGGAGTTTGATCATCCGGTTGCGGATATCATTCAGAAAGCGCAGGATGCCGGATTGATTCTCATCAATGCCGGAAGCAATATCATCCGCTTTATTCCTCCGCTGGTGATCGGCAAAGAACATGTGGATGAGATGATAACCATTCTGGAGAAGTGCCTGTAAAGAAAAAATCAGAGTCTGGCGATTGTCAGGCTCTGAATTCTTATTTATGGAAAAGGAGGATTTTAGAATGAATTTCAAAGAAGCAGTAGTAACCGCAGTCTGTATCAGTGAAAGAAAAGGCGAGCAGAAGCACCCGGTAGAGGAAGTGGAATTGAAAGTGGACTGGGGCATCGTGGGAGACGCCCATGCCGGTAACTGGCATCGTCAGGTATCGGTGCTGAGCTGCGACAGTGTCAGAACACTGCAGGAGAAACTTCCGGATTATAAGCTGGAGCCAGGTGCGTTCGCGGAAAATGTCCTGGTGGACGGCATCACCGTGTACCGGCTTCCCGTAGGGACGAGACTTGCGCTCGGCGAGACTGCGGAGGCGGAAGTGACACAGATCGGCAAGCAGTGCCATAATGACTGCGTGATTCGCCAGAAGGCCGGAGACTGTGTCATGCCGAGAGAAGGCATCTTCGTGAAAGTCGTAAAGCCCGGATTCCTGAAAGCCGGGGATACGGTTCGCGTGATTGGAGAGCCGGAGAATAGGGCAAATAACAGCAGGAAGTATTGATATAGGCACGGGAACCGGAACGGAGAAGTAAAAATACGCAAAAGACGCAGAATGGAGAAGCACACCTATGAGAACTTTTGGCCACCTGATGAGAATGCTGCAGAAGAACTGGAAGATCCTGCTGGGATTCGAGCTCCTGTACAAGCTGGTATCCTTTACTATATCGATTCCGCTGTTCGGACAGTTATTCTACGGGATCATGCGGCTGAACGGATATGGTTATATTACCATTGACAATGTCTTCGAATTTGCGTCTTCTCCGTTTACGATTATCCTGGTGCTATTGTGGCTGTTTCTGCTGGCGGCATATTCCATGCTGGATATCAGCGCTGTGCTTTTCATCCTGGATCAGTCCGGGCAGAAGAAAAAGGTAACTCTTCTGCAGACCATCAAATTTTCTGTGATGAATGCGGCAAGAATGTTCCGCAGCGGAAATGTCCGTCTGATTCTGATGCTGCTGTTCATTATTCCGTTCCTGAATATCGGTGCGGCCTCCGGTTTTGTTACGACATTTTCCATCCCGGAGTTTATCCTGGAGTATGTTCATTCCCATCCATGGATTCTGATTGCTTTTACCGCGCTGGCGCTGGTATGTCTTTTCTTCCTTCTGCGCTGGCTGTATGTCTTCCCCTACTTTACACTGGAAAAATGCAGCTTCCGCGAAGCGGTAAAGAAAAGCGTCGTACTCGGAAAAATGCATCGGGCGGTAGATTTTGCTTTCCTGATTGTGATACAGGTGTTTTATTATCTGATCTATTTTCTTTTTGTTTCTCTGGGTTTGAAGGCAGTGTACAGTATCAGTACGGCACTCAGCGGTCTGTCCTTCATTAAGATTGTATCGGCTTCTGCATTATGGCTGTTCCTTCTGTTCGCTCAGCTTCTTGTCGTGGCACTTGGAACTCCTTTCAGCTACGCCTGCATCAGTATTCACTATTTCCGCAGGAAGATGGAGTGCGGAGAGAAAATTATCCACACGACGGCGCCGGAATATGAGCGAAGCCGCCGGATGAAGCGCAGACTCCTGATTGCGCAGCTGGCGGTGGCGCTGCTGTCTCTGATGGGAGCTTCCTTTATGGTATACGGCTTTAATACTGGGAAGCTGAAGCTGCAGGTCGAGTATTTGCACGCAACCGAAGTCACAGCGCACCGGGGAGCATCCGCAATATATCCGGAGAATACGATGGCGGCTTTTCAGGGCGCGTTGGATCAGGATGCCGACTGGATTGAGCTAGATATCCAGCAGAGCGCAGACGGGGAAATCTTCGTGATGCACGATACGAACCTGAAGCGGACGGCAGGCATCAACCGCAATACCTGGGAGATGACCTGGGAGGAACTGTCGCAGGCGGACGTTGGGAGCTTCTTTGGCAGTGAATTCGCAGGTGAGCGCATCCCTCTGCTTTCGGAAGTCATCGATTTCGCGAAGGAGAATAACGTGCGGCTGAACATCGAAATCAAACCGACTGGGCATGAGACAGATTTTGAGCAGTCAGTGGTCGATCTGATTCGCGAGAAAAACTTTGAAGATTACTGTGTGGTAACCTCACAGAACTATTCCGTGCTGGAGAGATTAAAAGAATATGATGAAGATATTAAGACGGTGTATGTGATGAGCCTCGCCTATGGAAATATGAATTTTTTCACGGCGGCTGATGCGTTCAGCGTGGAATCCTCGAATGTGACGGCCTCACTGGTCTCCCGTGTGCATAATGCCGGCAAGGAGATCTACGCCTGGACAGTGAACACGAAGAACAGCATCAACAAAATGATCGACCGGAACGTGGACAATATCATCACTGATCGCGTACCTCTGGCCAGGCAGTGCATCTTCGACAGTGATACCAGTGATCTGATTACGGAATATGTGAATTTTATCCGAAAGCATTAGAATGAGGAATAATACGGAACAGAAACGCACACACTGAAAGGGAAAGGAAGGAGCAGCGTTATGTTCGGGATTCTTATTTCCATGCTTTCAGGCGCTCTTATGAGCATTCAGGGGGTATTTAATACAGCCGTAACAGAAAAAAGCAGTGTGTGGGTATCCGCCGGGTGGGTACAATTTACGGCCTTTCTGGCATGTATGGCCGCCTGGTTTTTCACCGGGCGTGAAGAGATATCTGCGCTGTGGCAGGTTCGCCCCCGCTACCTGCTTCTCGGCGGGCTCTTCGGTGCGGCAATCACATACACGGTGATTCAGGGCATGAAAGATCTGGGACCGGCGAAGGCTGTGCTGCTGATTGTGACGGCTCAGCTGGCAACCGCTTATCTGATTGAGGTATTCGGTCTGTTCGGAGCCGAGAAGGTTCCGTTTGAATGGCGGCGTCTGTTCGGCCTTCTCCTTTCCGTGGCCGGAATCATAATTTTTCAGAAGTAAAGTCTTGTAATCCCCGTGGATATTCGGTAGAATGAAGAGGACAGAAGAAGTTCTTTCCCGGGAAGGGGAAGAAAATATGAAGAACAGTAACAGAACGTACAGGTTCCGACTGGCTGCAGGCATCATTCTGACGGCAGCTGTTGTATTCTGCGGCTGCAGTCAGAGGGGCGACGTTGTCCTGATTGACGCGACTGATACCGTGGAAGCTGTGACTGCAGAAGAGAGCTCGGAAATTCCGGAGGCGCAGGCGCTTCCAGAAAGGGATACACTATGGGTCCATGTCTGCGGTGCAGTCGTGCAGGAGGGAGTCTATGAACTCCCGGCAGGCAGCCGCTGCGTGGACGCGGTCGAGGCAGCTGGAGGTTTCGCAGAGGACGCGGATCGCAGCGCGCTGAATCTGGCGCTTCCTGTCAGTGACGGAGAACAGATTCGGGTGCTGACACAGGAGGAAGCCGCGACCGGGCAGGCCATGTCGGAAGTTGTTTCTGACAGCCGTGTGAATATCAACACGGCAGGAAAAGACGAGCTGATGACGCTTCCGGGCATTGGGGCGTCCAGGGCGGACGCCATCTTGGAATACCGGGAGCAGCATGGCGGCTTTGAAGATATCGAAGAGATTATGCAGGTTCCCGGGATTAAGGAGCATTCCTTTGAAAAGCTTCGGGAAAATATAAAAGTGGGGATAGAAAATGGCGAACAAGGTTTTAGTAGTGGATGACGAGAAGCTTATCGTAAAGGGAATCCGCTTCAGCCTCGAACAGGACAGTATGGAAGTTGATTGTGCCTATGACGGAGAGGAAGCCCTGGAAAAGGTACATAAGCAGGAGTATGATATCGTCCTGCTGGATCTGATGCTTCCGAAGGTGGACGGTCTGGAGGTGTGTCAGCAGATTCGGGAGTTCTCGGATGTGCCGATTATCATGCTAACGGCCAAAAGTGACGATATGGATAAGATTATGGGACTGGAATACGGTGCGGATGATTATATCACGAAGCCGTTCAACATTCTGGAGCTGAAGGCGCGCATCAAGGCAATCCTGCGCAGGAATAACCGGAGTCACCGGAAGGAAGAAGAGAAGGATACAAGAATTCATGTCAGGGATCTCACGATGGATACCGAGAGCCGGCGGGTATTCCTGGGCGATCGGGAAGTGAATCTGACAGCGAAGGAATTTGATCTGCTGGAGCTGATCCTGACGAATCCCGGCAAAGTGTACAGCAGAGAGCAGCTGCTGAACCTTGTGTGGGGCTTTGAGTATCCGGGGGATGTGCGTACCGTGGACGTTCATGTGCGCCGGCTGAGAGAGAAGATCGAGACGAATCCCAGCGATCCCCACTATGTATATACGAAGTGGGGTGTGGGTTATTTCTACAAGAATTGATATGGAGAAGAACAAGAGCAGGCGTCCCAGTTTGCGCCTGCATCTCTTTATTACGATCCTGATGCTTGTCGTGCTGGCCATGACGGTTACGAACTGTCTGACGCTGCAGACGGCGCTGGAACTTCAGATTGACTCCTTTACACAGGAGATGCAGGGACAGGCTCTTGTGCTGACACGGCAACTCTCTGGTTCCGGGTACTTTGAACATTCTGACGACCCTACTGTGAATGCTGTGATCGAACAGACCGCGGATATGTGGGGTGGCCGGATTCAGGTTATTGACCGCAGTTTCCGGATTGTCCGTGATACTTATGCGGTTGATACCGGAAAATACAATATCTCGGAATATGTGATTCGTTGCCTGGACGGGCAGAGCAGCAGCTCTTTCGATACGGAAGGGCAATTTGTCGCGTTCGCGCAGCCGATTTATGAGAAGAACTTCAAGGCGTCTGTGATTTCAGTCAGCCCGGTGGAAGCGAATAATGTGGTACAGGACGCGATCGAGGGGGTTCTCCTGGTGACAGCAGATCTGCAGTCGGTGGTGGCTCCCTTCCGTCAGGCCAGAGAGAAAGACATGATTCTGATGTCGGCGGCTACCTGCATCGCGGTCCTTGTGATTCTTGTGATCGTGGTATACTGGATGCGTCCGTTTAAGAAGTTAGTGCAGCAGATCGACCGCGCGGCGGAGGGCGGATTGAAGGATGAAGTGGACGTCCATAACTATGCGGAGACTTTGCGGATCAGCGAGGCCTTTAACCGCACACTGAAACGCATGCAGATGCTGGACGCTTCCCGCCAGGAATTCGTATCGAACGTATCGCATGAGCTGAAGACTCCGATTACATCGATTCGTGTTCTTGCGGATTCCCTGATGGGAATGGAAGGTGCTCCAGTGGAACTCTACCGGGAATTTATGGAGGATATCTCGAATGAGATCGACCGGGAGAGCCAGATTATCGACGATCTTCTCTCCATGGTACGCCTGGAGAATAAGGAGCAGACGCTGAATATCAGTCAGGTAAGCATCAATGAGATGATGGAGCTGCTGCTCAAGCGCCTGCGGCCGATTGCGAAGAAGCGCAACATTGAGCTTCTTTTCGAGAGCTTCCGGCCGGTGACAGCGGATATTGACGAAGTGAAGCTGAACCTGGCAGTGACGAATCTGGTGGAAAACGCGATCAAGTATAATCAGGATTCCGGGTGGGTCAAGGTCTCCCTGAATGCGGATCACAAGTTCTTCTATATCAAGGTGACGGACAACGGCTGCGGAATCCCGGAGGATGCGGTAGAACATATCTTCGAACGCTTTTACCGTGTGGACAAGGCGCGTTCCCGGGAGACAGGCGGAACTGGTCTGGGGCTTTCCATTACGAAGACGATCGTGCAGCTGCATCATGGAGCTATCAAAGTACACAGCAAACTGCAGGAAGGGACAACATTTGTTGTGCGCATTCCTATGATTTATATTAAGGAGTAGGCGATGAAGAGAGTAAGTTTTGATTGCCGCGGAAAGCGGTTTATTTCGGCCTGCCTGCTTCTTGTACTGGCAACTGCGGTGTTTCTTGCCGGATGCCATAAGGATAAGGCGACGGTAACTCCAGGCGAGGGAGAGATTGTGATTTATTATTCCAATGCGTCCTGCAGTCGCCTGATCTCGAAGATCTACACGCCGCAGCATGAACAGACAGTCGAGCTGGCCAGAGAACTCTATGCGAAGATGCAGGAGGGCGGCTATGAGGATACGATTCCGGCAGTAGCGGCGGATATCACGATCTCCGATATTTCGCTTTCCGGCAATACCATGAGTATCGCTCTGCAGGGACCGTGGGACACAATGAGGGCTCCGAACCGGATGCTCTTCCTGGCGGCGGTGACACGGACGCTGACACAGTTGAAGGATGTGGACGGTATTTTATTTACCATGAACGGGGAGGCTCTGACGGATGAATCCGGCAATATGATGGGGGTGCTGCGAAGCGCAAGTTTCGTAGACAATGCAGTGGATAACCCGGAGGATTACCGGGAGGCGGTGATTGCACTCTATTTCGCCAATGAGGCGATGGATGGTCTGGTGAAGGTAGAGCGCACGGTTGTATACCGCAGCAGCAGCTCCATGGAGAGAATCGTTGTGGAACAGCTTCTGCGCGGCCCGGAGGACAGCGGAGCGAAGGCGTCGCTTCCGAACACGGCGTCGCTTCTCAGCATCAATGTCCGCGACGGCGTCTGCTATGTGAATTTTGACAGTAAGTTCATCACGGAGGTGCTGGGAAGCTATGATTATGTTCCTGTATATTCTGTGGTGAATTCTCTGACGGAGCTTCCGAACGTGGATAAGGTGCAGATCAGCATCAACGGCTCCTCTGAGACGGGCTTTCAGCGGGATATTCTGTCGTTCGCGATTCCGTTCACGCGGAATATGAAGTACGTGGAAGAAAGCCAATAACTGCAGAAAGCAAAGCATTATAAGAACGAAAAGCAGAGAACTATTAAGAAAGATAAGAAAGAACAGGAGAGAAATCCGATAGAAATCAAATGAGAATTAAAAGACCACTGATCTGGATCCTCGGGGGATGGATTCTGGGAGAGATAGTGGCGGCCGGACTGGGATGGCAGATGACTTCTGCTTCCGGTCTGAATCTTGTGATGGAAAGCAGGGAGACGCTGCCGGTGACAGTAACCGGGCGCGTCAGCCGGGTGGCGGAGTCCGCCTCCGGCATTCAGATCACGCTCACAGAGAATCAGGTTCTCTGGAATGAGACGATCCTGGATACCCGCAACCTGCTTCTGAGGGAGAAAGCGAATACGTTTTCTCCCTCTTTTTCGTCTCTCTGCCCTGGCACGTGGATTCGGGCGGAGGGAGAGCTTAGTGCCTTTCCGGACGCAGGAAATCCGGGAGAATTTGACCAGCGTAAGTATTATCAGCAGATGGGGGTGGATTACCGTCTGGATATGGCAGCCTGGAGCTGCCTGCAGGAAGCGAACGGTGCTGCAGCCTTTTCGTGGCGGCTGCGCAATCAGCTGAAGGACAGCATCGTGGCGGTTACGCACAGCGAAGAAACAGCCGGTGTCTTCCGGGCACTGATTCTCGGAGATCGTTCCGGGCTGGAGCAGGAGACAAAAGATCTGTATGAAGTCGGAGGTATTACGCATATTCTCTCGATCAGTGCACTTCATCTTACTTTGATCGGGAATACACTGCAGAAAATCCTGCGGCGGCTGCATCTGCCGCGTTCTGCCGCTTCGATTATATGCGCGTCCTTTCTGGGATGGTATGTCTGGCTGACCGGAGGTTCCGCTTCCTCCCGGCGGGCATTCCTGATGTTCTGCGTGATGCTGCTGGCTCCTTTTGCAGGGCGCACTTACGATATGTTGTCGGCGCTAGGCCTGGCAGGGCTTGTGCTGCTGGCCGGTCAGCCTTCTCTTGCCTTTCAGGCGGGCTTTCAGCTATCCTTTGCAGCGGTTGCCGGAATCGGGATTCTGTATCCTCTTACAGAGAAGCCTTCGGAGACACAGAAGAAAGAAGAACGGGGGAAGAAAAGGAGCAGAGTTCAGCTGATGGCGGTACGCACGGATCGGGCGCTGCGTTTCTCACTGTGCATCCAGCTTGCGACGCTGCCGGTTCTGGCGTGGAATTATCATGTGATTTCTCCTTACGGGCTGATCCTGAATCTGGCGGTGATCCCGCTCATGGCTCCGCTTATGGTATGCGTACTCATGGCTGCGATTGTCGGCCTGGCATCTCCGGCGATGGGCGGCATCTGCGCTCTGGGCGGCGAGGGAATCCTTTCGCTGTACCGGAGACTCTGCGAAGTCGTTTCGGCGCTTCCGGGCAGCCGGATTGTGACCGGAAAGCCGCACACCTGGCAGATGGTCCTCTATCTGATTGCGATAACTGTATTCACCATTGTAATAATGGTTCGCAGAGAACAGCAGAAGAAACAAAAGATGAGGGAACTAGAGAAAATAGAGAAGAAGCAGAAAGTACGGAAGGACAGCGGGCCGGATTGCAGGGAAAGAGGCGTCAGCCCGCGAAATTTGCCGGGGCGAAATCTGGCAGCACTGCTGATACTTTTTGTGTGTGGTGTATTATTTCTGCACCGTGTTCCGCCGGGTCAGCTTACTGTCACAGTGCTGGATGTGGGACAGGGGGATTCCACGCTGATTCGCCTGCCGGAGGGCGGATCGATCCTGTGCGACGGCGGAAGCACATCCGTCAGTCAGGTGGGAAGCAGACGGATTCAGCCGTATCTGGAGTATGAAGGAATTTCCGCTCCGGATCTTGTATTTATCAGCCATGGGGATGAGGATCATGTGAATGGCATTGAGGAGCTGATCCGGGAAGAGGGCTGGCGGCCCGGAATGATTGTGACATCTGCGGCCGCCGCGGAGTCGTCCCGCATGCAGGCATTGAAGGAACTGTCGGAAGCCGCAGGCATCCCCTTCCGCCAGATGAAGACTGGTGACCGCCTGCAGTGCGGACAGGCAGTGTTTACCTGCCTCTATCCGGAGGCGGGGATCCAGGCGGAGAGCAACGATCAGTCGCTGGTTCTGCGCCTGGAATACGGCTCTTTCTCCGGACTTCTGACCGGGGACGCCTCCTCGGCGGCGGAAGAACAGTTTCTCCCTCTTCTTGCTAGTATGCCGGTATGCTGGCTGAAGACCGGGCATCACGGCAGTGTTTCCTCCACGTCAGAAGCGCTGCTGCAGGCTCTGCAACCGGAAGCTGCAACGATATCCTGCGGGAAGAACAACCGTTACGGCCACCCGCATCCAGATACGTTAAAGCGTCTGTCAGAGGCTGATGTGCCTGTCTGGAACACGGCGGAGTGCGGAGCGATTTTCCTTACCTGGGACAACAATCAGCTTGCGGTTCGCTGCTGCAGGCATGGAGATGGGGATTAAGAAGAGAAGGTATTCTCAACGATAAAGTAATCGAAATCCTTTTCGCAGGCGCGGACGTCCTCTGCCGAGCGGAACGTCCAGCCGAAGGTCGTACGGTTCTTCTTCCAGAAACGGAAGGAGGGGAGGTTTTTGTGAACGTGCGAGAAAGAGATAAAATTCGGTTTCGAGAGCAGGTTTGTAAGCAACGGCTGCATCAGAATCCGTTGAATCAGAGATACCTTCGGGTAATCCTTGATGAAGTCGGTGGCAAGCTGGCCGCGAGGTACGAGCGGGCGGTGACGGCGGAACCAGTAGAGAACATACGGATGAAAGGATTCAATGCAGTAGTCACCTTCATAGGCGTCCAGAAGGCGGGCAGTTTCTTCGCATACAGACAGATCCAGACCGTTTGTTTTGATTTCGATCAGAAGCGGTACGCGCCCGCCGACCATCTGCAGGACATCCTTCAGAAGAGGAATCTTCTCTTCGGAGCCGTGCAGAGGAAAGAGCTGAAGCTGTTCGTAGGTGTAAGTTTCTACCGTGCCGGTGCATCCGCAGAGGCGCTCCAGATCGTCATCGTGGAACAGTACAGCCTGACCGTCTGCTGTCAGGCGCACATCCATTTCGATTCCATATCCGCGGGTGACTGCACGGTGAAAGGCCGCCATGGAATTCTCCGGGATTACATTCGGATCGCCATGAAGGCCGCGGTGAGCAAAGAATCTGTTAGAATACGTTTTCATAATAATAAAAGTCTCCCTTGGTCAAGTGTGTTTTCTTCGTGGATAGTCTAACAAATCTGAGGATGAAATACAATATTTAACAGAATCCCTTCTGTGAAAAGCAGGAGAACATGCAGGGAAGTGATACATCGTGTGGAAACAAAAAATGCTGGTAGTAGGGCTGTGTTTGATGCTGTTTCTGGCTGGTTTCTGGAAGAATGGTGAAGCGTGGGAGGCAGACGCAGATGTGGATGCGGATATTGGAGAGGAGAAGCGGATCGCGATTACATTCGACGACGGGCCACACCGCTTGTATACGCCGAAGCTTCTGGATGGTTTAAAGGAGCGAGGCATACACGCCACCTTCTTTCTGGTAGGAGAAAATATCGGGAACAACGAGGCGCTGGTAAAACGCATGGCGGAAGAGGGACATCTGATCGGGAATCATACTTTCTCACATGTGCAGTTGACGAAAATGAAGAAGGAAGATGCCTGCCGGGAGGTACAGCAGACGAATGAGAGAATCTGTGCCGTCACAGGAGCTCCGGTTCTCTATATCCGTCCGCCCTACGGCAGCTGGAACGATGAGCTGCAGGCAGAGATCCCGATGACAGTTACGCTGTGGAATCTGGATTCGGAAGACTGGAAGAGTCAGAATACCGGGAAAATTGTGGAGCTTGTGGAATCGGAAGCGAAGGAGGGCAGTATCATTCTCCTGCATGATATTTTTGATACGTCTGTGGAGGCAGCGCTTCGGATTGTGGATGATCTTACCGCGCAGGGATATACCTTTGTAACCGTCGATGAGCTGCTTCTTGATTGAGAAAGGCACTTGACAAGCGATAGCAAAACGTTAAAATAAGAATACAGACCATTCGGCAGGGCATGGGATACATGCCCTGCTTTTATGACAGGATACCAGAAAAAACTGGAAAGCAGGCAAAGAACCGGTATCCGGAGAGGCAGAGCGATGGATCTTTTTGATTATATGAGAGAAACAAGAAAGGAAAAGGAATCCCCGCTGGCGTCGCGGCTTCGCCCGACGACGCTGGATGAGATCGTCGGGCAGAAGCATATCCTGGGAAAAGACAAGCTGCTCTATCGCGCAATTGCGGCTGACAAGCTGAGTTCTCTGATTTTCTACGGACCGCCCGGAACCGGGAAGACGACGCTGGCGAAGGTGATCGCACACACAACGGAAGCGGATTTTCAGCAGATTAATGCGACATCCGCTGGAAAAAAGGACATGGAGACCGTAGTAGAGAAGGCGAAGGATCTCGCCGCCATGTATGGCCGGAAGACGATCCTTTTTATTGATGAGATTCACCGATTCAATAAAGGACAGCAGGATTACCTTCTTCCTTTCGTAGAAGACGGGACGATTATCCTGATCGGAGCAACAACGGAGAACCCTTATTTTGAAGTGAACCGCGCGCTGATCTCCCGCTCGATTATCTTCGAACTCCTGCCACTCTCACCGGAAGATATCGGCGAGTTGATCCATCGTGCCGTGTATGACGAGAAAAAGGGCATGGGTGCTTACCATGCCGTGATTGAGGAGGATGCGCTCGCATTTCTTTCGGATATCTGCGGCGGGGATGCGCGCTCGGCTTTGAATGCTGTGGAGCTTGCGATCCTGACGACGCCCCGCGGGGATGACGGGAAGATCCATATCACGATGGCGGTGGCGGAAGAGTGCATCCAGAAGAGAAATGTCCGCTATGACAAGTCGGGGGATAATCACTATGATATTATCTCCGCCTTTATCAAGAGTATGCGCGGGTCGGACCCGGACGCGGCAGTGTATTACCTGGCAAGGATGCTTTATGCGGGCGAAGATCCGAAATTTATCGCGAGACGGATTATGATCTGTGCGTCGGAGGACGTCGGCATGGCGGATCCGAATGCGCTGGTGGTGGCAGTGGCCGCGGCGGAGACGCTGGAGCGGGTTGGCCTTCCAGAGGGAAGGATTCCTCTGGCGGAGGCAGCTGTCTATGTAGCGACAGCGCCGAAGAGCAATGCGTCTTATCTGGCGATTGACGCAGCGATGGAGGCAGTACGGCGCGTACAGGTGAAGAGCGTGCCGCCTCATCTGCAGGATTCCCATTACAGCGGCGCGGCAGAGCTGGGCCGGGGCCGGGGCTACCGGTATGCGCACGATTATCCCGGCCATTACGTAAAGCAGCAGTATCTGCCGGATGAACTTGTAGGCAGCCGCTTCTTTACACCGGGTGAGAACGGATATGAGAGAAAAATTCGAGAATATATGGAGCTTTGTCAGAGAATAGGTGAAAATAGTGTGGAATAGTCGGGGAGGCAAAACACAAAAATCAGTGGAAAACTATATTATTCTGTAGTAATATATAGTGAGGTAGGTGACCCTGAACGTGAAAGAGAAAATCAGTCGTCTGGCAAGAGGCATCATCGACGCCTCCGTGCCGGAGATCAGAATCAGCAGAGAAAAGATAGAGGACGTCATTCCCTGTGACGGGATTTATCGAGGTGATTTCCGTATTGTAAGCGGCAATCAGCTCGCTTTTCGTGGATTAATTTATTCCACGAACCCGAAGGTACGTCTGGGTCAGGATTATTTTGCTGGTGTGGATGCGCAGCTTACATATGAAGTGGAGACAGACCGGCTGAAGGACGGCAGCGCCATCGAAGGCTCATTCCTTCTGGTGTGCAATGGCGGCGAGTTCGAGATTCCGTATTTTTTTCTCGGCGAGTCCGATGAGCAGGAGCGGTGGTCGTCCATACATACTGCGGAGGATTTTGCCGGGCTGGCGAAGGAGGACTTCCTGTATGCGGAGCGCCTGTTCGAGTCGCCAGGGTTCCGGAATCTCCCGTTTATGCAGGAGCTTTCTGTGCGCGCCCTGTACGACGGGCTTCGAGGCGGGAGTGGAAGACGCCAGGCCATGGAGGAGTTCCTGACAGCACTGAATCTGAAAGAGCCGGTAACGTTGTCGGCGGATCAGAGCGAGCGGCTGTATGAGAGCTGTCCGGAGGAGGATGTGAAGATCCGGATTCATGCGGACAGCTGGGGCTATGTATCTGCGTCGGTGACGGCGGATGCCCCGTTCCTGCACCTGAACCGGGAGAGCCTTACGGATCTTGATTTCGTCGGCGGCGATGGAGAACTCTCCTTCCGGATCGAGAGAGAGCATCTGCATCAGGGCAGGAATTACGGAGTGATCCGGATACGGACGATTCGCCAGGAACTCGCAATTCCGGTGACGATCCTGGCCGGAGAGGAGCCGGAACGCGGTTTCTCTCAGAAAGAATATGAGAAGCATCTGGTCGGATTCATGCGCGCGCAGCTGGATCTGCAGTCCGGCTGCGGAGAGAAGGATGCTCTCCTTGCCAGTATGAAGGAAGAGTGGACCGCCATGGCCCGCCTGCGTGAACCGGATCTGCGCATGCGCCTGTGGGAGGCGGAGCTGGCACTGCTGGACGGCAGGCAGGAGGAGGCCGGACACATCCTGAGAGTGATACGGGAGGAAGCCGGAGAAAAGCGTGGGGAAGACCCGGACGCTTACAGCTATTTCCTGTATCTGCAGATGCAGCAGTCCGGAAGCTGGGAGATGAAGGAACGTCTCCTGAAGCTTCTGTATAAATATCAGGATGAAGGGGCGGCGACGCCGGTTACGTATCTGCTGTTTCTGCGAGTGGATGATAACCGGGCCGGACACCCGGAGGAAGCCTTCCGGCAGATGCAGGAGTTCTACCAGGAGGGCTGCCGTAGCCCGTATCTCTATCTGGAAGCGGTGAAAGTTCTGAACCGGATCCCTGAGCGGATGGAGCGTCTGGGAGAGTTTGAGCTGCAGCTGCTCTGGTTTGGAGCGAGACATGGCTATGTGGAGAAACCGCTGATGCACCGCACGGCAGAGCTGACGCTTCGGGAAAAGACTTTCCGGCCGGTGCTTTATCTGACGCTGCAGCGCTTCTACGAGACGGCGCCCACGAATGAGATTGTCTATGCCGTATGTGCGATCCTGATTCGCGGTGATCGCAGAGACAGCAGCTATTTTCCGTGGTTTGCCCGCGGGGTGAAGGCCGATGTGGGGCTGACCCGTTTATACGATTATTATCTCTATACAAGACCGGAGCATGCGGAGGAAGAGATTCCCCGTGTGATCCTGCTGTATTATTCCTATAACAGCCCGTGGGATATCCATTCCCGCAAGGTTCTGTATGACTATGTGCTCTCCGCCTGTGAGACGGACAGCTATGTGTACCGGGCCTATGAGAAGCAGATGCAATATTTTCTAATTGATCAGCTTCTGGCCGGCCGGGTGGATGATTTTCTGGCGCATATGTATGAACGCCTGCTGTATCCAGAGCTGGTGGACGAGCGTATCGCGAAGATTCTTCCGGATGTGCTGAAGACCTGCCGGATCCGGATCGGGAATCCGGCAATCCGTCAGCTGATTGTGGTGTATGGCGAGCGGAAAGAAGAAGTTACCGCGCCTGTGAAAGACGGCGTGGTCTATCTTCCGTTGTATACAGAGGACTGTCGCCTGCTCTTTGCGGATCGCTATGGCAACCGCTATGCGTCGATTCCCTGTGAGAGGGAGATGCTGATGAAGCAGCCGGAAGCGCTCCTTGCGTGCAGCCGGAGATTATACCCCACACATGCGATGAGCCGGCTGGCGGAGTGCAGTCGTATCCTCCGGGAGGATGAGGAATCCTCTCTTCCGGAGCAGATCCTTTTTGCTGAATCTTCGCCGAAGATCCTGCGACCGCTGTACCAGAGAAAGCTGATCCACTATGTTTTGAACCGTCTGAGAAAGCAGGAGCAGCCGGATCTGGATCTGCTGCGCCGACTGAAGGCAAATCTCTGTATGAGTGAGGAAGATCGCCAGGTTCTGATCCGCGTTCTGATCGACGCAGGAAGCTTTTCGGAGGCGATGGAGCAGATGCGTGAATACGGCAGTGAGAAGGTGCCGGACTATGCACTGCTTCGTCTGTGCAGCCGCACGATTCAGAACCGCCTGTACGAGAAGAATGCAGAACTGCTGCATCTGGCGGCATCTCTGTTTGCGAAAAATCAGTACGACGATACGAATCTGCAGTACCTTTGCCGCTATTATAATGGACTCAGTCGGCAGATGTATGAAATTCTGGAGAAGAGTGTAAGTCATCGGGCAGATACTTCGGATCTGGCGGAGCGTCTGTTCGGGCAGATCCTGTTTACCGGGGAATACACGCACCTGGATGATACCTTCCGGATCTATATCGGTCTCGGACCGGTGGAGAAGCTGCTGGTGCGGGCATATTTCTCTGTCCGGTGCTATGGATACTTTGTGGAACAGAAGCCTCTGGATGCGGATCTTGTGGAGACAATGGAAGAGATTGTCTCAGGCAAGCGCTCGTTCGGCGGAAATCCGCTGATCTGCACGCTGGCGCTGACCCGCTGGTATTCCGATCAGGCGGAGCTTTCGGAGAATCAGAAAGAAATCTGCCAGGAGGCCTTTGAACAGCTGTACCGCCGGGGGCTTGTGTTTGCTTACTTTAAGAAGCTGGGGAGATTCTTCCCTTTGCCGGAAGAGATCGGCGATCGTACGATCGTGGAATATTACGGTAGGGAAGAGGAACCGGCGGAGATTGTCTACCGGATTCTTCCGGAGATGGAGGATGCGAAGCCGGTTCGGGAAGAAATGACAGTGATGTACCACGGAATCTACGCAAAGCCGATCCTGCTCTTCTCCGGAGAGCATTTGGAGTATGAGATACGGGTACTTCGCGGAGGACAGTCCGCTGCTGTGTACCGCGGAAGAAAGGAGCCGGATACTGCCGGCCGCACGCCCGGCGGGCGGTTTGAGATGCTGAACCGGCTGCTGGATACGAAGAAGGAACCTGAGGATGAAGAGTGGCAGCGGCAGGTTCGCGATTACGCATGGAAGGATGCAATGGCAGAGCAGCTGTTCTGCCTGGAGAGAAAGGAGGCTCCACTGGATGGAGGGACTAATATTAGGCATTGATCTGTGTGATGATTACAGCCAGATCAGCTGTTTTTCATCCCGCATGACGGAGCCGGAGCCGGTATATTATCAGCCAGAGGATGAGAATAAGAAAGAAAATGTTCTCATCCCGATGGTGGTATGTAAGAAGAAGGGGAAGGACGAGTGGCTGATTGGTGAGGAGGCATGCCGCACGGCTCTGTTCAACGATGGTACGACTGTGGATAAACTCGTCAAGATGATTCATGACGATAAGTTTGCGACCATTGAAGGCGTGCGTTATTCCGCCGGGGAGCTGATGCGCCGCTACCTGGAGAAGCTTTTACTTCTCCCGAAGGAGAAGTACGGAACCGATGAGATCTGCAGCGTGGTATTTACGGTTCAGACTCTGGATGGCCGGTTTATCGACTGTCTGGTTCGCACGGCGGAAGAATGTGGGATTGACCGCAGTGCTGTGCATGTTGTGAGTCACACCGAGAGTTTCGTATATCATACGATCAGTCAGAAGAAGGAAGTATGGGCGAATCTGACCAGTCTGTTCGATCTTACAGACGAAGGACTGCACTACTATGAGATGAAAGTAATCCGCGGCTGCGTTCCGCAGATGATTGAGGCAAGTCACGAGAAGATGCAGGAGGGCTTCCGCCTGGATGTACTGGACAATCCGAACGGCGCGCGCCTCGGAGATACGATCCTTACTTCCTGTGCGGACCGTATGCTTCACAAGAAAGTGGTTTCCGCTGTGCTTTTATCCGGAAGAGTATTCCCTTCCATCGACTGGGCACCGGATTTCAAGAAGGCGGTATGCACCAGGAGAAAGGTATATTATGTTCCGCAGATTTTTGCTATCGGAGCTGCATACCTTGCGTATGACGCCCTTCAGGAGACATCGGCTTACCCATTTATCTGCTCCTGTGAGGGAAGGATTTCCTCGACGGTCAGCCTTCAGGCAGTATATGAAGGCCGAAAAGAGCAGGTGATCCTTGCTTCCGCTGGCAGCAACTGGTATGAGGCGCGTTCAAGCATCGATCTGATTCCGGATGATATGGCGGAACTGGAATTTACGATCACGCCGGCCGGAAGCCGCCGCGTAGAGAAGGTAAATATCTCTTTGGCGGAGCTGCCGAAGCGGCCGAACAAGACGACGAGAATTGAGGTGATTGTCTCCTTCTCGTCAGAGAAATGTATGACGGTCCGGGTGGTGGATCTTGGCTTTGGAGATTTGTATCCGGCCAGTGATACGGTAATCCGAAGAGATATATACATATAGGAGATTATGCATGAATCAGAAGTTGAGCGGAAGCTTAGAATGATTCTGTAATCGTTACATGAATTTATTAGAAAGGAGTACTCCATGGGCAGTCTGATTTTATGCCGCAGCGCCGTCGCGAAACACCCGTACTACGTGCCGGAGCTGGGAATCCGGATTTATTCCGGCGAAGAACTGAGCTATTTTATCTATCATAATCTGATGCTCCTGGGGGATCACTTCCTGGATGAGAGGCTCTTTCGATTTATTAACCAGGAGCTGGGGATGCCTGAACTGGAAACGAAGCTTCGCAAATGGGCGGGGCAGGCAGATCAGGCGGAACTGCTCCTGGTGATCCTGCAGGATATTCATTATTATGACGACACGGAGCTGAAGGCTTTTCGTTCAGAACTTTACCGATTGAAAGCGGCAAAGAGCACGGACCTTATGAAGGAAAAGGCCGATTATTTCTTCCGGCGCCGCAGATATTACGATGCGATTCGTTGTTATCGTGAGATCCTGACAGGCAAAAGTGAAGAATCCGGAGACAGCGCATTTCTGGGAGATGTGTGGTTCTGTATGGGTTCGGCACTGGCGGGTATTTTTTCGTTTGACCGGGCAGTGGATTGTTATCAGCACGCATATGAGCTTCTCCATGCAGAGGAGGCTCTTCAGAAAATATATGAGATCCATCTGATGGACAGTCTGAGCGTATTTCCGGAGGAACTGTTTGCCGATGTTCCGACAGAGACGATTCATCGGTGGAAAGAGAATTTTGAACAGATGAAAAAGCAGGTTGCACTGGAAGGAAAAGCGAAGGAAGCCTTTGCGCTTATGAATGAGGATAGTGTCCGGAGAGCGGTTGGCTTCTGCCGGCTGGTGCAGGACTGGAAGAACGAATATCGAAGGAGTCAGGGATGAGCAAAGTAAATCGTCATATCTATTTAATCGGGTTCATGGGATGCGGCAAGACGTCGGTATCGATTGCCATGAATCAGCTGTATGGAAAGAACATTGTAGAGGTCGATGACCGTATCATCGCGAAGGAAGGCCGCAGCATCAATCAGATCTTCGCGGAATCCGGAGAGAATTATTTTCGTGATCTGGAGACAGAGATGCTGAAGGAGCTTGCCGATGAGGACAACATCATTGTATCCTGCGGCGGCGGCATGGTGCTTCGCGAGGAGAACCGCCGTCTCATGAAGGAGAACGGCGTAATTATCTGGCTGGACGCGACGCCGGAGACAATTCTGGATCGTGTCAAGGATGATGACAGCCGACCGAACCTGAAAGGCAAGAAGAACGTCAAGGACATCAAGGCATTGAAAAACAAGCGGGCGGACGCCTATGCGGAAGCCGCGGATATCAAAGTGGATACCGACGGAAAGACCATCCGTGAGGTAGCGAAGGAGATCTATGAAAGCGTCAATCGGACAAGATAGTCATCGTTTTGATCTGCAGGAGAAAGAGAAGCCTTTTATTCTGGGAGGTATTGTCTTCGAGAACATGCCGGCACTGGCGGCGAACAGCGACGGCGACGCCGTCTTTCACGCGATTACGAACGCAATTTCCGGTATTACCTGCCGGAATATCCTGGGAAAAGTGGCGGATGAGATGTGCCAGAGCGGCATCACTGACAGCAGAGAGTATCTGAAGGTAGCTCTGCAGGATCTGAAGGAGAAGGGATATCAGGCAACGCACGTATCCATCTCCATCGAGTGCCTGCAGCCGAAGATTTCGCCGAAGATTGAATCCATGCGGGAATCCATCGGCCATGAGATGGGGCTTGCCCCGGATCAGATCGGGATTACCGCCACGACCGGAGAGCAGCTGACCGACTGTGGCAGCGGGATGGGCGTATCCGTATTGTGTATTCTGACGGTGGAGTAATAGTATTATGAAGATAGAAGCAAGAGCAAAGATCAATCTGACATTGAATGTGACAGGTCGCCGAGACAACGGCTATCATGATCTGGAGCTGATTTTCCAACCGGTCTCTCTTTGCGACACCTTGTATATCGAGAAAAAGCCAGACCAGAGTCTGGCCTTTTCCTGTTCTGTGAAGCTTTTTGAGAATGAGGACAATCTGGTGTGCAAAACCTACCGCGCGATGGCGCAGCGCTATCCGCAGATCGGCGGTCTGTCAGTCTTCCTGAAGAAACGGATTCCGTCCGGCGCCGGGATGGCCGGAGGCAGCACGGATGCGGCGGCGATGATCCGCGCGCTGGATCAGATGTATGGCCTGCATATGACCTGGGAGCAGAAAAAAGAAATCGCAGTTTCTCTCGGCGCGGATGTCGCGGCCTGTCTTCTCACACAGGCCAGCATCGGGCGCGGCATCGGGGAGGAGCTTACGAAGATCGATACGGATTTTACATATTCGATTCTTGTGCTGAAGCCGAAGGTATCCTTTTCCACGGCGCAGATGTACCGCGCGATCGATGAATCCGGGCAGATTACGCAGCGATATCTTTCGCAGGAAGCAGCAGCGGGGTTGGAGACGAAGGACCTGGATCGGATCTGTGCCAGTTTGTATAATGTATTCGAGGAGGCCATCCCGGAGAAGGCGGTTATCCGGGAGTTGAAGCAGGCGCTTACAAGGAGCGGAGCGATAGGAAGTCTGATGACCGGTTCCGGATCCTGTGTGTACGGTATCTACCGGAACCGCCGCATGCGTGACCGCGCGTACCGGATGCTGAAGAAGCATTATCAGGCATACGCCTGCGAGGCGGTGAATCGGCCGCAGCAGTAACGCGCGAGAGTAAAGGGGATGAAACGGTGAAGAAGATAAAAATGATTGCGCTGGATCTGGACGGCACGACGCTGGCCGACGGCGGAATCCTGACAGAGAATACAAAGCAGGTGCTGGAGGAAGCATGCCGGCGTGGCGTTCATATCGTGGTCGCCAGCGGGCGCTCCTTCTACTCGCTGCCGGAATGTATCCATCAGGTCGAAGGGTTGGAATATTCTATTAATTCCAACGGCTCCTCGGTGTACCGGCTGCATACGGCGGAGCGAATCTGCCATGAGACGCTGAATTCGGCTTGCGTGCCGACCATCCTTGCGATTCTGCAAGAGGAGAACGCCTGCATCGAGTGCTTCGTGGATGGAATCGCTTATGCGGATCAGGCTTTTGTGGAAGATCCGGTGGGATTCGGCGCGACGGAACAGGGGCGGATTTATATTCAGAAGACGAGAAAGCCGGTGGACGGCATCGTATCGTTTATTCAGGATAATATCACGAATCTGGACGCTATCGATGCGGTTGTTTCGAATCCGGAGCAGAAGGCGCGGCTGGAAGAGAAACTTGCGCAGGCCGGAGATTTTTACCTGACGTCCTCAGTCGATCATCTGATTGAGATGGCGGGGAGCCGCGCCGGCAAGGCAGCGGCTCTGCAGTGGCTGGCCGGTGAGCTTCGGATTGCGCCTGAAGAGGTGATGGCCTGCGGGAACGCGGAGAACGACCGGGATATGCTTCTCTATGCCGGATACGGCGTGGCGGTGGCGAACAGCCCGGAATCCCTGAAGAGGGATGCCGACTATGTGACGGAGGACAATAATCACGAGGGCGTGGCGAATGCAATTCGTCGCCTGGTGCTTGACTCTGGGGAACCGCAGAGCGGGGAAGAACCGAACGCAGAAGAATAAAATTTCAGAAGAATAAGAATGCGGACGAAGCGAACGCAGAAGGAGGATAAAGATTATGGCAAAGGAAAAAGAAGTAAAGACGAATGCCATGCGCATTCTGGATAAGAATAAAATCGTCTATGAATCCCACACTTATGAATGCACGGAGTTTACGGATGGTGCTCAGATTGCCGATACCCTGGGACTTCCTCATGAGAAGGTATACAAGACGCTGGTAACGGTAGGTAAGAGCCGCCAGAACTACGTCTTTGTTCTTCCGATCGACGATGAGCTGGATATGAAGAAGGCGGCGAAGGCGGCCGGTGAGAAATCGCTGGAGATGCTTCCGCTGAAGGAACTGACGCCTCTGACCGGCTATGTGCGCGGCGGCTGTACTTCCATTGGCATGAAGAAGCAGTTCCCGACAATCATCAGCAAGAGCATCCTTGATCTGGAGAAAGTTGTTGTTAGTGGCGGCCGTCTTGGCAGCCAACTGGAACTCGCGCCGAAGGATCTGATCGCGGTAACGCGCGCGAAAGTGGAAGACGTAACGGTTTAAGGGGAAAGAAATGCAGAAGAATTTTGTTGTCAAAGGAAATATTATATCCAGTAAAAATCCGTCGGAGCTGGCGATACATGAGAACGCTTTCCTGGTATGCGCGGAAGGGCTGACAGCGGGCATCTTTCCGGAGCTGCCGGAGGAGTATGCGTCATTTCCGCTGTACGATTACGGAAAATGCCTGATCATCCCCGGCCTGGTTGATCTTCATGTTCATGCGCCGCAGTATACGTACCGCGGTCTTGGCATGGACAAGGAGCTTCTGGACTGGCTGCAGACCTACGCCTTTCCGGAAGAGAGCCGTTATGAGGATCCTGACTATGCCGAACGCGCCTATCGGATCTTCGTGGAGAAGATGCGGACGAACGCGACCACAAGAGCCTGTATTTTTGCAACGGCTCACGTACCGGCGACTCTTCTCCTCATGGAGATGCTGGAGAAGAGCGGTTTGATCACGTATGTGGGCAAGGTCAGCATGGATCGAAATGCGCCGGCGCCTCTGTGCGAGGAGAGTCCGGCAGTTGCGGCAGCGGCAGTGGAAAAGTGGCTGAAGACAAGCCTGAAGAAGTATAAGAACACGAAGCCGATGCTGACGCCACGCTTTATTCCCAGCTGCACGGACGATCTGTTAACGTCTCTCGGACGTTTCCAGAAGAAATATCATGTTCCGGTGCAGTCGCATTTGTCAGAGAACCTGAGCGAGATCGCCTGGGTGCGGGAACTCTGTCCCTATTCGTCGGATTACGGTGAGGCATATGAGCACTTCGGTCTGTTTGGCGGCAATGCGCCGACGGTCATGGCGCACGGTGTATGGCCCGGAAAGCGGGAGTTCGCGCGCATTAAGGAGCGGGGAGTCTATATTGCTCACTGTCCGCAGTCGAATACGAATATTGCGTCCGGAATCGCACCTGTCCGTCAGTATCTGGATGCCGGGATTCATATCGGACTTGGCAGCGACGTTGCCGGTGGCTCTTCTGACTCGATCTTTCGCGCCATGGTGGATGCCATCCAGGTATCCAAGCTGCGCTGGCGTCTCATTACGCAGGATGACGCGCCGATCACGCTGGACGAGGCCTTCTATATGGCGACGGCCGGAGGTGGTGAGTTCTTCGGCAAGGTCGGGAAGTTCGAGGAAGGCTATGAATTCGATGCCGTTGTGCTTGACGATGAGAATCTTCCTGCACCGAGGGAATTCAGCACGCACGAGCGCCTGGAGCGCATCGTATACCTCGGCGACGACCGCAATATCGCTGCGAAGTTCGTGGCCGGAAGAAAGCTCTTCGGATAAGTGAAAAAAAGCAGAAAAATACTTGTGCTTGGAGCGCGATTCGTATATAATGAGAACAGTAATCTGTCCCGGAGACAGGAAAGGAGCACATAAAAGATGAGTTTCATTGATGTAATCAAAGAAAGAGCAGCGAAGAGCAAGAAGACAATCGTTCTTCCGGAGTCCATGGACGCCCGTACCTACGAGGCTGCTGCTAAGGTTGTAAAAGAGGGATTTGCCGACATTATCATCGTTGGTTCCCCTGAAGAAGTAGCAAAGTTCGGCGCAGGCTTCGATCTGACCGGCGTTAAGGTAGTAGATCCTGCTACCAGCGACAGAACTGCTGCATATATTGACAAGCTGGTTGAGCTGAGACAGAAGAAGGGCATGACCCCTGAAGCTGCCAAGGAGCTTCTGCTGAAGGATTACCTGTATTACGGTGTAATGATGGTTAAGATGGGCGATGCTGACGGTATGGTAAGCGGCGCATGCCACTCCACCGCAGACACCCTGCGTCCTTGTCTGCAGATCCTGAAGACCAAGCCCGGCACTAAGCTGGTATCCGCATTCTTCCTGATGGTAGTACCGGATTGTGAGTACGGCGCGAACGGCACCTTCATATTCGCAGACAGTGGCCTGGTTCAGAACCCGACTCCCGACGAGCTGGCTTCCATCGCAAATTCCAGTGCCGAGTCCTTCGAGCTGCTGGTAGGCGAGGAGGCAAAGGTAGCTCTGTTGTCCCACTCCACCAAGGGTTCTGCAAAGCATGCGGACGTAACCAAGGTTACCGACGCTCTGGCTCTGGCGAAGGAGCAGTTCCCGAACCTGAACGTAGACGGCGAGTTCCAGCTGGATGCCGCGATCGTTCCCAGCGTAGGCGCTTCCAAAGCTCCGGGCAGCCCCATTGCCGGTAAGGCCAACGTACTGGTATTCCCCGACCTGGATGCAGGCAACATCGGCTACAAGCTCACCCAGCGTCTGGCAAAGGCAGAAGCTTACGGCCCTGTTACCCAGGGTATCGCAAAGCCTGTTAATGACCTGTCGAGAGGATGCAGCGCAGATGATATTGTAGGCGTAGTAGCAATCACCTCCGTACAGTGCCAGGCTCAGGACTAAAGAGCGGAACACCTGATCGGAATCTTTCCCCGGGGAACGTTCTTCCCCGGGGTTTTCTGACAAAAAATAAAAGTTTAAAAATCAGTTGACAAAATTGTACAGAACGTGTATAATATGTCGAGTACGGCTTAAGACCGTGTATTTTTTACGTAAAGAGTTAGGAGGCGAACCATATGTCTATTTGTCCCAAGAACAAATCCTCTAAGGCAAGAAGAGACAGCCGCAGAGCAAACTGGAAAATGAGCAACCCTACCTTAGTGAAATGCAGCAAATGCGGCGCTTTGATGGTACCTCATAGAGTATGCAAGGCTTGCGGATCTTACAACAAGAAGGAGATCATTCCTCAGGAGGACTAATCTCTGAGAACAGAAGAACCAGAAAAGAACGCGGGGAGTCGGAAGGCTTTCAGCGTTCTTTTTTGATTCTTTTGTCGATTCCTGCGGAAAAATTTTCTTGCATAATCGCGGAGGATACGGTAACCTATAGAGAGTAAATCCGGAGGAAAGATTATTGGATAGTCACCTTTTCTGCGGATCAGGAACAGGAAGGAGTTTTGAGCATGATAAATTTCGAAGAAGAACTGGCGCGGTTCAAGCCGAGCAAGGAGGTAGAGCAGGCGGAAGATGTAATTATGAACACGAACCTGCGGGATATGACCGATATTATGCAGGAGATCCTGAAGGAGAAGGAGCAGCAGTAATTTATGAAATGTTACAAATGCGGAAACACACTGGGTTCCGGCAGGCACTGTCTGCACTGCGGAGCCGATGTTGCAATATACCGGAAGATTGTCCGCACTTCAAATTCTTACTATAACCGAGCGCTGGCGAAGGCGAAGATCCGTGACTTAAGCGGAGCACTGGAGGATCTGAATCAGAGCCTTCAGTTCAATAAGAGCAATATCGACGCGAGAAACCTTCTGGGACTTGTCTATTATGAGATGGGAGAAGTCGTGGAGGCGCTCAGCCAGTGGGTGATCAGCAAGAATCTGCAGCCGGAGAACAACCGGGCGGATGAATACCTGACGGAGGTACAGGGTAACAAGGCGGAGCTTGAGAACATGAACAAGGCGATCAAGAACTTCAATCTTTCCCTGGATTATGCGAAGCACGACAGCGTGGATCTTGCGATTATCCAGTTGCGCAGCGTGATCAGCCAGCATCCGAAGATGATAAAGGCCTATCAGCTGCTGGCGCTCCTTTACATCAAGGAGCAGGAATATTCCAAGGCGGGCAAGGTCCTGAAGAGAGCTCTGGCACACGACAAGGGCAATATCTTCTGCCTGAACTACGCAAAGGAGATCCGAGGCAAGATCAGCCGCCGGAACAAGCAGGCAACCTACGCGGAGCAGCAGATGGCGCAGCAGGCGGCGGATGAGGTCATCATTCCAAAATATTCGGAGAAGCCGAAGGTTCTGCAACTCATGCTGGGGCTGATTTTGGGCATCGCGATCTGTGTGAGTGCCTATGTATTCATGATTTCTCCGACGCAGCAGCAGAAGACGAACGCCCGCTGGAATCAGACGGCAGTTTCCTATAATGAGAAGCTGGGCGCGAAGGATGAGACGATCAGCACACTGAATACCAGAGTCTCCGATCTTGAGAGCGAGGTCGAGACCATGAAGAAGGATGTGGAAACCTATACCGGGGAGGACGGATCGCTGACGAATTATGAGCGTCTGTTGACAGCGATGAAACAGTACGCGGAGGAGGACTGGACCAACATGGCGGTCACCTATGCGACGATCAATCCGGATGTCGTGGATGCCTCTGCGTTCCGTGACTGTTATGCTCTGCTGAAGAACTTCGTGGAGAACAACGGTCTGGCGGACCGCCTGTTCGAGGCAGCCAAGGCGCTGGTCGATCAGGGGAAATATAACGAGGCGATTCCGGCGCTGGAGGCGTGTCTGGCAGAGAAGAACGATTATGAGGACGCGATTTATTATATGGCATATTGTTATGAGGCAATCGGGAACGATGCAGAAGCAGCTGTTTACTTCAAGCGGATTGTGGACGAGTTCCCGCAGAGCCAGTGGTATGCGCAGGCATCCAGCCGTGTGAACTGACGGAGCGAACCGGGCAGATAAATATACGATAAACACAATCGAATTCAGATAAAAATAAAGAAGAGAGATCTACACCAGAAAATTTTGGCGCAGGTCTCTTTTTTATTACAGGAAAGTTAGGAGGATCGGGAGCATGGAATACGAATTGAATGGGGTGAATCTGATTGTTCACCTTCCCGGGGAGCTGGATCATCACAGTGTAAGAACGCTTCCCCAGGATATCGAGCTGTTGTTCGGAGAATATGAGATCCGGAGGATCATATTTGATTTTTCTGCGGTAACATTCATGGACAGCTCCGGGATCGGGGCGGTTCTGGGACGCTACAAGCGGATGTGTGAGCGGGACGGCGATATCACGCTATACGGCATGAACCGGCGCACAAGAAAGCTTTTGGAGATGGCCGGAGTAGGGAAGCTGGCGGCCATGTATGAGAAGAAGGAGGAGGCTCTGAAGAGATAGTAGTCAGTGAGCAGTGGACAGAGAGAATGGAGGATAAATCAATGAATGAGCAGAATCAGGGAACCGAACGCCTGCTGATCCGGATGGAGAGCCGGTCGCAGAATGAAGCCTTTGCCCGGGCGGCTGTCGGTGCTTTTATGGTAAGAATGGACCCGACCGTGGAGGAGATTGAGGACGTAAAGACAGCAGTATCGGAGGCCGTCAGCAACTCGATTCTTCACGGCTATCCGGATGAGCCCGGAGAAATCCGGATGGAGCTGCTCCGGGAGGGAAAGCGACTGCGAATCGAGGTTACGGATTACGGAAGAGGCATTGCGGATGTTAGAAAAGCAAGGCAGCCGCTTTATACGACCTGTCCGGGCAGTGACCGTTCCGGGATGGGCTTCTACTTCATGGAAGCCTTTATGGAGAGTGTGGATGTGGAATCACAGCCGGAGCAGGGGACGAAGGTGATTCTGACCAAAACCATTGGCAGGCGGTGAGTGCGATGTGCGATGACCGGAATGCCTGTCTGCTGAAGAGAAGTCTGGAAGGAGATCCGGCGGCGAGAGAGCAGCTGGTCACAGAGAATATGGGACTGGTCTGGAGCATAGTGCGGCGCTTTAAGGGAAGAGGATGTGATATGGAGGATCTGACGCAGATTGGCTGCATCGGGCTGCTGAAGGCAATTGATAAATTTGATCTTTCCTATGAGGTTCGGTTCTCTACCTATGCGGTTCCAATTATCACCGGAGAGGTGAAGCGCTTCCTGCGGGACGACGGTATGATAAAGGTAAGCCGCACCCTGAAGGAGACGGCGCAGAAGGCAAAATATGCCGGAGAGCAGCTGGCCGGGAAGTTGGGGCGGGAACCGACGCTCGCGGAACTTTCCGAAGCGATGGGCCTCCCGGCAGAAGAACTGGCGGCTGCGCTCGAATCCGGTGTGGAAGTGGAATCCATCTACAAGACGATTTACCGGGGGGACGGCAGCGATATTTGTCTGATCGACCGGCTGACGGATGAGAAAAATTTTCAGGAGCAGATCATGGATGAGATGCTGCTGGATCAGCTGATGCAGGATCTTCCGGAAGAGCACCGGCGTCTGATCGAGCTTCGCTATTATAAGGAGCTCACGCAGACGCAGGTGGCGGAGGAGCTGGGAATCTCTCAGGTGCAGGTATCCCGCCAGGAGAAGAAGATCCTGCAGGCTATGCGTGCCAACGCACACGGACGAAATTGCAAGTGAATTGCAAATGCTGTTGACAGATGAGGGGAATACTGCTATAATGCAAAAATGCAAATGAATTGCAATTTACGGAGGCAGATATGCACAAGAAATACAAGACCAGAATCGGCGCGGCGATGGAGGAATTCCTGGATCTGCAGAGGGAGAGAAGCTTCTGTGCGGCGGATGCTTGCCACTATATGGAGCAGCGGGAGATTGCGGTGAATATAACGACGGTCTACCGCCATCTGGAACAGCTGGTGAAGGACGGTATTCTGGTAAAATTCAAGACGGCAGACAGCGACAATCAGCGTTACCGCCTGGCGGGGGATGTGTCCCGGTGTCAGCGGCATCTGCACCTGCAGTGCCGCAGGTGCGGCAGAATCCAGCACATGGAATGTTCATTTATGGACGAAATCTACCGGATGCTGGAAGCAGAGTACGGCTTTGCGCTGGATTGCGAGACATCGACGCTGAGCGGTCTCTGTCGGGAGTGCCGCGGCATGCAGGCGGAGGAAGAACAGTGAAGATGAGAGAAAGAATCCGAAGAGCTGCCCTGCTCTTCGCTGGAATGCTTCTGCTCGGCGGCTGCGGCCGCATGGCGGAGATTCCGGATCCGGATCGGCTTCAGGTTGTATGCACGACGTATCCGCAGTACAGTTACCTTCAGGCGATTATCGGAGAAGTGTCAGATTCTGTAGAGCTGACGCTGATTATGGATGACGGAGCCGATCTTCACAGCTATCAGCCGGTTGCTCTGGATCTGGTGCGGATCGCGTCCGCAGATCTTCTGGTCTATATCGGCGGAGAGTCGGATACCTGGGTGGAGGATGCAGCAACGGAAGCTGTGAATCCGGATATGCGCATGGTCAGCCTGATGGAGTTGGCCGGGGAGCGTGCGAAGGAAGAGGAAGTTGTTGAAGGCATGCAGGAGCGCCGGAGCCTGACCGGGCACGATCACGGACATGAACATGGAGATGAAGACGATCATGCTCATGAAGACGGGGCAGAGGAAGAGATTGAATATGATGAGCATGTATGGCTCTCGCTGAAGAACTCTGTGGTGTTCGTTGATGCTCTCGCGGAGCAGCTGGAGGAACTGGATGCGGAGCATGCGGAGACTTACCGGGCGAATGCGGACGCTTATATCGCGCAGTTGGAGGAGCTGGACAGGGAGTATGAGGAGGCAGTCGCCGGGGCAGGAGTCCGGACACTGATCTTCGGTGACCGTTTCCCGTTCCGTTATCTGACAGAGGATTACGACCTGGATTATTACGCGGCCTTTCCTGGCTGCAGCGCGGAGACAGAAGCCAGCTTTGCGACCGTTACCTTCCTTGCCGGGAAGCTCGACGCGCTTGGCATACATTCGATTCTTGTCCTGGAGAATTCGGATCAGAGAGTGGCGGAGACCATCCGGGAGAACACAGTCTCGAAGGATCAGCAGATCCTGGTGCTGAATTCACTGCAGTCTGTGACGAAGGATGAGCTGGAAGCGGGAGCAACCTACCTGGACGGTATGCGGGAGAACCTGGAAGTGCTGAAGCAGGCGCTTGGTTCGCAGGATCAGGGATGAAAGTTGCGAGAAAGGAAAGAGAAAGAGTATCATGGCATATATTACATGCAGAAACCTGGCTCTGGGATATGACGGGAAGGCGATTGTTTCGAATCTGAACTTCTCGATCAGCCCTGGAGATTATCTCATGGTTGTAGGAGAGAACGGAGCCGGCAAGAGCACATTGATTAAGACGCTGCTGCATCTGCAGGAGCAGCAGGCAGGAACGATCATGGTAGGAGACGGGTTGAAGCCCTACGAGATCGGCTATCTGCCGCAGCAAACAGTGGTGCAGCGGGATTTTCCTGCTACTGTATGGGAGATCGTCTTATCCGGAACGCTGGCGCACGGCGGCTGGCGGCCTTTCTACACGAGAGAGCAGAAGACGCTTGCCGAGGAACAAATGAAGGTTATGGGAATCACAGATCTGAAGAAGCAGTGCTACCGGCATCTGTCCGGCGGCCAGCAGCAGCGGGTACTTCTTGCCAGAGCACTGTGCGCGGCATCGAAGATTATCCTGCTGGACGAGCCGGTGACCGGTCTGGACCCCAGAGCAACGATGGAATTTTACGGACTTCTGAAGGAGCTGAATGAGAAAGGAATTACGGTCATCATGGTGTCTCATGACCTGCAGGCTCTCTCCTATGCCAGTCATGTGCTTCACATTGACCGGGACGACAGCTTCTTCGGCACAAGGAAAGAGTATCTCCGCAATGAAAAGTCGGAGGTATTCCGCAGTACGGGCGGTGAAGAAAAATGAGTGGAATCATTACGGAATTACAATATTATTTCTCGTATCCCTTTGTGCGCTACGCGCTTGTGGTAGGCGTTCTGGTGGCACTATGCTCGTCTCTGTTCGGCGTGTCGCTGGTGCTGAAGCGTTTCTCCTTTATCGGAGATGGACTCTCGCATGTGGCATTTGGTGCTATGGCCTTCGCCACGATGTTCAAGCTGGCGAATACTACGGTGCTGGTAATGCCGCTGACGGTTCTGGCAGCCATCTTCCTGTTGCGAACCGGGCAGAACACACGGATAAAAGGTGATTCTGCGATCGCAATGCTCTCCGTCGGAGCGCTGGCAGTTGGCTATCTGATCATGAATGTGTTCTCTGTGTCTGCCAATGTGTCCGGAGATGTGTGCTCCACGCTGTTCGGCTCCACGACGATTCTCACGCTGACCGGCGCGGAGGTGACGATCTGCATTGTAATGTCGGTGATTGTGGTTGCCTTCTTTGTCCTGTTCTATAACCGGATTTTCGCCGTGACCTTCGATGAAACCTTCTTGCGGGCGACCGGGAAGAAGGCAGAGCTGTACAACCTGATGATCGCAGTGATCACAGCGGTGATCATTGTCCTGGCCATGAATCTGGTCGGCTCACTCTTGATCACAGCGCTCCTGATCTTTCCGGCATTATCTGCCATGCGTGTGATGTACAGCTTCCGCAGTGTCGTGATCTATGCGGCAGTTCTCTCAGTGTTGGGTGCCTTCGCGGGGATGATTCTCTCGATCCTGTTCTCCACGCCAGTAGGCGCCACGATTGTTGTGATGGATATCCTGATTTATCTGATCAACTGCCTGGCAGGAAGAATCCTGCGTCACTGATGCGGAAGAATACTAAGAAGTTCATGAAAATCCTGTAAGACGTATAAAAATGTCCATCGCCGGAGATGCTATCTCGTGAAAGGCGGTGGACGTTTTTTATGCAGAACAGTAACAGTATCTATGTGAAAGTGAAGATGAAGGCCTCGGTTCGGGAGCGCAGGATTCTTGTGAAGGATGTGGCGGAGATTTGGTGCAGCCGGGCGGAGGAGAGGCCGAAGATCGATCAGCTCACGCTTCGGCATATTCCGGAGGGCGAAAAGCGAAAACACAAATACGTGATCTCCGCGATCGAGATATTAAACCGGATCGCAAAGGAGCTTCCATGGGCTTCCATCACGCTTCTCGGAGAGCCGGACGTTGTGGTGGATTGCCGAAAGAAGCCAGAGAAGCATACCGGATGGGAGGTTCTTAAGACAGCGGCGGTCTGCCTGATTACCTTTACTGGAGCAGCGTTTGCGATTATGACATTCAATAACGATGTGGATGTCGGGACAATTTTCCGCACGCTCTACCGGCTCTTTACCGGGATGGAATCCAACGGGAAGACCGTGCTTGAAGGAACGTATTCAGTCGGAATCTTCCTGGGAATCGTACTCTTCTTTAATCATTTCAGTCACTTTCAGATATCGGACGATCCCACACCGCTGGAAGTGCAGATGAGAATATATGAAAAGGATGTTAATACGGCGATTATTGAGAACGAAGAGAGAAGCGAGGATGGCGTCGATGTGGAATAACCTGCTTCTTGTTCTGATCGGCTTGTCCGCCGGATGCATCGTGTCCGCCGGAATCTTCGCTTTCCTTACGGCGATTGGCCTGCTGCAGCGCCTGGCAGCGAAGACCTGCACTGCGTCAAAAGCCAGACTCTATGAGGACTGCATCGTGCTCGGCGGAACTTTCGGCAATCTTTTGTTTCTGTATGAGCTGCCGGTTCCCGGCGGTGCGATTCTGGCGGCACTTGCCGGACTCTGTTACGGCATCTTTATCGGCTGCCTTGTCATGTCTCTGGCGGAGACGCTGGATGCATTCCCGATCCTCTGCCGAAGGCTGCGCCTGTCCTGCGGGCTTCCATGGCTGATCGTTTCGCTAGCGCTGGGAAAGAGCCTGGGTTCATTTCTCTATTACTGGTTTTCCGTGGGGAGCGGCTCTTAAAAGCTGTCGGTAAAAGATAAAAATACAGGGAAAAATATAGAAAAGAAATATAGGAGAAAAATATGGATCAGCAGGAATACAATGAATATATCAAAAGGGTGACGCCGGTAAATCCGTCCTGGGTGAATGTCTGTCTGGCATTTTTTGTGGGAGGAGTGATCTGTACGATCGGTCAGATGCTGACAGAGTGGTTTCTTTCGATGGGAATGGAGAAAGATGCAGCTTCTGCAGCAATGCTCCTGTGCCTGATCGGCCTCAGTGTGCTTCTTACCGGACTGAATCTGTTCCCGCGCCTGGTAAAATTTGGGGGAGCCGGAGCCCTGGTGCCGATCACAGGATTTGCGAATTCTGTAGCTGCACCGGCAATTGAGTATAAGAAGCACGGTCAGGTGTTCGGAATCGGGTGCAAGATCTTTACGATTGCAGGGCCGGTGATCCTGTACGGCGTATTCTCCAGCTGGATCTTCGGTCTGATCTACTGGCTGTTCACCTGACGGAGGACATTGCTTGACATCGGAAGAAGTGATCTGTTATAGTAAAGGTACTATGAATATGAACGAATTAAAAAGTTTTCAGGTCGTCTATCAGGAGCGGAGCATGAATCAGGCGGCCAAGAAACTTTATATTACTTCCCAGGGGCTGGGACGCATCATACAGAATCTTGAGAAGGAACTGGGCGTTCAGCTATTCGAGCGGAGTGCCAGAGGAGTGGAGCCGACGGAGGCGGCGGAGCTTCTGCACCGGCATGCGGATCATCTGATCGGAGAGTTCGAGGCGATCGAGAGAGCACTGCGCCAGCTGTGTGAGAGCGGGAAGCATTTGCGGATCGGCTGCGCCAGAGGTGTGCTGAACGCGCTTTCCTTCCAGTTCCTGTTAGACTTTATTGAGAAGAATCCGGAGCTTTCCGTGACCTGGAGAGAAGACGCAAATGACAGTGTGAAGCAGTCGGTGATACGGATGCAGTCAGACGCGGGACTCGTGGTAGGTCGTGTCAATGATGAGAATCTGGAGGAAGTTTTCCTGGCAAGCAAGGATGTCAGGATTCTTGTATATTGCGGTCATCCGTTCTACGAGCGATCCGTCCTGGATCTTGGGGAGCTGGAGGAAGAGTCCATCCTGATTCTGAACGAGCAATATCAGGTTTACCATGACTTCACGGAAGCTTGCCGCAGAGAAGGTTTCGAACCGCATATCACCGCCATGACAGAGGACAGCCATTTCCTGTACAAGTTGTGTAAGATGCGGCAGGGGCTTGGCGTCGTGCTGGATTTCTCTGTGGATGAATTCCGGATGGATGGAGTGCGCGCAATTCCGCTGAGTAATCCAATCCCCTGGGATATCTATCTGATTTATCAGAAGCACTGTGCCGCCTATCCGAATGTGCGGCGGTTCTGCCGCTATATCGAACAGAAAAGGTGAAACAAAATGTTGAAGGCTCTCCCGGGATTGTTGATATTCCCGGGAGCTTTTGTTTGCTATACTAACATAAAGATCTCCGGACTCTCCCGGAAATATACAACAGGTATGATACAGCATAACAATCAAAAGGAGAACTCTGACTATGGAAAGAAAATTCCCGCATTTGAGCAGTCCGATTCAGATCGGAAATGTGGTATTCCGCAACCGTATGTGTTCTGCGCCTATGGGCGGAACCGACATCACGAATGAGGGCGCGATCGGCCCCGGCTCCAAAGCCTTCTATGAACTGCGCGCCAAGGGAGGCGCGGCAGCCGTAACCGTCAGTGAATGTATGGTGCATCCGCAGACGGATGGTTCCCAGGCATATCATCTGGATCTGTCGATTCCGGAATCCCTTCCCAGCTTCACGTATGCGGCGGATGCAATTCGTCGTCATGGCGCGATTCCCAGTCTGGAGCTTTCCCATTCCGGTATGTACGCGGGTACTTATATGGCGGATAAGAACAAGAAGGGAAGCCTCTGTCAGTGGAGCGCTTCCGATGGAACCCGCCCAGACGGTGTTCCGGTGAAGGCGCTCACGAAGGAAATGATTGCGGATATCGTAGCGGCCTATGGTTATGTGGCCGGTCAGGCAAAGCGTGCCGGATTCGAGATGCTGATGATCCATTGCGGTCACGGCTGGCTGATCAATCAGTTCCTGTCTCCGTACTTTAATAAGCGTACGGATGAGTACGGCGGAAGCCTGGAGAACCGCTGCCGCCTGGCGAAGGAAGTGTTGCAGAGTGTCCGCGCGGCTGTAGGCCCCGGCTTCCCGATCGAGATGCGCATGAGCGGTTCCGAGCTGTTCGAGGGCGGCTATGATCTGATGGACGGCGTGGAGATCGCGAAGCAACTGGAGGAATATGTGGATCTGATCCATGTATCCGCAGGAACTTATCAGAGAGGCTTCGGCAACACGCATCCTTCCATGTTCCGCGAGCACGGCTGCAACGTATATCTGGCAGCAGAGATCAAGAAGCATGTGAAGAAGCCGGTCGCTACGCTCGGTGGACTGAATGATCCGGCGCAGATGGAGGAGATCATTGCTTCCGGCAAGGCCGACGTCGTATACATGGGACGCGCGTTGCTAGCCGATCCTTACCTGCCACGCAAGGTCATGGAAGGCAGAGACGATGAGATTGTACACTGCCTGCGCTGCTTTACCTGCATGGCGGAGCGCGCGAACACCTTTACCCGCCGCTGCACCGTGAATCCGGTGATCGGACGCGAGATCGAGGGCGACGAGATTCAGCCAGCGCCTGTAAAGAAGAAAGTCGTAGTAGTAGGCGGCGGCCCTGGCGGACTGATGGCAGCCAAGACGGCGGCAAAGAGAGGCCATCAGGTCATCCTGATGGAGAAGGAGAGCGAGCTCGGCGGTATCCTGAAGAGTGAATCTGCAATCCCCTTTAAATATGAGATGTATCAGTTGACCGGTACCTACGCGCAGGATGCCATAAAGTCCGGCGTAGAGATCCGCCTGAACTGCGAAGCCACGAAGGAGCTGGTAGAGGCGGAGCATCCGGACGCACTGATCATTGCGGCAGGCTCCACTCCTCTGATCGTGCCGATCCCTGGACTGACCGGACCGAATGTAGTGGTTGTGAACAACTACTACAAGGAGAAGGACAAAGTCGGCGACGAGGTTGTTGTACTGGGCGGCGGGCTGGCCGGCTGCGAATGTGCCCTGCACCTCGCACAGGAAGGCAAGAAGGTAAAGATTGTGGAGATGCGTGATATGCTGGCTCCGGATGCGAACGTAAGACATCGCCCGCTGCTCATGGCGGAGCTGGAGAAGAGCGTGGAGATCCTGACCGGACTCCGCGGCTCGGAAGTTACGGCAGAAGGCGTAAAGTGCCTGAATAAGGACGGTGAAGAGGTATTCGTGCGCGGAGCTTCCGTCATCTGTGCACTGGGACAGCGTGCAAACCGTAAGGTTGTAGATGAACTCATCGATGCTGCTCCCTATGTATCTGTAATCGGCGACTGCGTCCGTGCATCGACAATCACGAATGCAACCTACCAGGGCTATCACGCCGCACTAGATATCTAAATATAAGAACTGTACAGAAAATATACCCGGCAGGAACCAGGAATCACTTCTCCCCAGTTCCTGCCGCGTTCTTTCGTGCCGTCCTGCCGTTCGCTCAAATTTTTGTAACTATTTAAGAACCGGCTCAATTTCGCTTACGCTACATCTCGCTGTGGTTTCTCTTCTCAGAATAGTTACTTACTTTTTTCTATATGCTTGCTGAAGTTGGCAGTTTCTTCCGGACTTTTTTCAGAAGGTATATTTTCATTCCCCGCCTCTCTTCCGATTGCATCCAGACGACGCTTCTCAATATAAGGATCGAAGCGTATGATGGATATAATAAAATCCTTCATATACTCATCCAGATACGGCAGGTAGGAGAGAATATACTGTTCCTTCGCATGGAGACCGTCCAGAGAATTCGGAATATCCGTAATCCCCAGAAGATAATCTACGCTGACGTGGTGGTAACGGGCCATGGAAGCCAGTGTCTCCGCAGACGGCTGCCGGTGTCCGTTCTCATACATAGAATACGCTTCCCGGGAAATATTCAGATGCGCGGCAGTTGTACTCTGATTTTCATTAATTTTGCGGCGAAGAAACCGCAGTCTTGTAAGTTCCAAAAGAAAACCCCCTTTGATACTGGAAAACCGAAAAATAAAGATCCGGATTCATATGCTGGAATCATTGAAAATACAATGAAATGCGGCCCGCAGAAAGAAAAAAGAAGAAGAACCCGGCGAGTGCCGGAAATAAAGCGGGACTACAGATGACATAATAATAACATCTGCAGAAAGAAAAGTCAACCGGTACTTGATTTTCTGCACAGATTCGTATATAGTTAACTATGTATGCAGAGTGCCTGCTTATTCACAGAGGATGCGGCTCCTTCCGCATCCGGCACAGCTTTTAGGAGGATAAAACTATGGTAAGAGCTATCGTTGGCGCCAACTGGGGCGACGAGGGTAAAGGTAAGGTTACAGACATGCTGGCCAAGGAGTCGGACATCATCATCCGTTTCCAGGGCGGAAGCAACGCCGGTCATACGATTATCAATGAGTACGGTCGTTTCGCACTGCACCTGCTGCCCTCTGGTGTATTCTATCATCACACCACAAGCATCATTGGTAATGGCGTCGCATTGAATATTCCGTATTTTGTAAATGAACTCAACAGCCTGGTGGAAGCCGGGGTACCGAAGCCCCGCATCCTGGTATCTGACCGTGCACAGATCCTGATGCCCTATCATGTACTGTTCGATCAGTACGAGGAGGAGAGACTAGGCGGACATTCCTTCGGCTCCACCAAGTCCGGTATCGCTCCGTTCTATTCGGACAAGTATGCGAAGATCGGTATTCAGGTAAGCGAACTGTTTAACACGGAAGTTCTTCGTGAGAGGGTTGAGAAGATCTGCCTGCTGAAGAACGTGATGCTGGAGCATCTCTATCACAAGCCGCTGCTGGACGCAGACGAGATCATGAAGACTCTGGCAGAGTACCGCGATATGATCGCTCCTTACGTATGCGATACTTCCGCATATCTGCATGAGGCTCTTAGGGAAGGCAAGAACATCCTGTTAGAGGGTCAGCTTGGCTCCATGAAGGATCCGGATCATGGTATTTATCCGATGGTTACTTCTTCCTCTACACTGGCGGCCTACGGCGCAATTGGCGCAGGTATCCCCCCGTATGAAATTAAGAATATCACTGTAGTAGTAAAGGCATACTCCAGCGCAGTAGGCGCAGGCGCATTCGTCAGCGAGATCTTTGACGAGGAAGCAGAAGAGCTGCGCAAGCGCGGCGGCGATAAGGGCGAGTACGGCGCAACGACCGGACGTCCCCGTCGCGTCGGCTGGCTCGACTGCGTAGCAAGCCGCTACGGCTGCCGCATCCAGGGCGCAACGGAGGTGGTTCTCACCGTTGTTGATGCTCTGGGCTACCTGGACGAGATCCCGATCTGCGTTGGCTATGAGATCGACGGCAAGATCGAGAAGGACTTCCCGGCTACCGAGAAGCTGATGCGTGCGAAGCCCGTATGGAAGGTGCTTCCGGGCTGGAAGTGTGATATCCGCGGTATCCGCAACTACGAGGATCTCCCGGAGAACTGCCGCAACTATGTAGAGACGATTGAGCAGGAACTTGGTGTTCATATCAGCATGGTAAGCAATGGTCCCGGAAGAGAGGACATTATTCACAGATAAATAAAAGCATTCGGGAATACCCCGGATACGCAGGTAAGAGAACAGGATTCGTGTGAGCGGATTTCTGTTCTTTTCCTGTCATGTGGCAAAATTCAGACCTGACGATAATGTGCAGGGGTCATGAAAAGGAGAGGCAGAAGATGAAATATGATTTTACTACGGTCTATGATCGAAGAGGAAAGGATGCTGTTGCTATCGATGAGGCGGATCATTTCTACCACAACGGAGCCGTGCTCCAGGAAGGTTTCGACCAGATCCCGATGTGGATCGCAGATATGAACTTCGCGACAGCGCCGTCGATTCCGCAGGCCATGATCGAGCGCGCGAAGAATCCGCTGTACGGTTACTTCCCACCGCGCGATGAGTATTATAAGAGCATCATTCGCTGGCAGTTGGAGCGGAATCACGTGGAAGGGCTGACCAGAGAGAAAATTGGTTATGAGAACGGTGTGCTTGGCGGTCTTGGTTGTGCGATGCGTGTACTTTGCTCCATGGGAGACAAGGTGCTGATCAATTCCCCGACATACGTAGGATTCGCAAACCACCTGAATAACGCGGGATACAAGATTGTACACAGCCCGATGTATCGAGACGAGCAGGGCATCTGGCGGATGGATTTTGAAGATATGGAGAGAAAGATCAAGGAGAACCACATTCATGCGGCGGTTTTCTGCTCTCCACACAATCCGACCGGCCGAGTATGGGAGCGCTGGGAGATCGAGAAGGCCATGGAAGTCTACCAGAGGCATAATGTGTATGTGATTTCCGATGAAATCTGGTCGGATCTGATTCATCCGGGGTATCATCATATCCCGACACAGTCGGTTTCCGAGGACGCGAAGATGCGCACGATTGCGTTCTATGCGCCATCGAAGACCTTCAATTTGGCTGGTATGGTAGGCGCGTACCGCATTGTCTATAATCCATGGCTTCGCGATCGGATGGACAAGGAGGGCAGCCTGACGCAGTACAATACGCTGAATCTGATGTCTATGTATGCGCTGATGGGCGGTTATTCGGAGACCGGCGCCGAGTGGCTGGATGAGCTGTGTACGGTTCTGCAGGAGAATGCGAAGTATGCCTGTGATTTTATCGAGCAGAATCTGGAAGGTGTGACTGCCGCGCGTCCGCAGGGAACGTATATGTTGTTCGCGGATTGCACGGAGTGGTGTGAGAAGCATCATAAGACCATGGACGAGGTGCTCAACGCAGGCTACAATGTCGGCATCCTCTGGCAGGACGGACGTGAATTCCAGGGACCGCACAGCATCCGCATGAATCTGGCGCTGCCGCTCAGCCGTGTAAAAGAAGCCTTTGCGCGCATGAAGGAGTACGTCTTCGTGTAGGATTTCTGCAGACGTTACGTGGGGCTCTGCGCAGACTGGGGGAAACTGACTTCTGGGGAAGATTAGCACAAGCGTTGCATGGGGCTCCGCGCAGACCGGGGAAACAGGCTACCGGGGAAGATTACCACAAGCGCTGCATGGGGCTCCGCACAGACCGGGGGAAACTGACTTCCGTGGAAGATTAGCACAAGCGTTGCATAGGGCTCCGCGCAAGCTCCGGGACAAGCCGAACCCGTCTTCACACGGCCACTGGTGCTGCGTTTCCGGTTCCGGGCCGCGCGCCTATTAATCGCCAGTCGCTTCGACTCGCCCCCTTCGGGGGCTCAGACATGAAGCTTTGTGGCGATCGCTAGCGCAGCCCTGCACTCGGAAGCCTCGCAATGTGTCCGTGTAGAAGAGGGGCGGCTTTTTCCCGGAGAATTACATCGGAAAAGCAATTTAGTCTCAGTTCCGATGCCGGAAGTAAAGAAAAACATCGAGAAAACGATGGGTTCTATGTATCGAGGCCTTTTTGACTCTAAATTCCGGAATTTGTGCATCGCGTAAGAGAGGAGGACAAACTCCCAATGTTTTTTGTCTGATCAACCTTGGATTTTGGCATCAGAATAGTCTGAACGCTCGTTTTCCGATGCATCCAGCCGAAAACTTGTTTTAGAGTAAAACTTCGAGGACACCCCCAAAAAGCTTGTATCAGGGTAGCGTGTAGAGGATATCCCCAGAAAGGTTGTCTCAGAGTAGTGCTTCGAGGACATCCGCAGGAAGCCTGCCCCAGATCAGGACTTGGTGGAATCCTCGTCCTTGTCCTTGTCGTTGTCCGGGATCTCGGGATCGCGTCCACGTCCCCCGAAGGCAGTCACAACCCCGTAGAGCACGATAGGAATCAGGATTGTGCAGATGCAGGATGCCATTAGCATATTGCGTGCCAGATCACTCCCGATCAGAGCGAGAACAAAGTCGGTAACATACATACCGACCAGAAACAGAATACAGATCCAGGCAAGGATACGTTTCTTCTTCATAGGAAAACCTCCTGAAAGTCAAAAATACCGAAACTTCCGGCAAATACTTTTTTAATTGTAACGCATCCGGTGAAAAATGACAATCCGCATCTTCAGAAATGCGGAAAAAGACGGATTTCGGGTAATTTCTTAAACACACACACACATTTCACTTTTTTTTTACTAGAATCGCCATTATTATATTTGACTTTTTGATTTCATCGTATATAATGAATGATGATAGTTCAAGTAACTTATATAAATCTAATCTTTAGGAGGAAAAAGATTTATGGCAAGAAAAATGAAAACCATGGATGGCAATAACGCCGCTTCCCATGTATCATACGCATACACGGACGTGGCAGCTATCTATCCGATCACTCCTTCTTCCGTTATGGCAGAAGTAGCAGACACCTGGGCTACAGAAGGCAGAAAGAACATCTTCGGTCAGACCGTTAAGATTGTAGAGATGCAGTCTGAAGCAGGTGCAGCAGGTGCTGTGCACGGTTCCCTGGCAGCAGGTGCCCTGACAACCACCTACACCGCTTCTCAGGGACTTCTGCTGATGATTCCCAATATGTACAAGATTGCCGGCGAGCAGCTGCCCTGTGTTATCGATGTATCCGCACGTGCACTGGCCAGTCACGCACTTTCCATTTTCGGTGATCATTCTGACGTATATGCCTGTCGTCAGACCGGTTTTGCAATGCTCTGCGAATCCAGCGTACAGGAAGTTATGGACCTGACTGCAGTTGCTCATTGCGCAGCAATCAAGGGCAAGGTTCCGGTACTGAACTTCTTCGATGGCTTCCGTACATCTCATGAGCTGCAGAAGATCGAAGTATGGGATTACGATGACCTGAATGATATGGTAGATCATGATGCAATCGACGCATTCCGCAAGCATGCGCTGAACCCGAATCATCCCTGCCAGAGAGGTTCTGCTCAGAACCCGGATATCTTCTTCCAGGCTCGCGAGGCATGCAACCCTTACTACGATGCATTCCCCGGAATTGTAGAAGAGTACATGAACAAGGTAAACGAGAAGATCGGCACCAACTACAAGCTGTTCAACTACCACGGCGCTCCGGATGCTGAGCACGTTATCATTGCGATGGGTTCCGTCTGTGAGACCATCGATGAGACCGTTGAGTACCTGAATGCTGCAGGCAGAAAGGTCGGCGTTGTAAAGGTTCGTCTGTATCGTCCTTTCAGCGCACAGCACCTCATCGACGCAATCCCGGATACGGTTAAGCAGATCAGTGTTCTGGATCGTACCAAGGAGCCCGGCGCTCTGGGCGAGCCGCTGTACCTGGATGTAGTAGCAGCTCTGAAAGACAGCAAGTTCCATGACGTACCTGTATTCACTGGTCGTTATGGCCTTGGTTCCAAAGATACCACTCCCGGCCAGATCATCGCAGTATATAACAATACAGAGAAGAAGCACTTCACCATCGGTATCGTTGATGATGTGACCAACCTGTCTCTGGAGATCGGCGAGAATCCGGTTACGACTCCGGCTTCCACCATCAGCTGCAAGTTCTGGGGTCTGGGTGCTGACGGTACCGTTGGCGCGAACAAGAACTCTATCAAGATCATCGGTGACCACACCGACATGTATGCTCAGGCATACTTTGAATATGACTCCAAGAAGTCCGGTGGTCTGACCATTTCTCATCTGCGTTTTGGTAAAGACCCGATTAAGTCTACATACTTTATCAGCCAGTCCAACTTCACGGCCTGTCACAATCCTTCTTACGTTCGTAAGTATGATATGGTTCAGGAAGTGGTTGACGGCGGAAGCTTCCTGCTGAACTGCCCTTGGGATATGGAAGGCCTGGAGAAGAACCTGCCCGGTCAGATGAAGCGCTACATTGCAGAGCACAACATCAACTTCTACACCATCGACGGTATCAAGCTTGGTAAGGAGATCGGTCTGGGCGGACGTATCAACACGATCCTGCAGGCAGCTTTCTTCGTAATCTCCGGCGTAATCCCGAAGGAAGACGCGATCAAGTACATGAAGGATGCAGCTACCAAGTCCTATGGACGTAAGGGTGAGCACATCGTTAAGATGAACCATGATGCGATCGATGCTGGTGCTGAGGCATTCGTTAAGGTTGAGGTTCCGGAGAGCTGGAAGAACGCTCCCGATGAGGATCTGACCACGAAGGCTACCGGCGATCGTCAGGACGTTGTTGATTTCGTTAATAACATCCAGAAGCCGATCAACGCTCATAACGGACAGAACCTGCCGGTATCCGCATTCAAGGATTACGTAGATGGTTCCACTCCTTCCGGTGCTGCTGCTTACGAGAAGCGCGGTATCGCAGTAGACGTTCCCGAATGGAATCCGGAGAACTGTATCCAGTGTAACTTCTGCTCCTACGTATGCCCTCACGCCTGCATCCGTCCGGTTGCTCTGACCGAGGAAGAGGCAGCAAAGGCTCCCGAAGGCATGAAGATGGCTCCGATGACCGGCCTGGCAGGATACAAGTTCGCGATGACCGTATCCGCTCTGGACTGCACCGGTTGCGGCTCCTGTGCAAATGTATGCCCTGGTAAGAAGGGTGCCAAGGCTCTGGCTATGACCTCTCTGGAGAGCAATCTGGCTGAGCAGGTAAGCTTCGACTGGGCACAGACTCTGCCTGAGAAGGAAGAAGTATACGCGAAGTTCAAGCCCACGACTGTTAAGGGCAGCCAGTTCAAGCAGCCTCTGCTTGAGTACTCCGGCGCATGCGCAGGCTGCGGCGAGACTCCTTACGCGAAGCTGATGACCCAGCTGTTCGGTGACAGAATGTACATTGCGAATGCGACCGGTTGCTCTTCTATCTGGGGTAACTCTTCGCCTTCCACTCCTTACACGGTAAATAAGAAGGGACAGGGTCCTGCATGGTCCAACTCCCTGTTTGAAGATAACGCTGAGTTCGGTCTTGGTATGCAGCTGGCTCAGACGGCGCTGCGCGGCGGTCTGAAGTCCAAGCTGGAAGCGATCGCTGAGAAGACCGACAGTGAAGATATCAAGACTGCAATCGCCAACTACATGGATACCTATGAGAACGGCGTAGAGAACGGCCCTGCAACGACCGCGCTGGTAGCTGCTCTGACCGCATGTGGTTGCGAAGCTGCACAGGAAGTTCTGAAGGATAAGGATTTCCTGGCTAAGAAGTCCCAGTGGATCCTTGGTGGTGACGGATGGGCTTACGATATCGGTTTCGGTGGTGTTGACCATGCGCTGGCAAGCGGCCGCGACATCAACATCCTGGTATTCGATACCGAGGTTTATTCCAATACCGGCGGTCAGGCTTCCAAGGCTACGAACGTTGGTGCAGTAGCACAGTTCGCAGCAGGCGGTAAAGATGTAAAGCAGAAGGATCTGGCTGCCATTGCTATGAGCTATGGCTATGTATACGTAGCACAGGTTGCTATGGGTGCTGACTACAACCAGACGATCAAGGCATTCGTTGAGGCTGAAAGCTACAACGGACCTTCCCTGATCATTGCTTACGCTCCTTGCATCACTCACGGTATCAAGGCTGGTATGAGCAAGGCTCAGACCGAAGAGAAGAATGCAGTAGCAGCTGGTTACTGGCATACCTTCCGTTTCGATCCTCGTCTGGAGAAGCCGTTCCAGCTTGACAGTAAGGCTCCGACCGCAAGCTATCAGGATTTCATCAAGGGTGAGGTTCGTTATACGTCCCTGGCTCTGAAGAATCCGGAAAGAGCGGAGAAGCTGTTCGCGAAGTCCGAGGCTAATGCTAAGGCTAAGTACGAGCATCTGCAGAAGCTGGTTGAGGTTTATGATAAGTAATTCCCTGACAGGAATACAGAGATAATGAGGGGAGGCACACATATGTGTGTCTCCTTTCTCTGCTTTAAAGGAGAGCTTTATGCAAAGAGATGCAAGATTCCTGCAGGCGGAGAATGTACGCCTGAGTGAAAATGGAGACTCTGTTATTATCATCGATCAAACACAACTTCCGGGGGCGGTAAAATATCTGGAGCTGCGCACGGACGTTGATTTCTATGACGCGATTTTGAAGCTGAAAGTGCGCGGCGCGCCCGCCATCGGGATCTGCGCGGCCTTTGGTTATTATATTATGGCGCGAAGGATTGCGGAAGCAGATCCGGTCTGTGGATATGAGGAATTCTGCCACAGGCTTCAGGATCGGAAAGAATATCTGAACAGTTCCCGGCCGACAGCTGTGAATCTGAGCTGGGCACTGAATCGTATGGAGGAAACTCTTCGGAATCATGAGGAAGCTTCATTGCAGGAGATTCTGGAGATTTTGGAGGAAGAGGCAATCGCAATTCAGCAGGAAGATATTGAGATGTGCAGGAAGATATCCGGGTACGGGCTTTCTCTTCTGAAGGACGGGGATGGGATTCTGACGCATTGCAATGCCGGTCCGTTGGCAACTTCTGTCTATGGAACCGGCTTGGGTCCGCTGATACTCGGCAGAGAGCAAGGCATGAATTTTCATGTCTACTCGGATGAAACGCGTCCGCTTCTGCAGGGAGCACGTCTGACTTCCTATGAGCTGCAGAAAGCCGGAATTGACGTCACGCTGATCTGCGATAATATGGCGAGCCTGGTCATGAAAAACGGCTGGATTCAGGCATGTCTGGTAGGGTGTGATCGTGTGGCTATGAATGGCGATGTGGCGAATAAGATTGGTACCAGTGGGGTGGCAATTCTTGCAAAGTATTATGGTATTCCGTTCTATGTGCTGGGGCCGGTATCTACGATTGACAGAACATGCAGCACCGGAGCGGATATTCCAATTGAGCTGCGGAAGCCGGAGGAAATTAAGGAGATGTTCTACGAGAAACCGATGGCTCTGTCGGAGGTAAAGTGCTACAATCCGGCGTTTGATGTGACGGATCATGAGCTGATCACAGCGATTATTACGGATCGAGGGATCTGCCGCCCGCCATACACACAGTCGCTGGCAGCACTTTTTGGGGTGGAAACCCCTAATAGAAGTGTGGAATAAAGCATAAGCAGTGGAAGACTGCTGGAAATAGAATCAGGAAGGAAAAGAAAGTGGTTTATAATAATAGCGAAGGCGAATACGGAAAATATATTATTCAGGAGCTTCAGGACCCACAGGCCGGGACGCCGGAATTTCGTGAGATGTATAAGCGATTTTCTCACAGGATTCTCTGGATTGATGATAAAGTGTGCCCAGGTTCATTTCAGATGAATACAGCCTGGTATTATGCCGTACCGGAGAAGGATCCGGTGTTCGATGAGCATGTGCATGACGATGACGAGATCATCGGTTTTTTTGGCAGCGATCCGGAAGATCCGTATAATCTGCATGCGGAAATTGAGGTTACGATTAACGGAGAGCATCATCTTCTGACGCGAAGCAGCCTGATTTTCTGCCCAGCGGGGATGCCGCATATGCAGTTAAGCATTAAGAAGGTCGATCGTCCGGTCTTCCATTTCTCGGTTGTAACCGGACCGGAGTACAAGGGCGGAGCCTATGGAAGCGATACGGAGGAATAAAGGATGGATACACTGACAATGCTGGAGGAGATGCAGCAGAGAGCAAGAAGGGATGCAGCTGTGAAGAGCGCCTTATTGGCGACACGCACGGAAGCGGATCCGCTTTCCGCTTTCTGCAAATGTGCCCGGTCATTGGGGTACGAGCTTTATCCGATGGAAGTTGTTCAGGCGGGAGAGGACTTCTATGCCTCTTACCGCAGAAGCACGAACGGAGGCGGTGAGAACTCCCCTCTCCTGGAAGGGCAGGACGATTTCTATGAGATGTTCTTCGCAACGATTTAAAGCTGGTCAGGCGAGATTGCGCCTGGTTCTGAATCGTTACAAATTGTTAAGAAATTTTATTCTTATTTATGAAGGGGTACAAAGTTTGTACACAGTTGGCTGATATACTATATAACATCAGGAAGAGGAATTCTTGTGTACGACCGCCGGTGGAGCTGAGGAATCGCAGTTTTACCGGCTTTTCCTATGTTAGAATACCAGGGACAGAAACTCCAGAGGCCGACCGTGCTTGCACGGGGAGACATCTGAGCTTAAGCCCCCAGTATCTCTTTCTTCACACTGGGAAATCTTTCGATATCAATATGCGGCAGATAGGAAGCTGCCTCCATAATCTCCAGAAAATTCCCGACGCTTCCCAACTGAACATATTCCATTTTCTCCAGGATAGTATGCAGGTCATCCAGCAGAGCGCGATCCAGAAGCAACATCCGCGCTCCCTTCAGTGAAGTATTCCCCACGGTATGAATTCTGTCATACGTGACATCCGGGTACATTCCGATCGAAACCGCCGAATGCTTATTGATATGAGCACCGAACGCGCCTGCCATATAGTAATCGGAGATATCCTCCGCTGTGATGCCGGTCTGTTCCATCAGGACGGCCATCATGGTATAGGCGGCTGCCTTTGTGCGAAGAAATTCGTGGATATCTTTCTGATAGAAGACGAGTCCTGGTGCATAGGTGATTCCTTCCGGAACTTTATTCGCCGATCCGGCGGCTTTTTCTTTGTAAATCAGATGCGGAGAGGAGTTTTCCACAAATTGTCCGCGGATATCAACGATGCCATGCAGGAACAATTCTGCCATCAGGTCGGTAATGCCTGATCCACAGATTCCGATTGGAGGCTTTTCTCCGATTGTAGTATAGGAAAAATCATCTCCAGAGAGCCGGATGGAATCAATCGCTCCATCGGATGCGCGCATGCCAGTGGTTACGGAACCGCCCTCCAGCGCGGGGCCGGCAGCTCCTGCTCCGCAAATCAGAAAATCGCGGTTTCCGATGACCAGTTCCCCGTTCGTCCCGATATCAAAAAAGGCGGAGATACTTTCCTTCTTATAGAGCTCAGTCGCAATCATTCCGCTGATGATATCGCCGCCCAGGTAATTTGCGCGGGAAGGAAAGCAGAAAAGAAGTCCGTGCAGTGTAAGGCCGATTTCTTTTGCGAAAAAAAATCCGGGCGTATCCACATGAACCGCATACGGCGAGGAGAAGACGCAGAAAGCGTCCAGTCCGAGCAGAAAGTGAGTCATCGTGGTGTTGCCGGCAAGCGTCATGCAGGCACAGTTCCTGACATCGATTCCGGAGGCAGCCGTCAGCTGATCCATCAGCTCCTCAAGCGTATCAACAGCTTCCTGCTGCAGTTCCTGCAGATGTTCCGGCTGATCTTTCGCGTAGAAGATGCGATTCAGGATATCTTCTCCGTGTGCGATCTGCTTCTGATAGCTGCTGGCTGAAGCAAGAACCTGTCCGGAAGAAAGATCTACCAGCTCCATAGCAACAGAAGTGCTGCCGAGGTCGGTGGCGAGTCCGTACAGAGCTGATGTAGTATCACCAGCTTCCAGGCCAGTCAGCTGCCAGAAGGTTCCGTCGAAGCAGAGCGAGGCAGTTACCCGGTAACCGGACTGTGGAAGCAACGGATATAATTGCTGCCGGACGGCAAGCGGAATCTGTACAGAGTCAAATCCCTGTTCCGCCAGCGTGTCGAGGATTCGCCTGCAGTCCGACCGGGAATCCGTTTCTGTTGGGAGCGGAAGAGGAAGATAGATTTTTCGGATTAATGTATTTATATTCATAAGAAAAAAATCCTTTATTTCTGTAAATATCTTTTGAAAAGTTTGCGGGTCATATTTACTATATCTCATTCCGCTTCTTTGTCAAGCAGTACCGCGTGTCGAAATTCGTGGGAGAAAATATCTTGACATTCCCGGAGAAAAAGTGCATAATAGTGGCATGCGGATATAGTTCATCGGTAGAACACCAGCTTCCCAAGCTGGGGAGGCGGGTTCGATTCCCGTTATCCGCTTTACAGGTAGCGCCTTCTTCGGAAGGTGCTTTTTTGCGTGTATAAAAATAAAATTTTTATGAAAAAGTATTGAATTTTTGGGAAAGTGGGCGTATACTCAAAAACGTTTATAAGCAAATTGAGTAAAAATGTCGAAATAAGTCGGTTATTCTTATAGAAAACTAAGAGGATAATTGAGCATGAAGGAGAATGATGGATCGAAGAGAAGCCCTGGAGAAAGTCCTGAAGGCCTATGAAGGCTATTACAATGTAAAGCGGGAGCAGCCGGAGCCGCCGTTTGCCGCAGAGGCAGAGTTTCGTCTCCACGACGAGAATTATTTTCTTGTACGGAGTGCGCGCATCGGTGAAGCGGATTCCAGGGAATTTGTCTACTTCGCGATACCGGAGAATCTTTCAGAGGAAGAGCTTCTCGCACTGGATCAGAAAGCGTGGGAGCATGGTCTTTCGCGGGTTCAGGTGCATGCGAACCATAAGAATTCGGACGTTGTTCTCGTTGTGCTGGCAACGCACGCCGATGCGTTAGCCATGAAGACGGCGAAATCACTGCATCACTACAAGAGCTATTCCTGGGGATTTAAGGGATGGAGCCAGTATCGTTTGATTGTCGTTGATCTTTCCACAGATCAGGTGTCCTGTAACCGCCAGGGAAGAGATCTGAGGAAGATCATTGATAATACTATATATGCTTCGAAAAAATAAGCAGGCGGGGGAGAACCTTCCTGCGGGAAAAGGAGAAGGAAACTATGACAGCATTACTCATTATCATTGTAGCGATCGTATTACTGCTGATCGGCTATGTAGGTTACGGCTCATGGCTGGCGAAGCAGTGGGGCATTGATCCGACGAGAAAAACCCCTGCGATCGAGAAGGAAGATGGTGTAGACTATATGGCAGCGCCGCCGGCCGTTCTGATGGGACATCACTTTTCATCCATCGCAGGTGCAGGCCCGATCAACGGACCGATTCAGGCATCTATCTTCGGATGGGTTCCCGTATTCTTATGGTGTATTATCGGCGGTATCTTTTTCGGCGGTCTGCAGGATTTTGGATCCCTGTTCGCTTCGATCCGTCACGATGGCAAGTCAGTTGGTGAGATCATCAAGGATTCCATGGGCAAGAAGGCGCAGAGATTATTCATTATCTTTGCTCTCCTGGTATTGATCCTGGTAATTGCCTCTTTCGTAAATGTTGTGGCGGGAACATTCTTTACGGCGGCAGACGCACCGGTTACTTTTGGTATTACGACAAATCCCACTGGCAATCAGACCACAGCTATGATCTCCATGCTTTTCATCGTACTGGCGATTATCTACGGTATCCTGACGAACCGTTGCGGTATGAAGACTCTTCCGGCTACTATCCTTGGCCTGATCGGTATCGTAGGTATCGTAGTTTTCGGTCTGAACGTAGGTCTGGCGATGAGCCGTGTACAGTGGATCGTTCTGATCGGTGTTTATATTGCGGTAGCATCCCTGATTCCTGTATGGATCATGCTGCAGCCCCGTGACTATCTTTCCAGCTTCCTGCTGTATGCGATGATGGCAGTTGCTGTCATCGGTATTGTGATTTCCGCATTCAGCGGCCGTACTGAGTTCAGCATCCCGGCATTCACCGGATGGAGCACGAAGATCGGTACTCTGTTCCCGGCACTGTTCATCACGGTTGCCTGTGGCGCATGTTCCGGTTTCCATAGCCTGATCGCAACCGGTACATCTTCTAAGCAGCTAGATAATGAGAAGCATGCAAAGGCCATCGGCTACGGTTCCATGCTGATCGAGTCTGCTCTGGGTATCGTGGCTCTGATTGCAGTAGGTATGGTATTCGACAGCTATCTGGCTGGAGAATTCGGTTCTCCTTCCGCAGCGTTTGCCGGTGGTATCGCGCTGATGTTCGGTGAGAAGACTTCTTCCGTATATGGCACGATCTACGCTCTGCTGACTCTGTCCGTATCCGTATTCGCTCTGACCAGTCTGGATACCGGTACACGTCTGAGCCGTTTCATGTTCTCCGAGCTGTTCCTGAAAGACGGCGAGGCTACCTGGAAGGACGCAAAGGGCGCACGTAAGGTTCTGGCACATCCGCTGTTCGGTACCGTTTCCATGGTTGTGATCGGCTGTATCCTTGGTGGTCTGAGCCTGAGCCAGATCTGGGGGCTGTTCGGTGCAGCCAATCAGTTGCTTGCCGGTATCGCTCTGATGGCAGTTGCCGCATGGCTTGGCAACGCAGGCAAGAACAACAAGATGTTCTATGTTCCCATGGTATTCATGCTGGCAGCTACCCTGTGCAGCCTGGTTATCACCATCAAGAACAAGATCGTTATGATCGCCGCTGCAGAGGCAGCATGGGGCGACTGGTTCCAGCTGATCTTCGCGGCTGCTATGGCAGTGCTTGCTCTGTTCCTGGTTGTAGAAGGTTACCAGAGTTTCAAGAGACAGAAAGCGAACCGCGCACATGCGTAATGTCTTACGAATAAAGAAATGATACATAAAAAGCGTCCTGCATGGCAGGGCGCTTTTTTGTGGACAGGAAGAGAATTAGCGGCTCAGGAAGCCCTTGCCGATAATCTCGCTGGAATTGGTAATAAATAAAAATGCGTGAGGCTCCACACTCTTGACATATTTGATCAGAGCAGGAGATTCTCTTTTCTTCACAGCTGCATAGATAATGGTCTTCTTACTTCCGGTATAGGAGCCGGTCGCGCCGGTTACGGTAGAGCCGTGGTGAAGCGTCGAGTTGATATAATCAACGATCGGCGCAGGATCATCACAGATAATCGTGAAGTACTTGTTCATGTTCAGACTGGCGATCAGGCTGTCAATGATCAGCGACTTGACAACCAGACCGACGAGTGAGAACAGTCCGGTCTCAACGCCGAAGACGAAGAAGGCGCTGAACGCGATCAGGACGTCCGTGAGAAGAAGAGCCACTCCGATATTCAAGCTGGTGTACTTCTTCAGGATCATGGCCAGGATATCCGTTCCTCCGGAAGAGGAGTCCGTCCAGAAGAGAATCGCGCTTCCGGCTGCCGGGAGCGCGATCGCGTAGATCAGCTCCAGAATCGGCTGCGATGTCAGCGGTCCATCTATCGGGAAGAGACGCTCCATGAAAGAGAGCATGACGGTAAACAGCGCGCTGGCATAGATTGTCTTGGTTCCGAAATCCCTTCCGAGTACGATACAGCCGAGCACGAGCAGCGCCAGGTTGATAATGAAGCTGACATCGGAGGCGTTGATTCCGGTTACGGCTTCCACAACGGTTGCGATACCGGTAGCTCCACCGAAAGCGAAGTGATTTGGGAACTTGAACAGGTACACGCCGAGAGCTGTCAGGATGATTCCCAGCGTGATCAGGACATATTCAAAGATCTTTTTTCTCATATTCATGATAAGCAAAAACTCCAGAATCTTTCGTGAATTCGTTATTCGTCGATGATGCTGTATTCCAGAAATTCGCGCAGAAGTCGGCTGCCTTCACGGATCTCCGGAGGGAGAAGCGCTCTTGCTACGGGAATCTCTGCGGCGTCTTCCTCGTCCAGACGACGCAGAATCGCATAGTCGCCGTCAATACGTATTACCTGATAAGTTGCAGTTTCCATAAAAAACCCCTTTCTTGCGTTAAGTTCTGTTGTTTGTTAGTATATCATATTTTTCGCTTTACGGAAAGCAGTCCTGTGCTTTTCTTGGATTTTTTCGAAAGAAAACACAGGATTGTTCTATCTTTTGGTAAAAGTGCAGAAAATCTGATGAATAAACAGTGGCGTGGCCGACAGCGAAGCCAGATATCCCCATTCCGCCGGAGCCAGACTGACGGTGCCGAACAGTCGAGTCAGGGGTGAAAGTTCTGTGACAGCAAGCTGCAGCAGGAAACCAAGAAAGAAGGAGGCAATCATTACTGGATTCTCCAAGTGGTTCATCGCAAAGATGGAACGTGATTGGTCTCTCATGCCGACGGCGTGGAAGAGCTGACTGATCCCCAGGGTCGTAAAGGCGTATGTCTGTGCCCGAATCAGAATGGCAGGTATGGCAAGAACCTCACGAATCAGGGAGAAGGAGAACGGAAGATTGCTCTGCTTCAGAAAGAGGTAAGGGATCGTGAGAAAGGCGAACAGGCTGATCGCCGCGATAAAGAAGCCATAGAAGACAGTACAGAACCATCCGCCGCCGGCCATCAGGCTTTCTGTTCCGGAGCGGGGCGGACGCCGCATTAGTGAAGTCCGGTCATTTTTATCCATACCAAGCGCCAGCGCCGGGAGAGAGTCTGTGATCAGATTGATCCACAGAATATGGATTGCTGAGAGCGGAATCTCCAGGCGGCAGAGCACACAGAAGAACATGGTAATGATTTCGCCGAAATTCGAGGAGAGCAGGAAGAGAACCGTCTTGCGGATGTTTTCATAGATGCTTCGTCCTTCCTCGATGGCTTTGGTGATCGTGGCAAAATTATCGTCAGTCAGAATCAGGTCGGCTGCCTGTCGTGCCACATCGGTGCCTCCGGCGCCCATGGCGATGCCGATGTCCGCTTCCCGCAGAGAGGGCGCATCGTTGACACCGTCTCCGGTCATGGCTGTGATGTGGCCGGTGCGGCGGTATGCCTGCACGATGCGAACCTTATGCACGGGGGACACACGGGCAAAGACACGGATGCCGGGAAGCAGCTCCTCCAGGTGCGGATCAGAGATATGATCCAGCTCGTCGCCGGTCAGAATGCCGGTGCTGTCCGAACCTTCCGGCAGGAGAGTCAGTTCTCTGGCGATAGCGGCTGCTGTCTGCGGGTGGTCTCCCGTGATCATGACAGTGCGGACACCGGCTTGGCGGAAGGTTCGGATGGCCGGAAGAGATTCCGGGCGGATGGGATCTTTCATAGCCGCAATTCCCAGGAAGAGATCGTCGCGGGAAAGAGCAAGAAGGCGGAGACCACGGGAGGAAAGTTCGCGAATTTCCTGCAGCAGATGTTTCTTTCTCGCAACCGTCAATTCTTTTTCCTTGCCGTACAGCAAAATGCGTCGGCAGCGGACAATCAGCACGTCAGCGGCTCCCTTGCGATAGGTGACAGCGCCGGAAGCGGTACGGTGGGTCGTGCTCATCTGACGGCTCTCCGGAGAGAATGGCTCCTCGCTGATCCGGGGAAAGGCACGGTTCAGAGACGCGGGATCGGCACCGAGAGAGACACCCCAGCGAAGCAGGGCGGTTTCTGTCGGGTCTCCGCTTTCCTTTTCTTCTGTGACAGAGGCATTGTTGCAAAGACAAAAGCCGCGGATCAGTTCTTCTGGGACTCCGGACGCGTCGGCATTTTGGATTCTTTCATTATAATAGAGACTGACGACGGTCATGCGGTTCTGAGTCAGAGTTCCGGTCTTATCGGAACAGACGACATCCACGCAGCCAAGCGTCTCGGCGGCAGGCAGCTTGCGGATGATTGTGCCAGCGGCTGCCAGGCGTCCGACGCCGATAGCGAGTACGATCGTGACGACGGAGGGGAGGCCTTCTGGTACGGCGGCTACAGCTAATGAGATAGAAGTAATCAACATTTCCGCAGGATCACCGCCGGAGAGCAGAGCCGCAAGGAAGAGCACAACACAGATCAAAACCGCAAGAAAACTGAGCATCTTCCCCAGCTTCCCCAGACGGACCTGAAGGGGCGTTGGCACGGGACGTTTTCTTGCGATCATGGAGGCGATGCGGCCAATTTCTGTGTCTGTGCCGATGGCAATTACAATACCTTCTCCATGACCGGAGGTGATCATAGTGGACATATAGGCCAGGTCGCCGACGGATTTATGTATGGGAAGAGATTCGCCGGTAAGTGCGGATTCTTCTGCAGATAGAACACTGACTTTTGTCAGACGCAGGTCTGCGGGAACCTGCGCGCCGGCTTCCAGGATGACGATATCACCGGGTTGCAGACTGGCAGCAGGAACCTGCAGAAGCTTCCCATCCTTTCGAATGCAGGCGGTGGGAGCAGCCATTCGGTTCAGGGCAGCCAGTGCCTGGGCCGCTTTACCTTCCTGAATCATGCCCATTAGTCCGTTGAAGATTACGACAGTAAGAATCACAAGGACATCCCCGTACTCCCGCAGCAGAAAGGAAAGGAGGCAGGCGGCGAACAGCACATATGTCAGAGGATTCAGCAGCTGAGAGATAAAGCGATCGAGCGGAGAGGAGGTTGGCTCCTCCGGAAGTTTATTATCCATCTTCATAATGGTAATCTATGAGTACAGCTTCGTTGATATGACGGACATTTGCTTGCATTTCACGGGTATCCTCTTTATAATGGAACTGTTCCCGGAGGCAGGGCAGGCGATATGAACGGCGGCCGGGAAGAGTGACAGAGAGGAAGTAAACCATGGAAAAATGGGTAGTAAGGAACCGGAGGGCCGATTTCTATGGCCTTGCGGAGAAGTTTCATCTTGACCCACTGATCATTCGCCTGATGGTGAATCGCGGAATGGAAACAGAAGAACAGATCGAGACTTTTCTTCACGGAGGAGAAGCAAACCTGCATGATCCCCGGAAGATGAAAGATATAGAGAAGGCAGCGGAGAAAATTCTCACGGTGATACGGGAGGGGAAACCTGTCGTGATTGCGTCGGACTTTGATGTGGACGGCGTATTCTCTGGGTGGATTCTCCATGAAGGACTGAAGCGTTTGGGGGCTGAGGTATCCATAAAGACACCGCACCGGATTCGGGAAGGCTATGGAGTCAACCGGAGAATTGTCGATGAAGCGCTGCAGGAACAGGCAGGCCTTATGATTACCTGCGATAATGGAATCGCAGCTTTTGACGCGCTGGAATATGCTGCAGCAAATAGGCTTCCCGTGATTGTGACAGATCATCACGAGGTCGCTTATACCGATGAAGAGGACGGAAGCCGAACGTATCGCCTTCCGACTGCGTATGCAATTGTGAATCCAAAGCAGCCGGACTGTACTTACCCTTTTCCGGGGTTGTGCGGTGCAGGGGTTGCCTTTAAGCTGATTCAGCATCTCTATGATCGATGCGAACTGGCGAAGGAGGAAATGGTGCCGCTGATCGACTATGCGGCCATTGCGACCGTTGCGGATGTGATGGAACTGGTGGACGAGAATCGGATTCTGGTAAAGATGGGGTTGAAGCATTTGCCTTATACGAAAAATATCGGCCTTCGGGCGCTGATCGATGCCTGCAAGCTTAGAACAGAGAAGATGACGTCCTACCACATTGGTTTCATCATCGGCCCCTGCATCAATGCGGCCGGTCGTCTGGAGAGCGCTGGGGAGGCATTTGCTCTTCTGCAGGCGAAGGCGGGAGAGGAAGCAGAGAGACGGGCGTTGCATCTGGCGGAGCTGAATGCCAGAAGAAAGTCCATGACGGTGGAAGGCACACGGCGTGCGATGGAGCAGATCGAGAGCTCACCGTTAAAGAACGATCGTGTGTTGGTCGTTGTCCTGAATGACTGTCATGAGAGCCTGGTGGGGATTATCGCCGGAAAGCTGAAGGAGCATTATTACCGCCCGGTGATCGTGTTGACGGAAGTGGAGGACGGCTACAAGGGATCCGGGCGTTCGATAGAAGCTTATCATATGTTTGAACAGCTCCAGAAATGCCGGGATCTGTTCACCCGGTTTGGCGGTCATGCCATGGCAGCCGGTCTGTCGCTTCCGAAGGAGAACCTGGAGGAGCTTCGGCGGCGGTTGAACGAGGACTGCGGGCTGACAGAAGAGGATCTGACGAATATCATCCGGATTGATGCGGCGATGCCGCTGGAATACATCAATGAAGATCTGATTCATCAGATGGAAGTTCTGGAGCCGGTTGGAACCGGTAATCCGCAGCCTCTTTTTGCGGAATCCCGCTTTCGGATTCGCCGTCTCTCCATCATCGGAAAGGCGAAGAATACGCTGAAGATGAAGATCAACAATGCTTCCGGAACCATTATGGAAGCGCTTTACTTCGGGGATGTACAGGCGTTTGAGCAAGAAGCGAGAAATATATGCGGAGACGCGGAGTGGGAATGTGCGCAGAGTGGGACGCAGAATCGGCTGCTGGCGTCCTTTACGTATTACCCATCCGTGAATGAATATATGGGGCGGAAAACGCTCCAGGTGACGATTCAGAATTACCGCTTTTTAAAGGAGTAAAATCATGATTACAAGCACATCCAACCCACAGATCAAGCAGGTGGTGAATCTTCAGGCAAAGGGAAAAGTACGCAGTGAACTGGGGCTTTTTGTCGTAGAAGGAAGAAAAATGGTGGAAGAAGTCCCGGAATCGCTCTGTCGGAAGGTATTTGTGTCGGAATCTTACCTGGAAAGTCAGAAAAACAGGAATTTTTTTGATAAATTCCAGGTGGAAACGGTTCCAGATGTTGTGTTCCGGCATATGTCCGATACAAAAACGCCGCAGGGGATTCTTGCAGTAGTGCAGCAGCAGAAATATATGCTGGAAGATCTTATGACCGGAGGACCGGTTCTGGTGCTCGAAGGCATCCAGGATCCCGGTAATCTCGGAACGATGCTGCGTACCGGTGAGGGGGCTGGAATCGCCGGAATCCTGGCGGACCGACAGACGGTGGACCGTTATAATCCAAAGGTGGTTCGTTCTACGATGGGTTCGCTCTACCGTGTCCCTTATGTGGTGAGCGAAGACCTTAGAGAAAGTGTAAAAACCTTGAAAAAACGCGGGTTTTCGGTCTATGCGGCGCATCTGAAGGGTACGGAGAACTATACAGATATCCGTTATCCGAAGGCGAGCGCGTACCTCATCGGTAACGAGGGAAATGGTCTGACAGATGAGACTGCGCAGCTGGCAGATACCTATGTCCGAATTCCGATGGAAGGCAGGGTAGAGTCTCTGAATGCAGCGGTAGCTGCGGCACTTCTAATGTATGAATGGCACCGGCAGCAGGCGTGACGAAAAAGTTAACAAATATGAAAAAATACTCGAAAGAGTATTTTTTTTTGTGGAAAAAAGTGGGATGATCGATCACAAAATCTAGTGGTTTTGTTCTGAAAGTGGGAGGGGGTTGACTTTTTTTCGTAATAGTGCTATATTATCGCTGTAACAATTATGTAACAAATCGGGAGGTTAATTAAGATGAGGAATGTTCGAAGTGTGATTGTCTACTCCACAATCACCGCAATGCTCAGCTTCCAGGCGGTCACCGGAGCCGGTCATCACGGCCATGTGACGCAGGTTCTTGCTGCAGCCATTGAAGACAGTGTTCCTTCAGCGGAACCGATAACCGCCGGCGTGAAGGATGGTCTGTTTGCTCAGGCGTCCAATGTCAGTGCTACCGCTGGTGTGGCAGGTGTGCTTCCGGATCTGACAGAGATAACTGCTTCTCAGGCAGAGGAGCCACAGGCAGAGGCGGCAGCAGTCGTGGCGGATACGGTACAGAGTGCACTGCATTTCGCAGCCGGTGTGAACGCTGCAGATGGTAGCGATACGCAGCCGGAGATCGGCGTTGTGAATGTTGAGCAGTACCTGAACGTAAGAGCGGAGGCCAGCACGGAAGCAGAACTGGTCGGACGTCTCTACCGGGGCGCAGGCGCTTATGTACAGGGTACCGACGGCGACTGGACCGAGATCTCTTCCGGCGATGTAACCGGATGGGTCTTGAGTGATTATCTGTTGACCGGTGAGAACGCGGAAGCACAGGTGGGAGAGATTTCTCCGAATGTTGCTACGATCGTTGCGGACAATCTGTGCGTGCGCGAGAAGGCAGATTCGGAATCTACAGTTCTTACCACACTGTCTAACGATATGCAGTTCCCCGTACTGGCAACGGAAGGGGAGTGGCTGAAGATTCAGCTTACATCTGAGACAGTAGGTTATGTTCATTCAGATTATGTAGCAATGAATGATGGCCTGTTCGCAGGCGTTACCACGAGCGCTGAGACCGAGATCCAGGCGGATCTGGATCAGAGAGCGGCAGAACGTCAGGCTCAGGCAGAGGCCGTTGCGAAGGCAGAGGCTGATGCAGCAGCCAGAGAGACTTCTTCCGAAGATAACGGAAGCAGTTCTTCCAGTTCGAAGAAGAATAGCTCCAGTAGCAATTCGAATTCCGAAAGTTCTTCTTCCAGCAGTTCGAGCAGCAGTTCCAACTCCGGAAGTTCTTCTTCCAGCAGTTCGAGTAGCAGCTCTAGCTCTGAGAGTTCTTCTGACAGCTCTTCGAGCGCATCCGAAAGCTCCAGCGATGGCTGGGTAAGCCTTGGTACCTTTAAGATTACTGCGTACTGCCCGTGCTCCACATGCAACGGAAGCAATGCAGGCAAGACAGCGTCCGGCGCGACTCCGAGTCCTGGTTGGACCATCGCGGCAGATACCTCCGTGCTTCCCATGGGAACCGTAGTGAAGATCGAGGGACTGGGCGAGCGTGAAGTTCAGGATACTGGTGTATATGGTAATACCATCGACCTTCTGGTATCTTCCCATTCGGATACATATGACTGGGGTGTTCGTTACCGCGAAGTATGGGTACAGAGATAAGAACAAGACAATGATAAGAAAAGAGCACAGAAACCGGAGAAGTTCGATTTCTGTGCTTTTTCTTTAATCCCGGATGCGGCCGCACCCGGGATGCTTTTGTTGAAGGTGTGTACTTTACTGGCCGCTTCCACTGAAGGGGCTGACCGTTGTTCCGGCTTCTCTGGCATTGCAGTAATAGTAGCCGGGCTCAAGATCGACACCATAGAGACGGAACAGCTCGGAGACGGTAACCAGTTGATAGCCTTCTTCGATCAGCTTCGGAACAATCATCTCTACTGCGTCGGCTGTGGTGTTCATCGTATCATGCATCAGAACAATCGAACCGCCCTGGATCTGATCCATGGTGATATCGTAGATGCTCTGGGGATCCTTGGACTGCCAGTCCAGAGTGTCTACGTCCCAGAGGATCATCGGGTAAGGGATGCTGCTCTGTGTGCTTGCGGAAGTTTCACCGTAAGGTGGACGCATCAGAGTGACTTCTCCACCAGTGATATCGGTGATAGCCTGTGCGCCTTTGGAAAGTTCCTCAGCTACTTCATCCGCCGAGAGCTTGCGCAGATCAGCATGTGAATAGGTGTGTGTTCCGATCTCCATGCCGAGATCCGCTTCTCTCTTGACAGTTGCCTTGTTGCGTTCTGGCAGCCAGTCTTGTGCCGCCTGTCCCTGTACGAAGAAAGTAGCTTTGCATCCGTACTGCTCGAGTACATCCAGAATACGGTTGCTGGAGGAAGTATCCTTTGTATCCGGACCGTCATCAAACGTAAGAGCCACTACTTTGCTCAGATCCACCTCGCCGTTCGCAGCGGTTGTGCCTTCCCCGCCTGCAGTGCTTTCAGAAGCGTTCTCGGATTCGGCAGACGCTGCCGTGGTTTCCGGGAGTGTGACGTCATCCAGCGGGATTGTGACTTCCAGATCCGGAATGCTTTCGCTGGAAGCTGCTGCGGAAGTGGTATCTGCGGCGGAGGATGTGGTTTCCGCATTGCTGCTCTGGCATCCGGCCAGACCGGCAGCTAGACTGAATGCCAGGCCGATTGCTGTTAGCTTGGATAAAAATTTCATATTGTATACCCCTCGATTCTAGTGTTAAAACATTTAATCAGAGCTATTGTAACAAAAAGGGGAGGGGACTTCAAGGAATAAACCTTACGGATTGTTTAAGATTTGTTTAGGTTATTCCGGATTTTCTTAGTAATCCGATCAGCGCAAAAAAAGGTCAATTGTAAAAGTTAATTCCACTTTGTAAGAGTAACTTCCACCTTGTACGAGTAAAATCCACAGGGTGGAGG
>JAJEQR010000150.1 GCA_020687485.1 Hominifimenecus microfluidus | reverse complement strand
CCTGTTCGTGGTTCTGGTAATTATGCATCTGATGAGCAGAAGGAAATTGCTCGACTCAGACGTGAATTACGTGATGCTCAAGATGCACTTGATGTGTTAAAAAAAGCAATCAACATTCTGGGAAAATGACGGAAGCCATTTATCTTGAAGTGTCTGAGAAGACGGAAGCTGCCAAAAAGGCTGGACGCCGGGTTTCCGTCTCCGGAATGTTGAAATTTTTAGGTGTCTCTCGCTCAGGATATCTTGCATGGCTCCACCACGTACCTTCTGATACAGAAAAACGTCGTAAAGCTGTAAAAGCAAAAATACAGGATATTTATGATGATTCCAAGCAGAACTACGGTGCTCCGAAAATCACTGTAGAACTTCGAAAAACTGGTGAAGTCATTTCGGAAAGAACCGTTGGTACATATATGCGCCAAATGGGAATCCGTGCTCAGTGGAGCAAACCATGGACGATCACCACAAAAGATTCCGATTTCAGCACTGAATTACAAAATATTCTTGATGAGCAATTTAATCCTGATCGTCCGAATGCAGTCTGGTGTTCGGATATTACCTACATCTGGACAATAGATGGATTTGTCTATCTGACCAGTGTTATGGATTTATTTTCCAGAAAATCATAGCCTGGACGCTTTCAGAAACACTGGAAGTATCTTGCGTGATTGATACTATAAACAAAGCCAAAGCTCGCCGAAATATCGATCAACCATTAATTATCCATTCGGATCGTGGCAGCCAATATGTTGCAAAGGAATATAAAAAAGCAACCGAAAATATGCAGTGCAGTTATTCGAAGAAAGCTTTTCCGTGGGATAATGCATGCATTGAATCCTTTCATTCTATTATCAAACGTGAATGGCTCAATCGCTTTAAAATTCGCGACTATAAGCAGGCATATCAGTTGATTTTTGAATATCTGGAAGCTTTCTACAATACGAAACGAATTCATAGCCATTGCAACTATATGTCGCCAAACGAATTCGAACGAGTGTATAAAAGAACGCACAC